>CAYJQI010000007.1:0-2775 GCA_964372485.1 uncultured archaeon | reverse complement strand
TCACCAAGCCCTTCACCAAGCCCATCACCCTATCCTTCACCTTATTATTGAAGTCAAGTAGAATAATCTATTTAAACTTCATTATGCCTATAAAAAAATGAAGAAGAGGAAATTCTTTTTGACATTTTTATTGGTCATTTTTAGCTTTGTTTCTATTCCGAATGTAAAAGCAGGTCATATTTCTTGCGGTGATACGATAACTTCTGATACGGTTTTGGATAGCGATTTATTAAACTGCCCTTCCAATGGAATAATAATAGGTGCAGAGAACATAACATTAGATTGTCAGGGATATTCTCTAATAGGAAAAGAAAGAGGTAATATCATTCCTTCTGGTAATGGCATTCTCATTCCTTCTAAATCTAATGTAACTATTAAGAACTGTAATTTAGAAAATTTTCTTACCGGGATTAGTTCATCTGAAGCTCATTCCAACATATTAATAAACAACACAATAAGTAGCAGCTTTGACGGTATTCGTTTTTTCATGGTGCCACATAGCAAACTTATAGGCAATAGCATTACACGAACTAGAGGCAATGTTGCTATAGAATTACGCTCTTCTGAATTTAGTATAATAACAAATAATATTCTTGATCACAGCCGCAGTATAGATATTTCTTTAACCTCCTCATCCTTCTCCAATGTCAGTTACAATCTGCTAACGAATGGCGGCGGCATAATAATTTACGATAGTCATTCAACTACCGTATCAAATAATGTTGTTATTAACAGTAGGTACTCTGGTATCTTGTTAGGGTCTTCATCTCGTTCTAAACTGGAAAATAACATAGCAAATAATAACAGGAAATACGGTATTCTTATCGATTACTATATTCCCTTCCCCACTGAGAACATAGTAATAAACAACACGGCCAATAATAACAATGTAGGTATTAGTCTTTTTTCAGCCTCATCTAACACATTAATAAACAACACTATGGATAACAACTCATTTAATTTTGAAGTAGGCATGGCTGATGATTTATCTTTCCATACCGGAGCATACGATAATACAATAGATAGTTCAAATAAAGTTGATGGAAGACCGATTATTTATATTAAAGACGTAAATGATACAGTTTTCGACGATTCTACTCATGCAGGAACATTTTTTTGTATAAGATGCAACAATGTAACTGTGAGGGATATAACACCAGCTAAGAATGGTGTTGGAGTGGCCTTTTATAGAACAAATAATTCCACTATTGAAAATATTAATACAAGCAAAAATAAGATTGGTATTCTCCTAGGTGACTTCTCTCATTTCAATAAAGTGATAAATAATCTGGCCAATAACAACACTAATCTGGGCATTGTCCTGCATGGTTCATCATTCAACACAATGGTAAATAATACTATGAGAGATAACTTATTTAATTTTGGGGTACGTACAGTAATTCCAGAAGAGAGTATTTCTAGACTTTTAGCACAAGGAGAGCTTGCTTTTGATAATGATATAGGCCCATCAAACATAATTAATGGAAAACCTATTGTTTACCTTAAAGGCGTAAATGATACAGTTTTCGATAGCTTTAGAAATATTGGCGCCTTCTACTGCGTAAGATGCAACAATATAACTGTAAAAGACTTAATCTTGTCAAGCAATAATGATGTAGGACTGACCTTCTTTGATACAACCAACTCTCTTATTGAAAATATTAATTCCACTAAAAACAAATTTGGAATTCTCCTATTAGCATCAGATTCAAATACTATAATAGACAATATAGCAAATGATAATTATGGTTCAGGTATTATGTTGTCTTCTTCTGTTTTCAATATACTAAAAAACAATACCGCAAATAGCAATTATGTGGGCGGTATTTCCTTCGTAGGATCATCTAATAATAGTTTAATAAACAATATAGCAAACAATAATACTTATAATGGCATTTATTTATCAAGAGCTAATGCAAACAACATAACAAACAACACTGCCAATAGAAATTATTATGGGATAGTTATTTATGGGCCTGATTCATCATTTAATAGTTTAATATACAATACAGCAAACGGCAATAATCGCGGTATTAGAGTGGTCTTTTCTGGTGATTCAAATATGCTTATATCTAACCATCTGAATGAGAATAGCTATGGTATTAGCCTAGAGTATTCTAAGGATAACAGATTAATCGGAAATACTATAAACGGGGTATTTACCGGCATTGACTTATATGGATCCTCATTTAATAGTTTAATAAATAACTTTGTAAATAATACTCGTGCTTCTGGAGGAATAAGCTTACAATCCTCTAACTCAAACAATATAACAAACAATAGTGCGTACAATGCTTATTTAGGCATTAATATCCGCTCCTCTGACTTAAACATAATAACATCTAATGCTATAGACTCTTATATAACCGGAATCCAGCTATACTTTGCGAACTCAAACACTTTTATATCTAACAAAGTAATGAGCAGCAATATTAATTTTTTGCCGATGAGTATAGGGGTTTTATCTAGTAACGGAAACTTATTTTACAACAATCTCTTTAATAGTACAGCATATTATTTGGATAATGAGAGCTTAAATAACTGGAATATTGCCAAAACACTAGGAACCAATATTATTTTAGGGCCATTTTTAGGCGGAAACTTCTGGGCAAAACCAGATGGCACAGGATTCTCTGAAACATGTGTTGATGATGATTTAGATGGAATTTGTGACAGCCCATTTATTTTGGATAAAAGTAATCTGGACGAGCTGCCTCTTACTTACTTGATTTCAGATAAAGATAAAGATGATATTCCAGACTCTAAGGATAATTG
>CAYJQI010000006.1:0-2824 GCA_964372485.1 uncultured archaeon | reverse complement strand
AAACCAGCTAGTTTTTAACAAAAGATCCCAATCCCTTAGTTTATTATATGTACATCCTGATGACCACAAAGTTTATAAATAAGTACATCACAATGTACTTGTTTCAAGATGGAAAGAGCGAAATTGGAAGAATTAAACCCATGGTGGATAAGTGGAAAAGTAGACTTAGAGCTAGCTCTGCCTTTCAAAAGAGATATCTTTGTTGAAATAGAAAACCATCTCAGCAAAAGGTTTATTGTTGCAATAACGGGCCTTAGAAGGGTTGGAAAAACCACTATCATGTATCAATTAGTACATAAATTAATGCAAGAAAAAGTCGAACAATCAAACATTCTGTTTTTTTCGTTTGATGAAATTCTCACAAATTTAAGTGAAGTTTTGAACAAATACAGAGAAATAAATTCAAAAGATTTCAGGGAGGATAAAATATATGTTTTTCTTGATGAAATCCAAAAGTACAAAAATTGGGAAAATGAATTAAAAAAGTATTATGATTTGTATCCGAAATTAAAATTTTTCATAAGCGGTTCAGAATCACTTTTCATAAGAAAAAAGACAAAAGAAACTCTCGCCGGCAGAATTTTCGAATTTACCCTAACGCCATTTACGTTCAGAGAATATCTTAGATTTAACAGCATAAAAGAAGAAAATTTTAAATATGAAAATGCAGTAACCCCGCTCTTCCTAAAATTTGTTGAAAAAGGCGGATTTCCAGAAACATTCTCCTTTGAAACTGACAAAGACTTTAAGGAATATATCAGAGCATTAATTGTTGATAAAATAGTGTATAAAGATATACCTCAAATGTTTGGAATAGAAGACCCGGAATTCCTAAAAATTCTTTTAGAATTAATCGCCACAAATCCGGGAATGTACGTTGATTACCAGTCATTAAGCAAGCAGTTTGAAAAAGACAGAAGAGTAATAAAAGATTATATTTCGTATCTTAAAGACAGCTTTTTAATAACTATTTTAGGAAATTACCGAAAAGGAAGCATAACTACATTACGAAAGAAAAAAAGAGCGTATCCGACAGATAATGCTTTATCTTACTTGTACAAGCCAAAAATAGATGAATCTTTTTTTGGAAAAATGGTTGAAACAATTATAATAAATAAATTAAAAGCAAATTCTTTCTGGAAAAATGGAACTGAAGTCGACATAGTCCATAACAAAACACCAATAGAAGTCAAATATCAAGAAAGAATAAATCAGGAAGATTTCAAGCCAATCAAAGAATTCATGAAGAAATTCAATCAAAAACAAGGAATTTTAATTACAAAAAAAGAGGAAAAAGAAATCAAATTTGAAGAGGGAACAATAGAATTAATTCCAGCATGGAAATTTTTATTAGAATAATAAAAATCCGCTGCCCGGAGCCATCAACGGCTAAAACCCGAGGCGTTACGCTCCACGCCAGACTGCAAGTTTTTGGAATTAAAAACAAATGGACTGAAGTCCGGGGTATTAAACCCGCCAGTTTTTAATAAATTCTATTTTTGCGAGTATTTATGTACTAATTTCTAATAAGAACATTTATATATAAGTACTAATTAGCAATTAGTATGATTTCGAAGGATGTTTTACGGCAAGTTGTTACAAGACAAAAAAGTGAAATTTTAACACAAAAAGAAACAGTTAAGAGAGAGATACTGAAAGAAGTTCTCGCATGGATGAACGATGACCGAATACTCATTCTTACAGGAGTACGAAGATGCGGAAAGTCAACACTTCTCAAACAAATAATGAAAGAAACAAAACAGTGGAGTTATATTAATTTTGAGGATGAACGATTGTTAGATTTTCAAGCTCAAGATTTTGAAATGCTCAATGAAGTGCTCATAGAGTTCTATGGGACAACAAAAACTTACTTTTTTGATGAGATACAAAATGTTGAGAAATTCGAAACATTTGTTAGAAGATTGCAAGATGAAGGGAAAAAAATAATCATTACTGGGTCAAATGCCACTCTCTTAAGCAAAGAATTTGGTACAAGACTCACCGGAAGGTACAAATCATTTGAGATATACCCGTTCTCATTCACAGAATATGTAACATTCAAAGGCATACTTTTGACAAAAGATGACTGGTACGATACAAACAAAAAAGTATTACTACTCAAAACGTTCGAAGAATATATGCAGACAGGAGGACTTCCAGAATATTTGAAAAATAAAGATAAAGAGTACGTAAGAACAGTATTCGAAAACATTCTCTACAAAGATATTATAACAAGATATTCTATAAAACGAGAGAAGATATTGAAAGAATTAGTTAATATTCTTGCCACCAGCGCAACAACACAATTCACGTACAACTCACTAAAAAAAACTCTAAGCCTGTCCAATGCAATAACAGTAAAAGAATATATATCCTACCTTCAAAACTCATACTTATTCTTTGAAGTACTAAAAATGTCCCCATCAATAAAAAAACAATTGGCATCACCAAGAAAAATATACCTTGTAGACTCCTCATTCCACCAAGTATGCGGACTAACATTCACTCCAGACAAAGGAAGAAACCTCGAAAACACTGCATTCATAGAACTCAAAAGAAAAGGAAAAGAGATATATTATTATGCCAACGAAAAAGAATGTGATTTCGTGATAAAAAAAGGAACAAGAATAACAGAAGCAATACAAGTATGCTACGAACTAAATGACGCGAACAAAGAAAGAGAAATAAACGGACTACTCGAAGCAATGAACATGTATCAATTACGAGAAGGAACAATACTCACATTTGAACAAACTGAAGAAATAACCATCAAAGGAAAAAAAATAAGAATATTACCCGTACCACGATGGGCAACAGAAGAAAA
>CAYJQI010000005.1:0-2956 GCA_964372485.1 uncultured archaeon | reverse complement strand
TTACAAATCCAAAAATCATCAAGGCATTTGATATAATCAGAGATGTTTTGGCTGAGAGGTTGCGAAACAATTAGATAAATGTTTGAGGGATTATTATGGAAGAAAATAAAAATGTATGGATTTGGGTTTTTGTTGCACTAGCACTACTGCTCTTATTTAGAAGTTTTGGAATGGGAGGATACGGCATGATGGGTTTTGGAATGGGCTTTGGATTTATCTTTATGCTGCTTTTCTGGGGACTCATTATTTGGCTTATAGTTACTTTAATCAATGCGAGCCAATCCAATAAAAATGAGCAAGATTCATTAACAATCCTAAAGAGAAGATATGCTTCTGGGGAAATCACAAAGAGGCAGTACGAAGAAATGAAAAAAGAACTGATGGGAAAATGAAGATTGAATCGCCAATCGAAGCACAAAAAACAGTTGAGCTTGTTGAATGTGGAGTGAATAGTGTTCGAGAAGCCAAAGTCATAGAGTTTAATACCTCATCTATTGAATTTGATCGTTTTATGCGCATCAGCACAGTAGCAGAACACGTGAAGAAACTTAATCTCAAGAAAGACACCATTATCTTGGATGTTGGTGGATTTGATGGAGCATTTGCATTATTTGTTCCTGAACTAAAAGTCTGGGTTATTGATCCACAAACCACGGGTGGAGATGGCCTGAACATACCATTTCCTGATAAGCATTTTGAGGTGGTGGTGAGCATTGATGCGTTAGAGCATTTACCGCGCAGAGACAGGCCAAGATTGTTAAAAGAATTGGTGCGTGTTACTTGGTCAAAGCTATTCATCAATTTTCCAGAAGCAAGAAGCATGGAGGCACAAAAACATATTTTATCGATTTTCAGTAATAAATTCATTCAGGAACATGTTGATTATCAATTGCCAACTCAAGAGGAAACTATCTCTTTTTTGAGAGAGATTTGTTCAAATATTAAAATCACAACTTCAAGTTATGTTAATATCTATTCTTGGCTTGCGTGGTTTGTTCTGTTTCATACTGATAAAGAACGTGGATTGAAAGTTTCAAAATTCTTAAAGGAACATACAAATGATTTAACTCCCCCATTTCTCTATGATTTATTAGCGTGTGATATAGGTGATGGATATGAAAACCGATGATTTTGCATACATTGTTGAAACGAAAAAGAGTTTTGATGACGCTGTTGTTTCCGTTTTGAAGGCTGTTGAGCAAAAAGGCTGGGCTTTATTTCAAATTTATGACGTAAAGGAAAGATTGACTGCTAAAGGATTTATTCAAAAACCACTAAGAATAATCGAAATCTGTTCAGGTAAATATGCAAACCAGTTCTTAAACAAAAATCGATTAATATCTCTCTGCATGCCATGTAAAATCAATGTCCTAGAAGAAAATGGAAAAGTAAAAATTGTTGGGATGAAACCAACCATGATTTCTCAATTCTTTCCAGAAGTAGACCGGAAGGAAACCGAACAAGTTGAAAAGGATGTGATTGAGATGGTTGATAGCGCGAGGTAAAACCATGAAAATCGGCATAATTTTGAACACAAACGATGCAGAAACCTGTTGGAACAGTTTTAGGTTCGGAAACGAAGCTCTCAAAAATAATCATTCTGTAAAAGTTTTTCTGATTGGAAAAGGTGTTGAAGTTGAGAATGTAA
Organism: uncultured archaeon; assembly: GCA_964372485.1. GTDB lineage: Archaea > Aenigmatarchaeota > Aenigmatarchaeia > CG10238-14 > SCSR01 > JACOWB01. Next base: position 1,308 of record CAYJQI010000005.1, on the reverse strand, counting down.
AAGATGATAGATTTCCTCTTCTTGATGGTTCTATTAAGAAATTCCTGAAAAACAATGGAGTTATTCTTGCCTGTGAGACTTGTTTACAAATAAGAGAAAAAGATATTGGCATATGTCCTGTTTCTGCAATGGAAGATATGTTGAAAATAGTGGAAGAATCTGATAAGGTTCTAATGTTTGGTTAAAAAGATGGCGACCCATAAAAAGAAAAATTGGGCGAATGAAATGAACTGTTAAACCATTGTTAGAATTAGTTGCGAAGCAGATTATGTGTTATTAGATTTAATATGTTTACTGCTTAATCTAATCAAATCTAACCACCTATTTTCTCTTAATCCTAAATTAACTCCCACCATTTCACATGGAACTTCATTAGTCGTACGATGATTCTCTATAAAGTTATGCTGGATAACTATTGCGTTCATTAGAATGGGGGCAGACCATAAGGCTTCAGTCCTCTGAAGTCAATAACCCTACCTTAATTTCCTTACCCAGTGAAATACTCCACAGCAAGCTGTAGGGCATTCGTATAAGATTAACTTTTACACCAAATAGGTATCGCTAACTTTACATCTCACTCTCCTACAAAACTACACCCTTGCTTGAGTGGATCCGGAGGGATTTGAACCCTAAAAGTATATGACCCCGAAGGGATTCGAACCCTCTTTGAGGGATCAACCTAACTCAAGGTCCGAAGCCTTGCCGGATATCCATTTCCACACGGGGCCAATAATTATATTAAGGATTGTTTTACGAATAAAAATGCTTATATAAGAAATAGTAAGCGCCCTGGGGCGGACTCGAACCGCCGACCTTTTGGTTTCCATGACTCAGCTTAACAGCTTCAGCTTGACATTAACTGTCAACCAACTGCTCTACCTGCTGAGCTACCAGAGCATTACCAGAGCGTAAATCAATAATATCATTCAGTTAGTACTTTTATAAACTTTATTTCCCTGGTTTTTAAGATTTTTACATAATATATGACAATGTCCTCTGCGAGCTAAAGCCCACAGTTTCCTGAAATATTGATAAACGAATCCAATTGCAACTGCTGGTCACGCACATACTCCTTTGCAACTTCTATCGTCACTCGTCCGACAGAATCTTTGAAATTACCTTTGCTCCACAGATTGCCACGAGAACACCTCAATCTTTAAGTGAACAGAACTCCATAGTTTACACTATTCTGAGATAGTGTATGGAGCTCTGCTCCTGTTTTTTATTTTTATTTCTGTCAGGAAAAGCGTTAGGCAATCAATTCATCAGCGGCCTAAAGGCCGACGATTTCTTGATTGGCTATTTAAA
>CAYJQI010000004.1:0-3544 GCA_964372485.1 uncultured archaeon | reverse complement strand
TCTTGAAATAAAAAGTTTTTTATAATGCCTTGATTTAATTATATTATGAACGTTAAAATTTTGAAACAAGAAATCTTGAAAGGAAAAATTTTCATTTATCCAACTGATACAATATACGGAATAGGATGTAATGCTTTAAACAAAAAAGCTGTTAATAAGATAAGACAAATAAAAAGAAGAGATAAAAAACCTTTTTCTGTTATTGCTCCGAGTTTTGAATGGATAACAGAAAAATGCATAGTAAATTTTGATTTGAAAAAATATCTTCCTGGAGCATACACTATAATATTAAAAAAGAAAAATCCTTCTTTCCTAAGCTGGGTTTCAGATAAAAAAACCTTAGGAATAAGAATACCCAACCATCATTTTACAAAAAAAATCCAGAAAGTTAATGTTCCTTTCATAACAACCTCTGTAAATTTCTCAGGAGAAAAGCCTTCTTCAAGCATAGACGAAATTCCAAAAGAAATTTTAAATAAAGCTGATTATGTTGTAAATGAAGGCAAATTAAATGGAAAACCTTCAACTTTAATTATTGAGGGTAAAGAAATAGAAAGATAAAATTTTCTAATAAATTACTTAGATTTGATGTGTGACTCGCTAAATAAATTTCATTTCTTGCCCCCGAACTCTCGTCACTTTGTTCCTCGCCTCAGTCTTCGACTTCGGTCTGCTAACAGCGGTTTTATGGTTTCATTGACATTACACCCAAATTGCTAACGCAACTTCATAAAATCGCATATGTTATACGCAATCAAGAAAAGTCTTTTATTTAGAAGGGGTCGGCTCGGAAACTCGTACTTTTATTTCTTAAAACGCCATATGTTATGTTTCAAAATTCAGCCTCTCCGCTTCAGTTCTTTCGCTTATCTCCCCCCTCAAATTCTTACCCACCATCTCTTTAGTCTTCTTTGGAAAATTGCCTAGCAACCATTTTAATTTGATATAAGCAACCTCTGGAAGCATATCCTCCCCAGATAGAACACCGATACTAAGCAAATCTCTTCCAGTTGAATAAACATTCATATCAATCCTCCCGAAAATAGTTTGAGAAGTCATGACTACAACAGCTCCTTTCTCCGCAATCCTCTTCAATGCCTCAAAATTCTCTTTGTTCGGTTTTGTTAATTCATCTATCACGTTTATAGGAACATGTCCTAATCCCGTTCCCTCAAGCACCAATCCTCTATAGTTTTCTTTTTCAAAATATTTCAGCAATCCCGAATCAAAATCTGTGTAGAACTTAACCAAGCCGACTTTTCTTTCAAATTTATCAAGAAGTTTAACTTTTCTATTTCTATCTTTTTGAAGATAATCTTTTCTCAGGAACTCAATTTTATTTTCCTTATTCCAGACTTTTGCATAAGGCTTTCCATTAACTGTTTGGAAAGCGTCTCTCCTGCTTGTATGCATCTTTCTTACTTTGCATGGGTGGAATATATAACAAAAATCATCGTTTGGTGTGCCGTGCATGCATAAACCAATACCTGAAAAATCACTATTTGTAATAAATTTGATTGCACAAAACAGATTCATTGAAGAATCTGAGGAGGCTCTATCACTAGATCTTTGCGATCCTACAAGAATAACAGGAATGGGTAAATCTTCTAACATAAAAGATAAAGCTGCTGATGTGTAGTGCATCGTATCTGTACCATGTCCGATAATTATGCCGTTCGCACCCCCCTTTATTTCTTTCAAGATTTCTTTTGCAAGAATCTGATAATGTTCTATTCTAATATCTTCAGACCACATACTCCTTATTAATCTAGACTTTATGTTGGCATACTCGCTTAATTCAGGGAACATGGCGAGAATTTCTTCAGGTTTAAAGCCTGCTATAACACTACCTGTCCTGTAGTCAACCCGAGAAGCAACTGTTCCACCTGTATGTAATATAACTATCGTAGGTTTCTTGGAATCATGTAAAACAGGCTTAACAGGGAATTTTTCTAGTTGTACATACCCTTCTAGTTTTTTAATTTTCATATCTTTGCTATATTTTATTCCGACATTGTAACCATTATCTAATTTAATAATTAGCGAGTTAGAATCACCAGAAACCCTCGGCATTAGAACACCCTCATAACTTTCCTTACCTCTAGTTACAGATATTCGATACCCAATGTCAACTCCTATTTTTTTCAAAGATTTAGAAATAGCATCAGAATAACTGCTAATCATAAATAGATTTTGTTTGGAGAGGATTTAAAATTGCAATTAGTTCTGACATCATCTTTAAATCTTATCGTACCAATAGAGGTTGGATGTCCAAGATTTGGAGAACCATATAATTTAGTTATTGATGTAGATTTTGGATATCATTTGGGCATGAGACAATGATTTGCTGAACTCGCATATCTAAAGAAAACGTTCTTTATATTTATGCTGATATTACAAAATTTGTGATAGATATACACCAAAAATTTACCTGTAAAGATTTTAATATGAACATAAGATAGACATTAGAAGCCCATTTGAAGCAGCAAATTACCTTTTATTTTTCTTTTTATCTGATTTCTCTGTAAAATGAAGAGCAGCAGAATTTATGCAATATCTAAGTCCCGTCGGCTTAGGTCCATCATCAAAGACATGCCCAAGATGACCTCCACATTTCTTGCATAACACTTCAGTCCTGTTCATCATAAAACTGTTATCCGGTTTTGTATCCATACTTTCATCTTTCATCGGTTTAAAAAAGCTCGGCCAACCAGTACTAGAATCGTATTTTGCATCAGATTCAAACAATTTATTCCCACAGCCAGAACAAACATAAAACCCTTTTTTCTTGTTATGTAGCAATTTTCCAGTGAATGCTAGTTCGGTCCCTTTTTCTCTCAATATATGATACTCTTCAGGTGTAAGGCACGTTTTCCATTCTTGTTCTAATTTCTTAACTTTTTGTTTCATTTTATCGCCAATAATATGCTGGAATTTTAATTTAATTTACGGATATATAGAAATAAAATAAAGTCTCGACAAGTTAAGTAGATTGAGTATTAGATTATAGTTGATATCTATAAGGGGGAAACATATTACCACCAACATATGGTGTCGGAAAAGGACCTAGACCATCTAAATCTCCTTCCAAATCTGGTTGAACATTAAATAGTAAGTTGAACGCTGCTTCTTCAGGCGATGAGCCATATCCAATCACAGCAGGTCTATTTTCTCTCGATGCAGAATAACGAACATATTCAACACCATATCCTCTATCGATTGCAAAAGGTCTCCCATTACCCCTTAAATTGATCTTAACTACCATAATTATCCACACTTAATTTAATGAAATGTTAAGTAAAGTTTCCAACGTTACACTTGTATAACTCACCAGGTATACAACCTATTCCACGATGGAACCTTTTATTGTTGAACCATTCTTTGTAGTTTTGTATTTTCCCATTTAGCCATTGTGGAAACTTTCTCAGAAGATAGACAAACTCTTCACTAAGATTTCTTATTGCCCTTTCAACTTTCCCCTTATCTTGAGGGCACTGTTAACTTAAGCCACCTGTAAGACAATATTCTTATGTTGAATGTCATT
>CAYJQI010000003.1:0-4138 GCA_964372485.1 uncultured archaeon | reverse complement strand
TCTGTTCTTGATTGGGTTAGAAAATATACTTTGAAAGTTCACAGATTTATAGAGAAACAGGGTTACAACTTAGGCAATAGCTTCTATGCTGATGAAACTATGATAAATAGAGAAGGAAAGTTAGATAGATTTTGGTGCTGTCTTGATTGGGATACAAGATTAATAACAGGATTTCATTATAGCTTGTCTGCCAATCCAATTGAAGCACAAGAGTTTTTGAAAAAGTCTATAAGAAAAGGTAAACCAAAGTATATCCAAACAGACGCCGGAGTTTTCTATCCAAGAGCATTTAAAAAACTCTTCTATTCTAATAAGATTGGTGGTTTAACAATAGAACATAAAATACAAAATTATCAGAAAACAAAAATTCATAATTACAGAATTGAAACTGTCTTTATGAAAATCAAAGATAGAGTTATTGATTTTAGAGGCTTGAAAGCACTTTGGTCAGCTCCAATTCTGATGACTGCAATAGTTATTCAACATAACTTTATAGAAAATCACTCTACAACCGATGAAGTACCATCTGAAAAAGCAGGCGTTAACTTGGAGTTAGGTGAAAATAGATGGTTGGATTTGATAAGATTATCAACTAATTCTTAACCTTCGTAATAAAATCTTTCCAAGAAGTTAAAGCCATAACGTGTCTTTTAAGCATGGGCTGTATCTTTGATATTGAGAGCGGTCTAATATTAACATTTCTAAGATTTTTTCCTAAAACTCTATTTCCATAGATAGATCTTGCTTGTTCGTATCTTGATATTATCTCGGGTCCACAAACGTTATGTACTCCCTTAAGACCTTCATTTAAAGCAATAACTATAAACTTCCATATATCATCGCATAGAGTTGGTCTGTTAATTTCATTTGAAGCAAAGTAATTAATTTTTGGCAGAGGATTATCTCTTGTATATAACCAAGAGGTTCTAATAACTAAACTATCACTATTCGTTAAAATCCTCTCTGATTCTGATTTAGTTCTTCCATAAACAGATTTCGTGTTTGGTTTATGGTTTTCCCTATAACCAATCTCATGATTAATACCAAAGTGAACACTTTCTAAAGGAGAATAATTATCAAATATTGCAGGACTAGAAAAATGAATTAATTTAGCCTTTTGTTTATGATTAAATAAGTTCTTGACACCAATTACATTAACTTGATGTGCTAAATGTGGATTTTCTTCACATTTTTTAGGTGAAACGACTGCACAATTTATTATTACATCAGGATTAAACTCGGTAATTACCTTTTTAACTTCTTCTGAAGAAACTATATTTAGTTCTTTAATGTCTGTTGCCAAAATTTTGTGTCCATCAATCTTTGCAAGTCTCGCTAATTCATTTCCTAACAATCCCCTTGCTCCAGTTATTAGAATTTTCATTTTTGATAAAGTGAAGTCAACTCTGAAATCTGCTCAGATGTAAGACCTAGATTAGTAGAGGATTCATAGAATCTTTTCTTGAAATCCCTAAACACTTTTTTCTGCCCACGTGATAGTTTTTCTTGTAGGGTTATTGTTGCCAAAACTTCTAAACTGAAAATAACCTCATTTACATCACCTTGAAGTAAAGAAGAATCTGAAGATGGAACATATTCTTTTAATTTATCTCTTGTAGTTCTATATGCAGGGACAATTTTTTGTAAAGATATCTCATTTGAAAGAGCTAAAACCAATCTCTCAATTCCAATAGCATAACCTCCAACATAATTTATAGGCACTAATCTCCCATTCTTTATTTTAAAACAATCAAAAACTATTGTACCAATCTCAATACCTCTATAAGCCACTTCTACACGTGTCCCAACTAATGCTTCCTCAAAAGGATGTATGTCAATATTGGCTAGTGAATTAACTGGATAACAGGTTATTGCATATTCTTCTAATGCTCTCTTAGAAGTTGTATCTTTAGGAAAATCGTATTTTTTCCTTAAGATTTTATCTCTTAAGTTTTTGCTAGCTCCAATTGTAAGTCCATTAAAATAAGTTGCTTCTAATTCATGAGGTTTTATTCCTAATGATTGTAGACAATCCACAAATTGATTAATTATTTTTTCTTGAAATTCTCTAAATCGGCTGTCTTTAAACGGATCAGAAAATGAATTTTTTAAATCAATACCTTTAGCAAAAATACCCATGCTAAAAATGTAAGAGTGTGTAGCATCAGCATCATCTTTTAATCTCATACACCTATCAACTCCCCAAAAATCTCCGGGGTTTTCTGCTAGTTCTTGAACTTCACTATGGAAACCACTGACATTAAACTCTCCTGGGAATTGTTCTCCCATAATCTGAGACTGATAGTCTAAAATCTTACAACCTCGTTGTTTATGAAATTCTCTTAATTTATCATGAATATCCATCATCATTTTCTCTCCATGTGAAATTTTTTTATGTTCATCCGATAAAATTGTTCTCTTCCATTTTTCCCATCAACCAATTGTCTATCATAAAAACCAATTACAAGCCTTTTTTTCATTATTGGAGCAGAAATAGTTAGAGATTGATATTCTCCGCCCTCCCCAGTAGGATCTACCTGCATCCTTTCCAATTCTTCAACAAAAACATCATCAATTTGTCTTCCTACGAATTTTTCAGGCAAATTATCTTTCCTAACACTCAATACTATGGATTCAATTCCTGAGCCAATAACTTCTTTCATATATGGAATGGCCATCTCTCTAGAAGGACATTTCTCTCTTGCAGGCCTAATTAACCCTACACCCAAAGCTCCAGCCAGCATATCTCCAATACCACTTGTATAAGGATGCCATAAATCTCCCGTTATCAGATATCCAACATTCTCTTCATCCACGACTCTTTTCAAAGATATAAACAAGCTATGAAGATAATCTTGACCATAACCAAGGTTTATTTGCCTAAATGGTAAGCTAATCGCTCCTAGTTGTGCTTCTCTTATTGATTTGATTGCTTCTGGTCCAGCATGAAGTTGGGTGTCTCCATTTGAGGCATAAATACTTACCAATAAATCGAGATTTCCATCTTTCAAAAAATTCTGTACAGCATAGAAGCTATCTTTTCCTCCACTGAATAATGCAATACTCTTCTTCATAATTTTATGGTAGTATTTGTATAATATTAGAAACTTTTTCCTATTTTTTAGGTATAAATAGAAAAACTTATATACTATATTGTATAATAACCTATTATGTTAGATGTAAAAGATAAAAAGCTAGTTTACGAACTTGACTTAAATTCAAGACTATCTATACGACAACTCTCCAAAAGAATAGGGTTAAGTCAAGAAGCAACAAGATATAGGCTAAACAGACTTAAAGAAAAAGGGGTTATTACAAATTTCGTTACTTATCTTAACTTCACTAAGTTAGGTTATTTTGGATATTGCGTTTATTGTAGATATAATAACACCTCGGAACAAAAAAAGAATGAAATTAAAAATTATTTAAAAAAAGACGAGCAGATATATTGGATTGCAGAATTTGGGGGAAGGATAGACCTTGCATTTTCAATTCTTGCCAAAAATCCTTTAGAATTTGATAAAATTCTAAGCCAAATTATGAATAAGTATTCCGGATATCTTGCAGATATTAAACTTATAGTTAAACTAGAACCACATAAATATCCCAGAAAATATCTAGCTGAACCCATGGGTGTGCCAGAAGAAAAAAAGATAGAATTTGACGATTATCGGTTATCCAAAACCGAAAGAAAAGTCTTAGGAAAAATTACAACCAATGCGAGAATAAATTACGCCACAATATCTGATGAAATTGGCGTCCCTCTATCTACAGTGATCTACTCAGTTAAAAAAATGATAAAAGAAGATATAATCGGTGGATTCACCATTCTTCTACAACCAAACACCTTTGGATATCAATCTTTCCAAGTTAATATTGTCACACAAAATATCAACGAAGAAAAATTAAAGAAACTACTATTCTATTGTAAGACTCATCCTAATATCATATTTTTTATTAAAGTTTTAGGAGATTGGAATGTTGAATTGATTTATGAAGTTGAAAATATGAAGAAAATGCAAGAAAGCCTAATAGAGCTGAGAAATCAATTTAGCGATATAATAAAAGATGTTGAATTGGTAAATTTATTTGAAGATTATATAAAACTAGATCATTATCCTTTTAAAGACTAAATTTT
>CAYJQI010000002.1:0-5053 GCA_964372485.1 uncultured archaeon | reverse complement strand
TCGATTGATCGCCTGGATACGGATCTGCATACAGCTTGACTGTGCCGCACTCGCCGCCGACACAATTAACAGTAAATGAATAATTGAAGAATTTATTTTGAGTCACATCTACTGTTGTATTCTGAACGAACGGGTTCATCATGGTTGTTGTCAGTGTTCCGAACGGTAGTCCCCAAGAAATAGTTGTTTTATTCAACTCATTTACTTTATTCGTGCAACTCACAGTCAAGTTCATTGTTCCGGAATCTCTTATTTGATAATTTGTATTAAATATCCAATAATCATACCTGGTTCCGTTTGTGTAGTTTGCTACCGATTTTGCTAGAGTGTTCTTATCGTTTATGTTATCCAAATTCATCGTCATGTTCGTAATCGGATATGCATTCGTGCATTTCGCTCTTACTCTTAATAGAAGATCATTATATGTGACATTGGCGCATCCTTTCCAATTTCCAGATGTTCCTATCTCGCATTGGACATCTTCTAAAGAACCGATTTTATCAATTCTAATTGTTGTATTGCCCGTGACGTTGGATGATATTTGGGGATATGTCATAGATTGTGCCACTCCAAAGAATATATGGCTTGTTCCCCAATACCCTGTTGTGTTTACTTTCCATGTGCCATTACAAGTATCACCGTTTGCCATGCTCAAACATATTTGTGGATTTGAATCGAATGTGTAGAATGGTCTTGCACCGATAGTTGTTGGTATGATACCGCTTTTCTTAGGTACATCAAACTGCTGCACAGCTCCGCTGAATAATTTGAAATTGCTACTAGTTGTCCAATTTCCTGATAGCTTGCCTATGGATGAAACTAGCTTGTAAGTTGGATTTGATGAGATGCCATCGTTCAACGTATCTGTCACAATAAAGCTTAAGTATGCCCTTGTGACTTGCGGCTGGTATTTAGACAGATGTGTTGGGAATCTGCTGAATGATGATAGCAATCTTAAGCTGGTTGTGTTTGATAGACCACCGCTGAATTGATCCGACAGTATATAATTTGAAGCAGGTAAACCCAGCGGCGGTTTATAATCATTAAGTGAAATTTTGAAAGTAGGAGATTTCAAAATGTATTCGTATTTGTACAAATGAGATATAAGACGATAATTTCCACCACTCGCATAACCACCACTTAAGAAATAAGCAAATTTTTGTTTTTTTGTGGCATTTGTGACAGTAATGGTTGAAACCTTAAGATTGTCCCTCATCGATAAACTGACTGAAGAAACAATTTTATAATTAGTATTATTCGAAAGACTACCAGAAAATTGTCCTATTAAAGAAAAACTAAATGCAGTAAAAACAATTGGAATGGGTGTTGAAGGAAGGATTTTGAATGATGTACTATTAACAAGTGCCTCCGTTCTATATAGTGAAGACATTAACTTAAATCTTGAACTATTAGTGAATTGACCTGTTGTAGATAGAATGCTTTCTGTTATTTGGTTTGGATCCAAAGTCAAATTTACGTTACCACAATCTCCACCCACGCATTTTACTGAAAAAGAGAAATTAAAATCTGTGTTTTGTGCATAATAATTGATACTATTATTCAGGAATGGATCTTTCATAATGATTTCTAATCTTCCCAAGGAGTAGACTGAATTAAATGAGAGTAAGAAAACTAAAGAAAAGGTAGTGAGTACTAACATTTTATTACTCATTTTCAATCATAACTCCTACTGTTTAAGTAACAGAGCTTTGCGGTGCCTGAATTCCTTATTTTTATAATGTCAGAAGTCCTAAGTTGCTGTAAATATTTAGCTAAAGTCTGCCTATGAAGGCCAGAAATTTTCGCCATGTAGCTTATCGGCATCCCCTCATGATTTGCCTTCAGAATCTCGATTATTTTGTTCTTTATGTCAGAAGGAGTCAGATATCTCTCGTCGAAAACCCTCTCTTCCAATATCCTTATCAAACCTTTATTATCATGGAAGAAACTCTTGGCTTCGATTATTTTTTCTATGCTGCCGTTTAGCTGAACTAATCCTATTCCGCCCTTCTCTAAAGCCCTTTTTGTCTCCAAAGTCAGGTTTTCTGCTACCTTGGCAGGAACAAGAAGATATATCTTGTTTGCATATTCCGCATACTTCAGGCACTGATCCAACGATCCTTCCATCTCTTGGATCGTTCTTTTGGTCTCAAAAACAACCACTTCTTCATGGTTGAAGGCTATTATATCAGGCACATTATCCGCTAATCCAAAATTCCAAGTGTATTTATACCCATTCCGGGCCAGCCACTCGAAAATATTCACTGTCTCACATCTCCAGTTTTTTCTCTATTTCTTCACTTTTTTTCATAAGAAGAAACCCTCTGAGGGCTTCCCTTATTGCCTCATTTCTGGTAGAATACGCGCCATTCCTCACTAAATTATTTAATTCCTCTATCTGGAACTCAGAAAGATTTACCAAAACCTTTTTCAATGCGATCGCCTAACCAATATCGATATGGTATATATCAAATCAACATACCTGTCGAACTAGATAAGCAGCCTGCTGAAACTCTTCGAATTCCTGCTTTTTAACAAACAGATAATATTTCTATTTGATAGAAAAAGGAATGATTTGCTTTTTTTTCAATTAATAACACTGCTTACAATTTGTTTTTCTATAAAAACCCTTGTTATACCATTTGATCTAAATAACTGTCGACGATATAATCATTCTATTTTTCTCTAATTTTATGTCCAACCACAATATCGTCGAAATTGTCGACATGTTTTTATACAAAGAAACCAAATTATATATTATGATGCTTCTTCAAAGAGACAAAATATCATTAAATGAGACGCAACCAACCCCCATGGAATTACTGCGTAATCTAAACAATCAGATAAATTATATTAATGCAAAATTAACTAATCTGGAAAGGAAGTTAGATCAACCTTATGGATATCAACCCGAGCAATCTACATTAGTTGAAATGCCAGAAATACCTGATTACTCCAAGGAAATTTCATTAATCCAAAAGAAATTGAATGAATTGGAGAAAAAGATAGATGAAAGGATGCCGGGCAAAGTTGTCTTAGAGAGCACGTTCAAACAGGAGTCGCAAGATGTAGAAGAACTTGTCGAAAAAATCGTCGCCAAGATTCAACCTGCTATAGAGAAGCCTTTGGTGCTCAATACCGGATTAACGCCGGTAGAATCAAAAAGAATTGAAAAGATAATACAAATCTTGGACAGGCATGAAAAATTGTCGTCTGTGGAATTAGGCGATCTCACCGGCTTATCAAGAACCAGATGCAATGAATATTTCAAACTAATGGAGAAGAGTGGGATAGTTGAAGCTGTTTCTAACGGTAAAGAGAAGTATTACGTGCTGAGAAAGTAAACTATTAAGAAACAAAAATTATATAACTTTATATATTTAATTATATAATATTATATAATGATTAAAATGCGGAATAAAGTAATTCACTATCCCAACCTAAAAACTGTACTTATGGTGGAAGAGGTACTAAGGAAAGCAGAAACTTCTTTAACCAAAAAAGAGGTGAAGGAAAAATTACCAAAGAGTATAATGCATCAAACATTAAATCTGATTCTGGAATATCTAGAAACCAGAGGTATGATAGCATTTACAAGCAGGGGTGTGGTTTGGATATACAATCCAAGTCCAAAACTTCAAGCAGCTATAGAACGGGGGACAGAGGTTTAGTTAATGTTTGGGAATAAAATAATACATGTAATTCTTTCTGAAGAAGCTATGAACAATTTGCAAATCTGAATAAAGTTGTTGGTGAAGAAATAAAGAATGGCATAGAAAAATCTGAACATCAAATATTGTTAAGATCCTTGCAAAGAGCACTTGAATTATTGAAAACAAATCCTTTCATAGGAATTCAGATAAAGAAAGGGATGATTCCTAGAAAATATTTAGAGAAATACGATGTTAACAATCTATGGAAATTTGATATTTCTGGTTTTTGGAGACTCATATACACAGTTAGAGGAAGTGAACTGGAGATAATATCATTCATTTTAGATATAGTTGATCACAAAACTTACAATAAAATATTCGGATACAGAAAAAAATAATATTATATTCAAACTAATGGAGAAGAGTGGGATAGTTGAAGCTGTTTCTAACGGTAAAGAGAAGTATTACGTGCTGAGAAAGTAAACGCATAATTGCCTTTATTTAAATCTGACCTATATTAAAATGAAATATTTAAATATCAGTAATACAGTGTATTACATATGAAAAGAGATGAATTACTCACAGTAAGAGTGGAACCCAAAATAAAGGAAAAATTGAAGGCCTTAGAAAAAAGCAAGATAGAAACCAGGTCAAATATTATCAGAGAAGCTCTAATAAAGTATATAGAGAAAGAAACTGAAATGGAAGAAATAAAAAAATCAATCGCCGAAAGATTTGCAGCGGGGTTGATTTCCTTTGAAGAAATTGTAAGAATATTGGGATATGAAGAAGCAAGGAAAGTTGCCTTCTTCACAGAAATGGTCAAAGAATCATTTGAGGAAGGTCTAAAATGATAGAAGTTGTCGTGGACACATCTTCTTTAGTTTCTCTCCAAATGATAAACGCTCTTACAAAATCCTTTGAAATAATCAAAATGATTATTCCTAAAATAGTGAAGGAAGAATTAAACGATATAAGTAAGCACAAAGATAATGAAGGAAAGACCGCTAAAGAAATATTAGAATTCATACTTAAAGGAAATATAAAAACTGTTGAAGTAAAGAATCAAAAAAAAGTTGAAAATTTATTATCAAAAGATGTAAATCACGGAGAAGCAGAATGTTTTATTGCTTGCATCGAGAACGATATAAAAACATTGGTTATGGATGATATAGATGCTGCTTATAGTTTAGAGGGAATAGCAATAGCCAATAAAATTAAAATGAAAATATCTGTGGCCGTTTTGATTGAATTGTTCAGAGAAAAAATTATAGATAAACCACAATTAAAAAATTATGTCAGCTCGTTAATAAAAATTAGACGATGGGAAAGTGGTGTTTTAGAAGTTTTAGCGAAAAGATATTTAGAAAATATTTAATTGATGTGATATTTGGTTGAAG
>CAYJQI010000001.1:0-791048 GCA_964372485.1 uncultured archaeon | reverse complement strand
CCTCAGACAGTAGGACTGTAGGCTTAGAAGTAGCCTCCAGCTAAGAAGTGTGTAACAACTTACCTACCGAGGATTTATGCCCTGAAAATGGAAGGGACTAAGTCAGCCACCGATACCTGAGCTCTCGAAAGAGAGGGTAGAGGGGTGTTCTTCATGGCTAGAAGCTCCTGCATAAGCAGAAGTGGACCGTGAAGAAATAAAGATCCTGCTACGAGTAGCAACATAGTTCGGTGAGAATCCGAACCGCCTAAAGTCTAAGGGTTTGTCAGCCATGTTCGTCAGCTGGCAGTTAGCTGGTCCTAAGCGTGTCGCTAATCTAAACACGCGATAGGGAAATCGGTTAATATTCCGATGCCATGGAGGTACACGCGGCAACGCAAGCCAAATTTGAGACGCTTCAGGATAGGCAGACGCAAGTTAACTGTTGAAATCTTCAGAGTCTTGTAATGAGGAGAAGAAGATGAATGCAGGAATAGCTCTACGTATGTAGAGTTCTGTCAATTCCCGGAGCCCGTGAAAATTAAGTTTGGATGGATCCTTCATGTCCATACTAAGAACCGTCACAGGTAGACTCGCTGAGAAGGCGAAGGCGTGTCGGGATAACTCTTTCCAAGGAACTCGGCAAATTAGCTGCGTAACTTCGGGAGAAGCAGTGCCTGTGGTCTTCCGCAAGGGGGACTGTAGGTTTCAATAACAAGGGGGAAGCGACTGTTTAACAAAAACGACTGAGACTGCAAGCCTGAAAAGGTTAGTACAGTTTCTGATGCCTACCCAGTGCCGGTGTGTGAAATGCGGGTTCAACCGTAAGAAGCCCCGGTAAACGGTGGCGGTAACTCTGACCGTCGTAAAGTAGCGTAATCCCTTGCCGTTTAAATAACGGCCCGTCTGAAGGGCTTAACGACTTCTCCACTGTCTTGGATCGAGACCCGGTGAAATTAGCATTCAGGTGAATAGGCCTGAGACCTCCTGTGGGAAACGTAGACCCCGTAGAGCTTTACGATAGTCTGATGTTGCTATATGGTTTTGGCTGCATAGCGTAGGTAGTACTCGTCATCAGGTTTTGCTTTTGGGCAAAGCCGAGAGAAAAGTGTAACACTACCCTTTCGAAACTGTATGGCTAACTCGTAAGAGGACAGCACCAGATGGATCGTTCGGCTGGGGCGGTACACCCTCGATAAAGGATCAAGGGTCTCCTAAGGTTTCCTCATCCGGGTCATAGCGTGAACTGTGACTGTGATTGCAACCTTTGATTTTGATCACAAATGATAAGCGAGGTAGCTGATGAGTCGATTTCAGTTCACACTACCCGACAGAAATCCGGAATAGAGTATAAACGCAAAAGGAAGCCTGACTGAATTTCGCCCAGCAAGAAATTCAGCCACGAAAGTGTGGGTTAGCGATACATCGATGTCCATTAATGGGTGTCGGTGGTATGAGAAAAGCTACCTCGGGGATATACCAAGTCGAGCTAGAAATGTTAAGTCAATCCTAGCTAGATTTAATCTCAATTTGGTACTCCAAAATGGGCCCGTGGCCGGTGAAAGCTCACTGCTTTTACTTTATGGGGTCTATTTACTTTCCCAGAAAGATTTGCGAGTAAATTGACCCGGCGCGTTGGTGCGTCGTTGTCGAAATTAACAGTGTAATAGCTGTTAGTTGCAAATGCTCCCCCTCTCCTGGCCGTGCAGTAATTTAGGATGTTATTGTACAATAGGAATTTGGGAATGCACTAAACGCCGAAGTCAAAAACGTAAAAGGAAATGAACCTCCGATAACTTTATACGGTGAGCAATGCTCATCAATAAAGTGATTGAATTGGAGCAAAAAACTTTAACAAAGATTAAACCAGATACAAATCTGGGAATACTAGTAGGTTTATTGCTTACTGATGGAAGTGTTTGCCATACAAAGAGCGGACACTGGAGAATAAAATTCATGAGTAAATCGGAAGAACTACATAAAATTTTCACATCAGTAACAAGTAGAATATTCGGTGTGAGTAGATTTCATGAATGGTTTGATAGTAAATCAGGTGTAAAACAAATAGTAATAGAAAGCAAAGAAATATTCGACAAATTAACTGCTATAGTTCCAACATTTAGAACTTTACCTGTAGAAGAACAAGTAACTCAAGCAAGAATTCCAGAATTCATATTCAAATTACCTAAAGAACAAAAAGCTGAAATATTACGTGTGATGTTTTCTACCGATGGATTTGTTTCCTTAGTACCCAGATGGGTGACAAAAGACAAATGTTGGAGAATAGATTTTGAAGTTACTTTAAGATCAAAACATCCAGTAATTAAACAACAAATAGGTCAACTATTGGAAGAATTTGGTATAAAACCAATAATCGATGATACAGGCGTTCAGATTTTCAAAAAAAGTGAAATAAAAATTTTCAGCAAAGAAATAGGTTTTGTCAAGTGTGTAAAAATTTCAACAAAAAGTAAAATATGGAAAGGATTTGACAAAACTCAAATTCTAGATCTTACTATTAAAACATTTGATATGAGAAAGAAAGATTTGCAAAAATTCGAAACTAGAGAAGAAATTGTTAGTTTTCTAAAAACGTTTTTGACTTCGGCGGAAGTAGCATCTTAAACTGAATGCGGCCAAGGGTATAGGTGTCCACTAGTCAAATTACTAGAGTATGTTCTCTAGTTAGACTCAAAGGGGACGTTAGCTGGGTTCAGAACGTTGTGAGACAGTTCGGTCGCTATCTACAGGAGGTGTCAGCTGTCTGACCGGAAGGAAGGTTAAGTACGAAAGGAACATCCGTCCGTGGCCTCTGGTGAACCAGTTGTTAATAGCATAGCTGGGCAGCTAAGCCATACGTGGATAAATTCTGAAAGCATCTAAGAATGAAACCACCCGGAAATAATAGACAACTAATCCGATGGCTGATCCGCAAGGATCGGTTGTTGGACGAAGACTGCAGTAGACGACTGCGTTAATAGGAGAGCGGTGTAAGATTCAAGCTTTCGAGCGAGAATTTCAGCCGGCTCTTACTAATCGTTTGAGATTGGCGGGCCTTGATAAACAACCTGTTTCTATGAATAGTGTCAGAACTATTTTTCTAAATTAATAAATCGAACTATTATCAAGTTTAAATATATTTTGCAAAATTTATTTAAAAGTTACAATATCCTTATAAGCTGGTAGATAAAACTAAGGTTATGAGAAAGGCCAAAGTTCTTCAGTTCTTAATATTGTTCGGTTCGTTATCTCTATTTTCGGTAGTAAGTCTTGGATCCTCGGGTGGTAATCTGCCGCTAGCGATATCAAGCTTGCAAGATAATACAGAGATCAGTCAAGACACATTTTATCTTGTCGTTGAAGATAATTTTGATCTCAAGGTACTTGATTTTCTAGCCAAAGAAAAAGTTTGTATGCTAACATCTGGGCAGGCTGAAATTCTTGCAGGAAAATACACGATTGAAAATAAGGAATTTGAAGTTAACGATGAATTGGTAAAGGTTCTTTATGTTAATGGCAATCCGATTAACAGAAATATAATTGAAGAAGACATCGGTGAAAGTTTTGGAGATCGATGCCAAGTTGTTCACGGCAACCAATTAGTTGCATTGCTGTCACCAATCTTTGTTAGTTAAGCATGTTAATTCTTTCTTGGAATTTTTACATAACGGCATATATCGTTCTTACGCTTTCTTATCTTTGGTATCGTTTCGCCCTTCTTTTTATTGCAGAAGTAAAGGAATCGAAACGCCAAGTTCATGCCAAATATAATGATGAATTAATTAGTGTAATAGTTCCATTGTATAATGAAAATCCCAAACTTGTGAAAAGATGCGTTCAAAGTATTCTAGATGCAAATGGCAATAAAGAAGTCATTGTTGTGGATGATGGTTCCAAGGATGTTTCTTGTGCGAAAATGATAAAGGAGAATTTTCGTTCAAAGTTGCTTTTTATAAGATATGAAAAAAATAAAGGCAAGCGGTTTGCTCAAAAGGTAGGATTTGATCGTTCAAAGGGTAAATTTATAGCCACAGTGGATTGTGATACGGTAATAACAAAAAATTCTTTGACTAATCTTGTAACACCATTAATTTCCGATGATAATGTTGGTGCAACAACTGGGAACATAAAAGTTCTGAATGTTAAAAAGAACCTGCTAACAAAAATGATCGCGTCGAGATATTGGAACGCTTTTAATATCGAGAGAAAATCTCTTTCAAGTTTCGGGATTGTTACATGCTGTAGTGGGGTGTTGAGTGCTTATCGTAGAGATGTTATTTCGAAATTTATGAATCGCTACGTGAATCAGAAATTTTTAGGTGAGAAATGTACTTATGGGGATGACAGACATCTCACAAATCTTGTTCTTATGAATGGGTTTAAAACAAAATATGCAAAAAATGCAGTTTGTTACACTCAAGTTCCAATTGGATTATGGAAATTTGTTAAACAACAACTCCGGTGGAAAAAATCTTTCATCAGAGAATCTTTTATAATTTTAAAATATTCATTCAACAAAAATTTGCTATTGTTCGTTGAAACACTATTCAATATTTTAATTCCTCTTTGGTCGTTGGTCATAAGATTGTCGATAATAGTTTTGATGATCAATTACACAAATCTGATCCCATTATTTGTTTTGTCTATAATTCTTGTTGCAATAATCAGGAATTTTTTCCTGTTTTTTGAAAACAAATATCTTGCAGTTCATTCAATTCCTTACGCTTTCATTCATGAGTTTATATTGTATTGGTTGTATTTTGTTGCATTATTCACATTGAGAGACAAAAGCTGGGGAACTCGCTGATTTTAATTTTTGAGTTTTCAAGTAATAAATGATGGCATGAGT
Source organism: uncultured archaeon (assembly GCA_964372485.1). Lineage (GTDB taxonomy): Archaea > Aenigmatarchaeota > Aenigmatarchaeia > CG10238-14 > SCSR01 > JACOWB01. The sequence goes on along the minus strand of CAYJQI010000001.1, from coordinate 786,220 downwards.
AAAATAATTTTGATAACTGGCTGCTCAAGCGGGATAGGATTGCATACGGCTAAACTTTTATCGGAAGGAGGATACAAAGTTTATGCAACACTACGGGATTTGTCAAGGAAAGATAGATTGGAAGCCGTGAAAAATAAAAACTTGGAAATTCTTCAGCTAAATGTGACAAATGAAAATTCAGTGAAGAATGCGGTAAATCAAATAATAGAAAAAGAAGGAAGAATTGACGTTCTTGTTAACAATGCGGGATATGGATTGAGGGGAACTATTGAAGAAGTTACTATAGAAGAAATCAGGCAACAATATGAAACAAACTTTTTGGGCGTAATAAGAGTTATACAGGAAATTCTTCCGCATATGAGAAAACAAAGGAGCGGTCATATAATTAATATCAGTAGTGTCGGCGGTGTGAGAGGAGGAGCTTTCAGCGATATTTACGTATCAACAAAATTTGCTCTAGAGGCGATTTCCGAATCGATGGCACCAGTTTTGGATAGATTTAATATAAAAGTCACATTGATAGAGCCGGGGCCTGTCATCACAGATTTTCTGGAAAGATCATTAAAGTATGGAACTCGGCTGGGCCAGAATAGTCCCTACAATGATATGAGAGAAGCAAGCAAGAAAGCTATGGATGAAAGATTCAAGAATGCTCAGGATCCGAGTGAGGTTGCGCAAGTCATAAAGATTGCAATAGAAACAGAAAATCCACATTTTCGTTATCAAACAAGAGAAGACGGGAAGGAAATTGTGGGATTGAAATTGAAGGACATTACAGGCAATACAATTCTGGAAGCTCTGAAGAAGCAACTTAAAGACGCTATTGAAAAATACGGAAGCTAGTTCAAGATAAATATACTTGGAACAATAATTAAAAATAGATTTAAATGGTTTTCCTATTCGGGATTGATGTGCCGTTAATTGAGTTTCTATTCTTTCTCAGCATTATCAATATTTTTAATTTTGGTCTTGTCATCTATCTTCTTCTACGACTTCATCGCGATATTAAGGATTTCAGATTGGCGTTCCACATATCATCTACTCGTTCTGCTCCAGCTCCTGCAGCTACACAACCTAGTCCTACAACACCACAACAGCAACCGTATCAAGAAAAATACACTTACTAATTATTTTAATTGCTTCAATGTCTTAATTCCCATGACTTCAAAGTATGCAATGTCTCCACCAGGTTGAACTTTATCTGCTACTTCTTCAGGTATATCCAACTCTATTGTTTCATAAGTTTGCATGTCCATCAACTGGGCTTTATTTCCAACAACCGCAAGAACTTGTGCCTGTTTCTTTAGAATTATAGGAACATCTACTTCTTCATGGCTAGGACCTACAAAACTTTTCCTTCGTCCATCAAGAATACCAATCGCATCTACCCTTATCTTTGCATGTCCATGTTTTCCAGTCGTGCTCATCTGCACTTTATCAACTTTACATGGCGTATCTTCGATAATTACAAAACTTCCAGGCTTCAAATCTTTAAGCGAGGCCCTGCTTATTTCACCAGCCATTCTATTTTATTGGTAGCATCAGTATTTAAAATTCAAAAATATCATCGGTCATTTGAAGATATTTAATGGATTAATTATTAGAGAGAATCAATCGGAGAGGTAGGTCTTTTTCGATATCAAACACAAATGATTTTTTGGTCGTACCTTCAAGAGAATCATAATTAATTAGTTGATATGGTGTCGGATTTTTTATTACTGGGTTATAATACACTACTATATAATATGCATGAGAATCATATGACTCAAGTATCCCTCCACTACCTCCAATACTTATATTAAAAAATCCATCCTTATTGGTAAACGTATCTGTTGTAAGCTTTTCTATTCTTCTCACTATCAAACTTTCGAAAAATGTTGGGTTTGCAGATATTACGAAAGTTACTTGGGCGTACAATGGATTGTTTTCTTCATCAACAACATGTCCCGTTATGATCTGGCCCCTTAGATTCTCTGTTGTGTTAGGTGCCCCTTCAACTGATAACGGAAAAGGGGCGATGAAAATTAAATATCTGATTGCTAAAAGGATTGATACTGCTAAAATTAGTGATGCAATAAATTTGAAATTCATATTATCATATTACGAAGCGATAACTTTATATGATAGTAACTACTAAGTAGTAGTATGGTATACAATGCTTTTTGAAGAAAGTTTACATCAGAAAAGATCCGAGAGGAAGAAACGATTAGCCGAAAATAGAGAGTTAGTTTACGATGCTATCTCAAAATATCCGTTGGGTCATAGATTTGTAGTAGATGATATAATGAAAGCAACAGGAATTCCTCATCTCAATGCAGTTGTGCAAATTTTATCTAATCAGACACTTGATGGGGCTTTGAAACGAGTCAGGCCAGGTATATATGAAGTTATAGGCGAAAGGAAGGGTCGAATATCTATTTATGATGATCCTCAAGCTTCCAGTAGAATAAGACAGTTAGTTGAAGAATCTCCAGATGATGTAATTAGAATATCTTATATCAGAGACAATTCTGATTATGCTATGCAAAGTATTGGTTCCTGGATGAGAAAGTACGCAGCTCAAGTTGGATTGGAGCCTGTAAAAATCAAGGACAAAAGAGGAATTCAAACGACAGCATATCAGAAGAAATAAATTAAAAATAATAATAGTAAAATTAAGAAAACAAGGAAGAAGTTAACCGTATCGGAAAATCTTTCAGAAATCATTGAAAATTGTTTTTTGGTTTTGCTGATTCTCTTTTGAAGAAAATGCCCGGTAAAAAATAAAATAAAACCCATGATAGCTATTTCCAATTGTTTCATCCAAAAATCATCTTCTACCCCCAGCCCACCGATTATAAAATATGCGAATACTGCAATAATCTCCCATCCTAAAAGGATCGATCCAAAAAATTTTAATACCCAAGCAATGTTAGCGATCATATTCCTCATTTGATTACTTTAGGTTTTTACACATGCACCATTACTGCAAGTTTCGTTCACTCCGCAATATGCGAGATATTCTGTTACTCTATCATTCTCGCACCCGAATTCATGAATTACACCACCGTCTGCACAATAATCATATTGGGTGTTATCAGTAGTGGACGTTATTCCCCAGACATTGTAATTAACACCCCCGTCAGAATCAGTGCATGGATAGCTAGTAGGTGTTGGATATCCGTAAGGTGTGCCATATGGAGTTCCGTATGGTGTTTCGTACGGCGTCGTATACGGAGTCGGATATACAAGCTGATAGATCGCAGAATCTTTACCGAATGAACTACTTGCTCTTGGTCTACTTGCCTTTGCCCAAAAAGTAGAGTCAACAGTTATGGATAAAGTAGGTGAGGATACTCTTATAGTAGTTGTTGCTGTAGAACCTGCTTTTATTCTTAACGTTGTATTGTCTAATGTATACTTCCAATCAACTGGAACTTGCCCAGATATCACAAAATTGACGGCCGAGCATTTAATATCGTTATTCTTTACAGTTACCGAATACCCTAACGTATCCCCAGGGTTTCCTATCCGAGAGTCAGGAGAAATCGTAACTGTAGGATTTGTTTTTACACATTCTGTCGAAGACACACCACCCAAAATTTCTGAAAATTGACTTCCTTCAGGAGCAATATACGATAATCCACTAACTACAACGAATGCCCCCATTACAACAAGAATAACAGCGCCAGCAGATACCCCTTTCATATTACTTAAAATATACCTTTCTGGATATAAATGCTTTCTCTCAAAATACGCCATAATCATTCCTCCAATTATTCCTCCTATGTGACCAAAACTCGAAACATTCGGTGGATTTTTGATCGCTATCGACACCACCCATGTCATAATGAAGATTACTGCAAGAGAAATCACAGGCATTCTCGGAGAAACTAGTGATAAAAGTCCTACCGCTAGCACAGCAACCATTGTAAACAGGAAGAAATTAAGATTCTCGAATGGGAAAATATTTATGAAAAGTAATAAAGGAAATAAAATCAACAGTGTTGATACTTCTGATTTGCTAGAAAATGCTGCTAGCCCAAGCAATCCAAAAATTCCTCCGGAAGATCCGATGAATGGAGATGAGAATGAAATATCGAAAAATATTCTTCCAATGATATCAAAAACTACTGCGATGCTTGCCGCAATGATATAAGTGGATAAAAATCTTTTTGCACCAACATATTTTTCCAGTGCAAATCCAACCGCTAATAAAATAACCAAATTCAAACCGAGATGCGTAATGTCTGCATGAATGAAAGAATATGTTAGAAGAGTTAGAATTCTCGGATTTTCTGGCACGAAACCAAAATTCTCAATATAATATGAACTGTATTGAAATGTGAATGCGAAAACTATGATAAAGATTCCTGCAAGGAGGAAAGTTATGATGGGAAATGATTTTACCATTATTAGAATTCAGTTTAGACAAAAATAAGTATCAGTTATCTCTTCCCTGCAAGCACAATATCTTCTCGTTTAATCGTGACTCTTTTAGCATGGTCTGATAATTTTACCGCTTCACGTGCTATTTGTTCGGATATTTCCAGTAAAACTTCTCTCATAGCAACTAGTGCAGAATGAGAAACTCTTTCAGCGCCTGCTTCTCGTGCTATCTTTTCTAGAGGTAACAGAGGAAAGTCTTTAACCATTGAATCTATTTGCGCGATTGACTTAATATAACTTTCTGGGTTTACAGAAGTTTAGGAATCTTTATATGTTACAAGGAGGGATTATAACTAGTGATGTTATGGAACTGCAAACGGTACTCTGGAAGGAAGATAACATGTATATAATCAAAGAAGTCGTCACTGGGGTTACTACTCAGGGAAAATCAATTGAAGATGCAATAGAAAACATCAAGGAAGCCGTGGAACTCTACTTGGAAGAAATGCCCGAAGTTAGAAAAGAATTGAAGGAAATGAAGACTATAGGTGCAGTCAGTGTCGAAATTGCCTGTCTGGTACCGAAATAATAAAAATTCTTGTTAAGGAGTTTGGTTTTGAAGCTGTTCGGCAGAAAGGTGATCATGTAATTTTAAGAAAATTTGTTGATGGAAAGAAAGTAGTAACAGTTGTCCCGTTGCATAAAGAAGTTAAAACCGGTACCTTATTGGGCATACTGGAGTTAGCCAGAATTAATAGAGAAAACTTCCTTGAGAAATTATGACGCAATTTAGGAGAAAACTATGAAAGCAGTATTGGACACAAGTGCGTTTATTTACTTGACAGACTTTCGTATGTTCGATGAGATAATTACGGTGATGGACGTTGTTGATGAGATTAAAGATAAGATAAATTCGTTAAAGTTATCGGGTATAAAATTAACAATCCTCGATCCGAAAGAGTCATCGATAAAGGAAATTGTAAAAATATCAAAGGAAACTGGAGATTTTGGAAAATTGTCCGATACAGACATCAAAATACTTGCTTTAGCCAAGGAAAACAACTCTTCAATCGTTTCGGATGACTATGCTATCCAGAATGTTGCAGAGAAATTAGGATTGGAATACGTTTCTTTATTCAATAAGAAAATAACCAAACAATTCCAATGGAAGAACTATTGCCAAAATTGTAAAAAATTCTACGAAAATGATGGTAAATGTCCGAAATGTGGTGGTAAACTTACACGAAAAGCAATCGATGAGAAGTTTATAAGTAGGAAAAGTAATTAAATTTAGGGGTCACCAAAAGGTTTAAATAGTTTGCTATTAATAGATAATCTAATAAAATTTGGGTTTACTTAAAAGTGATAAAATGGTATACATTGATGTCGGACAAAAACCAAGATTGCGAGGAGATTTAGAAGTTATGGGATATTCTCTTATTAAAATTGTACCTGCAGTTGGTATCCAGAATGGAGTAGTAATTGAAAGATCCGATCAAGATATTTTATCTGAACTTATAATCGGCCTTTCCCAGTTTTCAAGAGGGACACGATATGAATCAAAATTTATTTACAACATAGACACCATTTTTGAAGAGAGAAGTTCACCTGAATTTCCTGAATATCATGTAGTTCCTGTTATTGATGGAAAAGGCAATATTAGACCTGATTTAAAGGCGGTTGTAGCAAGATTAAAACCCCCATTAAAAAATAAATATCCTAAGAGGAATGATCTGATGGAAATTTATAATAAAATTGATGAGGCTTCATTATACAATAAATATAATCGAGTGGATGGATAATGCCAGTACAAAAACCTGCACCACCTAGCAAGTATGGAAGAAAATGTCCAGAATGTGCAAGTGTTAATTTTGTCGAAGATCCTACAAGAGGAGAACTTGTTTGCGCTAAATGCGGACTTGTTATGGAAGAAGAGATCATAGATACTGGTCAAGAATGGAGAGCTTTTGATACTGAACAAATGTCAAGAAGAGCAAGAGCTGGTGCTCCGTTAACATTCACAAAACACGATAAAGGATTGACTACAGAAATCGGAAAAGGTGTAGGTGAACTTTACAAGGTTCCTACAAAGAAAAGAGCACAGTATTACAGATTAACAAAATGGCACAAGAGATTGATCAAAAGCAAGGATAGAAATCTTTCTTTTGCACTATCAGAACTTCAAAGAATAGTTTCATTTTTGAACTTGTCAAGATCTGTTCATGAAAAGATCGCAAGATACTATGAACAGGCTGTTAACAAGGGATTGGTCAGAGGAAGATCAATAGAATCTGTTATTGCAGCTTTGACTTATGCTGTTTCAAGAGAATTTGACTCTCCAAGAACTTTGGATGAAATTGCCGAAGCATCAGGAGAAGACAAGAGAGAAATTGGAAGAACATATCGTTATATTTCAAGAGAATTGCAAATCAGAATTTTGCCTGCAGATCCTATGACTTATGTTCCAAGATTCTGTTCAATGCTTGGATTGAGTGATAGAGTTTTAGCAAGAGCAGTTGAAATTTTGAAGAAAGCAAAGAAGCATGACATCACTTCAGGAAAAGGTCCAACAGGTGTTGCTGCTGCTGCGATTTACATAGCATGCGTGCTTGTTGGTGAAAAGAGAACTCAAAGAGAAGTTGCTGATACTACAAACATAACTGAAGTCACAATCAGAAACAGATACATTGAACTTGTCAAGAAATTGGATCTTGAAGAAGAAATGGAAAAAAGAGCTAAAGAAGAATAAATTGAGTATTATGTCATCAGACACTCAAGATCTATACAAGTTTACAAATTCTCGTACATATGTTGAAGCACATGCTGCATTTCCTAATGCAGATTCGGGTTTCGGGGGTTATACCGAAGTAACCTATCGTATATATGATACAGGACGAGTAACTCTGAAAAAAGATGAAGTAGGATGGGGACATAAAAAAGAAGGAGAATGGGAATATTGTGAACCTGATACCCGAATGGTTCTTGCTTTAAGACGGTTTGACAGAGATCTGACACATAAGGTTTTAATAATGCACAGACCAAAGAATCATAAAACAGTTTTTAATTAATTTTCAAACGTACGATCCTTCATCAATAACCTTCTTTCCTATTAACTAAATTCGGCATTTTTGTATTTTCTAAATACGCTTTCAAATTTTCACAGAAAATATCCACAACTCTATCCATGTACTTCGGCGTCCATCCAGAATAGTGTGGTGTGATAATAACATTCTCCATATCCCACAATTCACTGTCTGCGGGTAGAGGTTCTTGTTCAAAGACATCCAATCCCGCACCAGCAATAATTTTTTCCTTCAAAGCTTTTATCAAATCATCTTCTTTTACAATTTTTCCCCGCCCGATGTTAATAAAATATGCTGAACTTTTCATTTTTTTGAATTTTTCATAATCGAAAAGATTATTCGTATCTTCAGTCAGTGGTAAACAAACAACAACATGATCAGATTTACTTAGAACCTTATCTAATCCATTATAATCATATAACTCATCAACATGCGGATCCTTTTCTCTCAAAGTCCGTACAATTCCCAGAACATTCATATCAAATGCTTTTGCAAGCTGCGCAATCTTTTCCCCGATTCTACCCATTCCAATTATACCTATGGTCTTCCCATGCAATTCTGCTACATTGAATCTCTCGTAATCCTTTCCCCATTTTCTTTCAATTTGATCTCTGAACGCTTTATTAATTTTCCTTTCTAACATCAACATGAATGCAAAAACATGTTCCGCAATCGGGATAGGGTGAACACCAGATGAATTTGTTATTATGATGTCAGATTTTAGATTTATTTCGCGAAGAAAATCCACACCTGCTCCTGTGAAATGAAACCATTTTAAATTTTTCATTTTTTTGAAATCATTTTCTGTCAATTTCCCAGATATAACAACATCCGAATCAATATGTTTGTCTACACTTGTATCAACTGTAACATCTGCATCTGGTAAGACTTTATTTATCTTTTCTATGTGGTCTAGTTTAACTGCAAATAACGAATCTTCCTTGTTCTGAACAATCAAAATTTTCATACAACTAATACAAGCCTTTATTAATTTAAAGTCTATTTTTATCATATGAAGCCAAACATTGGTCAAGGTGATAATGGTAAAACTTCATTGATTGGTGGAGAGAAAGTTAGGAAAGATGATTATCAAGTTGATGCATACGGCGATATTGATGAATTAAACTCACACATTGGATTGATAAGATCCATCAACAAATACCCTTATCTCAATATTGTATTGGAAAAAATTCAGGAAAATCTTTTTGTTCTTGGTTCACAATTAGCTGCAGTTAATAACAACCCCAATCTACCACGATTGACAGTATATGACGTGAAATTTCTCGAAGAAAAGATAATGTCATTTGAGAAAGATTTACCTAAACTAAGGAGATTCATTCTCCCCACAGGTACACAATTGGCTTCAATGTTTCATGTTGCAAGAACTATCTGCAGGCGTGCCGAACGTCGAATAGTTGAATTGTCTAGCGAAAGGAAAATACCTGATAATGCAGTTGCATATACAAATCGCTTGTCAGATCTTTTATTTAATTTAGCTAGATGGTCTAATTATAAAGAAGGAAAGATGGAAAAGGAATGGATTTCCAGAAAAAACTGATGACATGTTCGGACATAAAATAACCGGAATTCTTCATTTAACTGCACTATCATTCATAGCATTGTATTTGTTTGCTGACGTATTACCAAAATCCTTGGCATTGCTCGGTGTTTTATTTTTTCTAATAAAAGGAATCTCATTTGCATTTATGAAACAAAATCCTGTTAGTGCTTTGGACGCAGTTGCCGGATTTTACCTTCTATTTCCGGTTATGGGAACGTTTTCTAATATAATTCTGACTATGCTTTTCATTGGATTTCTTGCACAGAAAGGTGTAGTTTATCTATTCAGATAAAATTTGTTTGAATTTAAGCATTGATTCTCTTGCATCTTTTTTAGATGTGAAAACTTCAAACGTCATTGTTTTATCATATTTAATTTCTTTCAACCATTTTGCAATTTGATTGAAATCTATATCACCATCCCCTAATGGGAGGTGTTCATCAAATTCCCCATGATTATCATGGATATGCAGATGTTCAATTTTGTCTTCAAAGGTGAATAAATATTCTTTTATTCCTTTCATTCCATTTTCCATGAACGCATGACCCATATCAATATGTGCTTTCAACTTTGGAACACTATCAATTACAAATTTATATTCTCTTATTCCAATTACAGATCTTTGGTTTGGAGTATTTTCTAACATTACAGTTATTCCTTTCGAATCCGCATACTTCACAACCTGTCTAAGGCTTGATATTATATTTTTCAATATCTGATGATGATGTGCTTTGTAAGCTTTTGTTAAACCTACTGAATAGAAATGAAAATTAATTTTTTTCAAATTCAATAATTTTGCTGCATCTATATTTTTCTTTCCTTCCTCTATCCAACTTTTTTTAATAATTTCATATCCATTTCCAAAATCTATCCACCATGCAGTATGTCCAGGTCCTTGTGAATTAAATTTATCAAGCAAACTCAGAATAATTTTCTTGTTCTTCAAAATAACTTCTGGTGCACCGCCAGGTAATTCTATTCCTACTTCGGCGTAATCGAACCCGAGTTTTAGGATTGTCTTTATTTCATCTACAATATTGTGAGCAGGATTTGTCAACAAACCGAATTTAATTGACATAAATTATTATTCCTTCTATTGGCTTAATAGCGCTACAAAAGTTAATTTATTACCATTTATATGTTGTCTTGCAGCATCTGTTAGATCTTCAGGTGTTATTGCCTTTACCATATCAAAATATTCTCGATGATCAAATGGTAAATGTTTTACTTCACGATTTAGCATCCATCCGAGTCTAGCTTCAGGTGTATTAAACCCCATCGAATAACTTAAACCAAACATATTTTTACGTCGTTCCAGAGTTTTTTCATCTACTTCACCTTGTTTAACTTTTTCAATTTCTTCTTCAAGCATTCTGTTTATTTCTTCTACTTTATCATCGTCGAATCCATCGGCACCAATTTCAAATTCACTAATTAAATCGGTAGAAGAGAATCCAACACCTGCACTATATACAAGTCCTAGCTCATCTCTAAGTTTCTTGATCAAAGGCGAATTCATACCAGATCCCAAATAGGTCGATAAAACATCCAACTTTATACCTTCTCTACCTTGAGGTACATGAAATGTTCGTACAATTCTAGTTTGTGATTTCCCAGAAGGCGTGTCGGGAAATCTTTCTTGAAGGGAAATAGATTCATCTAAAGGTACAACAGTGCATAATTGTGGAGATTTTTGTTTATAACCATTTCCAAATAAGTCTCTTGCAATTCTTATATGGTCATCACTTACAGGTCCAACTAAAGCAATTATCAAATTCGGTCCACCGAAATAAGTATTTCTAACATGATCCACTTGTTCGGCGGTTAGTGATGAAATAGCAGGTATATTTCTACCGAACATGAAACCTAGGGGATGATCTCGATAAAGATGTCTGTTAACAATCTCTTCATGATATCGCTGGAAAGTTCCCGTCTTGCTTAATTCATGAAGAACAGCTGATTTTTCCTTTTCAGCATCTTCAGGTTTTAACTGTGTATTATCAAGTGCTGCAGATATAATTCCTAAAAATTCTGGGAGACTTTCAGGTAACATACGATATGGAGTTCCCGCACTTAAAACCATTTCAGTCGAACCTGTAAAAGCGTTCGGTTCCATTCCAGTCAATAATCCTAATCTATCCTCCATCTCAAATGCTGTGTATCTTGGATTATCTTGAAACAATGTATGTTCAGCCAGATGAGCTCTACCATTCATTTCTGCAGGGTCATGACAGTGTCCATAATCAATTCTAGCAACAGTCGCAATATATGGTGTGTCTTTTTCTTGCCTGACTAGAAGAGTAGCCCCATTAGGCAAACTAATTTTGTCATACCTTGATAATTCTTTTAAAACATCCATAAAATCACATAATTTATTCAGGTTCTTTATCTGTTTCAGAAATACCTTTATCCTTCAAAACTTTTGCCAAATCACGAATAAGCTTTCTTACATATTCTCGCATTTCATAAACTTCTCTATCTGGTATATCCATAATTTTCTTTTCGTCAGAAGTTTTCTTCATCTGCTCGATTCTTTTCCAAATATCCAAATAATAAGGTTCTACCAATTTTGTATCGATGAATTCTTTTCTAAATACATCTGAAATATCACCAACTTTCTTAACAACATCCTCATCTCTCGTATCTTCTGGCATTTTCTTCAAACTCTTAATTGCTGTTATTGCAGCTTTGTGCATAACATCTTGCGTTCTTTCCAAAATCTTTTCCTTCTTTCTCACTTCAAGTGCATTCAATAAACCAAACATCTTGTCAACAAATTTTTCAGATTTTTCAATCCATTCATCCATCACCGCGCCAGTTACATCCATCAATTCCTTGTGTTCGATTTTCTTTCTCACTTCAATTATTTCCTTCAACCAATCTGCATACTGTTGTTCAAGAATTCCTGGCTTGACTAGATGAAGAACAACTTCATCATAAGCTTTGCTTGGAACAGGCGGAGCCAATCCCATAAACATCAAAACAGCTTGTGATGAGTTTAACATTGCATAATAACAATCTTCTGCAAGCACCAATAATTTCACAGTCTTTGCTCTTGTTATTTTCTTAGGTGCACCTTCCATGTAACTTTCTATTGCTTCTCTAGTTGCAGGAATCTTTCCCATTTCCAATAATCTTTTTACTGGAGTGAAGAATCCTGTATCATAAACAGGAACACCTTCTTTAATAAAATTGTAAATTATCGGATGTGCAACTCGTGCATAATCCCAGAATTCTGTTAAAGTGTAAACAGGTTGAACAGAAACAAGATTTATTTTTTCTTCCTTACCGTCTGGAGTTTTTACAGTTATCCATGCTTCAGGAATTTCATCAGCCATCTTAAGCAAATCAGCATCGATCTTGTCCAACATTTCGTTAGTTAATGAAAAACTTGTATCATCAACTACAACAAAAACATCAATATCGCTTTTTGGTTTGAATTCTTCTCGTGTAACAGATCCCATCATTACAATTGCTTTGATATACTGTCCATATTTGTCGAGAACTTTTTTAGCATAATTCTTGATAAGATCCATTCTTTGTTCTTTTGTTCCAAGACTTGGATTAGGTTCTTGCGGAACTATTGGTTCGTCTTTATCTTTCTTAAGCGGCATATTTCATCCACCCTTCCTCGTCAAGCTGTTTAACATTCCCAGCAGTATCCTTATATGTGCCAAAAATATACCCCGGTACTATACGTTGTGAATATTTACCTACACCTTTTCTCCCCATACTTATTCCATTCTGTGTAATTACAATCCAATCTTCTGGTATAGGTCCCGCTATATCTGATACAAAACGACTATTATTTCTAAGCATTTGACGTCTTTTTAGACGCATACCATGTTCAGCGTAAAATTTTTCTGTCATTTTACAAACCTCCTACTTCTTCACCAATAAAATCTTTAGGCAGTAATTTCTGCAATCTTTCTATAATTTCCTTTGTCAACCCCAGTGCATGATTCAAGTGATCAGTTGTTGGTTCTTTTATATCACCATGATCAATATCCTTCCACAATTTGTCCAATTCCACAAATTTTTCAACATACGTCTTTTCAAGCTTCTTCTCCTTTACAAGTTTTTCCAAAAATTCTGGTGCTTTCTTGTAATCAGGAGTTTCCTTATAATAGTACATTACCACAGCCTGTACCATATCCAATGCTGTGTATCTAAGATCGAAAATAAGCATTTTTACTTCATTCGCAACTTTTTTGTATCTTGCACCAGCAGCTCTAGCCTTTAAACTAATAGTTTCATCACTCGGAGGAATTAATCCCATCTGAAGCATTCTTTGAATAGGCTTGATAAATCCTGTATCATATATCGCAAGACCATATCTTAGGAAATTTGAAAATTCAGGTGAACCCATTCTTATTGACTGCCAGAATTCTGTCAAAGTATGAGCCTGAATATGCAATTCCTTCATCTCGCTGGCTATGATATAAACATGATCTATTACTTTGTTCAGGTCTTCTGTGGCTTTGGTTGCTGTATCATCTACAATTACCCACACATCAATGTCAGATCCCTTGACCATAGTGCCTTTTACAGCTGAACCGAAGATAAGAACGGATTTTATCAATTCACCATACTGCTTTCTTATAGAATTGGTGAATTTGACTATCTTTTCAATCACTTCTTTCTGTGTTATCTGAGGAGCTTGCTGTTGAACCTGCTTCTTGGCCAATTCCACATCTTCAAGCTCTTCTTCCAAGTTTTCAAAAGGCATATATATCTCTTGGTTTGGTTATATATAAAGCTTACTGTTACTTATTAGTGATTAAAATAAAGGTAATTTATCTTAATTCTTCCTTCTTCCATTTCTCAGGAGTCATTCCAGGTTTAGCCAAAGCTTCTCTTCCTAATGCTGTATGTTCCTCTTCAGGTGCAATAATCAATCCTTTCAATGGATCTTTTGCATGTTCCCGAATAACAACCATCTGTCTTTGTTCAGATAATATACCATCAGGCGATATGCCATAAAATTCTTGCGGTAATTTCTTCGGATCTGTATTTTTTTCCAAATGATCTTTAATTTGTCTTAGAGCAAGAATAACAGATCGAGCAATTTCAAGCATCGACTGCCCTCCACCCCTTTCAAATGTCAAGTAACCTTCTTTAAATCCTAATTGTCTCATCTTGTATAACCATCCGTACATCCTAACTTGTTCATCTGATGGTATTTCAAATGGCATGTGTTCATGTACTCCTACTGGATTGTATATGTGGGTCGCATATACATACTTGCCAAAATCAGGGGCTTCCTTACTTATCAAATCAAGTTCTCTTTCGGGATCTACACTTTGATTAAGCCAATGATTAAAATCAATTAATAATCTAATCAAATCCGTCTTGAAAACCTGTTGTGATGCTTTCACAAAATTATACATTTGTTTTGCTCGAAATATTCTTCTAAGTCCTTCCGAGCCTGGTGCAGCTTCCGGGTTTTCAAAAACTAAAACTAATTTCAATTCTTTTAATTTGTCTATTGCCTTTTTCTTGAAGAATGTGTCTTTAGATCTTTCTGGATTTACCTTGTAACTTTCTCCCAAGTAGAATGTTCCTGGGTCAGCTTCGAAATGACCCATAATATATCTGGATCCAATCATCGCTATAACATCAGGATGTAAATAAATTTCCTTCGTTTGTAGATCAATAAGTTTTTTACCCCATTCCACTTCCAGTTGTTCGATAGTTTTCTCACCAAAGAAAAGTTTCCATAAAGGTTCGTTTGGATCATCTCTCTTAAGTTCCAAATATTTTGCAACTATTGAATATGCAACCTCTTCGTCGGTTATTGAACCTTTTGTATATCGTAGAGAACTGTATTCAAGCCATTGTTCTATTAATGCATCACCTCTTTCTTCATCTGTGGGTCTTATGCTCTCACCAAAAATACTTACAAAATCATCAACAGTTTGCGGTTGATGTCTGTTCTTTTCAATGAATTCGTTAATTTTTCTTCTATATTCTTCAGGATTTTCATTTTCAATTTTTTCCAATTTCTTCTCAATAACAGATCTACCTGCTCTTTCTCTCAATTCGTCTGGAGTTGCAACTATTGGTGCTTCTCTCCCAATAACTAATAGAACCATATGATTTCTAAACCAATCTTTCAAATCACTGTTATTATTTAAAATTTTCATCCAATCATATTCACCATCAAAACTTACCATTGGAAGACCTGCTATTCTATAGCGTTCTCCAAAATACCCCATTGTCATCATTATGGAAATGTGGAAATCAACATACTCCGGTAAATAATTTTTCAACCCCCTTTTTACAAACTTTTCGTAAAAAGTGTCGAGATACATATGCAATCTTCTATGTGAATGTCTCCAATTTGTGAGAATTGCAGTTTCCATTGCAGTTTCTTCTATTATTTCAGCATGCATGACCCATTTGATTCCCAAATCATCTACGAATCTTTTAATAACTGTTTCAATCTCTGGCTCGGTTAATTCTGATACACTATCCAAATCAACTTGGATACTATTTACACCTTGTGTTAGTACTTGAGAAATTTTCGCTTTGATACCTGCCAATTCACGACCACGTGCAATACTATAAAGACCACTTGTAACTGCAATGTTATATGTCATATTATACCCTTATCCCCGGAACGCCCATACCTTGTTGCAAATATCTTAAAACATAAAGATAACCTTGGACCATTGTTTCCACTTGAAACATTTCTGCAATTCTATCATCCATTGCAAACTCATACGGCACACCTGCTCTCATGAAACCAAAACTAACACCAAATGTATTTCTCAAAAAGTTCTCAATGTTTGCACCAGTTTTCGATAAATCTTTCAATAAACTTTTTCTCTCCTTCTCTTTCTTCTCCTCTTTCCTCTCACCGCCAAAAAATTCTGGATATTCTTCTTTTGACATTTCCTCAATAGTTTTCAGTGCCTGCGGATCTCCACCCAGTTCACCTAAAAGTCGGCTGATATAATTTTCCAATTGTTTTTCTCTTGCAATAACTTCTAATAAAGTTACAATTATTACATTCTGTGTTCTGTTTTTGACTGTTAGATTTTGTATGAATAGATCCTCCATTTCAGTTCCATTTGCAAGTCTTATTACACTTCGATTTACTGGAATGTCAAGGAAAATCCAATAAGGACTGAACACCCACGATGCTCCCGGTCTTATTCCACCTTCTGCACCCTGTCTTTCAGAAGCTGTTTTTCCAAATAAATTAGTTAACCTTTTTCTCGCATCATATACATCTTTGATTGTTATTTGAACTTTGTATGTTTTTTGAACTTCCGGTATAGCATCTCTTACAATTTTATCAATAGATGGTTCAGCAGGCAATGCATATACTAGATCTTTCGGTTTAACACCAAATTTTTCCAATTCTTTAATCTCCGATTTTAAGAATCCGGCTTTTTCTAAAGAAATTTGATTCATATAATCCAAAGTGAATTTATATTTCTCTGCAGGTGCAAAGGGCATGAATGCCCAAATTCGTATAAGATCGTTTGAAAATGCTTGAGCACTGGGTTGGAAGAATCCCGTATGACCCCATTGTCTTCCTTCTGGACTTTCTAATGCGTCGTTGATCAGTTTATACCGTGCGATAGTAGGTTTAAGCATGTCGGTATATCTCTGGACAGATGTTTTTCTCGCTTCAACCAATCGAAGAACATTTTCATATCGCTCCTTTAAAGTAGGTCGGAAAAGATTATCCCTCCATTCAATAAAGAGTTTATTTTTCGTTGCAAGGATAGATGCTTCGGCTTCTGAAATTTTATGTTTCTCTGCAATTTTTTTCTGATCAGTTTCATTCTCATCCAATCTCTGAAAATCAACAATTATCGTTGGCCATCTTGAGGTTATTGTTCTTAATGCAATTCCTTCACCAGTGTGTGCATCGACTTGATCTATAAAAACAGAACGAAGAGTCTGTACACCTTCAGTTATCATTTTTTGTGCTTCTTCCTTTTCATCATCTTTTTTGGCTTTTTTCAAAAGGTTCTTCCCTTGCTCGATTCTCGTGAAATAATCCAAATACTCTTTATATTTCCTAAGATCATGTCGTATCAATTCGTAATCATGAATTGCATTTGCAATCTGGCCAAGTCCTCCTTTAATTTGTGCTTCAAGGCTTTGCTTCTGTTGTATAGTAAGATCGTAATATTGTTTGAAAACGGGAGAAACATCTATTGATTCATCGATCTTCAAAGTTTCAAAACCAAATCTACGCAAAGAAAACATCAATCCAAGATACATTCCTGATAATTGCCCCATCGGTGAGGTCATATCTATGTACATCTCACCTTCGAAAGGATTTGCATTCAATCCCATTCCCGGATTATCATTAAAAATAGCCTTTGTAATAACATCGGACATAATCTAATATGGTTTTTTATTCTCATTAACTTTTAACTAGAACAAAAATGCCTATACCCAGAATAACAACTCCCACCCAAATGACCGTATGCTGGAATTTATCGGGCATATAGTTCCTCATCGACGGCATTGCTATAATAAAGAACAAACCAACCAAAATCAGTAACCAACCCACTAACCGACCTACTACCATAATTATACTATAACTTTTAGTTTTAAATGACCATAATAAATATAGTGATTATTTGCCAGTATTTGCAAGATCAAGAATTCTAATTCATGACTATTGTCTGGTTCCAAGGCCTGGGGCGACTTTGGAGTATACTGGACCAAATCCTCAGCTTGCATATGAACAAATACGTAAATTGTTCGGTTCTCTTTTTAACATAACAGAAAAGGAAATTCAGGAAAGGGAGTTTAAATGGGAAAAGGTGGCTGGTGGGGAAAGCTTCCATGTTAGATTCGAAACTATCAAAGATCTCGATACACACACATTCCAGGATATAACAATAACTATTGATGGCAATGCCAAGCCTAGTCAGGAATTTGGAAAAGAAGGATCTGTGAGAATATCGTTCGAAGGAAAAATAAGAACAGAATACCCTCAAGATACGGTATGGCAGAGAAGTCTTCCTTACGAAATGATAAGGACTTTCTACCACAAAATGATATATCAAGGTATTAGAAAAAAGTACGTTGAAGAATGCCGTGCACTTTTGTTACAGTTTTCAGATGAAATGAGAACTTTCTTCAACATAATCCCAAAGATGTGATTGAATGCCAACATGGATTTTAGAAGACGACTGCCTAACACCTGATAGACAGTTAAAAATCGAATATCATGGTCCAAATCCATTCAAAATATATGGCGCAATGGGCGGATTTCTAAGAGCAATATTTGATGTTCGTGGAAAAGATGTTTGGGAACGTGATTTCCGCTGGGATAATACATCTGATCCGAGATGGTTCTTTTTCAAGTTCATCACCAAGAAAACTTATGACATGTGGACAGTTCTTTATCCGGAAATCATAGTTGAAGGTAAACAATATGCAGATCCCAACAAAGACGGTGATGTAACAATACTCCTACGAGGAAAAGTGCAAACGAGATCAGCCGAAAATACATTCATTCAAAGAAGCGCTTTATACAAATCATTAAGATGGCTGTATTTCAGAACTCTTTATAACGACATAAGACGAAATTATATGGAAGAGTGTCGAATAAAAATTAACGATCTCAAACGTGCACTCGAAAGGACTTTGGGTATAGCACCTGAGATTGTGTTAAAGGGGGCATAAAATGGGAGTTTTAGGAACAGTTGGAAAAATAATCATATTTCCATTCAAAATTATTTTTGGTCGAGGAAAATCAAGAGAGCCAGTACAAGATCAATTACCCCCTCTTCCACCATCTGATATACCACCTTCTCAGTTCCAACCATCTGATGTTGCAACTAACAATTTGAAATCTAAAATAGATCTGATGTTAAGTCAGGTTGATAGTATGAAAGTGGAGTATGATGCGATAAATCAACGATTGCAAACTATCGAACGAATGGTTAGAGAATTATACATGATGGCCAAGAGCTAACTCGCTTCAACATATTTTTTAAAATTGTCCAAAATAGCTTGCCATCCGCTACGTTGCATTTCAATAGGATTAGTGCCTTCGGCTTCAAAGGTTTCCACTATCTCGGTTTCATTATCATTGTTCTTTGTGAAAGTAACTTTTACTTTTCTATCATCGTCCATGGTGTAAGCAATTACTTCATTTTCTTTTACTTCATCATATACACCTGAAAAGTCAAAACCAGAACTACCATCTTTCGCTTCCATTCGACAAGTAAATTTCCCACTTACTCTCAGATCATTTTCTGCCCATGGTGTGTGCCAGTCATCCGATGCATTGTTCCATTTAGTAATATGCTCGGGATTAGTCCAAAATTCCCAAACTTTTTCTACAGGAGCATTAACTACTGTCTGAACTGTGATTGTTTCTTTCTTGTCCATAAAGTAAATAACCAGATTATTTATAAATATGTCAAAATGGTAACTCTTTAATGCTTTCTTGAATAGTTATTTGATATGATAATTGGGTTAGTTGGGAAACCATCTGCGGGTAAGAGCTCTTTTTTCAAAGCCGCAACGATGATTGATGTAAAAACATCTCCTGTACCATTTACAACAATAACTCCAAACACAGGTGTTGCTTATGTTGTGATTGATTGTGTTTGTAAAAATTATAATACAGATTGTAAGCCAAAACACGGACATTGTAAAAATGGAAAGAGATTCATTCCGGTTAAACTAGTTGATGTTGGTGGATTAATTCCAGGATCACATTTAGGTAAAGGTATTGGGAATCAATTCATGAATGATTTACGACAAGCATCAGTTTTAATTCAAGTTGTTGATGCATCTGGCTTAACTGATGAAGAAGGGAAAATAACAGAAAATTTTGATGTGTCGAAAGAGATAGGTTTTCTAAGAAATGAAATCGATTTATGGTTTGAAAGTGTTATCAGAAGAAATTTGGAAAAAACAAAACTGCCCACATCAAAAGCCGAGCTTATTAATTTTCTTCATGAAAAATTGAGTGGATTGGAAGTAACAAAACAACAATTATCCGATACATTGGAACTATCGCCAATTACTGATGTTGAAAGATTTTCACGAGTCTTGAGAGAAAAATCAAAACCTATTCTTATTGTAGCTAATAAAATTGACTTGCCACCAGCACAAAATAATTATGAAAAATTGAAAGGAAGTTATAAAGAATTGGTTCCTACAAGTGCAGAATCTGAAATAGCGCTGAAGAAAGCTACTGAAAAAGGATTTGTTAATTATCATGTGGGAAATGGTTTTGAAATATTAGGAAATATGGATGAAAGTCAGAAGAAAGCATTGGAATTCATCAAAAAACATGTCATCGATAAATTTGGGTCGACTGGTGTACAAGAATGTTTGAATAAATCCATCTTTGAGATTCTCGGATACATTGCTGTATATCCGGTTGCCGATGTTAACAAACTAACAGACAAGGATGGAAATATTTTACCAGATGTTTTGCTGGTTCCTAATGGAACTACAATGAAAGAGTTTGCCTTCAAAGTTCACACACAACTTGGTGAGAAATTTATTACAGGGATTGATGTGAAAACAAAAATGAGATTGGCGGCAGATCATATTCTTAAACATAAAGATGTTGTCTCGATCGTTTTTGGAAGATAAGCTTATAAGTTTTAGAATCCTATTTTGGTGTGTCACTTGTTAACGGAAAAACTTTAGCCGAGCGAACATTAGAGCATGAGTCTAATTCTTTCATACCTATCGGATACCAAACTGGTAAAACTAAATTTGTCATCATTACAGGAAGTGTAATGTCTGGTGTCGGAAAGGGAACTTTTTCTGCTGCACTCGCTACTTTACTAAGTTGCCATGGCCTTAAAGTTTCACCAATAAAATTTGACGGATATTTGAATGTAGATGCAGGAACTTTAACTCCTTATCGTCATGGTGAAGTTTTTGTATTGGATGATGGAACAGAATGTGATTTAGATCTCGGCTCTTATGAAAGAGCTCTCCATAGAAATCTCACAAAAGATAATTATTTGACTGGGGGAAAGATTTTCAAAATAATTTTGGACAAAGAAAGAAAAGGTGAATATCTTGGAAGAGATATTCAATTCATTCCACATGTTACTGGTGAAATAAAATATTTTCTGCGTGATCTTGCTACAAAAACAAATGCAGATGTTGTTCTTGTTGAAGTCGGTGGAACTGTCGGAGATTTGGAAAATTCTTATTTTGTTGAAGCTATGCGCGAATTGCAATATGAAGAAGGAAGATCAAATGTTGCTTTTGTTAATGTAACTTTTATAATTGAGCCCGAATCTCTTGGAGAATTCAAAAGTAAAGCTGCACAAATCGGATTGCGACAATTATTATCATTAGGCACACAACCTGATATGATAATTTGCAGGTCTAAAAACCCAATACCGAATTCTGTTAAGGAAAAAATTAGCATATTCGGAAATGTTCCTGTTACAAGAGTTTATAATTTGTACGATTTTTCAAATGTATATGAAATTCCACTAATGCTTCAAAATACAGGATTGGATGCTGAATTGTTTAAGATTTTGAATCTTTCCCCGAAAGAAAATGGTGATAGTGTTCTCAATTTTAAAAATTGGAATGAATTTGTTGATAAAGTAAAAAATGCAAACAAAGAAATTGTAGTTGGAATTGTTGGGAAATACACAAATGTTCATGATTCTTATTTGAGTATCATAAAATCTCTTGAGCATGCAGCTCCGTATTTTGGTACAAAGGTTAAAATAAAATGGGTTGAAGCTACTGATATCGAAGATGGAAAAATAAATGTTGAGGAAGCTTTGAAAAATGTTCAAGGTGTAATTGTTCCTGGTGGTTTTGGTAAAAGAGGTGTTGAAGGAAAAATTGCTGCAATAAATTACGTCCGTGAAAACAATATTCCTTATCTTGGATTATGCTATGGTATGCAAATGGCGGTGGTAGAATTTGCACGGAATGTTTGCGGATTAAAAACGGCTCATACAACGGAAGTAGATTCTAGTACAGATTGTCCGGTGATTGACATAATAGCTGAACAAAAAACTAATATTGAAAATTCCAATATGGGTGGAACAATGAGACTTGGTGGATATCCGGCAAAATTAAAAGAAGGTTCTATTGTGAGGAAAATTTATAATAAAGAATCTGTTATAGAAAGACATCGTCATCGATGGGAACTGAATCCACAATTCCATAAAATTTTGGAAGAAAATGGGATGTTATTATCAGGTATATATGAAAAAAGAAATCTAGTCGAGTTTATAGAAATACCAAAAAATAAATTTTTTGTTGCAACACAATCACATGGAGAATTTTTATCCCGTCCGTTAACACCGAGTCCATTGTTTATAGGATTTATACAATCAATCGTAAGTTGAATTAATTTACGTGATATACAGCCGAATCACTTGACTTGAATGAAGATGAGTTTGAATTAGTTGCTGTGTTGTTGAAGTTGTAATCTCCTGCTGTTGAATTTGATAAAGATGTTAACATGAATGTAGTTGACGCAGAGCTACCTGGACTTATTGTTAATGAATTGGAGAGAAATGTTCCCGTCCATCCCGATGGAATAGTTCTTGTCAAACTGAATACTGAAGATCCACAACCGTTTGAGTCATTATTTGTCACTTCAGTAGTGTAGTTTAATTGTGAACCAGCTGATGCATCCTGTGTATCTGGTGATATTAAAACTGTTGGATTGGCTCTTGTGCAATCTTCATTAATAGTTAATGTAAAACTAGTTTTTCTTGTAAGACCATCTCCAGTTCCGGAAACATTAATTAAATGCGTTCCTAAAGGTGTCGATGCATTTGTAATAACTGTAAATACAGATGTGTAAGTTGGAGATCCAGATGAAGGATTGAGATTACATATTGCATTAGTAGGACATCCTTCTACCGAAAGTGCTACATTTTGAGAAACCCCACCAAGTAAAGTAACTGTTATGTTAGATTCTGCACTTTCACCTTGCACAATGGTATCGCTGCTTGGACTTGCAGAAACTGAAAAATCAAATGACGTATAAGTAACATTTATTGGTAGCCAATCTAGATTGCATGTTGGATTGCTTCCACTTCCCTGCTTGAAACAAGTTACATTCACTCGAAGGTTTGAATTGTTAAGTTTAGATGATGTCCATGCCAAGTCATTGGTCACATCTATGTTGAAAGTTTGTTCAGCTGTATTTCCACCAACCACATGAGATGGACCGAAAGTTGCACCACCATCTCCACTAACTCTAACATTAATATAACCATTTGTTTTGCTTGCAAAGAAATCAGCCCTTATAACAACTTGGTCTATCGATGCGCTATCTGCTACAGAAAATCCATAATTATTCCATATACCACTCTTATTTGCGGATGCTGTTACAGAAGCAGTTGCCCTGTTGGAATTATCACCGAATGCATTTGAACAATTTGTCCACTGACCGCTACATGCTGAAGGCGAATTAGATAATGAGGCTGCCAAAACAACTGTAGCCAGAATTATTAATAATCCACCCAAAGAAAACAATTTCAGGTGTTCCCGCATTTTACAAAATATGTTGCTTCATGTATATATAGTAGTACTTCACAAACCAGTAAAAACTTGCAGAACCAATATAATTCATGGTAATTCTAAAACAAAGATTTCGAAAAGTTAAACAACATTTGAAGAAAACCAAGGTAGTTTGGGAAAAGATAAATTTAAACAAATACTGGAAGAGGTATAAAGGAAAATAACAGAAGTGTCTTACTCTGCTTCTTCTCTTCGAGCGGATCTTCTAGCGCGTCTTCTTGCCAACTATGTCACCTCCTAATATTCAGAATAACAATAATTTAGTGGGAGTTATTAAATGCTTTCTGGTGAAAAGATGTATAAGAAAATATTTTTGACTGGTGGAACGGGATTTGTTGGAAATGAAATTCTTCAGAAACTTGTAGAAGCAAATTACAAAGTAAAAGTTCTAACTCATAAAAATAAACCGGATGTGAAATCTAAACTTATAGAAATTATTCAGGGAAACGTAAATGATCCAGATTTTCTCATCAAATCAATGAAAGGATGTGATGTTGTAATCCATCTTGTCGGAATAATACGGGAAAATATTTGGAAAGGAATTACTTTTGAAAAAATTCATGTAGAATCAACTAAAAATATGATTGCAGCAGCCAAAGAAAACAAAATAAAACAATTTCTTCACATGAGTGCGAATGGAGCCAAGCCAAACGGTACAAAATATCAAAAAACTAAACACGCTGCAGAAGAATTTGTGAAAAAATCCGGTTTAGAATACACAATTTTTAGACCTTCTATAATTTTTGGTGGTAATGATGATTTTGCGAATAAATTAGCTCAAACAATAGAAAAATACGATGTCGCACTATATTTTGGAGATGGAAATTATAAATTACAACCTGTATCAGTAGAAACTGTAGCAAATGCATTTGTCAAATCAATAAACAACAATCACTCTTTCAAGAAAATCTACCATCTCGGTGGTCCTGAAGCTTATACATATAACGAAATATTGGATATAATTATAAAATCGTACAAATTGAAGATAATTAAATTGTCTTTTCCAGTTTGGTCCATGAATCTTTTACCAATTTTTGAATGGATTCCACAATTCCCAGTTACAAAAGATCAAATTATCATGCTCCTTGAAGGTAATATTTGTGATTCGTCTGAAGCAAAGAAAGATCTTGATCTAATGGACATAAATTTCGTAACTCAGATTACTCAAAATATGTTCTAAATCTCATCATTTTATATTCTTGAAACGTAATTATTAAGGGACAAGCTTGTATTCTCAAGAAGTCGAATTTTTGCTGAATAGTAGGAAGATCAAGGTTGGAGATAAAATTCTTGTAACTAAGGACAAACTTGAGTATGAAGGTATACTCATGCCCAGAATTAAGCTGGGGGATAGATCAACTTTGGTTCTGAAACTAAACAACGGTTATAATATTGGTTTAAAATTTGACAAAAACGTCAAAATAAAGCTCGTGGAGAAAGGAAAACCTATAAAATTCAAGTCTAGTGAAATTGCTACAAAAAAAGATCCTGAAAAACCAACAGTTTCCATCTTAGGATGCGGTGGTACGATCGCTTCTCGAGTGGAATATCATACCGGAGGAGTATTTCCAGCATTCTCTCCTGCAGATTTACTATTAACATTTCCAGAACTCGGTGAGATAGCAAATATTAAGGCAAGGAAACTTTTCGATCTTTTATCAGAAGACATGTCTCCTGAACACTGGAAGATAATTGCTCAAGAAGTTGTTAAAGAAATCAATTCGGGTGCTGACGGTGTTGTTTTGATGCACGGCACTGATACTTTACATTACACTGCCGCAGCTTTGAGTTTCATGTTGAAGGATTTACCTGTTCCAGTAGTTTTGGTTGGTGCACAGAGAAGCAGTGATAGAGGAAGTAGTGATAATCATGTAAATCTCGTATCCGCAGTAACTGCAGCTGCTCAATCTAGCATAGCAGAAGTCGTTGTATGCATGCATGGAAGTGTAAATGATGATTTTTGTTATCTTCATCCTGGAACTAAAGTTAGAAAATTACACACCTCACGAAGGGACGCGTTCAAAAGTGTAAATGTTCAGCCATATGCAAAAGTTTTCTATCCTGATAAGAGAATCGAATATCTCAGAAATGATTATACTTTGCGTGAAAAGAGAACTGTAAAGTTAGATGAGAAAATTAATTCAAACGTTGCATTAGTTTACGTATATCCGGGAATAAAACCGGAGTTTCTTCAATCTCTCAGAACTTTTGACGGTATTGTTATTGCTGGTACAGGGTTGGGACATGTTCCTGCAAATCCAAACAATGATCCACATTCGAAAAGTTTATTACCAGTTATCAAAACTCTCATTCATTCAGGAATACCAATCGTTATGGCACCACAAACAATCAAAGGGAGATTAGATTTGAATATTTACGAAGCAGGGAGATTGTTGAATGAGACAGGTGTGATTGGAAATGAATGTGATTGGACACCGGAGACTGCACTTGTAAAATTAATGTGGGTTTTGGGTCACACCAAAGAAATTAGTAAAGTCAAAGAAATGATGATGACAAATTATTCTGGAGAAATAAGTGACAGGACTGTGGTTTAATGGATAAAAAAATAAATTACGACTCGATAAAACTAAAAGCAGGATTGGAATTGCACCAACAACTTGATACAAAACATAAATTATTTTGTAATTGTTCAACACAAATGAAAGAAAAAAATCCTATAATGACAGTTACAAGAAAGTTACATCCTGTTGCATCAGAATTGGGGTCTGTAGATGATGCTGCGCAGTTTGAGTATTTCCAAGACAGGGTTTTCCATTATCAAGTTTTCAATAATGAAACATGTCTTGTTGAACTTGATGAAGAACCTCCACACAATGTGAATAAAGAAGCGTTGGATGTTGCATTGCAGATATCATTATTGTTAAATTGCGAGATACCGGATGAATTTCATATCATGAGAAAAACTGTTATTGATGGAAGTAATACAAGTGGATTCCAACGAACGATAATTGTTGGAATGAATGGCCACATGAGTTACAAAGGAAAACGAATACCAATAACACAAGTTAGTTTGGAAGAAGACGCCGCTGCAATTGTTGGTGAAGAGAATGGAAAAGTTGTATATAGATTAAACAGATTAGGTGTGCCATTAGTTGAGATTGATACAGGGATTTTGGAAGGGTTCAACCCACAAGAACTGCAGGAAATTTCATATAATATTGGAATAATGGCGAGGTCAACAGGGAAAACTAAACATGGAATAGGTTCAATCAGACAAGATGTGAATGTTAGTATTAGAAACGGACCACGAATTGAAGTTAAAGGTGTACAGGAACTTGGATTATTATCTAAAGTTATTGAGTTTGAAGTTAGACGACAGATGGTAGAGAAGCCGAAAGAAGAAACACGTGCTGCTAATCTTGATGGGACTACAAAATTCTTACGCCCATTGCCTGGATCACATCGAATGTATCCTGAAACAGATATACATCCTATTGCGATTAATGGTGAATTTCTTTCAAATATGAAAAAGAATCTTCCTGAACCTTGGACAAACAAGTTAGATAGGTTCAAAACAAAATTAAAACTACCTGATGGTCTTGCTAGAGAAATCCTCGGATCGGAATATCTGCATCTTTTTGAAAAAATTATTTCTTCAAGAAAAGTTGAACCTACAACAGTTGCAACTACTTTCACTTCAGTTATCAAAGATCTTGTTAGAAGAGAAAAAATTGAAATGGATCGTGTATCTGAGCACAAATTGATGGAAATTTTTGATTATTTGCAAGACAAGAAGATCATGAAAGAAGCCATACCTGAGATTGTTAGATATCTTGCAACATATCCACAGAATGGGGTTGCAGATGCAATGAAAGAACTAGATTTGAAACCAATTACATCAGACGATGTGAAGAATATGGCTGGAGAAATCTTAGCTCAACCAGGAATGTCGTTTGAAAGAGCATATGGAATTGTTATGAGTAAAGTCCGGGGAAAGATGGATCCTCAGGAAGTAATGAGGATAGTCAAGTCCATTAGCAAGTAATTTAATCTTTTCCTTCTCATTAGGATTATGCAATTCATCAATTCGAACTTTACGTTGGAAGAATCTAATGTGGTAGCTTTTGGAGTACCTCTGGGAAAGAATTCTAGAAAATCTTTAGATGAATTACGAAGAATCAGCCAGTTTGTAGAACCTATGGACCTTGATTCCGGGACTAATCTTCTGGAAAATGCCAAAGTTCATGATGTTGGAGACGTTGAATTAACTTCTTTTGATAAAATCACAGCTCAAGTGAAAAAGATTCGTGATATGAATAAAGTTCCTTTAATACTTGGTGGAAATCATTTGTTATCTTTGTATTCATTGAAAGCGTATGAGAATATCAAATTGATTGTCTTTGATGCTCACGGAGATTTCAAAAATTCTTATGAAGATGAGAAGATTCGAGATATGGATACTATTGAAGGAATTGAATTTAATCCAAAAATTAATGATGCAACTTGGTTGAGAAGAGTTTCTGAATTTATTAAACCGGAAAATATTATGGTTATTGGTGTTAGATCTTGTGATGAATTTGAGTTTAATGATTTGAAACAAAGTGGAATAAAATTTTATACAAGTAGGCAAGTAATTGAAAATAAAAATGAAATCGCAGATACGATAAGAAAGTTTACCGCAAATTCCGATGTCTATATTTCCCTTGATGTAGATGTATTTGATCCCAGCATTTGTCCTGATGTTGATATGCCTGAACCTGATGGAATATTTTTCAATGATTTTAAAAATTCTATAAAATTAAATCAGGGAAAGGTCGTGGGAATCGATGTGTGTTGTTTGAATCCAATAGGAAATAGTGAAATATCGGAATTTCTAGTAATAAGATGTGTTTTTGAAATGATAGGGTTATTGAAATGATTTCAGGTCAAACATCATTGCAAACAAATATGCTAATAGCTGATCTTTACCATGATTCCGCTCTAGGAATTGGTGAACAACTTGGAATACCTTTTGAGAGCGATCATTCTCAACTAATAGAACATTTGAATCAAAATTATCAAAATGGTCAAGCAGTTCTATTATATGCACCAAATGATAGACTTGTATCCCGCTTATTAGTAGGGGGTGCATTTCCCGGGCACTTTACATTAGAGGAGCAAGTACGTTATCCGAGACTACAACTTGTAACTGGATATTCTCCATACAGTATTTCAGAAGAGAGCTTACCTGTTCACATTAAATGGATTTCAAGTCACAATGATAGTCCTATACCCAATCCACTCTTAGTGGAACTAACTCCGAAGGGGATAGAAACTATGTTTGCAAATTTTGAAGTGTCTAATGCTATTGATCAGAATTATTCTATTGATTTAAGTATGGAAGAAGCCGGTTTAAGCTATTTAAGATCACTTGGTAGAATATCAGCTCGTAGAGCATTATTTATCCCACCTGGTAAAAGCGATGTAATATTTTTAGAAATAGCTAGCGGTCTAGGATTTCCAGTAATCCGCAATAGAAAAAGAGATATATACAGAACTTTCAGTTTTTCTCGTCCTTATGACATGTCAACCCCATCTAAAATCAATGTAATATGGACATTATCTTATAATTTAGAAGAACAGTAATAAAATTTAATCAAGTGGGCATAACAAAGCTGTGAAATTTTCATTCCATATACATTTAGAAAAATCACATTCGGAACATCCTTGAGAAACTATACTTGAATTTGAATTATTTTTAAACAGTACAAAATCTTTCGGTAAAATATTTTTATTTTTGCCGTCGTAGTTTTCAACTCTAATCCACGAGGAAACATTTACTTTTCCTTCCAGTTCAAATATAATGCCTTTGTCTGAAAGGACCTTCGAATCTTTTAATGTAGCAAAACCATAAGCCTCTTGTTTTTCCCATATAGTAACATCTGCTGTTGAATGATTTGCGAAAATTGTATTAATGAACTGATGCGGAGATTTGTAATCTGGAAGCATCGCGATCCTTGCTCCAATTTTTGTTTTTGGATCCTTGCTACCATCATCAGGAAGTTTTCCTAATATAGTGGAATTAATTATTTTACTATCCTTTTGTTCGCCAAATTCTATGTTAATATTTCTATTTCCGAAAAACAAAGAATCGCGAATTTCTGCCGAACCTGTCTGACTCCATCCGATCTCATTTCTCCATACCTTCAAATCTTTTACTACTCCTACTGACGGCTTATTGCCAATACCGGCAGAATGTTTGTATATCCAAATGCCTGTATTGCGTGAAGTTCCATTGCAGTAATTTTCCTGTTTTATTACATTTGAATGGGCTTCATTCGAAGTGAATGTGATTGGTCCGTTGAATTTGCCTGGTCCAAGGCCAAATCCTACGCCTGCAGCACTGGCTACATTATTCACGTAAGTATGGTTAGTACTTTGCATCCAAAAACCAGCTGCACTCGAACAATCAGATGAAAGTATAGGACCCTGTTTCACATATGATACAAAATTATTTCTGTAGAAAGCACCGCTTTCGCTTCCAGTTTCCAAAAAGTAGCAATGACCAGTGGAATTATACGCGACATTATTTTCCATAGCTATTCCATTTGTAGAATGAACTGTTATGCATCTGTTTCCAGAATTCCAGATACTTGCACCTATAACAAAGGTTCCTACCAAAGTATCTTCTGCCATATGAAAATGAATCGGATATCTTCCCAGCTTGTTAAAAACCCCAAGAGATTTGAATTCAGCATAACTTATACTTCCATATGATCCATGCATGTAGATTGTATGGGCTCTTCTACCTTCACCATATTTAGAAGTGATTAAAACATTCCTGCTCAACAAACCTACTTCTGCCTGTGCAGGATTTTTTCCATCATGTGAATAACTCAATGGAGTTTGAAGTGTTATTGTCTTACCGGAAATGGAAGAAATTGTATTTTCTTCAGTTTCACTTCCATCATCAGTTGTGCTTGTAATAATAACTTTGTCTCCAGCTTTCCAGTCGACTGTATCGTTAACAATTAGTTTATTCGAGCCGGCTGAAGCATCCTCAACTAATTTAGTCCAAGTTATTTTGATTGGAGAGCCATGAATTTCTGTTTTCCCTCCATGCATCGTCCATAGTCCAATATCAGTTGCTTGAAACTCCGGTCCACCGACAAATTGATTTTCATCAGAAACAACAAATCTTATAGATGATCTGATACTAGATGGTATTGGATTTGAAAATATTCCAGCTTCGAGATAACCTCCATGCTGGACAATAATATTTCCAACATCTAATTGCGTGTCTTTTGCACGAGAGAATTTTAATTTTCCCATTACAGTTACATTTTCTATTTCTTCATCTGAAAATTTATCATATTCCACTTCTGTTCCAGTAGAAATTAACACAGCATCGTTAGTTGACGGAACTTTATTTGTTTTCCACACACTTGCATCCGACCAAAATCCAGATTTAATCGAAGTGAACTCTGTTTCAGTTACAGGTTGCTTATCTTCAACCATAAATTTCAATCTCAGATTATCATTTTCATGGCACCAGTTATTTGTAGCTATATCGCTGCATATATTCTGAGTCAGGACTATTCCACCAACCAATACTTTAGATGGTTTAGCCGACGGAAATTTAACATCCAACAATCCTACAAAATCGATTGATAATTTAAGTTTATTCTGCTCGTTAAAAGGAGTTATAATTAACAGATCACGTAATTCTTCACGTTGGGTCAAATCCAAATCACGAAATTCTATAGTATAATCCTCAACGTTTAGTAAATTTTCAAATGTAAATGCAATATCATAAACTCCAACTTCAGGTAAGTACAAATTATAATTTCCAGACGAATCAGTTCCATTTGAAAAAACATTATTTTCTATATCGGTTACTTTAATTATTGCATTCAATGGTGTTTGATCAGAATTTAGTAATTTACCGGATACATAAAGTCCTGCCTGCTGACTTTGAACTTGTACTGAAACTAGAAAAAAAGTTAGTGTAAAAATAAGAAATACAAACCTCATAATTATATGTTAAGTTTTATTGTATTAAATCCCCAAAAATAATAGAGAAAGATGCGATTAACCCTTGTATACGCGCTTGTTTTTTCATTCCTTCTATTACTATTTCCAGTTAAAGCAGATCCAGTGGAAATAGAGATACAATATCCTGCAAACTGCAGTGAAAATTGGCAATGCACAGAATGGTTTGCCTGTATAAATGGTAAAGAAACACGATTCTGTAACGATTTGAATAAATGTGGAACAACATCAAGCAAACCTGTAGAAATGCAAAGTTGTACGAAGAATAGAACCACTACGATTCAAAATACTAGTACAAATAATAACGAAAGTAATAATCAACCCAGTATGGATGGTTCAACTTTCTATTATGTTATAGCTGCTGTGATTGGAGTTGCTATTGTAACAGTTTTAGCAGTTATTTTCATAAGATAGTTAATTTATAAATCCAAAAGGGAAAATTAATTCAATGTTCAACAAACAGAATCTCATTATAGCCGTGGGAGTAATTTTGATAATAAGCACATACTTTATTATTTCAAAGGATAATGTAGTAGAAGAAAACATGGC
The DNA here is from genome assembly GCA_964372485.1 of uncultured archaeon. Taxonomy (GTDB): domain Archaea; phylum Aenigmatarchaeota; class Aenigmatarchaeia; order CG10238-14; family SCSR01; genus JACOWB01. The sequence goes on along the minus strand of CAYJQI010000001.1, from coordinate 754,147 downwards.
AAAAAGAGTTTCACTTGAAACAACAATGGGTAAAATTGTTATAGAACTTTACGCAGACAAACCAATTACTGCAGGTAATTTTGAGAAACTTGTTAAAGAAGGATTCTATGACGGTGTTATTTTCCATAGAGTGATTGATGGATTTATGATTCAGGGAGGTGATCCTACAGGAACTGGAATGGGTGGACCTGGATATACGATAAGGGATGAGTTTACTGGTGAACAGAAAAATAATCGTGGAACAATTGCAATGGCAAATGCCGGACCTAACACAGGTGGAAGTCAATTCTTCATTAATCTCGTCAATAACGATCACCTCAACAGCGGACATCCTGTATTTGGTAAAGTTGTTGAAGGGATGAGTGTTGTTGATGCAATAGCTAAAGTGCAGACAGATAATAATGACAAACCGATAATAGAAGTTAAGATCCTAACAGCTAAAGTTCTCTAAATGTTTAAAATCTTTAAATACTCTTCCATTAATTCAATTATTAGGGGATAACAATCTCGTTCAAAACTAACGAATGCAAGAAAGTTTACATATAAAATTTCTCTGTCTCTTTAGATTTCATTATCCCATTCAGCTGATATTATGGCTTATGTAAAAGATTTTCAATGGAAGAAAGGAATGACCGTCGATGACCTAGTTACATCTTTAGGCAATGTTGGATTTCAAAGTGTTGAACTAGAGAAAGCATCACAAACTATTATTAAAATGAAAGAATCCGGTGCGAAAATATTTCTTACTTTCACTTCTAACATGGTTACATCTGGGTTAAGAGGATTTTTTTCACAAGTAGTTCGGTTGAAAATGGCTAACATCATTGTTACAACTACTGGTGCCATTGAAGAAGATATAATGAGATCATTTGGTGAAAAATTCATGATAGGAGATTTTAATTCTGACGATGTTGAACTTCATGAAAAAGGTTCTAATCGAGTTGGAAATATCCTTGTAACAAATCAAAGTTACGAAAAGTTCGAAGATATTGTAAATGACATGCTTAAGAAAATTTACCAGAAACAAAAACGATGGACTGTGTCTGAGATGTTGAAAGAATTTGGATTGATGATGAATGACGAAAATTCAATTCTATATCAGGCCGCTAAAAATAATGTCCCTATATTCTGCCCTGCAATAACAGATGGTGCCTTAGGATTCCATTTATTTATGTTCCAGCAAAAAAATCCTGATTTTATCATTGATGTCGTGAAAGATTTCTCAAATATAATGTTTTCAACAAGCCAAGACGATATTAAAGGAATAATTTCTCTTGGTGGAGGAGTATCGAAACATCATGCAATACTTGCATCCTTAATCAATGGTGGATTAGACTATGCTGTTTACATGACAACATCTCGTCAATCATCTGGAAGTATGAGTGGTGCAACAACTAAAGAAGCAAAAAGTTGGGGAAAGATAAAAGACAATTCCGATGTTTCAACTGTAATAGGAGATGTTACAATAACATTCCCGCTTGCAATGATACGTGCGATGGAAGACCTTTCAAGGAAAGGAATTATAAAAGATGAATGAAATGAAACCTAGATTTTTACTTGACAAATCAAAATTATTAGATCAGTATAATATTTTGAAAGAATTGGTTGGAAATGTATCCTACAGTGTTAAAACAAATCCAATAATTGCGAAAACTTTGGAAGATGAAACAGATTCATGGTTTACAATTCACTCTACAAGATATCTGGATGTTGTGAAAGACAAAGGCAAAATCTGGTTTGTTGGTCAAGCATGGAATGAAAACGATTTAGATTTGTTATTTTCGAAAAATTTGAAATCATTCATAGTTGATAATGTAAAAGATTTGCAAACATTACTTGATTACATATCAAAGAAAGATTTTAAAGTGAATTTACTCCTCCGAATGAAAATGAAAGAATACACAATACGAACCGAAAGGCATTTTGTTTTTGGAATGTATTCAAAACAAATCAATGAATTAATTCCACAACTTAGGAAAAATCCAAATATCGAAAAATTAGGAATACATTTTCATAGAAAAACTCAGAATATAAGTGAATGGTCACTGAAAGAAGAATTGCAAGACATTTTGAACGAACAAACATTGAAATCTATTGATATTGTTAACATAGGTGGAGGGTTACCAATAAATTACAAGAACTATACCGTTGATAATCTCAATCACATTTTTAATAAAATAAAAGAATTCAAAGAATGGTTGGAAGAATTTAATATTCAAATAATCGCAGAACCGGGAAGATTTCTTGCAGCGCCATGTATTAAACTTGAAACAGAAATAATCGCGATATATGAAAATAATATTATTGTAAATTGTTCAGTCTACAATTCAGCGATGGATACTTTTGTAACTCACATAAGATTATTAGTTGATGGGGAACTTGAGGAAAATCAAGGTCAACGATTCACAATAAAGGGATTTACACCAGATTCTATGGATGTTTTTAGATATAGAGTATATTTGGATAATCCTAAAGTTGGTGACAAGATAATTTTCCTTAATGCAGGTGCTTATACATATTCAACAGACTTCTTAAGCTTAGAAAAACCAGAAACTGTTACAATTTAATCCGCGTGTATTTCCACAACATCATTATTATGCAATTTGTATTCTAATCCAACTTTTTTCCCCGAGAATTTCGTCGAATTGAATATTTTTGCAAACTTGAAAGTTCTGAGAAAATCTTTGTGGATCTCCTTTGCCAGATCTTCTATAGTAGATCCTTTTTCTAATGCAAGCGCAGGTATATCCTTTGGTTTACGAGGTGATTTTGTATAAACTTTTATCAAATCCAAATTTTCCCATATCTTTTCTTTCAATTCATCCAATCCAACTTTAGATTGCGCATCAATACAAACTATACTCTGATCCAATCCACATACTTTGCTTTTGTTTTTCGCAAATACAACTTTCTTATGCAAAAGTCGATTTACCTTTAGAATATTTAGTAACTTTATTTTTTGTTCTTCGGTATTTTGAGTAGCGTCCAATAAAATTATTATCAAATCTGATGAATGTAAAAATCCTAATGAATCTCGATCAAACGATGAGGGGATTTCAATTAATTGAAAATGAAGGTCGTTATACAACATCATTCCCACATGTGGTTCTTTTGTCGTGTATGGATACTCTGCAACTTCAGCTTTAGCATTTGTTAAAACATTCAACAACGTACTTTTACCAGAATTCGTCAACCCAATAATACATACCTGAGCTGCACCTTCTTTTCTGATAGTAAATTTCGGTTTATGTGACTTCTTTCTTTCAACAACAGCTTCTCTCTTCAATTTTGCCAATCGCTTTCTTAAATCTGCTAATAAATTTTCAGCTCCTTTATGTTTTGGAGCATATCTTATCATATCCTTAAGTGCGGCAATCTTATCGTCAACATGTCTAGCTTCAGAATATCTTTTCTCAGCAGCAAAATACTCGGGTCCAGCATTAACAGGCATGATAGAATTTTATTCTTCGTCCTTTTCTTCTTTGTCCTTTCCCTTCTTCCTGAACATTTGTATCTGTCCTTCTCGGATAAGATTAACTCGATTCTGTATCATCACATGCACTCTCTCTGGTCGTCTTACTCCCTCCATTATCATATCACTCCCAGCCTTGAACGAACTCACACTTAATGTACCATAATTAAGAAGTCTTCCGAGAAAACTCTTCTCTACTCGTATATCTGCGACAGTTGCATATGGCAGCACAACCTTTTCTTTCGCTAAAATCCCTTCATGTTTGATAACTTCATTCATTGTTACAATAAATTTGGTTCTAAATCTTGCCCATTCAGGTTGTTCAATGAAAAGCAACGCTCCTGTAAATACAGCAAGAATTATTGTAGTTGATAAAAGTTCATTTCCTGTTTTTGGAAGAAACGAAAACTGTAAATCAAAAACAAAATAACTTAGAATAAGTAAAATTATTACGAGTCCCGCAATGAAATAATTTCCCAAGAAGTATATTCGGGAAGTTTTCAATATAACCTCATCAGGCATCTCGTCCATAATTCTATTTAGATTGAAAGATTAAAATGTTAGCTAAAATGATGATGTAAAGAAATTAAAAAATAAAAGGAAAACTGATTGAGCGAAAGAAGATCAATTATTCCTCGTCTTCCTGCCCTTCTTCGGAACTTCCGTCTCCTTCTTCATTATCTTCGTCGTCATACTTTTTCATTTCAGTTTCCTCTCCTTCGGATTTTTCTGAAACTTCAGTTGTTGCTCCGGTTGCTTCGCCAGTTTTTTCAGCTATTGCGAATCTGTTTCTCACTTCTGTAATTTTTACGTGAGCTTTATCTCCAAGCTTTGTTCCGTTAACGAACACAACGAAGTTTTTGATTCTAGCTATACCGTCTCCTTTTGATCCGGTTTCTTTTATCTCAACGTCGTATTCTTCGCCAACTTTTATTGGCTTTGGTTCGTCATTTCTTTCGAAATTTCGGTCAAATCTTGATCCACCAAAACGGCGTCCACCACCGAAACCTCCTCTTCCACCAAATCTCATATTAAATGTAACCTCCTTTTAAGTTAAGTCCACTCAAAGATCTTTTTAAGATTAGAGTAGCGTAAAAGAGCAATTAAATTGCCATTTTATTTCTGTTCACCTAACGATTTATTTGACTCAAAGTATTTAAAGGTTTAAGAAGTTCATCTCGATCTATATCCCATTTGTTTTTTGTTCAAGTAATCCTGAGTTATTTTAACACGATTTTGTAATACTCTCAAGCTACTGATTAATTTCAATCGGTGATGTTCAGGGATTCTTTGTAATCTTAGTGAATCTATTTCACCAGCCAATCTCAGAATATCCGCTTCTATGCCTTGTTCCGCAGGCTTTGGTTCTGAAATTTCAGATGTTTCAGGAATTGGATCTTCTCTTTCTGTCGTACCTTCCAAAGCTTCTCGGATCGCTTGGCTGATTGGAATATATGGTATTTCTTTGGCCCGCTTAACGATCCCTTCTACATTAATAGAACTCAATTCTCCATTTAGAAATGGTACAGCAACTTCTCTTTGTCTTTCATGATCTAATATGTCTGCAATAGCCCTAGCTTCCTTGAAGGTGAGTTCACCAAGGTCGAGTTTTTGGCCCAGAAAAGGGTCGAGAGTTTTAATAAGACTTTCATAATGATGGATAGCACCGGCACTTATTCCCGTTCGGCGGGCTAGTTCTTGTTGAGTTACATCATGCGTATCTCTATACGCTTGAAATATTCTGCCCATTTTCGTGGGAGGTGTTGTTCCACATTCATACAATTCAATAATATTCAATTCTTCATGCTCTTGGGGAGAAAGATTCGATCTTACAAAACATTCGATTCCTTTCAAGCCATCTTCTCTAGCAGCTGCAAGAGCTCTTGAACCGGACACTAATTCGTATCTTCCATTATCAGGAACTACGACTGGTTGTCTCAATTTGCGTTTGCCTTCATACTTACGACGAGTGTTTGAAGTTTGTTCAGCCACAAAATATGGATTATTTATCAATCCAATAGGAATTATTCGAGAAGAATCTGTTTGAGGTTGACCATACCTTTCGTTCATGAGTGATATATGAAATGATAATTATTTAAAATAGGATCCGATTTAAAAATTTCTAATTATTTAAATGAGCGCCGAGGAAGGGATTTGAACCCATATAGTCTTACGACCGCTGGTTTTCAAGACCAGTGCACCACCAGGTTATGCGACCTCGGCATCACTATACATTATTCTTCAAAGAAAAAGTATTTTACTTTACTACTTCAAGCTTGCCTGATTTAGGAATACTCAACTGGAGAACATTTCTAAATTGAGTTACATAAGCACCATGTACAACTACAGAATCCCCAACAGCAATTGAGTTTATCTGATCTTCCCACAATGAGAATTTTATCTGTCCCGTCTCATCTTCAAGTATAGCATCTGCCACACTTTTTACACCATATTTTGTATTTACATCTCGTGGTTCACTTATTTCCACAACTTTTGCTTCTATAGTTATCCCACTCAGTCCTAGTCTGATATCCGCGATTTTCATAACAATTCACTGGAATTTTAATTTATTAAGCTTTGTCCGATCGATGGTGTATCATGCCGGGTTGATGAGTATTATTCTGAAGAACGCATGAAAATGGTATATCTCGTTATAAACTGGCTTAATTCAAGAATTCAACAGATTTGATTTTAATTTCTTCCCACTTTTCACAACCATCTTTATATGTTTTTCCCGTATCATAAAGTAGCATCATACGTTTGGCAGTCTTTAAATCACTACTAAGCTTAATCAACTCTCTTTTTGTTGATATGTAGAAATTAAGGTTAAAATTAATTTTGGTTTTCTTCACATTATAAAGCTTAAGAGTTCTGCCATATGATTTTCCTTTAACAGAAATTGTCCAAGGATTTTTCTCAACAATTGTGTAGATGGTTCTGTTGATTTTAATTTTATCACCCTCTTTTGCAGCCTCTAGTTTACTTATTATGCTTTCGCTTTTCATGGGCCATTTTTCTGTGGATGGTATCGACATATTTTCAATTAGATATATTGTTTATTAAGCTTTTTGACAAGTAAATAGCTTCATCTATGCAAAATTTGTAATAGACTCGTAATGTTCGCATGCAACTGCGGGGGTTTCATCTTGCCCGTAATCTATACCGTCACCACAGTTCAATTGGTCTATGCCCTTATCACCTGTCAACTGATCATCTCCTGCATCTCCATATAATATGTCATTGTCTTCATCCCCTTTCATTTGGTCATTGCCAGTACCGCCGTATAGTATATCATCACCGCCCCCGCCCCAAATCACATCATTTCCACCCCCACCATATATAGTATCTCGTCCATGCTGGCCTTTAATCCAATCCTCACTCGACCCTCCTTTAATCCAGTCGTCACCTGCACCGCCCCATACAATAGCATCATCGGTCTGAATACAAATCGTATCGTTGCCGTCATCTCCATATACCCACGGTTTGTCTGTTGGTGGTATACCATCCGATTCTACTAGAATTACATCATCATTTGTCGTACCAATAATGGGAATAGCTCGGCCAGTAATAACAGCATGAATAGTAACTGGCAGACCATTACATGTTGGAACGGGTTCAATCACTTTGCGTGCAGAAACAGTGGAAGTCGCAGATGCCGTGAGTAATATAATTACTAACAGAATTGCCCATTTCATTCCACCCATCATTTGGGACAACATGTTATCAGAATACATATTATTCATGATGTGTAAGATAAAAGCTTTCTAAAAAAATTTATTTCGATAATCAATAGTTGAATTATTAAAGCTCATTTCCATTTCGGATATACCCTTCTTAACATTAATACCCTATCAACTCTAACAGCAGTTCCATTTTTCCTATTCATCATTTCCTCACTATCCATTTTGGATATACCCAATGCAACCAATTCTTCCTTCAATGTCATGATTGCTATAGTTTCCCCTCTTATTATTCCCTCTTGTATTCGTGTTATTCCTTTCGGATACAATGGAGAACCATTGCAAACCGCATCAACAGCAGAATCCTTTACAAAAACTCTTTTAACATGTGATGTTGCATATTCAACAGGTATCAAAAATTTCCTCAATAAAGTTTCGTCTTTATTTTCTTTCCAAAATTCAAACGCATCTCTAAGTTCAACAAGCGAATGCGATTGTTCTTCGGTAAAATCTCCAACTTTCGTTCTTCTCAGTTCCGCCATATGCGCACCGGAATTTAGAGCCTTTCCAATATCATGACATAATTTTCGGATATACGTCCCAGCTTCACAACCAACTTTAAACAAAACATCCTTCCCATCAATTTCTAAGATATCGAAATAATGAATCTCTCGTTCTCTTTCAACTCGTGCAACAGCAGATTTTTTTGGTGGTAATTGTTTTATTTTTCCAATAAACTTTAACACAGTATCTTTCAGAATATCCTCCGGAACTTCCTTATGCAAATGCATAACTCCAACATACTCTTTGTTTAATCCAGTAAGTACAGACATGACTTTGGTTGCATCTTCTAACGCCACAGGAAGTACTCCAGTTACGCCAGGATCCAAAGTTCCACTATGTCCGCTTGATTTTATGTTAAAAATATCTCTCATCCATGCTGAAACTTGATGTGATGTTGGACCCGCATGTTTGTCTACAATTATCACACAAGATTTAATCAATTCTTCAATAGTTCTCTCTTGAGGTGATTTTCCAAAGTTCGGATCCGTTTCTTCCTCGGATTTGATTAACCACATGTTTTTAATTGGACCAAAAGAAATAATTACTTAATGAAATTTCTCCGAAGCAACTTTTTGCCGGCTCTTCTAGCTGGAGGAACTATCTTATCGACGTTAATCCCTTTGATAATAATTTTAATACTTTGGTTTTGGGCAAGAAATGCAATATCAACTGCAATAGAAGGTCTATTTCCAGGACAGTTAGGACAAACAATAACAAATATCGTGTTTGGTGTTCTAGCTCTTTACTTTATAATAAAATTGTTAGGAAGATTTGGAGGACGCTAGAATGAATTTTCTATCTGGAATCAAAAACTTTTTCAAAGGCCGTGTGCTTGTAGCTACAATACTTTTGCTGGTTACAATAGTTTTGTATTTTTCAACGAAAGATTTATTAAGAAAAACTATAGAACATCTTCTTCCAGGTGAGTTTGTAGGAATTACAATAAATTTAATTTATGGTTTATTAGCCCTTAGTTTTGTTTTATCGATATTTTCAAAATTAATGGGCTGATTACTTTTCTTCCTTCTTAGGAGCTTTTGGTTTTTCTTTCGGCTCACTTTTCGTTTCTGCTTTGCTCTTTTCTGATTTCATCTCACCCGCAGATGGTAATTTCAAATTAAATTTGGATATAACATTTGATTTCTTGTAAGCTTCTATGATTTCTTCATCTCCAGCATCTTCTTTAATACTTTCCAAAAATATTCCAACAGGTTCCAAGTGTTCTATGTTGCATTTTCTTCTCTTTATTCCTGTAACAAGCTTAGGTCCAGTAACCATTACAAATGTCTTATCCACAGGCTTGACAACACAACAAATAGCTCCCGCTTCTCTTCCTGCAACTTTCATGCAAACAGTTCCAACTGCAATACTTGCCATTACATTCTCACCTTGTCTCTAAACAACTCTCTTGTGCAACTCGAGCAGAAATACCCACCATAAGGTCTGTTAGGTCTTTTCTCACTCGCTGATAATTTCTTTAAACGATTAGGTATTAATCTTTTCGTTCCATGCAAGGGAGAGTTACAATTAGCACATCTAGCTATATCCGGACGTTCCCTCCCTTTTCTTATTAAGATCTTTCCCCCTGGTGTTTTTGTTTTCGATTTCTTCATTCATTCACCCATAAACTTTCTCAATAACCAGCTTCCTGTAATTGATATTAGTATATACCAAACAATCCAGTTTAAATTGGTTCCTATTATCGGTAAGGAGAACGGTAAACCAGCTACTGCTACATCACTAAATTTCTTACTTGCCCATGGGAATAAAAGTATCACAACAATGAACGTTACTATCATGACTTTGAATGTTTGTCGGAGGTATTGATTGTTAATTGACATGTACTCGCTTAGGAATTTATTTATGTCTTCCTTCCTTCCATCTTTTTGGGCCTTTGTAAGATTTTCTTTTACAATTGCGAGCTTGTCTTTAATCTCCTTCGCAAGTTTTCTGTTTATCATCAAACGATTTATTCCGTAAATTATCGTAGTCAATATCGATGCGAAAATAAACAATGCTATATGTGGTTTAAGGAAAAGTAGTGGTGCAAACACAGGATCAAGTAAAGACGTAACTGGACTGAGGAAATCAAATACCATTTCATTCACCAACTATTTTTCTAATCAACGGATGAGCCTCATCAAGCTTCTCGCGTTGCAATTGTTCATGATAATTATAAACAATCATAACAGTTAAAAGTATTCCTGTTCCCGTACCAATAGCACCTATCATATCTGCAAATGATGCAAGTAACCCAATCGTGATTCCACCCAAAACTGCCAATGCTGGAATATATCTATTCAACACCGACTCCATAACTTTAACGTCTCGTCTGTAACCTGGAATTTGTAATCCAGCACTATCTAATTGATTTGCAACTGTCGCTGCACCCATTCCTGCAGTATTTACCCAAAATATTGAAAATATCGTACCGCCTATTACAAGGAATAATGTATAAGTAATCGCTCTGAAAACCTCAGTTGGAATTAAATTCCCGCCTATCAACTGCATAAACAAACTATTATATGCACTTCCACTTCCTGGAGATGATAAATAATAAATAACTCCGCTTACCGGATTTCTATTTTGATCAAAACATCCCAAAAGTCCGCATGTCAACCCATCAGGCGTAGCTTGCGCACCAAAACTACCAAGTAATTGTATGTTTGCAATTAATGCAGCTGTAAGAATAACAGGAATGTTGCTTGTATACAAAAGTTTTAGATCCCATGTCCTTCCAAATCCTCTTACTGCAGAAAATGATAACGGTATCTGAATTTTAATGTGCTGCGCATAAATTACAAGTCCGAAAACAACCAATGTTGTAAGTACAGGTATTAAATATGTGATTGCAGTCGAAAAATCCCCTCCGATTAAATTAAATATGAATCCCGGTATACCACCCGCAACTCTTCCTTGAACAGAAAGCGGACTTAATAATCCTATAATTAATTGTGTTGCAGTTCCTGCTGCAATGAACAAGCTAACTCCGGATCCAAATCCCCACTTGCTAACTAGTTCATCAAGAATAATTACAATGATTCCACCCATCGCCAACTGTAACATAACAATCAATGCCATTTCCATTCCACCTGCTACAGGCAATGCTCCTGCGAAAACAAATGCAGCTGCTTCTACGAAGGCTAGAACTAGCGCTAAGAATTTATTCCATGTCTGAAACTTTTTCCTGCCTTCAGGTTTTGTAGTATCCCACTTGATAATTTTCGATCCTACCAACAGTTGCATGATGATACCGGCTGTAACTATCGGACCAATACCCAGCGTCATCAAGCTTCCAAACTTTGAACCAAGGACAATCTCAAAAAATCTAAATTGTTGGAATGATTGCGATGTGTCTATTCCAAAGATTGTTATCCATGATAGCAAAAGATAAAGCAAAAGAGCAATTCCCGTCCATTTCAATTTTTGATTTATTCCTTGTTTGTATTCAGGCTTACTTACAGCGGGAAGTAATTTAACAACTCGAGATACAAAATCCTTCTTCTCTTCATGAGGCTGTTCTTCATCCATAACTTTACCTTAAACTTTCACTGCCTTTCCGCCAGATTGTTCCAATTTACTTATTGCGCTTTTAGAAAAATGTTTACCTTCAATTATCAGAGGTTGTGTTACTTTACCACTTCCCAAAAGTTTGTCATATCCGATTTTTTCAAGATTGATTTTTATTTTTCCGTTTTCTTCCTCAACCATTTTCCTTTCTTTCAATTTTTCAACCATCATTTCCAAATTTTTCAAATTAATCGTTCTGAAATTTCTCAATAATGAAGGATGTCTCTTAAATCCATCTTTACCATAATGATCCGGATCGTATTTTAACATATATCCCTTTTTGTGACGAGATAATCCAATATTTCCAACTCCTCCCCGGTTTCCCGATCCTCTCCATTTCTTGTGAGAACCATGATATGTTCTAAATCCTCGGAATCTCGAATGCTTTTTTCTTTTTCTAACAACCATTTAGATCATTCTCTCTAACAAATCTTTAATCTTGTCCCCCTGATATCCCAAATCTCCTTCTGGATAATAGGATTTGGTTGATTTAAAACCCTTTGAAGGCGGACTTAATCTCAATGTTTTCTGGAGTTTCTTAAAATCATTCAATCTGTTCTTGCCTTGAATTATAGAATCTGCAAGTTCATCAAAGGAATTCATTCCAGTCGATTCTTTCAAAAGATTCACATCCACCTTTTTGTCACCTTGGCTTAATTTCAATCTTTTTTCCAAGAGTTTCGATAAAGTCTGTTTATCCACTTCGCCGTAAGCTACACAATTGTTTAATTTTTTCAACATTCCTGTGTAATCAGCTGTTTTTGGAACTATGACACAATTATTTGGAGCATCCAAATTCAGCATTTTCAACGTGTCCTTTATGTCCTTGTTTAAATCAGCTTTGTTGATTAATCGGATAACTGCGAACATTTTCTCCATCTCTGATTATGATTTAATGTGGTTAAAGCTTTAAGAAAGTTAGCTCCGTACCCATATAAATTTTAATAGTTTGTTTTCACCTACTTGGTTAATGGATATAGTCTCGATGCTCGTGGTTGTAGGAGGACTTGCTTTATTCGAAACTATAACAAGTATTGATAACGCGATAATTAACGCGCAAGTTCTTTCAACAATGGGTAGAGCTGCACGAAGATGGTTTCTTTTATGGGGAATCATTTTTGCAGTTTTTGTAGTTAGAGGATTATTACCTCTAGTGATTGTTTGGGCGACTGTACCACAGCTTGGATTTATCGGATCAATAACAGCGACATTTACAAATGATCCAGCTGTATCTGAAGCTGTTGAATCGTCTTCATCTATTCTTCTTGCAGGAGGCGGGATATTCCTATTGTTTCTATTCTTCCATTGGCTTTTTGTCGAGCCGAAGAATTATGGTTTAATTGGTGAAAGATTTTTACATTCGCAGGCTCCATGGTTTTTTGCCGTAGTTTCAATCCTGTTAACAATTATTGTGTGGTTTGCATTGCAGAAAGATCCTTTGATGGCATTCGGAGCGGTTGTTGGATCTACGGCGTTCTTCATCACACATGGATTCAAACAATATGCTGAACATGAGGAACAAAATTTGATGAAAAAAGGCCGATCAGATCTAAGTAAGATTTTTTATCTTGAAGCCATCGATGCCACATTTTCAATAGATGGCGTGCTTGGAGCTTTCGCATTTACATTATCAGTTCCATTGATTCTCGTAGGAAATGGTATAGGAGCGATTGTTCTTCGCCAACTTACAGTTGGAAATATTGAGAGAATTAAAAAGTATGTATATCTGAAGAATGGTGCAATGTATTCGATTCTTTTCTTAGGTATAGTTATGATTTTGGACAGCTTCAAATTCCACATTCCAGTTTGGATATCGCCTTTGATCACTTTTGGTGTTGTTGCGTATTTCTTTTACAAATCTCATCGGGAGAATAAGAAATTGAAATAATCTTTAAATCCTTTGCTATCATCTAATTAATCATGGTAACCGCAACTGAATTGAATTACAAACAAGTTCCTGAATTAAATCTTTATGTTGCCACTACGAAGGCTCTTACTGATGGTCGTCCTATCGTTGATATAACTTGGTATGCTGCAAAACAATGGGTTCAGGAAAGAGGTTTAGTGATTCCTACGAGCAAAGAGTGGTCTGCTGCAAGAGCTTACTTTGAAAAGAATCATCTTGATATAGAAAGAGATATGATCAGCGGTCCTGCAGAATGGACGGATAGTTTAATAGCTTGGCCTAACAAAGATGGGAGTTATTCTCCGCAATTAAATCCAAAAGTGAAACAAGGCAAAGTTCCTGTTTTAATAGAGGGTTCTTTTGTAGATACAAGAAATGGAAATTATTTAATCGATGGTGGTGAAAGAGTTGAGCTGCCTACTTTTCCAAAAAGTGATGGAAGATTACGAAACCACATACCTGAATTAGGATTAATTGAAGATGCTTATATATGGAGTAATTCTGATTTTAATTATTGTGAAGGTTTAAGGCCTGTCTTTCGTGGCGATTGGGGCTTGGGTCCCCGCGTTGGGCGATTCGGCGCGGTTGCGAACGGGGGGCCGTCGGTTTCGTCTGCGGGTCTTGGTTTCCGCCCTGCGAGACGAGGACTGATCGAAAACGGAAATGAAACTGATTTTGTTAAAATTCCTAGAGAGGAAGCAGAAGTCCTCTATAAAACTTTAGGTAAATTACTCGGAAAACAATAGTTATTATTCTGTTTCACTAAATTCTACTTACGGTAGTCTGCTCATCAGTCCCAGGCTACACGCCTGTCCATAGTGCATTAAACAACTTTTTTCCCGTTTAGCCATGAAATACAGAGGCGACAGATAGTAACAATGATGAATGAACAGATGTGACTAGTGTGAAACCTGAAGCTTCAGTGAAAACTTGGTGGATTAGGCTAAATTAGCTGTCATTCGTGGCAATTGGAACTTGAATCCCCACGATTGCAGAAAAAGTGAAAGGCGATTCAACGCGAACAAGATGTTGCTTGGCGTAAATGCGAACAGGAGGCCATCGAATTCGAAATCCTTTAGAGACGATATTACGGGTCTTGGTTTCCGCCCAATAACCTGGGATGTGGCACTACCGTGATTTTTATGAAAACATATGATAATATTTTTATTCAGCTTTGTTCATTAGAAAATCTTTTATTAGCTTTCAAGAAAGCGAAGAAAGGCAAATCAAAGAAATGGTATGTTCAAGAGTTCGAATCAAATTTGCACAATGAAATAAGAAAATTAAAGAGAGAATTAGAAACACAAATTTACAATCCATCTCCACTCAAGAGATTCATAATACGCGATCCAAAAACAAGAGTAATCCATGCTTCAGATTTTAGAGATCGTGTAATACATCATGCTGTTTGCAATATAATCGAACCAATATTTGAGAAGACTTTCATATATGATAGCTACGCAAACAGAAAAAATAAAGGGACGCATGTTGGATTAAAAAGGTTTGACTATTTCAAAAGAAAAGTTACCAGAAACGGTGAATTGCTTCATAAATTTCAAGACAAAAATGTGATTGTTGGTTACGCATTAAAAGCAGACATAAAACATTATTTCGATACAGTGGATATAGAAATCCTAATGAATGTAATAAGAAAGAAGATAAAGGATGAAAAATTTCTTCGGGTAATAAAAATAATTTTGGACAACCACACTTTCAAAATTAAAGGAAAAGGTATGCCTCTTGGAAATCTTACGAGTCAGTTCTTTGCTAATGTGTATCTAAATGAATTGGATTATTACATCAAACATAATCTTAAGGCAAAATATTATATCCGGTATGTCGATGATTTTGTTATCTTACACAGATCTAAAGGCAAACTTTTGTTATACAAATGGCTAATTGGTAATTTCTTGAAGCAGAAATTGAAACTTGAATTGCATCCGAATAAATCTAAAATTATTGCGTTGCATAATGGAGTTAAGTTGCTAGGGTTTAGAATATTCTATCATCACAAACTTCCAAGAAAAAATAATGTACGATTATTCGGGAGAAAACTAAATCTCTATACATTGACATTTAGAGGGAGAGAGAGAATATCGAAAGAATGCTTCAAGGGTGGTTCGGATATATTGTGCATGGTAACACATCCAAACTAAAAAGAAAAATCCTTGCTAAATTCGAAGATATTAATATTCGGATATCGTAAACTAAAGTATGAATCTAATTCATTTAACATTCAAATTATTAGACAGAATATTTCCTGCGAGAATTGCATATGCTCACTGCGATATTCCATGCGGTATATACGACCCCCACATTGCACAAATGGCCGCGCATACCGTGATAAGAATGACGAAATTGATTGAAGATGCTAAAGAAGATCCTCATAAGATCGCGAGATATGCAAAAGTGAAGGATGAACATGCTGAATTATGCAAACATGAAATTAGAATTTTGTGGGGAGATTACTTTAAACAAGAACACTTGAAAGATTATCCTGATTTACATGAGCTTGTATGGAAAATTATGAAACTTGCTTCGAAAGCTAGACAGGAAGTTAACATGCAAGCTGCAGATGAGCTTTTAGAAGCTGTGAATGAAATCGCAGAAATATTTTGGGAGACTAAAGGTTTCGGGACAGCAAGATTCAAAGCACCTTATCCTACAGAAAAGGAAACAATATATCCAATTTCAAAGAAGTAGCTTATGTTTCCTATATCACGATTCAAGATCGCAGATAAAAGTATGGAACCTTCATTCAAATCCGGTGATTATGTTCTTGTGAATAAACTCGCGTATGTTTTTGGTAAACCTTCGAAAGGAGATGTCATTGTATTGAAACATCCGAAAGAAAAAGACAAATTTCTTATAAAACGCATATCCGTAATAACAAATTCAAATGAAATTTATGTTGTTGGTGACAACAAAGGTTTCAGTCAAGATAGTAGGCATTTTGGACCAATAACAAAAGATTTGATAATTGGAAAAGTTTGGATAACAACATAACCTATTTCTTGTAAATGTACAATCTCTTCAACGCGTCAAAAACAGCATACATTAAATTAATTCTATTTGCAGTATTTCCGAAAGTCTTTACCCAAATATCCTTTATTCCTGCCATTCTCAATAACTTCTTACTCTCATTATCAGCAACAAGTCCAACTCCTTTTGGTGCAGGCAATAAATCAACTTTCACTGATCCCGAATGACCTCTTGTTTTGTATGGAATAGAATGTTCCAATCCACATCCGCATTCCCAATCACCACAACCCCGATCAATTTTTATTACACTCAATTTCGCTTTTCTAAGTGCTTTGTTCATCGAAGTTCTTGGCTCAACACTTGAACCTCTTCCAACTCCAATAATCCCATTTCCATTTCCAATGACAAACAATGCTGATGTTCTAAATCTTCTTCCCGAACTATGCATCTTGGCAGTTATTCTAATTGGAATTCTTTCAATTCCACCGCCTTTTCCAGGTCTTCCACCAATAAGGATCAATTCGCTCTGTATTCCTGGTACAAGAAAATCAACAATTTCAGGTTCAATTATTTTCTTTCCCGAAAAAAGAATATCTTCGATGTTAGTTATTTTTCCTTCAAAAACTTCCTTACCCAAAGTTGTTTTTGGAGTCCAATCAATTTTCTTTTCTTCAAGAGGAATTTCTTCTATGGATTTTGGAGCTTCTTCTGGAGTTATTGGAACAATAGTTAATTTCTCTTCAGTAACTTCCTTAGGTTTTTCTTTAACTTCCTGCATTTATCCACCCATTATCTTTCCTTTAATCTTTTCAAATTCTGAAGGCAAGCTCTTAAACTTTTCATTTGACGCAATATGTTCGCCCTTCAATCTTTGATCGCTTGGTAAAGATTCTTCTTCAATAGGAACATTCAATCCAGCATCTTTCGCTCCTTTAACAACAGCATATATTCGAGATCCTTTGACTGATGGATATAATCCAGAATTCAATATTGTTTCTTTACCCTTTCCTTGCAATTTCTTTCCAATCAATAATCCAGTCAAATAAGCTGCAGGTAAATTATCACATGCAAAATTCCATCCCAATTTTTTCAATTCTCTACTAGTTACTGATGCAACAACTTTGTCACCTTTTCCATTAAATTCCACAATCTGTGCGGTGATGTAATTTAAACTTTTTCTAACAACAAGCAATGGTTTTCCAGATTTCAACAATCCCAATCTTTTCGAATAATCTGTTCTTCCTTCCCTTCTACGCTTAAATGACATTTTATATTTAGGAGAAAGTTTCATAAAATCACTTTAACATTTTGTTCTGTTCCATGTATAACTTCAAGTGTGCTCTGCTTCTGAACATTCCACCTTTAGCGAGCATGTATAATTTTCTATATGTGACTTTGTCAAGTTTTCCAGTATCTTTCAATTCTTCCAACATTCTTCTTTGAGGTCTAATAGTGTAAATCCATCTGCTCTTTCTCGTAACAACAGCATATTTCTTACCTTTCGTGCTTCCATGACCTTTCTTCTTTCTTTTAACTTCTCCTCTGACTCGAATGGCAGCTGGTAATTTTTTAATATCTCCCTTCTTAACAAGTTTACGTATATCCCATTTTGTGATAGCTTTCTCTATATCAGTCATCTTCAATGGGTTCAACCAAACTCTGGACAAACCTGTTTTCAATACTTTTCCAGCTAATTTCTTCTGTAGGCTTGGCATAAATTCACTTCATTTACTTCTAAAGAATAGGATTTAAATGTTTATTTTAGCTCTCCCAAATTAGTAAAATGAGGCTGACAAACTTTGCTCTATATGCCATATCCAATTCCATCATGCATCTTGGCTGGGGAATGATAGGACCCTTCTACTATCTCTATGTTAGTCAGATAGGTGGAAATATTGAGGAGTTTGGTATAGCTTTTGGAATAATGACATTTGTTTCTGCGTTAGTTGGATTGTTTGTGGGTAGATTTTCTGACAAGATAGGACGAAAACCAATTCTGATTGCAATGTCATTGTCATATGCAGCAGTTGTGTTTTCTTACACATTGATAACTTCTGTAGTTCAGTTGTACATTGTACAAGCATTATATGGAGTTTTGAATGCGATTGATGATACTGTTCATACGAGTTTTCTCGCGGATATAACGAAAAAAAGAAGACGAGGAACTCAACTTGGTATTTACAGTTTCTTAATAGACATGGTCTCAGGTGCAGCCATAATAATGGCAGGATTTCTGATAGGATTTTCCGGATTCAAATTAATCTTCTATATATGTTCAGTTTTAATTTTGCTTGGGACATTATTCATGTTTGGATTGAAAGAAAGAGTTAGGAGAAATTGGTAATCCCCCCCATTCTTAATTTTATCAACCCATTTTTGCAAGAGAATCTTTTTATCTACATGGTAAGAACCAACTCTTTCTGAAAATGCTATAAAATCTTTCTTAGAACCAAGTCTAATACTGTACCACTCTCCCAATTTAGTTTTATGAAATGTAGGTTTTTGAAACCGAACTCCCAACTCTTCCATTAGTTTCATAATTTGTATAAGAAAGTCTTTCTTGGATTGAGCGATGGATATCCTATTTCTACTTCTGAGCACACATCCTTCTGAATCAAAAACACCCATTAAAAAATAACGTTTATTTATTTTGTCTAAACTTTTTATAAAGTCGGGTATTTCACCAACATTAATCTTTAGAATCTTTTTAAAGAAACGATAGATTGATTTTGATCCAAATTGTATCGCATAACCATTCATATAACGTCTGAAAATAGGTACATCGATTCCAAACAACTCTTTGATTAATGGTTTTAATACTTGTTTCAATTGACTTTGTGATTTTTCACTTATTTTAACTATATAATTATGTGATTGCTTAAAGTGCCCATCACCACACAACCATCCTATTAAGTAGGATAAATTCGGAGTAATTTGCCTTGGCAGTCTGACTTTTTGACATTTATTGTGTGTTACAAAATAATAATCATAGCTTAAATAAAATTCGTTCCATTTTTCTTCCAACTCATTAAATTTTTTGTTGCAGATTTCCGCCCAAAGCTTAATTAAGTTATAGAGATTTTGAATGGAAATGGATTTTTTACCTGTTCTATACGAATAAAATGTGGCGGTGGTAACACCAAATATTTTTGGAATCAATTGCCTAACATTTAATTTTCTATTCTTTTCTGTTATTTCGTTCCAAATATTTTCAATAAATTCAGATGCACCAGTAATATAGAGAGAATTTCCTTTTCCGTCTGTTTCATCTACTAATCCGATTAAATAATTAGGTATTCTAATTTTTAGATTTAAAGGTACGGATTTATAAAACATACTTCTGGTAATACAATTAAATTTTCAATTTTTAAACTTATCGGAGGTTCATTTCCTTTTACTTATTATCGCATATGCAACATCTTTCAACCTCCTACAATTGTAACACGTGTTACAATATCACATCGTATGTAGGACATTCTAAACCTTAAGAACAACATGGAACAAGTAATTAAAGGTTGATATTGTGCCGGAAGACTCGAAGGAACCAGAAGGTATCTGTCCATATTGCAATAAAAAAATCTACACTCTTATAGACAGCCACAAACAACTATGCTTCTTTTCAAACAGAAAATATTAAGGGTTCAAAACTTTCAATTTCATTTCTTCTGCTTTTTTTACAATTTCAGCTCTCTTCCTTTCGCCGACAGCAGATGCAATTCTTACAGCTTCTTTCTTGATGTCTACTTTTTCTAAACCTTTAACATTTTCAACCCTCACTTCTTTGTATCCTGAAGGATGAAGATATTTCGTATTTCTAGGTGCACCGTAACCTGGATTAGGCATTGGTTGCTTGCCTTTTCTCTTTTCTGCGATCTTTGAATTAATTCCCTTAGGTCTTCTCCATGCCGATTTTAACTTCTTCAACGATTTCGAAGGCCATCTTAAAAATTTTGGATTTTTTCTTTTATTCATTAAACCGCCTTTTTACCATGGGTTAAAAAAATTCCATCATTAAATCTTCTTTTATCATACCCAACTATTCTGCATGATAATTCAATATTAGATGCTGTTGCACCTACCTCATCTAAATCAATCCCAGTTATTGTCATGTCCTGTCCCTCAATTTTAACTTGAGTATTTCCAATAATTTTTGCAGTTCTCAAAGTTCTTTCACCTATAAAGTTCTGAGTTACAACTTTATTTCCATCAATTTTGACAGTCATAGGAAAGTGGCTGTAAACTATCTTCATTTTATAAGTATAACCTTCCGTCACACCTTTCGACATGTTCCTTAGATGAGCAGCTATCGTCCCAACAAGAGCCTTCGCCTTTCTCTCCTCAGATTCAGATGATACAACTATCTTTTTATCCTGTTTTTGGATTTTTGTATTGTATGTAAGCTTGAACTCCTTCTTTATTTCACCCTTACTTCCAGAAACTTTTACCTTATTATTATCAACTTCAATCGTAACGCCTTCTGGAATAGAAAATTCTCGTGAATACATAAAATCACTCAATAAATATATGATAAGAGTCTTCCACCAAGTCCCATTTCCTTGGCTTTCTTATGTCCCATCACTCCTTTTGGTGTAGAAACAATAAGCAAACCTACATTTCTTGCTGGTAGAAATCTTTTCTCAAATTTTTCATATTGATCCGTCTTGACAGCGAATCTTGGTTTGATAACTGCAATATCTATAATCTTTCCTTTAAGCTCCACCTTCAAAACCCCACCCTTGCCATTTTCAATGGCTTCAAAAGATCCTATATATCCATTTTCATGCATGACTTTGAGAATATTGCTTACCAATTTGCTGGATTTTATTAAACAGTCTCTGTTACCTATCCTTTCAGCATTCTTTATGACTGTCAGCCCATCTGCGACTGTATCTTGCAACATAAGTTCACTCTTATATCTAAGTAAAGTAGCATTTAAAAAGTTTAAATATCTCCCCGCTAAACCCGTGTTTATAATGAACACTAAAATAATCGTTGTTATATGGGTAGTAAGCGCCTTAATTTTCGGCTTTGCAGTCTGGAAGACAATTGAAAAATTTTCTGACTCAAGCGAGAAATTTACCTATACCAAAATCCTTGAGAATAACGAGTACAAGATTGTTGGTTTTTGTGATGTAACTCGAAGACTCAGTAACGACACAGATCTCTATGTGGAATTAATCCCCAATACACATGTAAAATGTCCAAGAGACGATAAGACAATTTTTATCGACATAAATTCTCTCGGTTTCAGAGATGCCGAATTTCAACTAAACAAACCCAAAGATACAAAACGAATACTTGCCATGGGAGACAGTTTTACCTATGGTTGGTATGTAAATCTTAGTGATGCTTGGCCAAAGAAATTACAAGTTTTATTGAACCAAGATGATGATTACGAAATTTTGAATCTAGGAATTCCCGGATATGACATATGGAACGTTGCAAATCTTTTCAGCAAAACAGCTTATGAATACAATCCTGACATTCTTTTGATTTCTTTTATACGAAATGATATTGCCCCCGAGGCAAAGGTTTGTTATAATGAATGTTTGAACATATCCGAAAACACAACTCAATGTTCAATGACCTGTAAACAAAGCATAGTAACGGACTTTGCCAATAATGACACTCATATTTTTGAATATGTCGACAAGTCGTTCAATTTAATAAGATCCAAGTATGATGGGATTATTTTTCTGATTAAATTCTCACTCGGTGATGATTCTTATGAGGAAATAATTAAAAATTTGGCTGATGAATATAATATTCGTATTTGTGAAATGGTTGAAGTTTACCAACTACCGGTCGAAGAATTGACATTAAGTGAAACCGATCTACATCCCAATGAGTTTGCATATAGCTTGATAGCACAAGATATTTACAACTGCTTAAAATCATAATGAAGTATTAGGTTTTATGAAAATTCTAAGAATTACTCCGATCAAAGTTATTAGAGAAACAAAGTAAAGCGAACTGTAAAACATTGGATATTCATATTTCAAATATAATTTTTGGCAGTTGGATGTGTCAATACTCATCATTCCATATTCATTTGATTTTATCGGAAATTCATCTTTGCCACAATAAGCATGCCAATGTGGATAATATGCTTCTTTCACAATCAACTCTGTATTAGGAACATTGTAAACAATAATTTCTTCAGGCGATATTTTTCCCCACTCCAGATTAGGAGATGTGTAGTAAGTTTCATTATTTTTCAATATTTTAAAACACTGATCATGATTGTAAATAACAGAAAATTCCTTTATCAGAACATCATTAACTTTCCCTCCTTCTTCTGAGCAGAGGTTGATGAAAATGTACCTTACAAATCCTTCATCTAAAAGTTTCAGAAACTCTTCATCTGATATTTTATCAAGAAACTCACCATTCCTTAAATCTGGTTCTTCCGTCTTGCTAAGAATCGTATCATAAATCAATGAACTTTCGTGATACCATCCACTAATCATTTCTCTTTGTGTTAGAATTGGAAGAGCAGAATATGCAAATGGTCTAAAAGTTCCGTAAACAGCCATTCTTCCCTCATCTTGATCTTTTATGAAATTGTAAAGTTGCTGAACTTCGTCAGAATATGAAATTGTTGATGTGTCTACTGGAAGATCATAGTTTCTACTATAAGAAGTCAATGCGTAATTAGAAAATGCTATCAAGAACACAATCAAAGTAATTGCCAACAGAGCAAATTTTTTTCTGGCGGTTTCTACAACTATCCCACCTAAAAGGGACATTGGAATAATCATGTACAGGCTGAATCTTTCATAATTTATGCCAGTTCCAAAGGGGATGAATTTGTATAGTTTTAGAAATGATAAAAATAAAATCAAAAAAACCGTCAAGAACATTGCAATTATTAGGATATAGTTCTTGTTTATCGTAAATTTGAAATTAATATTATTCTTCACGAAATCAAATTTTCCAAATGAAAGCAAAATTCCAATTAATCCTACAGTTGTGAATGCAGGTCCCAATGTACGTAAACAATATAATTCAATGCAACCTTTCGAAAACGAAGTAAATAAAACTTTAAGCGGATCAACTGTGTACCGATTTATAAAATTTGCATATCCAAATTCAAGAAGTAGAGGTATTGTCCAGAAAGATGTTGTCAAAAAAATAATTGCAAATATTATTAATAACGATTTTAATGTTTGTTTTAATTTCATCGAGTCAAGCGGAATATTTTTCACAAGTAAAATAACAAAAAACATTGCTGCAGTAAAATATGATGTCAGATGATGGACCAGAATTATAAACGACACCAATAGGGCAGTTATCAAAACATATCTTAGTTTATTTTCGTCAAAACTCTTGACAAAAAACGCCAGAGCCAGTGGAACAAACGCGAGTGCGATGTTTGTAGGAAATACTCCCATGAAAGCATAACTTGATGCAAGTACAGGTGAAATAACTGTTAAAATTGATATAACTGAACTTGAAATTTTAGAAAATCCTAATGTTCTTGCAAGATAGTACATTGAGAATGAAAGAATAATATAACTGGAAAAGACCATCAAATTTACAATCTGATAAAGTTCAAAGGGTAAAACATAACTCAACAATGTTGCGATCCAATAACTCAGTGGAGGATAAAATCTAAACAAAGGATGCCCATCGTACCAAAACGGATTCCAATCAAAAACCTTTCCATAATTATCCAGTTCATATCTCAAAAGCCATATTTTGAAAAAGTGTGCTGTTCCATCTGAAAGCGGTAAGAACCTATGAGATAATGGACTCGCTACAAGAATCGGAGTCAGTAATAGAATAAGAATTATGATAAGATCATGATATTTGGATAGTTTATCTCTTATGTTAGAAACAGAATTCATAATTAGTGATAGAAGATAAAATTTAAATTCTCGAACACATACTCTAAGTAATGAGATACAAAAAATTCTTTTTGATACCAGTTATTTTCGTCGTACTTGTTTTGTTATATACTAGTTTCATAAACGGTGCGTCAATTGATAATGAAGTTGTGAGGGAATCATCTCAAATTTCAAAATCAGGTGGAGGTGAAGTTGTTGGTGTAGGACAAGCGATTAGTGTTAAAGTCACACGCGCAACAAACTCTTACATGTTAGGTTTAGTTACTCTTCCTGCATATGTTCCGGGAATAGGTAACATTGCTACACTTAATACAATCTTTTTCTGGTCTCTTTACACTTTTACAGCTATTTTAACTTCAATCTTTGTTATAATGGAAAGGAGGAATGTGCACATGGCTGTTAAATCACCCTTCACTAATAAGCCAAATATGTGGATGAAGGTAGGAAAAGCCCTTGGCATAGGTGCTTTGTTCGCATTAGTTGGATTTTTGATATCCGGCGACGCTTCAAGCCTACCTTTAGGATTGTTGGTAGCATATTTGGAATTTAGAATGGCTTAAACTCATCGGAAAAGATATTTAAATAAAAAACCACAAGATATTAAAAGAATAAGATGAAAACTTTATACATTTTACCGTTGATAGCTATCGTTTCAGTGATAGCTTTCACATTGGGGACAACAATTTACAGTCCTACAGGAGTTACAACATTATCTTCTAGTCAGGAAGATACAGCATTCTTAACATATCATTCAGCAGTTTGTAAAAAAGTAACACGCGCAGACGGTTCTGTTGAAAATTTGGGATGTTCTAAGAATTTATTCCAACACAGTGGAATGAATTTCACTGCAGTGCAACTTGCAGGAACTCTTGCAGGTTCAACTAATTTGACACTTCATAACACATCCATTAATTCTATTGGAATATCAGTCAGAATTCCATCAGGAGTCCCAGGATGTGCAGCAGCTATGAACGCTTCAGAAACACATCTCTGTGGTATACTTAACACCACATGCGGTATGGGGGTTGCTGTAGCAAATGCTGTCAGAATTAACAGTACAGCCGCACCATCAGCCGGAAACTGGAGCTTAACCAGAGAATTTACAAGCACATGTGATGGTCAACATGTCAATGGAACAGGAATATTCAATTCAACAGGAAACGAATCAGGTGGTCAAATGGTATTCTTCGCACAGAATACATTCACAACAGCAACATTGAACAACAATGACAAGATAAACGTGACTTGGTTTATCTGGGTTGTTTAAATTTTTTATTTTTATTTTTGATTTTATTACCTTCATGCCAATTCCTCTAATTTTTCAGGAAAATTTACCTCTTTTGAAGAATGTTCTACTTAAATAATTTACTATACGCAAAAGCATACGTTACAATTTCTCGACGCTTTAAATATCAAAAAAACCAATTCGTTAATAACGATGATATCTTTAGGTGTACATTAAAGATGAACAATAATAGTGAAAAAATAAAGGAAAGATTGGTCACTGTTCTCAAATCACATCCAGAAGGATTGACAATAACCGAATTAGCTAGAATTATGGATTCTCATCGCCAGACTGTTACAAAATACATTCTTGTTCTTGAAGCTTTGGGTGAAGTTCACCGAAGACGTATAGGAGCTGTCACTCTTCACTACTTGAAAAATGAATGGCTAAGGTTGATAAAATGAAAAAATTAATCATATTATTGGCATTCATCGCTATACTTACTTTAATTTCTGTAGAAGTTGAAGCAGCAGTAATATACGAGACTTATTATAACTTTAGCAATTCCAGCGGAATGAATCCTTCGACAAAGAAAAATGTGTTTACTTTCAATACCACTGACATTTCTCCACCACCTGCATTTACAGAAGGATGGGTTGGTTCTAATGGTAGTGCTATGTGTTATAGATATCTGGCAACTTCTAACGATGTATGGTGCTGGGCAAATTCAACTGCTACCAATGATGATCCTTGGATGCGTTTCAATTTCACAATAAATGAATCTGCAAGCACTATCAATTGGATGACTGTATATGTTGAAGTCAAGGGTGCCAGCACAAATGATGCGGGTGAAGTTTGTACAACTTATCTTGCAAATACGACAGGCAATAGTTGGGTAAATATTAGTACAACTCAACCACTTACAACTGAAACAACCGAGAGATTTAACATTACTACAAATTCAGAAGTAGTTAAATATGTTGGTCATACAAAAAATGTGACAATCTTAGTCATGGGAGTTAATCAAGAAGGTTCTGAAGGATGTGGCGTAGATTGGATAAATCTTACAGTAAACTGGTCTCCGGTTGAAATTAGACAATCGATATCATTGACAGATAATGTAATTAAAATTTTAAATCTCTTTCAAAGACTTGGACAATCTATTACATTCACTGGCAATGCAAACGTCTCTGTCACAATCACACCATCAATACAAACAACTAACGTTGACATATTAGAAGCGTTTCTCTTCACAGGAAACTCGCCGAAAATCCAATTTTCTGGCATACAATTGACAAATTCATTGACATTAACAGCAATCCGAGGATTTCAAAATTCTTTGGTAAAATTCTTTACCCAGTCCTTGGATCTGACTGATAGCATATCAACATTCCTTACAAGGGTAAGACTTTTAATTCAATCAACCGATCTTACCGAAACCTTAGGCCGATTACAATCTCTTATCCGTTTCTTCATCCAATCTCTAGATCTGACTGAATCCAAATCACCGCCATTTACCAGAATAATACAGACTTTACAATCCATAGATCTCACAGAATCTATAAGCAGTATACTAACACGAGTTAGACTAATCACCCAATCAATCGACTTGTCAGATTCTTACAGTCTTTTACAATCCCTCAAGCGTTTCTTCACCCAATCATTGGATTTAACCGATATGTCAGATATGTTCAGGACATTACCCAAAACTATACTGCAAGCGTTGGATATATCAGATAATATACGCAATCTCTTCACACGTGCAAGATTCATTACAAATGAAATAGATCTCACAGAATCTATAAGCAGATTACAATCCCTCACCCGTCTGTTTACTCAATCAATAGGTCTAAACGATAGACTAGAGACAGAGATAACACTTCCTCTAATTACCCAATTTGTAACATTACCGATTGACCTAACAGAGAATTTTGCACGGACGGCTTCGTTTACGCGCTCATTCATTAATTCATTCGATCTCACCGAATTAATCACATCTCCGTTAATCAGACTGCGCCAAATAACACAATCACTTGACATCACAGATACAATGGGAAGTATATTAACACGAGTTAGACTAATCACCCAATCGTTCGATCTCACAGATACAATACAGAAATTTATTATAAGAATGAGATCTATTACAAACGCCATAGATCTTACGGACTCGGTTCGCAATCTATCCACCCGAACAATGTTTATTGTGAATTCAATAGATATTTCCGATGTGTTCCCGAGAACATTATTACTCTTTAGAAACTTTACTAATGCAATAGATCTCAATGACACATTTCAAGCATTTGTAATTAGGATGAAGCAGACCACACAATCTCTTGACATAACAGATACAATAGCAAATCTCTTCACACGTGCAAGATTCATTACAAATGCAATAGATCTAACCGAGACATTTAGTAGAATACAGTCATTAATTAAAAGAGTTACTATTTCACTTGACATCACAGATAACTTAAATTCCTCACTAACTCGATTAAGACAGACAATTCAAAATTTAGACATCACAGATAACTTTCAAAATCTTATTCTACGGGTAAGGTTTATTATCAATTCCATTGACTTTACTGAAACACTTAGCCGTATGCAGTCATTAATTAGGTTCTTCACCAACGGAATTACATTATTTGATAGAACATCTTCTGGTACAGAACAAACATTCTTCCAATCTGTAACTCAAGCATTCAATATGTCCGATAATCTTCAAAATCTTGTTTCTCGTGCAAGATTACTTATTAATGCGATTGATGTAAATGATACTTTTACAAGAATGTTAAAACTTACTAGGAATTTCACTAACGGAATGGATTTAACAGAACTTGTAGAAAGAATTAGAATAATACCTAGAACTATAATAAATTCATTCGATCTCACAGATAATATAAATGTTCTTATATCAAGAATGAGATTGGTAACTAATGCAATAAATTTTGCAGAAACTACATCAAGATTACAATTACTTATAAGGAGCTTTACTAATGCAATCGACCTAACAGATGCTGTGAGTAGATTCTCATTAATTCCAAGATCTATTACCACCGCAATCGATTTAACAGAACAAGTACGTAGCATTGCATCTCACGTGATTTCTAGTGTAATATTACAAGCGTTGGATATATCAGACAATGTACAAGCTCTTATGATAAGAATGAGATCTATTACAAACGCCATAGATCTTACGGACTCATTCACTCGTTTACTATTATTCACCCGTTCATTTATTAGCGCAATTAACTTGGAAGAAATAGTTAGCAGATTCTCAACCATTCCTAGGACAACAACAAACCCAATCTTTCTATCAGAAAAAGCAATAAATAGTTTATCTCAAGTATTTTCCCGAGCGATAACTCAAGCTTTGAGCATATTAGATAATATAACAAATATTTTCACTCGTGTTAGACTAACAACTAATGCTATTGAACTTACAGACATTCCAACAAGAATTCAAAGTTTGACAATACAAATTAGAAATGCATTTTCTCTCAATGAATTGGCTGCTAGATTTGTAGCTATAACAAGAATAATATCACAAGCCTTCTCATTTTCGGATTTAGTAGATAAAGTTGTATCAATAGGAACACCATCTCCAAGTCCATCGCCATCCCCTTCACCGTCCCCGTCTCCAAGTCCTTCATCATCACCCGGTTCAGTATCTTCAGTTCCGGATACTCCAATTACTAAACTACCATCAAAAGGAATTGAATTTGTCAAATTCCCTATATTGAAAGGAGTGCAATCAGGCAATAGTGTTGTGGAAGGTATTATAGTAAAGAATATTTTATCAGAAACTTTAACTGATCTAAAAGTAGATGTAACAGGCATTCCAAAGGAATGGATATTCGTAACTCCAGACAGTTTAGATCTAAGTCCAGGAAGTACAGGAGGATTTACCATAAGCATCACGGTCCCTGAAAATACACAAATTGGAGATAGAAGTGTATTCATAAATGTTAAAAATTCAGTTGCTGAAGCTTCAGTATTTTTCATGCTTAGAATCAAAAATGTTGAACAATTAGGAGATAGACCAATTGTTACTCGTGAAATTAGTTTGGACTATACCACAAACAAAACTACTGTTGAATTAATAGTATCTAACCCAACTGATATCAATAGATCACTTATTGAAGTAACTGAAGAAGTTCCAAAAATTCTTGCGCAGAGTGTTAAAGAAATTGAATTTGCACCATATCCAGATCAAATTATCCAAGATGATCCTATAGTCGAATGGTCAATAGAAGATCTTGTTGTAGGAAGTTCCAGATCATTATCTTATTCCGTCAATAAAATACTCGATGAGTTTACACCATATATTTATTTCCCAATTAGAGAACTCAGTATAATCGAAAGCAAATTCCCAACTGGATTCAAATTAGTAGAGTTCACAATTCCGTCATTGAAGGAAGGTAGGAGCACAATAGGAAAGATAGTGGTTGAAAATACAGGCAGTGAAACTAAGAAATTGGGAATATCCATAAGACTACCGAGCGGATGGAAGATGTCTCCAGAAACTATATCAGCTGACGTATCTCCAGGTGAAAAGAAGGAATTTTTGTTCTCAATAGCAGTTCCAGATGATGCAGTGATAGGATCATATATAGCAGATATGATAATCGATTGGGATGAAGATTTCTACATAAAGGAAGTTGTCTTCAATGTGAGTAAAAGGTCAATTATCTTCACCATTGTAATATTCATAATCGGAGGAGCAATTGCCATTGGAATTATATACCTCATCAAATCCAGAAGAACCGAAAGGCCAGTTGCCGCCAGATTAAGATATGTAATATCGAAAATAAAACAGAGTGAATAATATGGAAACCCAAAGAATAATCATGAAAATTATTTGGCCATTATTCTTCTCACTATTGTTGATGTTATCACCTGCATTTGCGGATAATAATGGAGAAATATATCATCTAACATATTCCCCAGAAGAACCTGTTGCTTTGGAAGATCTTACTCTCTCAATTGGCGTTGAAAATCCAAGCAATGTATCACGGGGTTATTTATTACAAGTGCAAATCATCAAAGAAGGAAAAATTATTAGTGATGAAGAATTTACTTTTAATCTCGATAAAGAGAAAGGACTATTTCTTACGCCTAAATTTACACCTCAAGATATAGGAGAGCATGAAATTGTAGTCAAACTTTACGATAAAGTAAAGTTCGAACTATTCGATACATCATTGCTTAATTTTAATTCTGTAAGCACTCTTGGCCCATTCGATATAATAGTAGAACCGCTGACATCACGGGTACGTCCTGGTCTTCTATTACCGACAAAAGTAATTTTGGAAAATATGGGCATTAAAGGTTCTGACATAGAAATCCAAGTATCTGTAAATTGTCCAGATAAAGTTCTCACACAGAGCCTGACTATTTTTATGCCTGCGGAAGAACATTCGGAACGGCTTCTAAGTTTACAAACATGTGATCAGGAAGGATTGTATACAGTTCAAGCCAGTATCATAGTGTTTAATAGAACTTGGGTATCTTCAATCAGTCAATTTTTTGTAAACAGTTCCTTCATCCACTTGACAGTAGATGCCCCAGAAAAAATAACATTGAAGCCAGGAGAAAGTTTCAGTTTCCCGGTGGAAGTGACCAACGTCGGAAATCAGAAGATAACCGATTTGAAATTTGTTATCCAGAGAATACCTCTAGAATGGCAAAAATCTACACCCTCTTCAATACTCGAAGTATCGCCTAATCAGAAAGTTGTTTTTGTAGCTAATATAACAATTCCAACAGATGCAGAGCCAAAAATATACGAAATCCGAATGACAGCCGCAGCCGAAGAAGTTTTAGAAAGGCAAATATCTACATTGGAAGTTACGCCGTTGGCGGTATTGACACCTATAGTGGATAGTAATGCCTTTAATATTATAAAATATGTCTTAATTTCACTTAGTGTGCCAGCTTTAATATTCGTTCTGATAAAAATACGACAAAGAGTTAAAGACCGATCAACGTACAAGCAAAATACGATGATAAAAAGCAGAGTAGACATGCTTGAGAAAATCAGGGAAAAGATAAAATCCAAACGATAACTACTTTTATTAGAAATCCCAAATTCTATTAGTGAGAAATTGTCTAGAGTGATCGGTGTATTTTCCGGAAAAGGGGGCGTGGGAAAGACGACTCTTGTGGCAAATTTAGGAGCTTCCCTATCAAACGATTTTCATAAAAATGTCCTAGTTTTAGATACAAATATACACAGCTCACATTTGGGCTTGCACTTGAGCTTGTATGAAGACCCACCTGTAACATTGAAAGATGTTCTGAAAAGACAATCGCTTGCAATGCATGCGACATACATCCACCCATCAACAGGTATGCGTGTATTACCGGCTCCATTAAGCGGACAAACCATAGATCTAACAAATTCAAAAATGCACAGTCTTGTCAAACATATGGATAAAAGCTACGATATCATTGTCATGGACTGTGCTCCAGGATTAGGCAAAGAAGTTATCATACCAATGAAACACATTGATGACGCGATTGTAATAAGTACGGCCGATATCGTATCAATAACCGATGCAATGAAAACAATAGAACTTTTGAAAAAATTCAAGAAAAATATATTGGGTCTAGTCATCAACAGATACAAACATGCCAAATATGAATTAACCCCTCAAGAGATAACTTCTACATCTAACTATAATATCATCGCAGTTATACCAGAAGATTCAAAAATACCAGATAGTGTGGTAAAAGGATTGCCTGTCGTAGCTTCTTATCCAAATTCCAAATCCAGCATTGAATTTAAGAAATTAGCCGGAACTTTAGTTAACGAGAAATATAACAAACCGAATTTCTTAGGACGCATGAAAACATTATTTACTCTTCGCAAAGCTCCGTCTAAAGAACATGCACCAGTTATGCAGGCAAACAAACAAATGACCCAGAAAGATGTTTCTGACATAAGTAAAGTGAATGAAAAATTGATAGAAGAAATAACTGAAGAGTCTCGACGTGAAATAATGGAAAGAGTTAAAGCAAAATTGGAGGAAAAATTGCGCGAACGTTAGTAAATTACTATTATCATACTGAATGAACTGTCCCATTATACGATTAAAATGAAGCTATTAAAGAATCTTACCAAGTATGAAAAAATTTACATATGTATTTTTCTAGGCAGCCTAATAGCTGGAATTATAAATGGTGTGATTGATACTGATTATTTCCTATGTTGTGAAGAATCTATAGGTGTACCAGACGAAGGTACTAGCGCTCTGAAAATATTCCAGAATAATTTTATACTTTCAGTGACAGAAATGTTTACAGCAGGATTGTCTGGTTTGTATTTCAATTTCCATACTTTTTCAATTGCATCGAGCTATCTCAACTCACAAAATGCATTATACACGTTGATATTCATAATAATCCTCGGAAGTTTGGAGCTGATAGGAAGTGTGCTGATGTCTTTGATTGGAATAACCTTTATAGAGAGAAAAGTGTTCAAGATAAAAACTAAACTAAAATATAATGTATTATTTTTCTTAGCTACCGCATTGATTTTTATAGGGGCTGTTATAGAATACGTCCTCATTAGTTGAAATTTAAATAATTGAAAATGAATTCACTAATATGAAACCACTTCTAATTTTTTCAATCATTTCATTTGTTATTTTATCTGGATGTACTTTCAGGGCTGTTGAAAATGAAAATCCTGAAGTACCATCACCTACACCAGAATCTACAGGAGGGGTACCTCCCCCATCTGTTTATTCAACACCATCATATACAACCCCTTACGAAACGCCTTACACTACACCTTATAGTACTCCATATGTAACACCATATAGTTCTCCTTACAATACTCCAACCACACCTCCACAAGCTCCTCAAGAAGGACCAAAAACTTATAATGTAGATATCACTCAAGGCGTTGGCGTAGCTGAGGGTGCGGGTTAAATGTCTTGCTCTCATGAATTTTAGGATAAATCCAATGATCTATAATACTTTTTGGAATAAAATAAAACTCTTTCCTTAAATTCCACATCTTAAATTAATTCTAGTCGGCCACTCGGGGTGCGAGGATAAATGACATACTAGCCTTATCCCCAGCTTTGAATTCTAATTTCATCGGATAATCTTGTCCAACTCTTAAAGTTGCACTATCTGCAATCTTCGCAGCCTTTACCATTTTTTTCAAATATTCTATGGGATATCTTGACTTGACTTCACTACTTGTTTCTAATTTCAACAAACTTTCATTTCCTCGCTCAATCTCTAATTCAGCTTTACTCACATCCCCTTCAGCTCGAATAATAAATTTATCCTTCATCATTTCAAACAAAACAGCATCTGAAATTATATCTGCATCTTCTATTCCAGATTCCAGTATATGTGGTTTGATTTCTACACTTGCCGGAAATTCCAATTGGCCAATTGGTGGTATTTCCTCCTGACTTACATCAAGCAATGGCACAACAAATTTTCTTTTGGATTTACCTTCCAATCTTATTTCCAATTTGGAATTTTCCAAACTCAAAAACATCTTATCATCCACCCCAACTCGTTTCAAAACCGACAAAAGATTTGTGATATTCAATCCGATTCTTTGATCGGTATCAATATTAAACTCATCAAACGTACTCGCAGACATTTTGAAATCCACAACAGAAACCATCGCTCTGTCCGCAGCTATAAATGAAATTCCCTCCTTAGTAAGATTAAACACACCTTCATCAATCAACTCGCCGATAGTTGAGACTGCATTCACAAGCAATCTAGGATCAGATAACTTTGCGTTGAACATTACACACCTGCTTTACTATATAGCTCATTAATCTTTTTAAATAGATCCAAATCCAGACCTTCCATATCTTGGACAACATCCGCCTTCAATTTCTCTTCTACCACCGAACAAAACACACGAATTAGTTTATTTTTTCCCATCATGCGATCTGAACTAATTTCAATCTTTCCCGTCTCATCTCCAAGAACAATGGAATTCTCTGCTGTAGAAATAACATTCCCAACTAACACTACTTTCAAATCAGAGGGATTGACTTCAGAAACTTTCTTTGGAATATATCTAAACGATGGCACAAGATTTAGTTCTAAATAAAAACTTAAATATTAGCTATAACTTCTCCAACTATTTCCACATTTAGTACATCTATAAAACATTGTTGGTGGCTCGTCTGCTGATCTTGTTTGTTGCATCCACCAATACGCTTCCATGTTCTCACATTTAGAACAAAGTATCTTGGTTTTTGGTAGTTCAGCAAATTGATCTTTTTCAGTCATTACAATGACTTTTTTCTTTCCTTCTCCAACTGCAGAAGAAATTCTGAATTTTTCACCTTTCGTTTTATAAACACGATGGCACTTTCTGCACACTAGATAAGAATTCTTCCTTTTCTTTTCCACTATCAGTAAATTTCCACATTTTTCACAGAATCTCATTTATACACCAAATATCCGGTTAATTAGTACCTTAAAATAACCAATTTTAGGTATTATAAAGATTACTTTTCCCTTTATCTGGCCAGCCGCTACACTTTTTTCGTAGGGAAGTTGTCCATCATTATTATCCCCTTTAGTCTGATATGAACCGTCTTCGTTGATTTTTATTATTCGATGTATTATCGGTGCACCAATTCCCTCTACTGAATACACAATCACATCTCCAACTTTGTAATTTTCACTTCCTCTAATTACCGGCATATCACCTGTACTGAATCCTTTAGAAACTGGCCATGATTTAACATAAGTTCGATTATATCCTAAATTCGTTTCCAACCATCCATAATGTGTAACTTCAGGATTTGTATGTTTCATCGAGTCACTCACAACTGCAACTACAGGTGTATTACTGGAAAGAAATGTTGATAGTATAACATAATAAAAAATTACAGCTGCTGCAAATCCCAATAAAATATTTCCCCACCATGTATCAGTCAATGATTTTGGTAAAATCCTCATGCTCTTCCACCACTCTCTCCTTTTACTAGAGCCCCTGCAATCAAGTGTGCAATTCGCAATGGTTCGGGTATATTGCTGTGTGTTGAACTTAGCCTAATTACCTCTTCTGCTTCTTTATCTGCCATTCCAATCACCTGATAATAAATCTTTTTCTCATCTTTCAGTTCACAAACTTTTATTTTTCCGGCATTTGAAATCATTTTCCATCGTTCTTCAAAGTCAGAGAAATTCTTTTCTAATGCGTCTTTCACAGAATCTATGTTAGGAAGTTTCCTATTTATAACAATGACCGGTAACCCAGTTCTTTCATTCAAATCTGCTATATCAATA
The DNA here is from genome assembly GCA_964372485.1 of uncultured archaeon. GTDB lineage: Archaea > Aenigmatarchaeota > Aenigmatarchaeia > CG10238-14 > SCSR01 > JACOWB01. Next base: position 718,614 of record CAYJQI010000001.1, on the reverse strand, counting down.
ACATTAAATCCACCCAAAGTTATTCCATCGAACATCAAAATCTTCAATTGTGGTTTGTGTCGGGATGAATTTATCAATTCTACCAATTTTTCCGTTGCATCCAATCCATCCACTTGAACATCTGTCTTTAGAACAACATCTAAATAATTTCCCCCACGATAAATCACACCAATAACGGATACTTTTTTATCCTCTCTTTTGAATGGAGAGTCATCGAATCCAAGAATTCTCACTTCAGTCTTAAACATGGTTAAAAACTAAATGAAGAACAACAATATTTAAAGCTAACACCTAAATTATAGAGTTATGGTAAAGAAACTTTTCCCTGAAGCGATGGCTCGATTATACACTAGAGTGTTTGTTTGCAGAAATTGTTCAAGTAAAATAAGGGCAGATTCTGCCAAGGTAAGAGCTGGAAAAGTTAAATGTAGAAAATGTGGTTCACATGATCTTAGAGCTAAACGTAAACCAATAGTGTGATTTCATGGAGAGTAAACTTATTCAGAAATGGAAGGAAGCTGGAATAAGACCTAGTAATTTAGAATTTTTCACAAACAGATCAGATCTGGTGATTGGTAAACAACCAAATCAAGATGCTGAAGTTGAATATGTGTGCCCTCATTGCAGTTTTTATGAAATCAAGTCAATCTCTATGGGAAAGGGCACAACCAAATCAGGTAAAACTAGCAAGAAATTCGACAGACCTGAATTCAACTGTTCTAAATGTAACAAAGTTATTGAAGTACCTGCATTGAAGAAAAAATAGTTAATTTACAAAAAATTTATTTGTGGCTAGAATATTTCTATCTTCATCCAAAAGTCCAACATTTGGATAATGCCAGTGTTCACCCAAGACGGTTTGAGACCATTGTACACTTCCATCCACATATCCATAACTATCCGGATGACCTAACTGAAATGAGTGTCCTAGTTCATGTGCAAGTGCACCGACCGCATAACCATATATTTTTCCACTAGGTAGCCATGTATTTTGGCAGTAGTCGATGGCATTGGGATGAGTGTTTGTCAAGAAATATTTGTCTTTTACTCTTTCACAACTATTATCTAACGTCCCATATATTGCAGCATCACCTACCATAGAAAATCCACCTCCAGTTGGGTAAGATCGACCACCTGCATATCCTCCCCCACCTATAGCCAGAACCCATACAGCTCTATTTCCAGGAAATTGATTCCAATCGGGATGAACAGGGTATCCTTTTGTTTGCAACTCGTTTATGATGTTTCCTTCAAATTGATGATTGAGTTCACATTTACCGGCATTATGGCACCAATAAAACTCGTTAAGATTATCTCCTTCAACTATCGAAAGAGGTAAAGATTGAAACGTTTTGTTATTATTGTTATCAAAATAAAACTTTCTTATTTCGAAAATTTTAGATTCAAAAAAATCAACAAGTTGGTTATCGACCGAATAATTTTTCGTAAAAAATATTATTGGCTGCACCAAATTATTAAAAGTTCTGTAACTATCCGTAGTGGCAGAACTATATTCATTATCAATATCATTTTCTACAGTTATCGAGAATGAATGATCAGTAGATGTTGTTGATTTTGGATTAATCGGATTGAGAATAAATGATATTTTTTCAGATTCACCTGATCTTAAAACCAATTTTGAATCATCGAAAGAACATAAAAATCCCTCTGGGCAAGAATCAAGTAAGCTAAATGTTTCTATGCCACAATTCTTGTCGTTATTTTTTACAACAATAGTATATTTCATTCCCATATACTCATGTGGAGCTGATAAAGAAATTTCAATGATTGGATTAGAACGTGTGCATAATTTTGCGATTGTACTAACGTTGTCTATAGATTCGTTAACTGTTTGTACCGAAGAAAAATTACTTGGTGTTTCTACAGACTTTTGAGCAACTGAAAAAATTAAATAAAACGCTATACAACCAGTTAAAACAAGGATTAGTGCAATAACTACTGAGCTAAAACTAAATCACCTTAAGATTTTATAAATTCAATCTATAATATAACTATGCCCAGGTGGCAGAACGGCTATGCAGTCGCCTGCAGAGCGACGTAAACGAGTTCGACTCTCGTCCTGGGCTCTATTGCCGATATCCTTAACTTTAAATTTCAACAATAATGAATAATCTTGTGGGAAAATGATCGGTGAACGTCTTTGCATTGCAACTAATTAAGAAAAATCTTTCTAGTCCCAAAACTTTCAAACAACTTTTGATCTCCACAAAACTTCCCGAACGAACACTGCGCTATAACTTATCTATTCTGAAAAGAAACGGTATTGTTAAAGAAATTCCCTCCCTTCTAGATTTGCGAAGTAAGATATTTTTAAAGAGACGATTAATATGATATACATGCCTTTGAAACTTTTCAACACTATGACCAAAAAGAAGGAACTTTTCAAACCTCTAGATAACAAGAAAGTAGAACTTTTCGTCTGCGGTGTTACAGTTTACGATTATACCCATCTCGGCCATGCTAGAACATATTCCTTTTACGATACTCTAGTCAGATTTCTCCGATATTCTGGTTACAAGGTGACTTATTTACAGAATGTTACAGATGTTGGACATTTGACAACTGATACAGGCGAGGATAAAATCGAGAAAAAGGCAAAACAAGAAAAGAAACACCCATTGGATATAGCTAATTTTTACTTGGAAAAACATTTGGCTGCTGCGGATAGATTGAAGTTACTCCGACCTGATATAATTGCGAGAGCAACTGACCACATACCAGAAATAATCGATCATGCACAAAAAATAATTGAGAATGGATATGCCTATATTGCAAATGATTCTGTTTATTTTGATGTATCCAAATTCAAAGATTATGGAAAATTGTCAAGGAAAGTTACTGAAGAATTAAAAGCTGGTGCGCGAGTGGAAATAAATCCTGATAAAACTGATCCGAATGATTTTGCTTTATGGATTAATGCAACACGAGAACATATTTTAGGTTGGTCTTCACCTTGGTCAGATTGGGGATATCCGGGATGGCATATAGAAGACACTGCAATTGCTTTGAAATATTTTGGTTCTCAGTATGACATTCACGGTGGAGCGATAGAACTTGCATTCCCGCATCATGAAGCAGAAATTGCACAAGCTGAAGCAACTACAGGAATCAAACCTTATGTAAAATATTGGGTTCATAGTGGACTCTTGACAATCAAAGGAGAAAAAATGAGCAAGTCCTTAGGTAATTTCATTCGATTACTAGATGCGCTCAACAAACATTCACCAGAAACATTACGTTTATGGATAGCATCAACTCATTATCGAAAACCATTGGATTATAACGAGAATGATCTTGAGGTTGCCAAGAAAAAAGTAGAGAAAATAAAAACTACACTGCAAAGAATTTCAGAAAGTTACAAGAAAGTGGGAAAGAAAGATTATCTTGTTAAAAAAATAACTTCACTTGGTAAAGAATTTCTTGATGCAATGAATGACGACATGAATACACCACTGGCATTCACAAAATATTTCCAAATAATTACACTTGTGAACAAACAAATAGACTCTGACAAATTCTCAAAGAATGATTTGAAATTAGCTGAAGAAAAATTGAAAGAATATGGTGAACTATTTCAAATAATTTCATCGGAAAAGAAAAGAGATCTACCAAAAGAAGCACTCGATCTGATTAAAAAAAGAGAAGCTGCTAGAAAAGTTGGAGATTTTGACGCGGCAGATAAAATACGAAATGATCTTAAGGAAAATTTTGGAATAATTGTAGAAGATACAAAAGATGGTATAAGTTGGAAGTATAATGATTCTAATTAATAATCTTAATTAAAAATTCACCAAGAACAGCAAAATAAAATATTGTAATGACTGCATGAATTAATGAATAAATAAATCCTCCTGGATTTTCTCCCATAAATTGAAAGAAAAATGCAAATACCAAATTTAACGCCATTAATCCAATTCCTAATGTAAGTATAGCCGTCCCTGAAAACATTTGCGCAAGAAAACAAATTAATATAAAACTCCCCAGAAAAAGAAACGTTCCAGGTTCAAGATCCCCTCCACCGAAAAAGACAGGAAGAAAAGTTGTTGTAATTACAAACAATACGGCATAAAAGAAACCATATTCTACAGAAATTAAAACCATTAGAAAAAATATTGGTGATATATCAATTGGAGATCTATTCACGCTAAGTACATATGTGAAAACACATGAAACAATAGTGAAAACCAGATATAGGGCAATCTTCACTGTCCCGTTGATTAAAAATGTTGATGTTAAAAATAAAATTCCAATAACACCGAGAGCAATTAGTGTCCATTGATTTTTAAAAGCTTCGGCAACCCCCATTCAAGTATATTATAGTAGAATATTGAAATAACTATTTTTACCGGCAACGGATTTAAATTCTTCACTTCAATATATTTTCGAGGAGTTATCTTCTCAAGGCATTGTATGGTCGAGTTCAAAAAGGTATGGTCATGGTATTCCAAAGAATCTGTTCAAAAGGCTCTTGTGGAAATCGGAAAGAATCGTGAAGTTGTTTCTGTTTTTCAGGATGGTTCATTTGGGAAGCGTCCTGATATAATTCAATATCCCGCAGATGTCATTCAAGCTGTTTCAGAAGGAACTATATCCTTTCATGGTTCTGTTGAACAATGGTCAAACCCAATGGAATTGGATGTTGGAATGACTAAAACTCAAGTTGACAAATTACGAACAGGATGGAGTTTGATAATTGATCCTGATGTAAAAGATTTTGAAATTGCGAAAATAGTTACGAAAAGTTTTATTGATGCTTTAGGAAGACATGGCGTGAAGAGTTATTCTTTAAAATTTACGGGTGGAAAAGGATTCCATATCGGAGTGCCATTTGAATCTTTACCAGATAGAATAAACTTGCAACCTACCAGCACATTATACCCTTCAGTTTACCAAACAATTCTCGAATACTTGAAATCATACGCAAAAGATTCTTTGAAAGAAGAATTGATTGATCTCGATGATGGTGAAGGACTGGCGAAAAGAGTGGGAAAGAATTTGACTGATGTAATTTCCGATAACGAAATAGATCCTTATAAAATAGTTTCAATCGATGTTTTCGGTCTTAGACATTTGTTTAGACTACCATATTCGCTTCATGAAAAAAATTTGTTAGTTAGTCTTCCTCTAAAGATAGAACAATTGGATAGATTCCAACGAGAAGATGCATCAATCGAAAAAGCCAAAGTCGAAGAAAAATTCCTTGTTTTAAAAGAAAAGAATGATAGTGAAGGACTAATCGTTGAAGCATTGGATTGGGGAAGTAGAAATAAAATTGAAATAAGGGAAGAGTTGCCTCAGACAAGAAAATTCACTAAAGTTAAAGAAGTTCCAGAAATTTTCTTTCCAGGATGTATAAAACATTTGTTGAACGGTATATCCGATGGTAAGAAAAGAGGTTTGTTCATTTTAATTACATTCCTTCGTAATATGGGATGGTCTGATGAAAAAATTCAGGATAAAGTTTTCGAATGGAATGAGAAAAATATCCCACCTTTGGGATCGAATTATGTTCGTTCTCAATTACGATGGCATTTCAGACAGGACAGAAATCTTCTCCCACCGAATTGCAATAATGAGGTTTTCTATAAACAACTTGGATTATATGATGTGTGTTGCAAAGAAGTGAATCACGCGACAGTTAAAAATCCGGTTAATGTGCCTTTAAGAAGATTGAAAGAACGAAAACAACGAGTCAAATAGCCAAAGATATTTAACTTTTCCACGTTTGATATAAATTGAAACCATGACTGAAGAAACTATAACCTTCGAGCTTATAAGAAAAATCCAACTCGAAGAACAAAAATTACCGACTTTGACACGCCTCCCTACGAACTTTTTCAATTCTGTCTCAAATTATTTGGAACAAAAGAAAAAAGTAATCGCAAATGATGATAGAAAGAGTTCTTTAGAACTGAGAAATGTAGAACGATTGGTCGAGGATATAATAAATCGTCGAGAGAGAAAGATACTCAACGCCGCAATAATTGCTGCTAGAAGCGGATTATCACCTGAAAATCTAGATGACGATGAAAGATCATTTTACAGTTCTGTGTTAATTTTAATAAAAAACCGGAGAAAAGAATCCAGTAATATTTTTGTTGGGAAATCCGAACCTTCTCAACCCACAGTTATGTTTAGAGAAGACACACCGGAATTTCTAGGAATGGACGAAAAAACTTACGGACCTTTCAGAAAAGGCGACATGACAACACTTCCGGATGAAAACATGAAGATACTTTTGGAAAGAGGTATCGTGGAGAAAGTTAAATAAACTTTTAAACTAGATGTTCTAATTGATTTAAATGAAATTCCCTCAGAAGCTCAAGACTTACTGTCCTCACTGTAAAAAACACACCGAACACACAGTTGAAGTCGCTAAGAAGAAAACAAGACGAGTAATGGCGCAGGGACAGAGACGATATTTAAGAAAATTAAAGGGATATGGTAGTTTTCCTAGACCACAACCAGATTATGAGAAAGCCACAAAGAAGATAGATCTAAGATACAAATGTACAGTTTGTGGAAAGAAGCATATGAGGGGCCAAGGTTTTAGAGCTAAAAAGTTCGAAATTGTAAGGGTGTAAAATGGAACAAATTCAAATGCCAAGAAGTAAGTTTGTAGCTGTTTCGTGCAGAAAATGCAAGAACGAGCAGGTTGTTTTCAGCAAGGCTTCTACGCTTGTAAAATGCCTGAAATGTGAAGCAGAACTCGTAGTTCCTACTGGCGGGGATGCTGAAATCCGTGGAAAGATTCTCAAGCAACTCTCATAAACCTTATCTTTTTAAAATACCATATTCTATTAGATAGAATGTTCTGGTCAAAAAAGTGTAGAAATTGTGACACCAAGGTTAAGGAAGAATGGTCATTTTGTTCTAATTGTGGATTTCCTTTGAAAGAATCTAGAAGAGACCCATTACAAGAAATTGATAAAGAAATGCGTCATATCGATCGCATGATGGAAATGAAGATGCCTAAATACATCCGACAACCAGTCAAAGCGAAGGGAGTTAGCATAACTATAACTTCTGATAATACATCCCCGCCAAAAATTAATGTCCAAGCCTTTGGAGAACACAAACACGTTCATCATGAACATAAACGCCCGGAAAAACCTGTTCGTATACCAAAAAGTACAGAAGAACCTGAAACAAAAATCTACAAAACACACAACAAACAAGTTATAACTTTGAATCTTCCCAACGTGAAAAGCTTGGAAGATATTGAAATTAAACAACTGGATCAAAGTATGGAGGTCAAGGCTTTTGCAGGAGACAAGGCTTACTTCAAATTAATTCCTATTCCTTCTGATGCACAAGTTAACAATGAGTTCAAAGATGGTGTGTTGAAGATAGAAGTTGTAAGATAACGTTATAGACTTAAAGTTTATTGAATAATATCAAGCATGGGAAATTACAATTCCTTATGCGAACTTGGTGCTCTAGTAGGAGGTACTGCTTTATCTTTGGCGATTTTACTTACTTATGTTCAAGCGTCACGAGAAGATAGGCAAATGATAAGATATGCTGTTCGACATCCAAGAGAAGCAATTAGATTCTTTAGAACAAACGATGATGTAAATCCAGAAAACTTTCCACATGCGAAAAGATGGGGAATAATTTCACAATATCATTCTGAACCATCTCAATTAGATCTTTTCTAATTTTTTATATTACCTAATTTCTCCAGCGCCTTTATCAAAGAAAACGTACTTAATTCTTCTCCACCATCTGCCGCAACAGAATTATACAATTGTTGAACAAGCGACGTCGCAGGTAGTGAAAGTTTCAAATCCCTCGCACTTTCAAGAACCAAATTCAAATCTTTCTGCATTAACTTTACCATAAATCCAGGTTTGAAATCTTTGTCAATAATCTTAGGTCCGCCATTTTCCAATATCCATGATTTCGCACTTCCTCCAAGAACAGCATTCAATACAGTTTTTTGGTCCAATCCTGCTTTCTTTGCAAGTGCCAAGGCTTCACATGCTGCAAGTGTATGAAGAGCGCCTAGGATTTGATTACATAATTTCGTCATCTGTCCCATTCCATGATCTCCCATGTATGTAACTGTTTTACCCATGACTTCTAGAATAGATTTACATTTATCAAAAATCTCTTTCTTCCCGCCAACCATAATTGTTAATGTTGCATTCTTTGCACCCACATCCCCTCCACTTACAGGTGCATCCAACATTTCCATTCCAAGTTCTTCCAACCTTTGTGAAATTTTTCTTGTAACTTTCGGTGAAATAGTGCTCATATCAATTACAATCTGATTATGTGAAGTTGCACTAGATATACCATTCTCACCAAGAACTACATTTTCCACATCCGGAGAATCTGAAACAATTGTTATTATCACATCAGAATTTTCTGCAATATCTTTCGGAGAGTTGTATGCGGTTGCGCCCATTTCAACAAGTTCTTTTGTCTTTTCCTTTGTACGGTTGTAAACATTTAGGGTATATCCGGCTTTGATTAAATTCATTGCCATCGGCTTGCCCATTATTCCTGTACCGATGAAACCTATCTTATGATTTTCCATTATGTAAGATAAATCTCACAACTATTAATCTATCTTTCAACTAGCCCATATCCGTATCCGCGATCATTTACAATACATGGATTTCTTCTATCCAACATTTTACGTCTCAGGAGGGCTATATGAACATTTAAAAGATGAGGATCAATATCTTGCAATCCCCACAATCTTTTTATGTGTTCTTTTTGTTCAACAATTTTCCCAAAGTTCTCATACATTACCATTAAAGCAGCTAGTTCTGTGAAGGTGGGGTAATTTTCACCAAAAAAGATAGTTGGTCTATCATCTGCTTCCAATGTTATTTCTGGTTTACGTGAATCTGGTATATAATGAAGACCATATCCTATATTCTTTACAGACCATATATAGTGACCATCTATAGGTAATCTTCTTTTTGTGTTTAAGATAAACTTTTTAATCAAATCTAAGGCTCTTTCATTCTTTCGGAATCTTATAAAGTAAGGATGATCATCACACTCAAACTCACCATATCCTAGAGCTTCTACCATCTCAATTCTAGGTACAACTAAACCGGTGTCCAAAACTAATGCTTTTATTAATTCACTTTGTTTACGAGTTAATTGGTATGTCTCATGGTCTTTATGAACTTCTCTTCTTTCGGGGTCAAATTGAAATCCAGTTGTTCTCTCCCCTTTATAACTTAGATATAATCTTGGCCATTTCCGATCCATCTAATCACGATGTTAAATAAACTTTAAATTATTGTATCCTATATCTGAGAAATCCACCAATTCCACCTAATTGTTTGAATTGTAATCCTTCGGGTGTTTCAGTAGAAATAATAACAACTTCAGTTCCATAGTTCTGCGCTTTTTCAGATAATAATTCCCCAAGATAATCCTTATCCTCCACTTTCATTACTTGTCCACAAACTTCACATGTTTGTCTTTCAATCTCACTTACAGGTAAATCTTTCTCAGTCTCGTGTGTATTATCACATTTCAATTTCACTCTCACCCAATCGAAATCTTCTGACACTAATAATTTTTCTATCGATCCTAAATTCAATGCTTCAATAGTTTGAGTATATCCATAAACTATATTCCCACCTTTCTGTAATTCCACAAGAAACTTTTGCATTAGATTCCTCTCTTTCATTACGGCAGCTTCTTTCAGCAAGTCTTGTGATCTTTGAACCAATTCTTCGAAACCATGATCCCCTGTATATCCGATATCCTTTACACCAATAATTTTTGGTATGAGTTGATGATTGAGATATTCTTCACGAACAAACTGATCTTTTATCGGACCAGGCCCACCAATTACAATCCCTTTCAACTCTTTTTGTTTTAGAAAAATCTCCGATGCAATATGTGCAAGTTCTTTCAGATATTCTATTATAGAATCTTCACGAATTCTGTCGTACCTGCGCTGTGACATTCCTCCTTTTATTGCCTTTCCTGCAACTAGAGAATCAATATGCTTCATCGGTAAGATTTTCTTCCCATACAATAATCCAATATCAGCTTCCGACGAATCCATTACAATTAAACCATAAACTTCTTTCTCAGCAACCATTTCTCTCAAAGGTTCAAGAACAAAAACTTGATCGCACCAATAAACCTTCGAAGTCATTTTTTCAGGAGGTTCGAAACTCCATATCTTTATATCAACATTCCCTTCAACTTCTGATACATTTCCACAGAAAATAACCAACCCATTCTCAGGAGTCTTTTTGAAAATTCTAAGATGCTGGGTTATCTTTTCCAAAGCATCAACAACATTTTTTCTCGTGGCTTTCGACTTGATATTCTCTGCCGTGGATTTTTCATTATAAAGTTGCCCTATAATTTCATTCAAACTATACCCAGCAGGAACATAAACAGAAACCAATTCAGTATGTCTTCCCCTTATAGACTCCAACTCTTTCAAGATTTTTTTTATTCGTAATTTTTCTTCATCGTTAAATAGAATGCACCTTTAATTTCATTTGGATTTTAATTCTCAAATATATAAAACTAACTCAAATTATGCATAGCTTTCAAATCTTTCTCCAAACTTTTCAATTCTTTCGGTATTTCCATTTTTATCGGATCCTTCAATGATATACCATCTTCCTTCTTTTTGTTCCAAACAGAAGAATTAAATTCGATAATTTTTTCAGTTAATTTAGCAGATGGGAATTTCCATTCTGGTTTTGGAAATAATTCTGTATGAACACTTGTTTTATGATAAAGTTGTCTTGCAATAAAATCTGTCATATGCGGAACAATTGGCGCAAGTAATTCTAAAATTGCTTCCAAGCACGTATGTAATGTAAACCATGCAGATTCTTTTTCTTCTTTTGAGAATCCTTCACCATATGCACGCCTCTTGACCACTTCAACATAATGATCAGCAAATACATTCCACGCAAAATCTCTTATTTTGTTTGCAGGAATAAAGAAATTAAAATCATCATAACCTTTCTGGCATTCTTCAATCAAATTGTTTAACTCTCCTAATATCCATTTGTCAGTTTCAGTCAAATTAACTTTCTCTACAACCGGGAACATCGAAATAAACTTGGACACATTCCATAATTTTACCAAAAATTTCCCAGCATTCATGATTCTTTGTTCAGAAACTCTAAAATCTGATCCGTGTGAAGATTCGGTTGCACTCCAATATCTGAAAACATCCGACCCATACTTTTCCAAGATTGGTAGAGGATCGATAATATTTCCTTTACTCTTGCTCATCTTTTCCCCATGCTCATCAACACCATATCCACTTATCCATACGTGATCGAATGGAGGTTTCTGAGATATCTGATAACATCGAAGTAAAGTGTAGTATAACCACGTTCTGATTATGTCCTTGCCCTGAGGTCTTAATGTTGCTGGATAGGTTTTTGAAAAGAATTTCTTATCAGTCCCATATTTTGAAATGAAAAATGGCGAAACACTCGAATCCATCCAAGTATCAAACGTTCTCGTATCCCCCACAAAATCTTTCGATCCACACTTTTCACATTTTTTGAACGGTGGTTTTTCTTTCCAGGGTCTGTAATATTTTCCTGGAGGTGGAACAGTTGGAGTGTTACAATCTCTGCAATACCAAATCGGAATTTCAGTTCCGTAAAATCTTCTTCTTGAAACAGGCCAGTCAATGCTTATCGTTTCTATCCAGTCCAATAGCAATTGCCGATGAGTTTCTGGATGGAAGTTTAATTTTTTTGCAATAGCTTTTATTTTTTCTTTGAATTCCAGTTGTTTGATGTACCACTCATTCATCGGAATAATTTCTATCGGTGTTTTACTTCTTTCACATGTTGGTGTTCTGTGCATGACATCTTCTTTGCTGACCATCAATCCTCTTTCTTCCAAATCTGCAATCACAGCTTTTCTAGCCTCGTTCACAGTCATTCCCGCATATTTTCCCGCATTTCTTGTCATTCTTCCTTCAACATTGAGCATGATAATTTCTTCCAATTGCAATTCCCTGAATAATCTGACATCTTCATAATCACCATAACTGCATATCATTACAGCACCGCTTCCAAATTCTTGCTTGGCTTGCGGATGTGCGATAATTTTAACTTCTCTGTTGAACAATGGAACTATCGCAGTTTTGTTTATGAGATCATGATATCTGCTGTCATCCGGATGAACTATAATTGCTTGACATGACCCAAGAAATTCCGGTCTCGTTGTTGCAATTGTTATTGCCCCGCCTTCTTTGACTTTGAAATTAATGTAAATGAGATGTGATGGAATATCGTTGTAAATTATTTCTGCATCTGCAATCGTTGTTCCACATACAGTACAATAATTATTCGGTCTTGTGTCTTCGTAGACCAGTTTTTTCTTCCACAATTCGATAAATGTAGATTGCGTAAGTGCACGGTAATTGTCAGAATCTGTCCGATAATAGTTTTTGAAATCCCCGGATATACCAACCGATTTCATCAGTCCAATCATTTCTGCTTCAAGATCGTTCAATGCAACTCTACAGTGTTCTATAAACTTTTCTCTTGGTGTTGTGTGAATAGATATACCAAATTTCTTCTCAGTGTATATTTCAACTGGTAATCCATTTCGGTCAATTCCTATAGGGAAGAGTGTTTCGTGTCCTGTCATTCTTGCAGTTCTTGCAATCATGTCTATCTGGGAATAGTGTGCAACTGCTCCAATGTGCCATTTTCCCGAGGGATAAGGTGGTGGAGTGTCTATTACAAAAATAGGCTTCTTGCTGGCGATATCGAACTTGTACAAAAGCTCCTTTTTCCACTTTTCCTGCATCAGTTTCTCTAATTTAGGATTCCAGTGCTGTTCCTTTATTTTAGGTGTAAACTTCATCTTAATGCTCTAGCAATGAAATTGGATAGAGAAGTATAAAATGTTATAGAAAATGATCGAAATTTAAGCTTTGAAACCAAGTTTTAATTACCCTACCCCTAAAGCCTGAGATGAACTTTAGGCTCAGCCTAGTTATGATTTGAATGCACGAGGTAGGGGCATACTAATTTTGTTAAGCATGTTTGGATTTATGCAAGTATAGTTTAACTCTTTCGATATCTATCAATATGCCGAGTCCTTTTTGTGTGGGTGCGTACCCTCTTTCCGTAACTCTTATATATCCTTGATTATATGCTTCACGGGCAGCCCTTCTATATCCTTGAGATGGATCCAATTCTTCATAAAACCTAAAATTTCCAAAAATCCGTTCCATAGCTCTTGCTAATTCATCTAACGATCTTAGAGGTTCTCTAAACATTGCAGGTTCATTTAATACTTCACTTTCTGATTGTCGCCATTGATCCACTGTGTATACAACCGCCGATATGGGAAATCCCTCTTTAAAATCCACTTTGAATTGTTCCAGCAATTTCTCAATTTTTCCAGCCATTGGACTTCCAAATTTTCTTACTAGTTCGCCATGATACTGACTCATGATTCAATTAACGATTCGAAAGCTTAAGAAAGGCATACCTACTTTTAATAAGATCACGAATTATATTTAATGAAAGATGACAAATTCATCCTCGTTTTGATGGCTATACTGGCCTTCGTAAGTTTTCTTGTCCTAAAACCATTTCTGACCTATGTTCTACTTTCCATAATCCTTACTGTCGTATCTTATCCGCTATATGAGAGGATTAAAAGAAAAATGTTCGCACCTGCTGCTGCTATACTCGTTATATTTATGATCTTACTTATCATCATCGTTCCTTCAATATATTTGACAATAACAATTTTCATAGAAGCACGTGATTTAATAACAAATATCGGTGCAATCGATGCCGGCAATTTCCAGGATCTTGAAAATACTTTGGAAAGAATACTCGGCACTGAATTAGATTTTGCAACACCTTTCAGAATTTGGGTTTTAGATCTATCCACCTCTATCCGATCGTATCTTATATCAAACATTCTCATTTTCACTAGAACAATCTTCAATTTCTTCGGAGGAGTTGTGCTAATGCTTTTCATAATGTTTTATCTTTTCATCGATGGAAAGAGAATTCTCGAACAAATTAAAAGACATTTACCGTTAGAAGCAAAACATGAAGACTATCTTTTCCACCGTGCCTATCATACAATCCATGGACTTTTCCTAGGGTTATTCCTAACCGCCTTAATCCAAGGTGTACTGGCGGGAATTGCATATTTCATCTTCGGTGTACCTCATGCACTTCTTCTAGGATTTATTACTGGCGTGTTTTCAATGATACCATTTCTAGGAGCTCCTTTGGTTTATGGACCTGCTGCATTATTCCTCTTACTTCAAGGTAATTTGTTTGGTGGAATCGGTCTTTTGATAGTTGGATTTCTTTTAATCAGCAACATCGATAATGTTATCCGACCAAGAGTTGTGAGATTAAGAAGAAGTGTACATCCGCTTTATGTAATTTTGGGTGTTGTTGGTGGAATTTCATTCCTAGGATTCATCGGTATCGTCGTTGGACCATTGATCTTCACACTTTTGCAGGATGTAGTTGAAGTTTACAACATGTCCAAGAGAAGACGTTAAACAAACTTCGCCAGTCCAGGTTTTATTTTTTCAGTATCTATCATGACGATTTCTTTGTTCACAGGAAATGCAACATTGAAAACAGGAATGCTATCTATCCATGCAAACTTTGATCCATTATGCGAATGACCATGAATTACTAGACTTGGTCTTCGAGCTAGAAAAACATTCTCATACAAAGGCGAACCTAGTCCGCCGTAAAATCTTGGATTTTCTCCAACCAAAGTTTTATGTGTAGGTGCGTAATGCATCAGTACAATCTTGTACCAATTGTTCATCATCTTATTCAAATGTTTGTCAACAGCTTCCAATCTTTCCTTGTATATTTTTTCAATATCTGGAATGTTGTTTCTCTGCCAGTTTGTTGCATTATCCAAACTTCCTATAGTTCCTACTATTCCAACTGTTGCAACATTGAATCTTATCGTCAAACTTTCATTATCAAGAAATTTTACATCTTTTGATTTTTGTTTGATTGGAATACGTATATCCGGAATGAATTCATTATTACCAAAACATGCGATTATCGGACAGGTTATCTTGCCAAAAAGTGCATTATAAACTCGCTCATATTCTTCTGCTGGATGACCTCTTTCGATCATATCTCCTGCCAAAAGGAAAAGATCTGGTTTTGATGGCATCCTGTCAATAGCTCTAACAAAATCCTCGTAGAATCTCGGAGAATGAACGTCACTTGTAGCTGCTATAAGCATTTTATCTATTAATTAATGGTAATTATAAAAACTTAACTCTACATTCAAACAATTTCCCCAACATCTTTAAATGCTTTATTTCCATCTTACTATCAGATAATATGTCAAGTGTTATAGGAGATTTTATAAGAAAGTATGGCGTTCGTGATGTAGGTCAGGAAACAAGAATAAGTTCTGCTAATTTGACGAAATACATTAATGGAGAAAGACCAAACGGTGTCAATGCACTGGCTCTTTATGAGTATAGTTTGAAAAGAGGTCAACCTCTCGATGAATTAAAACCACGCGATGAGAATTCATGGTATGTGCAATTATCACGAGTTATACTTGAAAGTGGAAAATCAGTCGCGGAATTTGCAAAAGAGACTGGTATAAGCAGACAGGCACTTAGTACTCATGTGTCTGGCCAGATTCCCAATTTAAATTCTCTTACTCCTAATGTGCGAATAAATTTGTATAACGCCACTGTAAAAGTAGGCAAGCCATTGGAAATTTTAAAGCCGACGGGATATGAACAACACGATACAAAACCACTTGTTAAACCAATATCACCAAAACCAAAATCGATATCTGAAGAACATCTTAGAGAAGGACTTTTACGACTTTTTAATGCCGTGATAGATGTGTTACCCCATTTAAGAGATTCAACTGATCCAGAAAGGATAAAAGAACTTCTTTCTCAGGACAGTAAAAAAACTACGCCAACTGATGCAAGAAACTTGGCTTATGCACTTCGTGATGTTTTAGAAAGTTATGTGCAAGCAACTCCAGATGAAAGAGAACGATTCAGAAAGACATTTTATGGTGACATGAGACAAATTACGCAACTAGCACAACTTATAGACAGTCTGAGAACAGAAGAAAGTATGGATAGATTGAAGGCAATGCGCCTAATAAGGTGAGTGAATGGTAGATTATAATCAATTAAATAGAGTGCAAGAGGGAATAAAGGGAACAAGTTACGTCATTAGAACCATAGGCATGTACGGTTCTCCGTTTGATGCAATTACACAATATATAGCAAATGGTATTGATGCAGGTGCCAGAAGAATACACGTTGATGTTTTGCCTGAAGACCATATTGTAATTGTAGAAGATAATGGGCTAGGCATGACACGTGAGAAACTAGCTTCTTTACCTTCTAGCATTGGTGCTTCTGATAAAACATATGCTGTAAGAAAATCTAATGAACATCCAAAAATAGGTCTTCATGCCTTTGGAGAATATGCATATCAAACTCTCGTTCCTCCTCGAACAGGAGAGCTTGTTGTTATTTCTAGACCTCAAGGTCATGAAAGCTATAATATACTTGTACGAAGACATGAAGGTCCGCGAGAAGGAGTAATCAGAGCTCAAGATGTTGAATATGGTGCATTTTCACATGGGACGCGAGTAATAATCAAAAATGTATACGATGATACAATGAGAATATTGAAGGGCTTTTCTGGGGAAAGAAGTATAACACGAAATCTTAGTGATACCTTGGATGTATGTTTAAGAAAAGGACATGTAAAAATATTTGTTAATGACAGAGCTGGAAAAGAATCTGTTCCACCTTTGGAATATAAAGGAGATGTTCTCTTGGAAAAGAATGTACCAGTTGACTATACAGATGAATTGGGCCAAATTAGGAAAGGAGAAGTCCAGTTTTATATTGTGGGTAGTCCAGAAGGGTCTGGTAGAATACGATTATGCTTACAAGATGCAAAAGTTTTATCTTCGTTGGCATCACTTCCACAATTGGACAACGACCCATTTAATTCTCTAGTACTTGGAGGTTACGTGAATAGTGTTGATCTGTTGTGGCCAACGAGTGAAAAACATGGAATTCAAACTGATCAAAATAGATTTCTGCCCTTCAAAACTGTTATAGATGCAGAAGGAGATGTGCTTAGAGAGCATGTTAAAAGACTTATGGAGTCAAGAGACGTTTCACTTGATAGGAGGGCAAATGAACTCCTACAGGAATTATATAAAACATCAATTGGGTTAAGATTGGAAGGAGCACACTCAAGAGGGGGTACTAAAAAAGGAAAAGGAGGGGAAAAACCTCCGTCCCATAGAGACGTAAGAACACCTTTCACAGCACGATTAGTAGAGTTTCCTGCTAGTGAAGCAGATAGATTAAGTAAAGTAGAAGGCCAAGTGATTTATATTAACAAAAGCTCTCCAGATTATCAAAGAAGTGTCGGAGAGGGTAGAAAATCAGAAGAAAGATTTATTTTAGGATTGTTAGCAAATGGTTATGCATCATGGACATTAACAAATGTGATGAAACATACTGCAGTTAACCCTGAAATGATTGACGCTTCAAGAGAAACTGCCTATAAAATGTATGTGAGAACTTTGAAAAAAGCGAGCTTATAAAATAGAAACCAATAACTTTAAATATTTTACTTTTTAGTACTAAATCGTGAGACTATGATGTCATATGAAGAAAGATTTGTGGACGATGTAAAGAGACTCTTTGCTGAAAGAACGGAAGAGATTAGACGATCGTTTATAGAAAGGCTAGATGATATAATAGAAATTTTAGGTGAAAGTGAGTCCGCTGCTGCTAGAACCGCTTTCGGACAATTGCGTGGTCCTGAATTAGATGCTTACATAGAAAATTTAAGAAAAAAAGATTATCATAGTCGAATTGCCGAAGGTTTTCAAAAAAGAGAAGAACCAAAAAGCACATCATCTCCAAAACCAGATTTACCATTTTTAGAAAGTGCTATAAAAACTCTTATGCCAAAATTCGGATATGTCAGTGATTCTTTAATTCGTAGAGAATATGGTCTGAATGTTCGTCAGGGTGTAGTGGGTGCTGCTCTTTCACGATATGCTGATAGATTAGGAATAGTAAAGACAAAAACTTCCAAAGTGGGGGATACACGATTTAGTACTGGACCTTTTGAAATAGCAGATGCACCAGCTATAAAAGACAAATCAAAACCTACTCGTCTGACAATTGATAGAAATTATCTTCAAACATATATGAATGACAATGGTGAATTAGACCCAGCTAAATTAGAGAAAGAGTTAGGTTATTCGGGGGGAGATCACTCGATATCTATGCTTGCGTCTAGAGTTTGGCAGAGTGAAAGATGGGTTAAAGGAGCAAGAGAAAATAGAACTGTCTACGCCAAATTGACTCCAAAAAGACGTGACGAGTATGAAGAGAGAATACTTCAGAAAAGTTTGGAGAAAATGTCATTTAGTCCTGAAGATATAGATCCTGTTTTCCCTCGTCTAGTTACAGATCTTCTTACGTCAAACGCTGACGGTAAAACTTATATGGAAAAGAATGGTATAGAAGTTGCACCTGATGGAACATACCACTTCAAAGGTGAATTGATTTTGGCCCCACCAAAATTGAGGCAATATAGAGTTGCGGGCGATGGTTCTGTTATGGGTGAAAATGATATACCCGATCCAAGAGATTACACAGATAGAATTTGTCGATAATATTTCCTCTTTAATAATAGTTGGTAAAAGGACTTAAGATTTGAATTACAATGATTTTTATGGAAGATGAAGGATTCGAGGAATCAGAAGAAACGCCTAAAGATATTAAATTGGGTGAGTTTAAGCTACGGGAGAATGCAGTTCTTGTGATAAAGAAAACTAACTACAAGGGCGAAGACAGGATAGATTTCAGAGTATGGTTAAATTCTCCAAAATATAAAGGTCCTACAAAACAAGGTTTCGTCCTGACGATGGATAAAATAGACAATTTCATAGATGTCGTAAATAATATCAAAAAAAAATTAGTAGTTTAGACAGTGAATTAAAGTAAGGTTAAATTTTTCTATTGTTGAAAATGGAATTTATTTAAATTTAATATTACCATCCAAATTATGAATGAAGACGACAGATCAAGTGAAGAGTTGAAGGAGTGGGCTGTAAGTTTATTTAATACATTGCCTTCTTCATGGTACAGACCTGAAAATATAATTAACACAAATTCTATGCTGCAAATTTACAAGACAGTACTTGGTCATGAAATGTTTAGTACTCAAGTACTGGACAGAAGCGGAGCGATAGAATCTCCTGCTTACTTACCTCCACTATTTCAACATATTATAAGATCTATACAACTGAAATCCCTAGATAGAGATGAATTAGATGCTAATTTTAATAGATATAACGCGATTTTGCAACCTTTAATTGAGAGAAGTATCGAAGATATTTTGTTCTATAAATCATTATTTGTTGACCTATTTAACACTATTATAAATCGAATAAATTCTGGTGAATATGAGAAGGAAGAAGATAAATTTACAGTTGCTGCTGAGATAGTATCTATTGCTCTTACAGATCTTCTATACACTGTATCTAGAAGAAAAACAGGACCATTTACATACATTTTAGGTGTTGCAGAAAACGGCAGAGTTACAAAAAAAGCCTTGCCAGGCGTAGATTTGAAAAATGCTAATAAAATGTTAACTTGGATAAAAAATGTTTTTGAAGCAGGTCATCATGCTGTGAGTTTTTATGCTTTAAACTCAGAAGATATTGGTCGTCTCGTTGATGATGGGGAAATCTGGACACATGCACCCTACGAAAAGACATCCGATTCAGCAGAAGATGATTTTGCTATTTGTGATCAATTATTAAGATTTGGTCAAGAACATAAACAATATTTCTCCCCAAGACCACATGAAATTTTAATTAGATCAGATGGAATAGAAACAATAACTGTATTAGATAGTCCTAAAACAAATTCTGTTGTTTACAAAGTAAAATATTCTACTGGAGGGATTGCGATTGGCAGAGTTAATCAGCAACCCAAAACTTATGGATATATTGCCAGTGATTTTTTAGCTAGAGGTTTAGGAGGTAATGCGTGGTATTTTGGGGATTATGGAAGACTGTTTGCATTAGTAGGCGCGATTGCAAGAGATATGTTTGTCTGTGAAGAAAGAGACCGATTTTATAAAATAAAGGATGAAAAAATACCTTCTACTGAAAGAAAAGGACCTACCATAAAATGGTTACCTCGATTCAAGATAATTTCTCATGATGTAAAAAAAGCATCTACATCACCACTCGGAGATAGAGTTTTCAATGTTGCTCCAGCATATGTTACTGGCCATATTCGTAGGCTAGGAGATTCTCATAATGTAGGAGAACATCAATTAGAATTGGCCAAACAATTTGGTATTGTTGTTCCACAAGGATACACTTTCGTTAGACCTCATGAAAGAGTTGGTTATGATACGAGTCGTGATTTGTATAAAAGTCGTTCAGCACTTCACGTACTATTTAGTTGAATATTTCCAATATTTAAAACTTTGTTACAATAGTCATTTATGGATTGGACCAAAATACTGAAAGAAGTTGATCCTGAGACTTTTCACGCAATTCAAAACGAACTAGAAAGACAAAGAACCGGATTGGAAATGATTCCTTCTGAAAATTTCACTAGTCCTTCTGTATTACAAGCTATGGGTTCTATTCTCACCAACAAATACTCCGAAGGTTATCCAGGAAAAAGATATTACGGCGGTAATCAATTCATCGATGTTGTTGAAAAACTTGCAATCGATCGTGCAAAGAAATTATTTGGAGTCCCGCATGTTAATGTTCAACCTTATTCAGGCTCTCCAGCTAATTTTGCTGTTTATTGTGCATTATGTAAGCCAGGTGATGTAATCATGGGGCAGGACTTGACTCATGGTGGACATTTAACCCATGGATGGAAGTCAAGTATGACCGGACAATTTTTCAAAAGCGTGCAATATCACGTCAAGCCAGATGGTTATCTTAATCTCGAAGAAGCAAGACAATTAGCATTGGAGAATAAACCTAAATTAATCTGGGTTGGTTCAACTGCATACTCGCGTGAATTTCCATTCGAAGAATTTTCAAAAATCGCAGATGAAGTTGGTGCATATCTTGCTGCAGATATTGCACATATATCAGGATTAGTTATCTCCGACGCACACAAAAGTCCTGTACCATATGTTCACATTGTTACAACAACCACACACAAAACACTTCGTGGTCCAAGAGGTGCGATGATAATGGTAACACAAAAAGGATTGGATAAAGATCCGGAACTAGCTGACAAGATTGACAAAGCTATATTCCCAGGATTACAAGGTGGACCTCATGATCATACAACTGCTGGTATTGCTGTTGCGTTACATGAAGCAAGTACACCTCAATTCAGAGAATATGGACAGCAGATTGTAAAGAATGCACGGGCTTTGGCTGAAGAATTGATGAATAATGGATTGAAGGTTGTTACAAACGGAACAGATAATCACATGATACTGATTGATTTAACTCAATTCGGCAAAGGCAATGGTGTGTTTGTTCAAGAAGCATTGGATGTTGCAGGAATTACATTAAATAAAAACACTGTTCCAAATGATCCAGCATCACCATTCTATCCAAGCGGAGTAAGATTAGGCACACCTGCTATAACAACACGTGGAATGAAAGAAAATGAAATGAAAATTATTGCGAAATTTATATCTGAAGTTGTGAATGAAGTGAAGAATCATCAATTACCAGATGATAAAGACGCAAGACAAGAATATTTGAAAAAATACAAGGAAGATATACAAAATAATTCAACACTAAAATCTATTCGTCAGCAAGTGATGGAACTTTGCAATAAATTTCCATTATATCCAAATCTTTAAAAAGTATTTTAATCTAGTAACGAAAATCATGAAAGTTTAAATTCTTTATCATAGATTAGTAGATTATGGCGAATGTTTACAGGCTATTGGGAAGAAGTGCAATCAGTACAATAGCGGGCGTTTCATTAATCAGTTCAGTTGGTTGTGCCGCGAATGAAGAATACCACTTTAATGGTACAATAGGTGATGAAAAAGTTAGATTTTTTGAATACGACTTTGACTCAACTCATATACTTCAAGTTACAAGACCTGATGGTACTCTAGTAGAATATATAGACAATATGGGAGATGATTTTAAATTAGATGTTCTCAATTTCAAAAAAGGAAACTCAATTACACGATATCATAGATTGAAGAGCAATGAGGAACCTGATATTACAAGGCAACCTACTTTTGAAGAAGCTCAAAGACAATTCGATGCTTATTTGAAGAGAATATTAGAAGTTAAAACTGCTCAAGGATTGGCAAATATTTCCAAGTAATAAATGTGGTTTAATGATCAGAGACAAAGCATTGAAAACAGCTAGGAAAATATTGGAAAAGCGAAAGGAATTGTATAGAAAACTTGCCGAAGAACACAAATACTTGAAACGTTGATTTTACTTAGTTAATTTAAACCTCACTATCCATCAAAAATATAGACTTGTATGGCATTGAACTTAACACCAGAATTTTTAATTTTCTCGCTTAGTTTCATAGTATTGAATTTTATTTTCGATTTACTTGCAAAGAAATTATTTCATATAAACGGAATTGATTTTCTATTTTTTGCACCGTGGTTAGCGGGAATTAGATTCGGTTATTATGAAGGATTGATATTAGCTGCGATTATTTTAGTTACACATGTGTCTTTGCATATGAGAATAGCGCGATTTATTTTGTTATCATATCCCGCACAAGCAGTCTCTGTAATAATGGGTCATTTTTTTGGATTAGAAGGATTCTGGGTTACTTTGGTAATTTATTATTTCCTTTCAACTGGATTGACATTTTTACTTGGTGGAATCGGTGGAGGATATTTCATGTTTCTTTTAGTTAACACAATTACAAACGTTGTATCATTTTTCACTTGGAGAGTTTTATTTTAGACTTTCATACCCAACGTTTTCTTCTTTACCGCAATTCTAACTTCAGATTCCAATCTTCCTAATGGTTTATCGTTTAGATTAATGTATTTCATATGATCAGTGATTGTTGGATGGACTTGTTTTACTTTCGCAAACATATCTTGAACTAATTTTCTGTAATCAGGATGTCCGCCAGGAGTTGTTCTTAATTCACATAAATGAAACAACTGTCGTGCATTCAATTTATAATACCATCGTGTATTAAATCCAAATGTAACAACATATTGAGCTTGAAAAGGAAGTATAGGATGTAATTTGTTGAATAAATCTGTAACTTGTTGCATTTTATTTTGATAATCGTCTGCAATTCCTATTTCTTTAAACTCATTTCTAGTATTGCATCCTAATTTTACTGTAAATATCTGCCTTTCTTGTGTACATATTCTATGTCGTTGGATATCTCGAAATATTCCCAATCTTCCGTTTAAATCAAAAAGATATTCTACATTTTCAAATGCTCTCCCCGGTTTATGCCGGCGATTATTTCTATTTCCAACATATGATGAAATAATTTTTTTCCTTTCTTCTGATGACATTTGAGTCACTTTTTGAATAATCTGTGTCATAGAATGACCGTGACCAAATTTGTAAAGAATGGCGGAAGCAAGTATTATTTGCGCAACATCATCAGGATTCGGTGCATCTTTTCCAGTATATCCGATAAGCATGACTTGCTCTTTTACATCATTCAACTCATCATTCGTCAGTAATTGGTTTGTTAAATTAAGCGCGCTTTCATTTTTTGTTTTCAAAAATTCTTGGAATGAAATTCCATGATGATCATCCACTCTTTTAATCAATGACGGAACAAGTTTTTGTAATTCTGTAGAAATCTGCCTTCCAATCCATCTACATTCAGCTAGTGGTGATGATAATGATTTCAATATAAGATTCTCATACGATCGTGCATTCATACTTATACCAACATGCGTAAGAGTTGCCATTGGTAAATAATCTCTCATTAAATCAAGCGCATTCGCTTTTACAGAATTTTCAAATGCTCTTCTCAAATCCGCCTCAGTTATTCCATATTTTTCTGTAATCTCCGGAGTTAATTCCGAAACTTTTACAACAATGTCTCCAATTCTAAAAGTTTGCGAGTCAAATGGATTCAAATCTCCGATGTATTTTGTCATAGCTTCCATGTACTTGACATAAGATCCAAACAAACTTCTCATAAGATTCAGATACTCATCACCATACCGAGAATTTAATATATCCGGATCTTTGTAAAACATAAACTCTCCATTTGGAAGAGTTTTATCAAAAAACACATAACGAGTTGATTTTTCTATATACGATCCCATTCTCGATTCTTCAATTTCTTTCGCTGCAAGATTAGAAATGAACTCACATGATACTGGTATCCCTCCAGCCATCTCTTGTATCGAATCATCACCATAATCCACAAGCCATGCTTCGAAAAATTCCCTGCCTCTGTTCACATTTGGTAAAAATTCTTTAAGGAAAAGCTTCTTTCCTGTAAAACTAGTTCGACTATATCTCGATAATAACGCACCGATTTGTTCGGATGTTAATTCATTACCAAGTTTCCACGCAAAAACATTCGTATTAATATTTGATATGAAATTCGATAATGTCTGAGTTTCTTCATCGGTAAATTCTTCTATGGAAATTCCTTGATCAGTCTCCCAGAATTTTAATGATGTAGAGTTCACAAAGTGTAAATAATTTTTAAACTATTAATTCTTTCTCGACATTGAAAATTATAATGATCTTCGCCGAACCTTTTAGAGGAGTTGAAGGAATACTATTCGATCTTGATTATACGCTGGTTAATTTTGGAAAAATGAAACGGGCTGCGATCAACAGAGCTGTAAACGATATGGTGGGCGCAGGACTTCCAATGAGTGTAGGTGCAGCAAAGACTCAAGTTTACATGATCTACAAAAAACACGGTATCGAATACCAACGCGTTTTCAATGATTTGCTGGAGGGTCTGTCATTATCTAAAACTGATAGGAACAGAATACTTGCAGCAGGCATACATGGTTATCGTGAAGCTAGACGCGGTACTTTGACTACGTATCCCGGCACTATACCTACTATTTTGGAATTATCAAAACGTGGATATGAAATGGGCGTTATAAGCGACGCAACAGAAATTGAGGCGTGGCTAAGAATTTATGATACAGGATTGGGACCATTTTTCCGAACTGTGGTAACATTTGATGAAGATGGTATAAGAAAACCTAATGAAAAAACTTTTCGTAAAGCACTGAAGGAATTTGGATTGGATGCAGCAAAAGTTGTAATGATAGGTGATAATCCAGCTACGGATTTGGCTGCACGACAAGTTGGAATGAAAGCTATATGGGCCACATATGATTTAGAAACAGTTTCTGGACTAGATGATGCAGAAAGAATTGTATTTTATGATGTGGGGAATGGTGTTGATTCTCGACAGATTGCTGACGCAGAAGTAAAAAGTCTACCTGAATTATTGTTTCTTCTTCCTGGTAAAAATAACATTTAAATATCGCAATTCAATTATTAGAAATATTGGAGGTGTAATCGATAATGGCGTTAGTTGTCAAGTCTGCTATTAGATCTCAGTTAAAAGGAATGAGAGCTAGTCAGGACTTTTTCAAATCTTTGGATACAGCTGTTGGAACTATGATAAAAGAAGCTGTTTCTAGAGCCAAAGAAAATGGACGAAAAACTTGTCGCGGTTGCGACGTTTAAATTCTAAAGGGTCGCAAGACCCAAAGATTTTTATTCTTGTATATCCAGTTTTTTCATAGTTGATTTAGGTCAAAAGGTGATTAAAATAGTATATGAAAATGGAACTAGTAGAGCTTTACGTGCTCTAAGAGAA
Source organism: uncultured archaeon (assembly GCA_964372485.1). Lineage (GTDB taxonomy): Archaea > Aenigmatarchaeota > Aenigmatarchaeia > CG10238-14 > SCSR01 > JACOWB01. The sequence continues at coordinate 692,755 of CAYJQI010000001.1, read as the reverse complement.
GTTTCTGAACAACTGACTGTTGCGGTTTCTCAAGAAAATGTTGTAGGTGTGATGAGTCTCGCATCACCTTATGGTGAATACGCAGATCCCTTAGCTGAAGCTAGAAAAGATGTGGGTGAGTTATTTAGATCCGGCTATTTGAAACTGAAAACCGATCCACATAACAGTATATTTGCTACAGTCAGACGAGATAGAAGCAAAGACGGAAAAACAGAGTTGTACGAAGTCGTTCGTTCAAAATTATGATCGGCTTCCAAAACCAAATAAATTTTTACCCTTTTTTTCTTGTTCTTCTCTTCTTTTCATCATACTAGAAATTTCTCTAACTTTCTCGCTTGCAACTCCAACAGATTTTCTATCATTCCCCACACCACTAGTATTTCCCACACCAATCACAATTATCGTTCCTTTGGCTTTCGTATGTTTGATGTTATTCTCAACCAGAGTAATTGCTTTTGGCACAGCCTTCAAAACATCCAAAGGCATGTTCATTATCGCTTCTTCAGGCGACATTTTAATCGCGACTGATTCTATTGGTACTTTTTTCTCAGTTGCAACATTTTCAATAAAGGCCCTGTAAAAACTTCCCATCGCAACACCAATCCCTTCTGCAACACTTCCTGTTTTTTCACCTTCAAGCTTTCCCGCCGCATCAACAGAAATAATCTTTGCCACCTTCCCTCTTCTAACTTCCTTTTCAACAACCTCCCATGGCTTTCCTAATCTACCACCAGGACCTTTTGCCTTGATTATAACAACATTTCTTCCTTCTATCTTCTTTCTTACAACAATCGTATCGTTTATGTCCTTTCCTTTTGTATCTCCAATCAAATCTGATGCAACCATAGGTCCTACAGAATCTCCCATAGGCCATCCATTCGCCATAGTTTCAGTCCCGTTAAGAACAGACTTGGCTATTTTCTCAATAAAAGGCATTTGCATTTGAAGAATCATTGCCAACTGAAGGTTCTTTGTCTTTTTTATTGTCTCAACAAAATGTCTTACAATTTTTGCAATTTGATTCATCGTTATTGCTCCTGACAATCCACCCACCAAACTGGCTTGTTCTTCAGGAGTTAATCTTGGTGCAATTTCTTTACTAAAATCTCTAAATCTGCTTTCAACAAGTTCGAATAAATGATTTAATTTGTTCAATATTCCCGCTGGATCAAGACTAATTGGATCGACAGCGAAAAATTCCATGAAATTTGCAACTTTTTCTTTCATCTCTTGAGAAGGTTTGTTCGTAACTCTTTTGGTTATGATGTGTTTTGTTTTTTGTGTATAACTCTCAAGAGTATTTGCAGTATTCTCAAGCTTACCCATCAACTGCATGAGCATTAATCTCGGATAAAAAAATAAAGTCACTACGGAAAATATTACTAGAATCGCTGTTCCTATGAAACCATTGTCTCCAAACACCATTTTATCACCAAAGGATATTGAAGATTAAGTCAACGCTTCTTTAAATAAATTCCTGATTATAGGAGCTTGAGCTTACCATCGTTTATGCTGTATATCGCGGATTTTATTCCAGAAACTATGAGCCATCCTACACGTTTTATCTCATTTCTTCTTTTAAGTTTCATCAAACTTATTGCAATGGCGCTTTTACTTTTACCAGTGGCTTTGATAAAATCTTTAACTGTGCCATTGCCGAACTTTTTCAAATAGGTTAATATTTCAGTTTGTGACATTTCCTCACTTTAATAAGTAGATTGATCATAAATAAATTTAATAAGGTTCTTCAACTTTAATTTCTTTTATTTTCTCAAAATCCTTCCTGTTTTTAGTCCAAAGTTTGCAATTTTCATGAAATGCAGTGGCGGCTATAATGCAATCGTCGAGAGGATATTTGTATTCTCTTTTCAATTCTCCAGCCTTCTGAGCCACTTCACTGTCTACAGCTATTTTTTGAAATATTTCGATGAGTTGCATTATTTCGTTTCTTTCAGTTTGACTTTTTGACCCTTCGCCCGCTAAAAGTTCAGCTTCACTTAGAACCGAGATACAACCAATTATAGATTTTTTTTCAACCAATCGTATCTTCTCTTTAGCAGGTGAGAATCCACGCAAATGGTCTATCAATATCATTGTATCGAAGACAATTTTTTCGCTCATATACCCAATCTTTTGAATCTTTTTTCGGACTCATTCCTTAGTTTTTTTACGTATTCAGAACCATTTTCCTTAATATTCCAAATACCGAAGGTTCTTTCTACAATATCTTTGCCTTTGTTGTCAATCTTAGAGGCGGTATCAACTTTCATTCCTTCTACCTTCTTCAGTTTTTCGTTAACTAGTTTGGAAAAGCCTCTCATTTTCCCATACTTCTCTACCGTTTCTCTTATGAGTTTCCTATACAACTCATCATCAAAATTTATTGTAGCCTTTACCATTAAATCCCCATAAAAACATTTAGCTGGTTAAATATTTAAATGTTATTTCTTAATTTTAGTTACTAATATGTAGTGAAATATAGAAAAGCTTATATGTGCCTGTAGATGATTGTTGTTTATGTTTGGCATAATTAGAAAAAGACAAGAAACTGTTCCAGCTTTCGATGTTGTGCCATTGAATGGATTATTGTATCATGGTACGGCATCTTATGATGGAGGCTGGAGAACATTGGGAAAAGGTGGACAGCGTTTTAAAATAGAAGAAGAAGGTATAGTACCTTTTTGTTTTAGTAGTAGGTTTGCACATTATACACCAGATCCTCGTGAGGCAACTGCATATGCAGTCGATTATTGTAAAAATGTCGAATTTATACCTTGGATAGGAAAACTACCAGTCAAAGAAAGACTTGTATATGTGATAAATGCAAATGGTGTGATGGTGCCTAGAGATCCTCAAAATGTTATTTTACCAGACAAAGAAAGAAGATTATTTCAGGGAGGAGGATTGATACCACGAGAATTTATAACCGGGAGATATACAATAAGTGACCCCGAAAGTGCAAGAAAATTAATTGGTTCTGATTGGGGCTGGTCACGTGGACTTCCAGAAAATCTTACTTTCGAACAATTGCTTCCTTTCATGGAATACCGTGATTTGTAATTTGTTTCAATTGGAACTGTCTAAATCTATAGTTATCAAAAATTACAAAATCGTTCGTCGCTTATATAAATAAATTTCCAATATTATAATAGAATTCTATGACAGAAGGCGCTCATAGCGGTGGTCATTTTAAGCTCATACTGGCTCTAGGATTAATCGCCGCGATAATGGGGTTGATTGTTTATGCAAATGCAGGCGATAAGATTATGCAGGCATTAAAAGTAGGCAAGTTCACAGAAACACAAGCCCCACCTCCAGAAGAACCATTTGGAGTATCATTAAAAACAGCTGCAACAGCATTATATGGCAAGTCATTCACTATAGCAACTTCACCATTTTCATTTGAAGGTGTATGTAGTACAGTGAGTGTAGGTGGATTAAAGTTTGAAACTGAGGAAACAAGATGTTCAGCATCTTCTGATAGCTTTACAGGAACATTCCAATACACACCATTCGGAAGTATTTTGATTACAGGGAACGCACCGTCAGTTAAGGTCAACTCAATCAAATACAGCTCCGCAGCACCAACAAACTTTGAATTTGAAGTTATACCAACAACATTCTCAATCGACGGACTTACTACAACCGCATTGTCAATAATCGCACCTACAGGTTCTATAGAGAAATATGCGAGGGATGGTTCCCTTGTTGGAGTAGCTTACTTGACTCAAAGTACGTTAGATATAAATAGTTTGGTTGCCAGTGCTCAATTAAAAGAAGGCCAATTAACGGTTACCGGAACTGCGACTTCTGTTACAAACGAAGAATTCAGCTGGTAAAACAGCCTTAATAAAAAAGGAGTGATTTAATGTATCAAGAAAGAAGAACTAGATCTGACTATGGAAATGTAGCCATTTTTGTCGATGGTCCGAACATGCTTCGAAAGGAGTTCATGATCGATTTAGGCGAAGTCAGAAGAATTTCAAGAAAATTCGGAAGAATAGCTATTTCCAAAGTCTTCATAAACCAATATGCACCTGAAAAGCTCATAGAAGCTGTAATGAATGAGGGATTTGAGTGCAATATGGTTCTCGGACAAAAGGCCGACATGGAAACTTCAGCAGACGTTGACGTTTCAATGGCTGCGGCAGCAATGGAAGCTATTCTAACTAAGAATGTCGACACTGTGGTTATAGTAACCAGAGATGCAGATTTTCTCCCTGTGATTCAGAAAGCCAAAGAATATGGTAAAAGAACTGTGATCATAGGAGCAGAAGCAGGATTTTCAGCCTCTTTGCAGAATGCTGCAGATATGGTTGAAATTTTATAAGAAATTTGGTCGTCCGAAAGGATGGCCTTATTCTTCTTTTAAATTATTTTGATTAGAATCTGGAATATTTTGTGATTTTCTTTCAGCGAAACTCGAAATGAAATAGAAAATTATACTTCCTACAATAACTATCGGAAATCCATAAACTAAAATGAGTTTTGTGGTAAGAGATGCCCTTGCATTTTGATATGTAAAGTAAAACAAACTTAATCCAATTATAATTAATAATATCCCAACAACTGTATTCATTCCTCTGCTAGTTTGAGAATATTTTACAAATGCCGCAAGTTCCAACATGAAAACTAGTGCTGTAACTCCAAGAAGAAGATACCCAACAGGACTCAACAATAACATTGGATTGACTTGGAGAAAATGTAATACAGATATTATCCATGCCAGATAAACAAGTCGATGTATGAATTTCCATTTGTAATATTTCAATTTCTCATTCGACCAATCGTTGGATGTAAGATAAATTGGTAGATATACCAAAAATGCAATGGAACCAAATATAACAGGATTAATAAAAGGATTTTTCTCAACTAATATCATGCTTACATCGAATCCAAAAAAATAATACATGACTGTTATGTAGTGCATTATGATGAATGTGAATCCCAATACACCAAATGTTCTTCTATGTTTAATGTAATTCATCGAAGGGAAAAGTTTTGCAAACGGACCTATTATCAACGCTATCCCAATTAACGTAGCTCCAGTAAATGCAGCACTTCTAATTAATGCACTTCCCATCTGCCCTTCTGAAAAAATATAATATTGATAAAGAAACTGCGCAGCCCAGAAAATTAGTCCCAACAAAATACTGACAAACACATATCCCTTGTGTTTTATCGCACCTTGAAATAATCTTACCATTATATCTACTTGAAAAATTTGAAATTAAAATCTATCGTCTTCTACCACGGTTAGAACGAGCTCTTCTTTGACTGAATCTTCTATCTCTCCCGCCTCTTTCTCCTCTATTTGGTCCACTTCTTCGATTATATGGACCTCTGCGATGGAATCTTCCTTCCCTTTCAAATCTTCCTGGTCTATCGAACGCAACAAGTTCAAACTCAGGCTTCTCACCTTTCTGTATTTCAAGTGAATCGTCACGTAAAACATTTCTAAAATTATCATGATCTCTTTCTATGAGCAAAGTCACCGCATCACCTTCTTCTCCTGCTCGTGCAGTTCTTCCAATTCTGTGAACATAATCCTCTGAAGTCTTTGGAACATCATAATTGTAAATGTGCGAAACATCTTTGATATCCAACCCTCTAGCAGCTACATCAGTTGCAACGAGAACTTGAATTGATTTATTTTTCAAAGCTTCAATCGCGATTAATCTTTTGTTTTGTTCCATTCCACCATGTATCGTCATTGCTTTCACACCTTGTGCACGTATATTTCTTCCTACAACATCGGATTCTCTTCTTGTGGAACAAAAAACTATAGCTAATCCTTCTGGATTTTTCTTCAAGAGATGAATCAATAATGAAAATTTCTCATGCGGTTTAACATCATAGTAAACTTGTTTCAATAGATGCTTGGCAACATGAGTTTGAGTTTTAATCACAATCGGTGATGTCAAATGCTTCTCTACCAATCGATGAACTTCATGTGGAATTGTTGCGCTGAACAATAATGTTTGTCTTTCTCTAGGTACATTGCTGATTATGAATTCAACATCTTCTATGAATCCCATTTGAAACATTTTGTCTGCTTCATCTATAACAAGAATTTTTACATCGCGGAAATTAATCGTACCACGTCTTATATGGTCGATGATTCTTCCTGGAGTTCCCACAACAATTTCCGATCTTTTAATCGCATGTACCTGTGGTTCAATTCCGACCCCACCAAAAACACTTGTGGCTTTTATGTGAGTATATTTTGCAAAATCATTTAACGCATCTGTAACTTGCACACAAAGCTCTCGTGTTGGAGTTAAAATTAGTGACTGTACACCTTTTCCATGTTCAATTTTTTCAATAATCGGTAATCCAAAGGCAAATGTTTTACCAGATCCCGTACTTGATTGTCCTACTAAATCCTTTCCTTCTCGTATTTCGGGTATTGATTTTTCTTGTATTGGGGTAAGTTCGGTATATCCTATCTCACTAACAGCTTTCAATAAAGCCGGTTTCATATTCAGTTCTTCTATTTTCATCAATTTTCACAATTTTCATTACACTGTGATGTTCTTAAAGGATTTGAGTTAAAACATCTTATGATCTGATGAAGCTTAAATAGAAAATTCTTACATTATGTATGAGAGATTTGTTAGTTCTGTCCGAGCGCAATATAAAAAAGTTATGGAATAACAAAGAGGATGAAATCTGGAACAAGTATCTAAAACGTAAAAATAAATAATCGGATCATAATTTACTTAAGGATCGAATCTTAATTATTTTCATGGATATCAACACTACTGCAAAGCTCAATAATGGTGTAGAAATACCAATGTTAGGTTTGGGTACTTGGGAAAGTGCTGATGGAAGTGAGTGTGAGAATGCAGTTTCTGATGCCATTCAAGTTGGATATAGGCATATCGACACTGCAGCTGCTTACCGGAATGAAAAAAGTGTTGGAAAAGGAATAAAGAAATCTGGTATATCCAGGGATGAAATTTTTGTAACAACTAAATTATGGAACCAATCACACGACGATCCAGAAGGAGCATTGGAGGAAAGTTTGGAAAAGTTACAACTCGATTATGTTGACCTTTATTTGATTCACTGGCCAGTTCCCCAAAGAAATTCCAGCTGGAAAATGCTTGAAAAGTTCTTGGAAGAAGGAAAATGTAAATCTATTGGAGTAAGCAACTTTACAATCCGTCATCTTGAGGAATTATTCAAACAAAGCAAGATCGTACCGGCTGTTAATCAGGTTGAATTTACACCATATTTGTTCCAGAAGGAGTTGCTTGAATACTGCAAATCAAAAGGAATACAACTCGAAGCCTACAGTCCATTAACGAGAGGGGTGAAATTGAAAGATCAAAGGTTAGTTGATATAGCAAAGAAATATAACAAAACTCCAGCACAGATTTTGATTAAATGGAATTTGCAACATGGATTAGTTGTTATACCAAAATCAACAAAGAAGGAAAGATTAATTGAAAATTCGGATGTTTTTGATTTCCAAATCTCTAACGAGGATATGGCAAAATTAGATAGTTTCAACGAAAATTTCAGAATATGCCCAGATCCTAACAAAATGCCGTGAGATCGTGATCATACCAAATAGTTTTGTCAAAAGAGAATTGAAACACATCATGAAAAACTATAGGAAAACTCTTGAAGAATTGAAGAAGATTTAAATAATTTTGCACATATTATGTTCTTATGAGATTATCATCCAAATATTTAGATCATGATTCTTCAGGTGTCTTTTCAACAATGGGTAATATGAAACCTGTACCAGTAGTGACAATTTACCATAGAAGGCAGTTTAAAGGACCTTTTAGATTAGCATTTGGATTGGGTGAAATGGTAGGAAGGAGAACATATAGAAATGGAAGGGATTTAGAAGAAATGTCGCTTGGGTTTTTTGAAGGGGTGTATCCTATTCTCGGATTTGGATCATTTTTTGCAGGATATCTGGCAGGATATTTTGAAAGTAGCAGAGCAGATTTTGAAAATAGATCTAGATAAATTTCTCTGGCATAAGACTTAAAAAGAATTGGTACCAATTGTAATGAGTTAATATGGCCAAAGGAACACCATCAATGGGTAAGTTTCACTCAAGGTTGAAGCATACTCGATGCAGAAGATGTGGTAGAACATCATTCCACATGCAGAAGGGTACTTGTTCAGCATGTGGTTTTGGTAGAAGTCCAAAGATAAAGAACTATTCCTGGAAGACTCATACTGTTCAAAGATTGCGAAAATTGTGAATTAATTTAAGTCTTGATTCTTCAATAGATTTATCGGGTTCATAGCTCAGCATGGTAGAGCAACGGGCTTTTAAGCCATATGCTGAAAAAGCTTTGATCAAAAGATGAAATGACAAAAAGCCTTTACAAATGAGCAAACGGGCGAAGATAATTAATATCTTTAGACCCGCTGGTCGAGGGTTCAAATCCCTCTGGACCCATTACATAATATGTTTAAATCTTTTTCTGTCAATCTATGAGTGTTGATATAAATGACTGCACAGCAACCTATTGGGTTCTATGTTGTAATTAAAGGTATTGAAGCTCCGATAAGACCGAGAGTAGATTTTTGGAATCAACCGAAATTTGATGTCAGAAGATATGCACAAGATCCGTCAAACAGAGCGATAGAATTAGATGATTCAAGAGATGTAACTAAAATTGCATATACTCTAGAAAAAGCTAGACGCAACAGATACGTTTCACTTGCAAGAAATCAGCCTCTTGTAAAGGCAGGAAAAGTGACCATTGAAGAAATGCAAACAATTCTAGATGATTTTTGTTTTGAAGTGTGGTCATATAGGATCTTAGGAGAACTAGTTGATTACGCACCTCATCTCAGAGGATTCGACTTGCATAAAGGCAAGGACACGATTCTATACAGGGGCCTTTGGAAAGTAAAAGAAGATAACAGCATTGATTTTTCAGCCATTGATCCAAAAAAAGACTTGGTATTTTTGAAAAGTCCCGGAGAAGATGACGATGTACTGAGTAAGGAATGGATTGATGCAACAGGAGCAAGTGTAGACACTTTTCCATGGTTCAATGTGGATTTTTCTAAACAATATCAAGGGGGATTGAATGTTATTGGATGGGAATTTGGTGATATTCAGCCTACTCTATATGGTGACTTGGAACCCGATAGCGAAGATCCTATGATAGGTGCTTTGCTGGGTAGCAAGTTAGATATCAATGAAATTGTTGAAAGATTCGTTAAAAACGACGCTTACGAATTGGAAAGACAATTCGGAGAAGAAAGAAATAGAAAACAAAGCGAGTTGAGGGACGAAGTGAAAAAGAGATTCGGTCGTCTGATTATCAAGCTATAAGTGGAAATATTACTTCATTATATCTCCAAAACATCTCAGAAAATAACTAACAGCATGTTTCACAGTTTGTTTTCCATCCGGAGTTAATGAATAAACAATTAATTTTCCTTTCTTACTTCCTTTAATCAATTTTTTTTCTTTCAGATCTTTCAATGCTGGATATATCGTACCTGCTTTAGGTTTCTCCCCACGTCGTTTTTCTAATTCTTGTGCAATTTCTTCTCCATGCATCGATTTTTTTGATAACAACCAAAGTATCTGAAATGATAACATTCCCCTCATATCGCATCCATATCTTTCGTCCATAATTACTCCCTAATAATAAATATAGGGCGTCCTATATATTTAAATATCCTTGGAACGAATATATGATATCCTATATAGGATGTCCGATATAAAATGGAGGTGCTTAATAATGTATGAATGCTGCGGAACTGGAATGAGAGGTTTTCTTACAAAAGAGGAGAAGATAGAAATATTGAAGGAATACCAAGAAAATCTCGAAAAAGAAGCTAAGGGAGTTGCAGAGAGGATCAAAGAATTAGAGAAGAATAACTGATCCTCTTCTTCAACTTTTTTGTGATTATATGAGCGATTATAAAAAATCTCTGGAAGATGCTGAAGACTTCAACGATCTCTTTGAGATTGTGAAAGATGTAGTGAGAAATTTCGTCGGACGTGAACGTTCAGGACTTGTTCTTGGTCTAGCAGAACTTGGAGGCCAACCTGGAGCATTCATTGGTGCATTCCATCCTGTCGGATCAAATCTTATTGTACTAAATAAAAATCCCATGGAAGTTGTGAAATATACCCGACCAGAATATTACAAATACTACATTTTCCATCTACTTCTCCACGAATATCTTCATACAATTGGAATCTTGGATGAAAGATACAATCGTCACGTCACAAATTTAATCAGTGAAAATGCATTCGGAACTAATCATCCTGTCGCAATAATATCCCGAGATATGACAAGTTTATTCCCAGAAGTAATATATGCAAGCATGGGATGGTCACCAAACAAAATGCCCAGAATAGAAATTGTGAAAAGTTTCGATGAAGGTAACATAAGTTATATAGGATGAGACCGTAGGTTATACTAAGGTGAATGTATGAATATTTCAAAAGGTAGCCCAGAATCAACATCATTTGTAACAGGTGTTGGGTTAATTACAAGTAATGGATTATGGGATCATAACATCATGTCTGCAGAATGGACTCATAATGTTTCGTATGAGCCTGGATTAATCATGATAAATCTTCGTTCCTGGGACACAACTTCAGAAAATATACTCGAGTCTAAAGAATTTGGTGTTAACATAGCTTCTGATAAACAAAATATGGTAGCCAGTATAGCTGGGGGACATAAAGGAAAGGAAGTTGATAAGATTTCTGTTCTAAAGGATCTTGGTGTGAAATTTTACAAAGCAAAAAAGATCAACGTCCTCATGCTCAAAGATGCTGTGATGAATATCGAATGCAAATTAATCGAGCATAAACAACTCGGTGATCACATGATGTTTGTTGGTGAAGCTTTGGAAGTTTCTTTAAATAAAAATTCCAAACCTATAGTATATCACCAAGGCAAATATTGGAAAGTTGGAAGCAACATTATTAAACCTCCCAAAAATGTCTTGAAAAAGATAGATGAACTAGTTGAAAAATACAAGAAATAAAACATTTTTGAATCTTAATTACAATCTTTTTGTATGGAAGAACTTGATTTGAAGAATAAGACAATAATGGTTGTTGGTGCACATCCTGATGATAACGACTTTACTGCTGCAGGTACAGTGGCAAAAGCTTCTTCTCTGGGATGCAAAATAATCTATGTGGTTGCTACCAAAGGCAACAGAGGGAGTAGCGACCCAAACATGACTCCTGAAAAGTTATGGCATACTCGTGAAAAGGAGCAAAGGGATGCTGGAAAGATTCTGGGAGTAAATAATTTTGAATTTCTAGAATACAATGATGGAGAGCTTGTGTGTAATTTAGAATTAAAAGAAAAAATTGTCATGCTCATAAGAAAATACAGGCCTGACATGGTTTTTACAATGGATCCTAGTTTCTTTTATTTCACCGATAGAAATTTCGTCAATCACACAGACCATCGAGCTATTGGAGAAGCAACTATGGATGCCGTATATCCGCTTTCAAGAGATTTGTTATCATTCCCAGAACATATCAAACAAGGATTGCAACCTTTTACTGTCAAAGAACTATGTTTCACCTCCTCAAATCATAATAACACAAATGCGTTTGTGGATATAAGCGATATGATGGATACAAAAATCAAATCTTTAATCTCACATGTCAGTCAAATATCTGATAATGTTTCAATGGAGAAAAGAGTTCGTGAATGGGCAAATAAATTAGGAAAAACAGTTGGTTGTAATTATGCAGAAGGTTTTGTGAAAATTAAATTCGAAACTTAACCAACCACACTCAACTTTACAAAATTATTTCCTTCATTCAATTCATCTACAGAATTCTTAGGATCAATCGTTAATCTTATCTCAGTAAAATTATTTTCAACCATTACATTTCCTAGATTCAATGTTAATTTATTTCCTATGGGTATCGGAGGCAGCACTTCTTCTTTCAAAATTTCATTATCAGTTTCAATTTTCAATTCGGGCAAATCAACATCAGTCAATCCAATGTTTTCCATTACCGTACTTATGTTTATCAAATAGAATGTTTTCCCAACTCTTTTTAATGTTGCTTTTGTCACATTAACTTCAGAAATAATTAAATCTGCTTTCGTTGGTAGTTTGTAAAGATCTGTAAGTTTTTGTATATCTTCCTGGGAAATTTCTTTTATCGATGACGACGGTATTTCCAAAGTTGGATACATGATATCATTTCCATCACTGCTATGTTTCAATCCAATCGCATGTCCTATTTCATGAAGTGCTAAATTTGTCATGTCTATTTCATTTAATTGTTTTCCATTTGTTCTAGTCAGCATTTCAATTGTAGCATCTTGTATCACACCAAAATTACTCACGTTAATAAATTTCAAATCAGTATTTCCCAATGTATCAGTGGATTTTTCTTTTAATGATGCAGTCCATTCAACAACTATGTCCGCAGAAGATGATGTTGTTATTGTGAATGAAACAAGATTATTACTTGCAGTTTCCCATAGTTCCAACGCTTCTCTAACATTGTCAGTATATTCAGGATTTCTTTCTATGAAACTATCGTCAATGTAGACAGTTAGTGGAAAATGATTCCATCTTATTGTTGAACTCGAAGATTCGATTGGAACTGTGAACTTACCGCTCTCAAGATTGCTTTGATATGCGGGTGAATTTACTTCAACATAAAATTGCCATGCTCTATAACCTAGTGCAATCAAGATAACAAGAACAACAATGTTTGAAAATATTTTAGGTATATACATAAATGAAATTGGTCAAGTTTATAGAAATGCTTTTATTCGTGGCGTACTAGATAATTTCAGAGTTTTATGGTAATACAAAAAGTTAGAAAAGCAGTTGCCGGACTTGGTACAGAATGGAAGAACAAAAGCAGACGCATGACTATACATAATGAGTTCCGACAATTCAGAAAAGTCTTTAAAGAAAATTTCATCACCTTAATCATATCTGCTTTTGGTGTAGTTGCGGCTCTAAGCTGGAACGAGGCAATAAAAGAAGCTGTACTTGGATTGTTTCCTACACAAGGTCCTCTTGTTTCAAAGGTTTTCTCTGCTCTTGCAATAACAGTTATATCAATTTTTGTAACGTATTTGCTATCGAAGATGAAAACACAGAATTAATTTGCGTAAATACATACTTATTGTTGGTAGAAACTTTCGAATCTAATTTTTCTTTGATCAGATGAAAACATCTATATTTATATATAGAGGATAATAATTAATATCTAGAAATTAAAGTGGTTAAAATGAGTAGAATTTCACCTGAAGTTGTAGAATTTATAAAATCGGCTTCGGGCACAAGTTATTCTCGATTGATTAAGGATATTTCGAGAATTTTTGGAGTTTATGTAGGGAAATCTACCATCAGTTATTACAAAAGAAGTAGATCAAGAATAAAATCAATTGATGTGAGTACCGTTCAGAAATGGGAATTGGAATGGCTTTTCGGTCTTTATTTTGCAGACGGAAGTAAATTTTTCGACCAAAAACGCTATGATTACACAATAAAATTTTCTCTAGATTCACAAAGAGATACTGATATAGCAGATAGAGCTACTAAAATGCTACAACGCATTGGATTAGAACCAACATTATCAATATATAAGAGAGTTCTTTCCATACGTGTCTTTTCAAAGGAATTGTATAAAATTTTCCCCACAAAATCAGAGATCTATATACCTAAAGATATTTTTGCATTCGTGGCGGGATTAATTGACGGTGACGGATCTGTTTACAAAGGAGAGATGCGTGCATGTATAGTCCAAAAGAAACATCCAGAATTAATGCAATATTTAATGGGTAAGCTTAAACTAAGAAGATATGAACAGAAATGTTTTCTAGCTGGCTGGGGCGAGGGAACCAAAGTAACTTATTATGTTCCATCATGGATATGTAAAATTTTATTTGGAAAAAATTATTGTGTGAAACTACTTAGAAAGATAAATAAAGTCAACAACTAATTTAAAATTGGGTCCAAGGGCCCATAACAACTAAAGTTGTGGGCAGAGCTCAGCATGGTAGAGAAGGTATCACATAAAGCAACGAGCTCTTAACTCGCAGACGTCAAACGTCGAGGATTGGTCGAGGGTTCAAATCCCTCTGGGCCCATTTAAATTTCCAAAATAATATATCATTATGGTAGAAATTTTTGGAACACCTATTGATAATGAATATTTGATTTTTAGCGGTGTAGCTATTACTGCTGCCGTACTTTTGTTGCTTGTTGTACTTATGATGGGATCTAGGTCATCTGATTAATATTCTATAATACAAATTCCAATTATGCCTGTCGACAAGAAAAAACTGGAAGATATCGCAGATGAAATAGACTTTCCTACAGGTGGGTCTAAGAAAAAATATAAAGGTTATAAAAAAGGATTTACTAGAAAGTATACAGCGTATAAGAAGTAAAGCTCCTTTCGTCTAGCCCGGTCAAGGATATGACCTTCTCGAGGTCGGGACCTGGGTTCAAATCCCAGAAGGAGCACATCTAACTTCAAGTGATATATAACATCAATATTAATCTTTTTCTATTTTATTAGTGGATATGAGATTACTTGGATGTTGTCCTTCTTGTAAAAATGAAGACACACTTACAAAAATATATGAAGATGAATTCGGTTGGATTGGAGAAAATGTAGTAAAATGTGAAACTTGTAAAACAGTTTGGAATAATGATGGATTTATCGAGACCGAAGAAAAGAAAGGTAATATATTAATTCCAGTATCGATTTTTAGAAGTAAAGGATTTGATGGAAAGGAATATGGCGTATCTGTTATGCAACCGCACAGAAACGACATACCTAATTATAATTTGATAGCTAGTGTTTTGAATACAGCATTATTAACACGTTTTCCTAGATTAGGTGTAAATTTTTCAACAGAGGGAGGAATTGAAGGTTTTTATAAACGAACTTATATTGAACTAAGAAATTCTTACTCTGAATTTGGGTTATGGGTTGATACACACTATCGTCAAGGACCTGGTGTTACAGAGATACTTGATTTTTATGAAAGATTAGTAAGATTAACTTTCGAAGAACCTCTGAAAATTGGTAGAAAATCATATCGAAGTGGTGAAATTCTTAGATTACCTAGAGATGAACGTGGTTATGTAGAAAATGATAAGATATGGGAAATACTAGGTGCGGTTTTATCATATGCTAAGAGTAGAATTTTTGCTAAAAAGGTTATGGGAAAACTAGTTGACGGGACAAATAATCCCTTTGGTGCACCTTATATCCGTGGGTTGACAGATGAGGAAATATCACACCGTTTTGTGCCACCATCTTATTCACAAGAATGATAGTTTACCAATTACGTATTATCGTACAATACGACTCAATACCAATTTCTTAGCCAATCTTTCACTTGGTGCAGAAATTAATGGCACATACTCATCTGAATTATAATGAAATCCAAAATATTTTTGCCGTCCAATATCTTTACCATCTAAAGATACCATCACACCGCCTCGTTCTTTTACAAATGCATACGCCAAAGTTTCTTCTTCCTTCGGACCAAATGTGCAATCAAACACCCAGTCAGCATCTCCTACAGCAAAATCAACATAATGCGCTTCTGATGACCACAAATCTACCGGAGGAGTTGTGAGGTTCATTTCTGGAAATGTTTTTAGAAATGTGTCGTCAATAACCTGATAATGTTTGGCAGTTGGGTATGCATTGCATCGTATTCTATCCCGTTCCAAAGTTTGTCTGAAAGGAGCATTTACTGAAGTTCGTTTACGAGTTACAGGGTCGATAACAAATACACCTTGATCTTTAATTGCAACCACCAGTCGATTGGTTGGATGTTCCATTACACCGCTTGCAAGATAATCTTCATGCCGAGGATCCGAACCGTTTAGAATACCAAACATCGTACCGAATCTTGCTTTATTATCGCCAGCCATATACGCACGATAGCGATTCGTTCCATCGATACCGTCAGCAAGCCCCACAAGCCCATTTCCAAGTTTCACTATGCCATGTTCTTCAGAAATTATTTTTATAGGAAGACCATACTCTTTGGCAGTATTTATAACAATTTCTTCTCCTTCATAATCCGCTCGTAAAGTGGTATCACCTTTTTTGTTTCTCCCCATTTCAGTTAAACCCTCTTTCCCCAAGAGGTGGTGATTTTTGTATGCTCTCAACAAACCTTCAATTACAATTTCCCCCGCATCCGTTGCATCAAGTGACATACTATTTCTAGGAAAATAAACCTTTTAAATACTTTAGATCTGTTCTATATTTCATGAGGGTCAAAGACATAAATGAAGTAGTGCTGACTAACCCGGATTTTAAACAAGGATGGGAACTTTTGCCCAATCATCGGGGTATAGAAGATCTGCCGAAATTCGGTGCTGCTTTGAGTGTTGGTATTTGTGATGATAGTGGAAAACCGTTACATGACCAACTCATGGTATTGGTAAATCCTGGCGCTGTTGGTATACCAATTTATTCACAAAATGATCAAAGAAAGATTGGCATCATAACCCAAACAAGACCGCTTATCGTTCCGCCCCATATCTATCGTGGTTTATGGACAGACTTTGTTAGGAGATATCAAGATGACCCAACGAAAAAAATTGAATATTTTCAAGATTTTCTGAAGAAGTTGCACCTTTATCAAGGTAGCTCTGAGAGCATGGAATTTCCAAGCGGTTACCCTCGAATATCCGAAGCAGGTGTAGAAGATCCTAGGGATGTTGCCATTAGAGAAGTAATCGAGGAATTTGGCGGAGAACCTAAAGGCGCTTTACATTTAGGATATGTTAATGCTACATCACTCTTTCCTTCCCCTATTGCAGTATATGCCGTTGAAATGGATCCCTCAAAAGCTGTGCCTAATAGTCCGGACCAAACTGAACATATATCTAGAAAAGAGCTTCTAACACGTGAAGAGCTTAATTATAAAATTAGATCAGGAAGAATAACAAATGGATTTTCATTATCGGCATTGGCGTTATATGATGCGTATATGAGTCGTTAAATTTCTTACCTTTCAATTATTCTAAATGAAATCTATCAACTTCACCTTCCTCGGAGACGAATCTCTAGTTTCACAATTCGGAAAGAAAGGAACAACATCCGACATAACAATCTATGACCGAAAAGATTCTGACACAATAAGAACATGGACTTGTCCTTCAAGTTTTCCAGAAAAAATCCAACCTCTCTTTCAATCATTGAACATGGGAGAATATGTTATATTTTATGTAAACAAACTTGACAAATTCACCGGTGAACAAATACTTGCTCTTGATATTCTCGGAAAAAAAGATGGTATACTCTGCCATTCTTATGAAATTGACAAGGAAATGTTATTGAAAATGATTGCCGGAACTGCTGTAGAGAATTACAAAATAGTTGAAGTAAGTAATTTGAAAAATGAAATGGAAAATTTACCGCCATTATCGAAGGAAGGAAATGTAAAAATAGTTATCGATCATTGTTTTGATGTCAAAGGCGTCGGCACAGTTGCATTGGGAAGAGTAATTGAAGGAAAAGTGAAACAATATGACAATCTGAAACTCCTTCCAGAGAATTCTGATATACTAATCAAGTCAATTCAGATGCACGATGATACAATTCCTGAAGCTTCATCATTTTCTCGAGTAGGATTATTGATTAAAGGTGCTGGACCTGAAAATGTGCAGAGAGGTGATGTTCTATGTGTGCTAGATTCTATACAGGTTAAGAATGAATTAACTCTCGATTTTGTCCAGAATAAATATTTCAAGGAAGAACTCGGAGAAAATCAAACAATTATTGTGAATATTGGGTTGCAGACAAGAGCAGCGAAAATACTTTCAATGAATCCGATGAAATTGGAACTAATCAAACCGATTGTGACAGACAAAGAAGATATTTGTGTTATATTGAAACCAGAATCTAAGACAATGAGAATTATAGGACATGGAAAGATAGTTTAATTTGATAGGTTTAAATCTTTTACCAATACTATTGGTTTATGATTAATCTGGAGATCATTGGAGAGTTTCCTAACGGAGTAAGAGAAAATGGAATACTCTACAGTCAACATTACACGATAAGTTTACCAGTTCAGGGTCCTGCTACTATAGATGTTGGTACCGGAGAATTAAAAAAAGAATTTAGAGTTCCTTTTCCAGTCCTTACAGCAAGAACTACAGCTGACTTTGTTAAATTTTATAATCAAAGAAGAGAAACAAGGAGATCTCAAGAATTTAAATTTCCAAACGAGTTGGTTGCTAACATTAGAAGACTTGAAATGCAAAAAAATGGATTTTTATATTGGGAAGAAAATTTAACTGATTGGGCTCTAATAGATTCGCTTAGAAAGGGAATATTATACAGTTTACCTGAACATGAATCCAGAAGAATGTTGAGAGATTTTGCACCACACGGTCCTATTGCTATAGTTGAAACGAGTGACGGCGATATAATACAAGCAGAACGAGCAAAAGGTGCTTATCTGGAAGGAGGTTTGATGCCTATTCCTGCAGGTTTTTGTAATTATGATCCAACAATAGGAACTTTAGAGCGTCCTTTCCATGCTATAGGTAGAGAAAATGCAGAGGAATTGGGCTGGCCTTTATTCAATGAAAACAAGCAGCTTTCTACTGATGTTAGTGATCTTTATATTATAGGGACAGTTCGTGGTAATCATGGAGATCACGGTTCTTGGAACCCCGCGACTATATTTGTAGTTGCATCTAAGCTAAGCACACAGAGAGTAATAGATACATTCAAAAAATACGGGGAAAAAAGCGAGAATACAAATCTTATCCCAGTTCCTATAGATTACAAAAATTTGAGAAAATTTGCAATTGACAATCGAGCTAGACTGATAGACAACGGTTTAGGAGCACTTTTACTTTATATTGGTCATCGACATGGAGGTTATTTTAAGGAAGAACTTTCACGTGATCTTGTCAGATTGGATTCTGGAATAAAAATAAAAGAAGATAATCCCTTTATTAGGGTTTATTTATGAGCTTCCGTTCAGGCGACTTGTACCCACCATATAAGACTCATCTATGTTGTAATGTGGAAAACAGGAAAAAAACAGATACAAAATTCGAAATAAGTTGCATGTGCTTCTGCCACTCGAGTTGATATTACCTCTAACTATTTCTGCATTACAGACAATAAAGTAGGTAGGATTAACATGATTTTCAAAGTTGTATTTTTAGTGACCTTGCTCAGTCTGACCTCTCTAGCATTGGGTGCCAATATCCAAAGCGTATCTAGTGGATCATGGTCAAATCCTTCTATTTGGAGCACCGGCAATCTACCAGGAGCAGGCGACACGGTAAAAATATTGGATGGTCACAAGATTCTTTTCGATTCTAATGCAACTATTAAACGATTAAGTATCGCTGGTGAATTGGAATTCTCAAGACTTGTTTCAACCAATCTTGAACTTGCTGGAAATCTGATAGTTGAAAAATCCGGTAAACTTACAATAGGAACTTTGGATAACCCACTTCCAAAAACTATCACCGCTACTGTAGTATTCAATGTTGCTGACAATTCAAAATTTATTGGAGGAGTGAATTTCGAGGAAACTGACACAGGACTTTGGGTTTTCGGCAGATGGGATTCTTCCGGTTATCATGTTGAACACACATGGACTAAATTATCTGAAGATGCAGAAGCTGGTACATCTACACTAATAGCTGAAGGCGATTTAAGCGATTGGCCGTTGGGAAGTGAAGTTTTAATAACAGCGACTGGGAAAAATATTCCCGATTCAACTTTTGGAAAAAACAATTTCTTTACTGAGGATGAAGAAAGGAAAATTATTTCTGCAGAGAAAATCGCAGATGGAAAAACTAAAATCACACTCAATTCATCACTTGACTATACTCATGTCGGTTCAGGTGAAACAAGAGGAGAGATCGCACTACTTTCGCGAAATGTCATAATAACATCAAAAACAGATCAAAGGGCACATACTGTATACATGCCTGGTTCGGAAGGTTCACTTGCATGCACATTGTTCAAAAATTTAGGACCTCAAAATGTTTTCAGCAGATATCCTATCCATGTTCATCATGTAATGGCAGATGATATAGGAAAAATAATACGATGCAATGTTGTATGGGATTCGGAAAATAGATGGATAGTTATACACGACTCATTAGGCGTTTTAGTTGAGGACAATGTTGCCTATCGCGGAATTGATACGGGATATTGGTTGGAATCTGATGATATGGGACCAAAATCTGTAAACAACTTATTCATTCATAATTTGGGAGTAAAACTAGGCTCACACGATTCCTCTGTGAAAAGAATGTCCGTTTTTTATGCAGATCGGGACAATCATTTCATCGATAACGTTGCAGTTAGTGCTACAGGATCTACAGATACATCTGGTTTCCATTGGCCGGAAAAGGGAAATGATAATACGGGTCATGTATTTATTGAAAATGAAGCACATTCGAATAGTAAGCATGGTCTTTTCGGCTGGCAGAATAGCGGAAGTTATCATATAGTAAACTTCAAGTCCTGGAGAAATTTAGATGCTGGCGTAAGTTGGGGAGCATATAGCAACAATGTCCAGTTTCATGGATTGCACTCAATAGGAAACGAACGCAATTTTGTCACCGATAGTAATCACCCATATCTTCAAGATTCTGTATTACATGGAGAAAATTCCTATCCTTCAAATTACGGACTTTTTATCGCATTATATAAAACCCCTCCAAGTCCCACGAATCCTGGAAAAATAATACGAAGTGAATTTTCAAAACATCAGATAGCAGATGTAGATCATCAGGAGATTTCAACATGCGGCCTACCTTCAGATGAATGTACTCCTACTTATACAGCTTTCCTGAATTCCAAATTCCTTTCTACTCAATCAATTAACTTCAGTACTCATTGGAAAACTACTGATTCTTTTTTTGATATACAAAATTGGAATGGCAATCCATCAAATCTGCCTGAAAATTTCAGAATCACCAGACTAGATCAGCCAAAACCATCTTCCCTTGCATACAAAGATTTTTCCATCGATGGATGGATAGATTCTGCTCATCCACAACCTTCGAAATGGATTATGCCGCCTACAATCAAATGGGATAAATTCCCATCAGAATTAGGTAATTCCCCAGTAGTTTTCCAAGCTACAGCTAGTGGATTTCCAAATAAAACAAAAGATGTTGAAATATGGATCGATGAATTTGAGCAAGGCATACCATGGACAGCGGAATATTATGATAATTCTGATCTAAAAGGAACTCCGGTATTAATTTTAAACAAAAGTGAAATAAATTTCAACGATAGGGACGACTATGCTTTTGGTCTTGGAAATTTATTGAATCCTGAATCTTTCTCAATTCGTTTTACTAAAAATTTCTATCTATCCGGCGGAGTTTATGATTTGCAATTTAATGGAAACGATGGTATAAGAGTTCTCCTCGATGATTCGGTAATTCATAAAAACTGGGGCAATATAAAATCATGTTCGCAAAACGAACCTGATGTTATGCAAAAAAAGATTTCTGCTGGTGAACATAAGATTGTTGTTGAGTTTTCGGCTTTGAGTACTTCTTGCACTAATATTCAGTTTGATATTTACAAAAACACTTCGAGCTCTTCTTTGACTGAAAGCTTTACGTTCGATCCAGTCAAATGGCCACGAAAATATGTGTATGTCTACGCAAGAGCACATGATCCTTCGAATGAGCAGTTTGATTATACGTCAGTATTGAAATATAGAAATCCTAATTTTGTTTTACCTGCATCATCTGTAATAGAACCACCACCTTATTCCACACCATATCCAACTCCATCATCGCCATCGCCTTCACCAAGTCCAGGAGGTTCATATGCTTCTCCTTACTCCACACCTGCATCATTACTAGATACAACAATCAAAGCATCTCCGCCACCAGTAGACTCTACAGATAATCATCATGCTCCTACTAACATATCTATGACACTCGATGCTCCAGATACGATAGAGTCAGGTGAAAAATTCACTGTTACTCTGAAACTTTTATCTCCTCTATCAGCAGAATACACACTTGTAGTTGCTGACGCATCTCAGATTGTAAATTTAACTGAAAATGTGGAAAAAATAGTAACACTCCTACTCACTGCTCCCGGAGAGGGTAATCTGTATACATTCAAAGCATCCGTAGAAGACGTGGAAATTTTAAAAAATATTTCCCTTGATTACAAACCCTTAATTCTCAATGTGGTTGATGTTCTGGAAAACAATGAAACTTTCCTTGATGTAAATATTAAGAATCCTGATCGATTAGATGTTGAATTGCGCATATTGCGAAATGATAAAGAAAATGTTTTCACTCAAACAATCAACTCTGAAGAGTATATCCACAAATTCAAGATGGGTGTACCTGGAGAATACAAGGTTATAGCTACGGCAGTTTCAGAAGATTCGATTGTGGATGTAGACGAGTATTTGATAGCTGTGGACGGCGATGTAAGTTCCAGTAGACCCTATTGGTTAGCATGGTTGGCGGTATTTCCAGTTTTAATAGCATTCGTAACTGTTCGTAAATTCCGAGGATCTAAAAATAGTAATGAAGCTCAATTTTCGTAAATAGGAGAGGTATAAAATTAATCACCATACAATAAATTCTCGAATGTTAATAAATCTAACTTTTCCTTAAACAGATATGGAAGATCAAAATTCCTATCTTAACAACACTGAAGTTATTATCCATGCAGGTGGGCTGAGTGAAAGATGGTATCCGGTCACTCAAGGGAAAATACCAAAGGTACTTACAGAAATCGGAAGCAAACCACGTCCTATTATCGATTGGACAATACTTCCTTATGTCAAAGCTGGGTTTAAAAAATTCTTCATAACATTGTGGCACGATCCCGAAAAGATAATCCAACATTGTAATGAACTAAATAAGAACACCGGAATAGAATTTGTCTTTCTAAAAGAAGACGGAAGAAGAATGGGAAGGGCCGGTGTGATAAAATATTACCTCGAGAAAGGTGTGCTTGATCCACATAAAAATAAAATAATGGCTGGTGGATCTGATATTGTTAATTCCAATCTAGAAAACTTTACAAAATTCCACTTAGAAGGTGTTGACAAAGGATTTTTAATTACTCTTATTGGAAGTTCATCAGGCCAATCACAATTCGATAAGATAATTTTCGATCCAGCCACAAATCACGTAATTAAGATGGATGATAACCGAACAATAAACCTTCCGAAAGGAGAAAATGCGAATACAGGCACAGTTTATTTTGATTCTAATGCAAATTCCTTGTTTTCAAATATTCCAGATGAAAAAATGCCGATCGATTGGGAAAATATGGGTGATGTTTTGTTTTCCAAGGCCCGCTGTTTTGAAAATGCAAAAATATACGAAAACTGGTTCCCATTAAAAACTCCATATGACTACAAACAAGTCAAAGATATTGATCTAGAAAAGTGGTTTGGAATAGAATCTGTTGAGAAGTATCTTGGAAATTACCAACGTTTATAAACCGCCCCGTTAAATTATTTGTATGAAAGGTGCCTTGTCCTCCGGCGCGATAATAATAATTGTAATTGGAGTTGTTGCTGGTTTTTCATTTTTCACAAATTCCTACAAACAACCTTCTACATCAAGTTCTTCATTTTGTGATGACAGTGACGTTGATAATTTGTACATAAAAGGAGCTTGTGAAGACAAAAATGATATTTATTATGACAGTTGTTCTGGATCTTTTGTGAATGAATATGATTGCGCGAATAATCTATGCGCGCCTACTCAGATGAGTTGCCCATCTGGATATGTTTGTTCTGATGGTCGATGTTCTCTAGAATTCGATTTTTCACTTTCGGCCAGTCCAAGCAGCAGTTCTGTAAAATCAGGTCAGAGTGTTTCATCCGATCTCAATATTGGTTTGTTAAGAGAACCTGCACAACGGGTAACTTTATCACTTTCAGGATGTCCAACTTCAGCAACTTGTACTTTTTCGAGTGTATCATCTACAGCCCCATTTACATCCAAGCTTATGATATCAACTATTGCAACACCACCAGGAACTTATGATATAACAATTACAGGTGTAAGTGCAGGAAAAAGTCAATCAACAATCTATAAACTTACGGTCACTTCATAGACTAGTTCTTAAAGGATAATTATTAAAGATATAATCGATTAGTACTTAATATGCAGGGGTCGCCTAGCCTGGTTAATGGCGCAAGATGAAGAAATTCATGCGAACCTTAGGTCGCCAAGTAAGATAGCTTGTGGGTTAGTCCCTTCGGGAGTTCAAATCTCTCCCCCTGCACTTGCCTATTTAATTACGCTTTCACATATTCTTCTTAGTGAGATAATGGTTTTGCCCATCCTCGTTTTTGGTGTGGATGTACCTATTGCAGAATTTTTAATAATAATGCAATTCTTCTCAATTTTATGCCTGGGAATAGGAATATTTCAGTTGATGTTGATTAATCTCAAACTCAGAAGAGAAGTCAATGAATTGAGTGAAGCTGTTTACAGAATTAGAAAAGCATTATAGTTACTTTTCATTCGCCAAATAAGTGTATATTCCAGTTTTTAGTGTTTTTAATCCAAGTAAAGCGCATTTCAATCTCAGTGGAGAAAGTTCTATACCTAATTTTTTAAGAAATTCTTCCTGAGATAATTTCACAACATCATCAAAATTTTTTCCTTTCATTAAATCTATCAAAATATCCACACTTGATTGACTGATTGCACATCCTTGCCCTTGGAATTTTATATTTCCAAATTTTTTATCATCGAGTTTTATTTGTATTTCTATAACATCTCCGCAGGATGAATTGAAATCTTTAGAAACAATATCCGGATTTTTAATAATACCAGAATTCATCGGATTTTTGTAATGATCTATGATCTGTTCGTGATAAATTTCCAAACTCATTTAAACACCTTCTTCACTTTTTCCAATCCTTCTACAAGTTTGTCAATTTCTTCTTTCATATTGTAAATGTAAAAGCTTGCTCTAGCCGTGGATTGTATTTGCAATCTTTTCATTAATGGCATTGCACAGTGATGTCCTGATCTTACAGCAACAGCAGAATCATTCAGAATATATGCAACATCATGTGAATGAACTCCTTTAACATTAAAAGAAACCACTCCACCTTTCACATCAGTTTCAATTGGTCCATAAATATCAACTCCAATCTCAGATAATTTTTCCAATGCATAACTAACAATTTCCTTCTCATGCTTTCTCACATTCTCCATTCCAATTTTTGCAAGATAATCTATCGCAGCAGACAATCCCACCGCACCTTCAACATTCGGTGTACCCGCTTCAAACTTCCACGGCACATCATTCCACACTGTAGTTTCAGTAGTTACTTCCTTTATCATATCACTCCCAAGCATGAAAGGTTCCATTCCTTCCAACAATTCCTTCTTTCCATACAACACTCCAATATTCATCGGTGCTAACATCTTATGTCCAGAGAATACTAGAAAATCACATCCAATATCTTGAACATCAATTGGCATATGAGGAACTGATTGTGCACCATCAACTATGAATGTAGAATTATTATCATGTACAATTTTCCCGATTTCTTTTACAGGATTTATAGTGCCTAATACATTTGATGTGTGAGTAAGAGATACTATTTTTGTATTTCCATTGATTGTACTTTTTAATTGTTCTATGTTTAATGTTCCATTATTATTAATGTCGATAAAATTCAACTTGGCTCCGTTAGTTTTTTTAACAAATTGCCATGGTACAATGTTTGCATGGTGTTCCATTATAGAAGTTGTAATTTCTGATGGATTGTGTAATTTTGATAAAGCGAAAGAATGCATTAGTAAATTCATCGCTTCATTTGTGTTACGTACAAAAATTATTTCCTCAGAATGCTTTGCATTTATGAATTTCGCAACTTTCTTTCGTGCATCCTCATACATTTGAGTTGCTTCATCACATAATTGGTATATTGATCGATGAGGATTTGCATTGTTTGTTTCATAATAATTTTTAATTGCCTCAATCACTTGTTTTGGTTTTTGTGATGTTGATGCCGAATCTAAAAATACAAGTGGATGATTGTTAATTTTTCTTTTTAATATAGGAAAATCCTCCCTAATTTTTTCAACGTTTATCATATAATCAATAAGATGGAAGTGGTGGTCTTGGTTTTTCCCATGATTCACATTCACCTTCATAGTTCTTTGCCGATGGATTGCGCCATTCATATATTCTTGTTAAGTCGTAATTGCCATCATTGTTTTGATCAAAACATAAATAAAATCTCTCTATTTGACGATCATTGTCATTGTTTTCCAAATTAACTCCAATTCTACCAGGTGTATTTATATTTCTATCAATCAAATGTTTCCCTAGATAACCAAGACCTGCTCCTAATCCTACTAATGCAATTCCTCCTAATGCGAGGTGTAAAAGACTCATCGTATATTTTCTAATTTTAATCACCTTTTATCCGACAGCTCCAATCATTTCCAATTGAATCAATCTATTAAATTCCACAGCATATTCCAATGGTAATTCTTTTGTAAAAGTTTCAAAGAATCCGTTTACAATCATAGTAACTGCCTCACTTTCGGTCAATCCTCGCGACATTAAATAAAATAGTTGATCTTCACCAACTTTTCCAACGGTTGCCTCATGTCCAACATTAACTCTATTTTCATCTATATCCAATTGTGGAATTGTTCCAGAATTTGAATTCTCATCTAAAATTAATGCATCGCATTTTGTGTGCGATTTAGAATTTATTGCACCTGGAAATATTTTTACAAATCCTCTGAAATTAGTTTTTCCACCATCTTTACTGACGGATTTATTTACAATTGTCGATGATGTATCTGGAGCTAAATGAATTGCTTTTGCACCAGCATCTAAATTCTGACCTTTACTTGCGAATGCAATTGACAGGATATCAGCTCGTGCTCCTCTACCTGCAAGAAATACTGAAGGGTATTTCATTGTAACCTTACTTCCAATATTCGCATCTAACCATTCAACAAAAGCATTTTCATAAGCTCGTGCTCTTTTTGTTACAAGATTATACACATTTGTCGACCAATTTTGCAATGTTGTATATCTAACATGTGCTCCTGGGAGTGCAATGACTTCAACCACCGCAGCATGCAGTGCGTCTGCTTGATAAGTGGCGGCTGTGCAACCTTCTATGTAGTGAACCTTACTATTTGGTTCAGCAATTATCAATGTTCTTTCAAATTGTCCCATATTTTCTGAGTTAATTCTAAAATATGCTTGTAATGGTATTTTCACTTCAACTCCTTCTGGAACATAAACAAAACTTCCTCCACTCCAAACTGCAGAGTTTAATGCAGCAAATTTATTATCATTTGGTGGGATGATTGTTCCAAAGTATTTCTTTACAATTTCAGGATATTCTCTGACTGCCGTATCCATATCCGTAAAAATAACTCCTTGTTTCTCAAGATCTTCTTTTAATTTATGATAAACCACTTCACTATCATATTGTCCACCGACACCAGCGAGAAAATTTCTTTCAGCTTCAGGTATACCAAGTTTTTCAAATGTTCTTCTTATTCCTTCAGGAAGATCTTCCCATGACTTGACTTGTTTCTCTACAGGTTTTACATAATAAACAATATTATCAAAATTCAATGATGACAAATCAGCTCCCCATGTAGGAACAGGTCTTTTTTCAAAAAATTCCAACGCCTTTAATCTAAAATCCAGCATCCATTGTGGTTCTTTCTTAATTTTTGATATTTCCTCTACAATTTCTTTCGATAATCCCTTTTTTGTCTTGTAAATATATTCATCCGGTTCTTTGAATCCGTATTTTGAATAATCTTTTTCAATTATTGGTTTCTCTTCACGATTTGTTTTATTCATTATTATCAATCCCCAAAAGTTTTTTTACATGTTCTGGAGCCTCTCCACCCGTTGCTAGGTATTCGTCTCTTATATAATTTCGAAAAGCTCCTAGATTGTACGTACCTTCTCTAACACTACGTACGATCTCATCTAAAAGAGTGTCCGCTTGTGATGGAAATCCTTCTGTAGGTGGCCTTCCGGAATATTGTAGAAAATATTCATGTGATCTTAATGGAGGGTTTCCAGTAATATATCTGGCAACTTCTTCTTCCCCTCCTCTACGAAAAGCATTTAATAAAGGGATTATTGTTTCATTACGAAAATCAAGTTTATCATCTTCCAATTGTGGATTATCCATTATTTATTCCTCCATAACCTTTTTCTTCAATTTCCCTCGCCAGATTATAATCTCCACTCTTAACAATTTTCCCATTGACTAAAACATGAACAAAATCAGGTTTCATATGATTCAATATTCTCTGATAGTGTGTGATTAACAAAATTCCAGTATTTCCATTCAATTTCTTTATTCCATTCGCAACAATCTTTAATGCATCTACATCAGTACCTGAATCAATCTCATCCATTACTGCAATCTTAGGTTTCAATACTGACAACTGTAAAACTTCTGCTCGTTTCTTTTCCCCACCAGAAAATCCTTCGTTCAAATATCTTGTTGTAAAACTCTTGTCTATTCCCAACGATTCAAGATTTTCAGAAAACATTTCATTAAAATCAACAAACGATGAACTACCATTGTTCAAACTTTTGTAGGCGGTCCACATGAAATTCTTCATTGTCACTCCCGATACTTCTACAGGATACTGAAATCCGAGAAATAATCCTAACTTCGCTCTTTTATCAGGTGATAGATTTGTTATGTTTTCTCCATCAAGTAAAATTTCTCCTTGTTCAACAACATATTTCGGATGCCCCATCAAAACATATGATAATGTACTTTTTCCCGATCCATTTGGACCCATAAGTGCATGAAGTTCTCCTTGGTTGATTTCAAGATTAACTCCATTCAAAATTTTCTTTCCATTGATTGATACGTGTAAATTTTTTATTTCGAGTTTACTCATTTTTCATCCCTTAGGTTATACATTTCCAACAAACAAATCAAAGATGCAAGTTCTTCATCCTTTATTTCATTCTTGCTAGTTGCGCAGAGATTGCATTCACTTTTACCTAGACTAAAACTACCAGAAGCTATTTCAGCTGCAAGTCTCTTAACCCATTCTGACAACTTTGGATTGGATAATATTTCATTTACTTTCTTACCTCTCACTCCGTTCAGATATTGTGAAACTGCAGGTTGTGTTATTCCGAGTTTTTCGGCTACTTGTTCTTGTGTTAGTCCATAAGTTTCAATCAATTCCTTCGTGACTATGGATTTGACAGGTGCTGGTATCGAACTGTTGAACAGCGTTTGACAGAATATTTTCATGGTATATCTAATGAGAAATAAGGTTTATAAATATAACAGAGTTATAAGAAATTTCCAATAATAATTTGTTAAATCGGGTGACGATGGAACAACTGTCATTTACGAACTTTAACACCAGGAATTTCTTCCAACATTGCGATGGTTTCTGAATCTAATTCTCTATCTGGTTGATATCTCCAATCGAAGTCACCATTACCGGATAATCCGCCATGAAAACCTCGCTCACGTAAAATTCCTATTACACCACGATATTGTAAATCTGATGATGGTGTAGGAAGTCTTACACTGATTGGATTTATTTCAATCCAATACACCGGCCCTTTTTGAGTCGTCATACCTATTACTTCATAGTAAGATATTTAAACTTTATTTTGTTACCATCCCCCAAACTCTTCATGTAGAAACTAAAAAATTCACTACACTGTAATCGTTCCAACAAACCCAGGATTCAAATGGTCGTGATATTTCCAATTCCCGGCAATGTCAAATGTTACAGTATAATTCTCATTCTGCTCCAATCCTCTTCTCGAATCAAAAACATTACATCCCTTGTAGATACAATGTGATGGATGAAGATCACTGGCAGGCCAATGCTGGTTAGAATCTTTGTTAACAAATGTTACCTTATCGCCATTTTTGATTGTTATAGTATTTGGACTAAATCCTGTATCAAAAATTTCTATTACATGTTCAGTTCCTGTAGATGAAGGTGGTGTTGGAGTTTGAGCTTGTTCAGATGTACACCCTGCAAGGAAAGTTATAGCAATTACAGATACGATAAAAATTAACTTCTCCATTATATTTTCAGGTCTTTTTTGTATATAAATTTATGCAACTACAACTTGTAAACTGGACTTGGCCACACCACTTGAAGGCCAATATGCTGTTATCGTACATGAAGCTGACGCATTAAATTGTAGTGAAGTATTTCCTCCCGGTAAAGCAGCAGGACTTTGTGTTCCACACCCTCGATATTCTCCACCCGATGGATAAATTCCAGTTGTTCTTAGATTGAAGTTTATTTTTACAGTGTTGTTTTTCATAACAGATATCGATTCTACTTGTTGACTGCCATTATAATATCCACTATCGTCAGTTTCGAATGTAAATTCCTGAACCATAAGTTGTGGCGCTGATTGTGGTGATTGTGGGGTTGGTTGTGGAGGTGGCACAACATCTCCTTGTAATGTTCCTTGATCTGCTGGAGGAGTCTGTGGCGGTGTTTGTGATGTAGGTGTAGCATAAGGAGATTGATATTGTGACGATTGTTCCTGATAAGTATTATCAGTTGGTGTCGTACATCCTGCCAAGAAAACTACTAAAAGAACTGGAAAAATCTTTGTAAAATTCATAAGATAATTAGTTGTTATTTAAATTTAAAACGTTGATAACAAAAGGATAGTATGGAATTTCAAATTTGGGCTGAAAAATATCGTCCGTCGAAGTTATCAGAGATAATAAATCAGAAACATGCTGTTGAAAGAATCAAAGCCTTTGTAAAGGATAAAAATGTTCCTCACATGCTTTTTACAGGTCCAGCCGGTACAGGTAAAACAACAACTGCATTGGCTATTGCTAAAGAACTATATGGAGATACATGGCGTCAGAATGTTTTGGAATTGAATGCGAGTGATGAAAGAGGAATTGATGTTGTAAGAGGGAAGGTGAAAGATTTTGCACGAATGAAATCCTTGGGTGATATACAGTGGAAGATAATTATTTTGGATGAAGCTGATGCATTGACACAAGAAGCTCAGCAAGCACTAAGAAGAACAATGGAAAACTACACCAATGTCACCAGATTTATTTTATTATGTAACTATTCCTCAAAAATCATCGAACCCATCCAATCTCGTTGTGCCGTTTTTAGATTTAGAGTTCTTGAAAGTGAAGACATAAAGAAATATGTTGAAAGAGTTGTTGAAGGAGAGAAATTAAAGATTGATCCTAAAGCAATTGATGCATTGGTTCATTTATCAGAAGGAGATCTTAGAAAAATATCGAATTTAATTCAAGCAGCTGCAGCGATGAAAGAAAAAATTACCGAAGAAGTTGTTTATGAAATTGCAAGTAAAGCTCGACCAACAGATGTTAAGGAAATGTTGGATTTTGCGCTGAAAGGAAAGTTCACTGATGCGAGAAAATTACTCCAAGAAATGTTATTGCGACAAGGATTATCTGGGAGTGATATAATTTCGGAAATACACCGTCAGATATATTCACTAGATGGTATATCCGAGGAAACAAAAGTTCATTTGATAGAAAAATGTGGAGATTATGAATTCCGTATATCCGAAGGGGGGAATGAGTTAATTCAAATTGAAGCACTACTTGCACAATTTTTGAACAAAAAATAAGAATTAATATTTTAGGGTTAAAACTTATCTATGGGTTTGCCCTATTCTTGGATCAGATTAATGGAAGACAAAGAACCTTATCTTAATAAACACGGAAGATTACCAAAGGCGCAAGCAAATTTCTTAATGCGTAGCAATCATATGAAAGGGATGACTCTAGGTTATGCGCTAGATAGTTGTAGATGGGGCAGTCCCACAACAGTTAGGTATGAAATGACCATAGGAGATATGATATCATTTATAGAAAATTGGATGCAACAAAACGGCAGCGAATTTCCACGCCTTTTTCATGAAAAAGGAATTGATGAGCTTTATATAAAATTCGAATTGCCCCATATAAAAAATGAAGTATGTCCACGCAATAAGGAACATGTAAAAACAATTCAGGATCGCGCAGGCAGGATAAGATGTGTAGAAATAACGAAAAAAAGATTCAAACCTGGTTATGTGGATGAATGGGATGAGTTTGATAAATTATCTGCAATGAAACGCAGAGTTTTTTCGCATCACTATCTTGAGAATGATCTGCCCAGTGATGAAGAGTTATGGACACCTCAAGAAGATCAAAAGTTTAAGCAGTATATAGATGCAGAAGAGACAGAAGTAGTAGAGGATCCTTGTTATGCAATTCTGTCGGATGAGACACTTGTTCTACCGTTTGAAACCGTATTAAAAAGGTTGAATATTATGCCAGAAACTTATTCAGTATGGTGTGGAATAGGACGATGTAAACCAAGTATGGTGAAACAATTGTCACCTGAAGAAAGAAAGGACTATGAGATTTTCGGAACATGTCGACGTCATGATATACCAACAAATCAAATAGAATTCCCATGTGATGGCTGGGATCTTGCATTTTATACGCAGAAATGGTTTGAACAAATCCCAAATGGTGGAGCGCCATTATTTGAAAAACAAGTCGCGTGAAAATATGTGGGTAAACAAACACAAACCCAAAAATCTTGAAGAATATGTTGGACAAAAGGAAGCTGTAGAAACATTTTTGAAATGGATTAAAACATGGAAATCCGGGAAATCTCTTCTCTTCCATGGTCCACCAGGAATTGGTAAGACATCATTAGTTGAAACTTTTGCAAGAGAAAACAATTACGAGTTTATTGAAATGAATTCATCCGATTTTCGTAATAAAAAACAAATAGAACAAGTTTTAGGACAATCAATGAAACAAGCTTCACTTTTCGGCAAGAAAAAAATATTTCTCATTGATGAAATTGATGGAATTGCAGGCAGAGAAGATATGGGAGGCGTGGGTGCAATCATAGAAATAATAAAAGAATCTAAATTTCCAGTAGTATTGACTTGTAACAATCCATATGATCAAAGATTACGAGCTTTGAAAGAATATTGTCAATTTGTAGAATTCAAAAAAGTTTCTGTTTTCGATATGGAAAAAAGATTGAAACAAATCTCCGAAAAAGAAAGCGTTAAAATAGAAAAAGAAGTTCTGCGGCAATTGACTAAACGAAATGAAGGAGATCTTAGAGCATCGATAATTGATTTTGAAAGTTTATCAAAAGGTAAAGGTGAAATAAAACACGAAGATGTTGAGAGTTTGAGCAATCGAGAAAAGGAACAATCTATATTTAATGCATTAATGATGATATTCAAAACTAAATCTGCACTTGCAGCAAAGCTTGCAATAAATAATGTAGATAAAGATCCTGAAGAAATTTTCTGGTGGATTGAAAATAATATCGCAAATGAATATGAGAAACCTGAAGAAATTGCGAAAGCTTATGAAAAGTTAAGCAAAGCTGATTTATTCCGTCAAAGAATACGATCAAGGCAGAATTGGAAGTTTCTTGCATATATGATTGATTTGATGACAGGTGGAGTTGCGACATCCAAGAAGGAGATGTACAGGAAATTCAGCAGATACCAATATCCAAGTAACATGATTGTTTTAGGTGGGAGTAAGTTTGAACGACAAGAAGAAAAGGAAAAATTAGTAGAATTGTCCAGGCAATTGCATTGTTCAACAAGGAAAATTAGAAAAGAATTCATACCTTTTTTCAATCTATTTCCATACAAATATTGAAATTATCTTTTTCCAAAATGATTACCAAAAAATTCTTTCGCTTCTTGTAATTTATTGTTGGCAGATTTTACAGCTTCATGAAAATCTTCTCTAGCTTGTTCATTAGTATTTTCCAATTCCCTTCGAAAATTTTCACTCTTTTTTATTGTCTCAGTTTTTGTTTGTTCTAATACTCTTCTTAATTCTGCCGCAGTTTTGACCTTTATTTCATGTCCCTGTTGTTTTAATGTTTCTTGAAGTTCCATCACTTCTCCTTTAGCTCTTTGTACATTTTCAGTTATTTTTTGTGCTCCAACTGATTTAATACTGGAATTAATCTGATCTAATTTTACAGAGACGCCTTCTACCATCCCATTTACTTCAAAATAAACATCATAGGTCATTTCAGCAACTCCATCTCGTGTTGTTGGATCATTTGCAATAGCAAAAGCATACTTATGGGCGGTTAAAGGATCTTGATAAATACTTCTTGTACTGAATACCACAAAATATGTGAGAGCAGATTTTAAATTAGGATCCATATTCGGATGATCATTTGTACCGAATCCACTTGCTTCTTTAAATTCTTTATAACTATCAATCGCATTTCTAAACTCTACCATTTCCTGGTTATCTACATTCAATATTAAAACAGGGTCAAATACTTCATCTATAACTATAGATGTTTCAAATAAGCTTGCATCTAATTCCCTTTGTAGCTGTTCTATTGATAATGCATTCCCATTGAAAGATCCCACTGGTAAATATCTTCCGTAACCTTCTATGAAATCTGCTAATTTCATTGCCTTTTGAGTTACATCAGCTGGATAATTGTGTAGAGCATTATCTAAATTCAACGTCGGAAAAACTTGTTCTGAAGAAAATATTACCCAATCTTTATCAGCCACAACAGTTACAAAATTATCTACTATACTTCCTACTACAGGATAGTCAGACTTACTTCTACTAAGCACATTATGGGGATATTTTATTAGTTCACCTTTTTCGGGTCTTTTTATTTTTAGTGATTTTGTTCCCTTCAGATTTTTTTCTATAACCGTTCGTTCAGTATCATCAAAGAATGGAATAGCCAAATCGTAATTTGCATTTCGATCATACACACCTATTGTAACTATTCCGCTATCGGTATCTATAACCCTCTGAAGTTCACCATTTATTATTTTTCCAGTTGGAATGCCTACAGTAGTTCTAATAGAATCTACATCTATACCTAATTGTGTATCAAGAATGTAAGTCCAATTTGTAATAGGTTCCTTACTTCGATGTCTATTTTGTTGAATATATTTCACAGCTTCAGCAATTTGCAATTCATTTTCAGATGGTTGATAAAATTTAATAGAATTAATTTGATTGGAATACCCTGTCTGTAGATTATTCGAAGTTTGTAGTTGAGGTTTTATTTGTATTTCAGCTGTAGGTGAAGGGGTCTGTATAGGAAATTGTGTAGACTCTTGATTGGAGCATGCAGCAGAAACATAAAATAATGCTGCCGTTAACCCTCCTGATATTAAATTTCTTACTCTACTCATATTCAATCTTCCATTACTTTTGACCGATCAACGAAAGACTGAAATAATTATAATAGGTTTTGGTGTATTAAATCTTTAATACAAAAAAATTTACGGCATTTTTATCTGTCGAAATGTCTACATAATTTTCATCAAATTTTTTAATTTCTGATATTTCTTTGCAAGGAATTTTCACATTTATTGGTAATCCTTTTTCATGATTTTGACCAAACCAAGGCGAATCAGTTTCTAGCATTAAATTCTCGAGTGGTAAGTCTCTAACCATTTTCTTTCGTTCTTTACTTTTTGCAATTAATGGCCCCACAGAAACAAAGAAATTATTTTCCACGATTCTTTTCAAATGATCTTTACTTTTACTTCCCCACATATGCAACATGGCTTTCTTAACATCTTCCTGTTCCAGTACATTCAACGACTCCTCCCATGCGTCACGTGTGTGTATCACAAGCGGAAGTTTCAATTCTTTGGAAAGTTCGATGTGTCGTATGAATAATTCTTTCTGCTTTTCTCGCCAACTATCTTCTTTTACCCAATAAAAATCCACTCCACATTCACCAATTGCAACTAATTTTTTCTTATTCTCTTTCAAAAGTTCAAAATATTCATCGACTTGCTTGGATTTAATTTCTTTTACATATTCCGGATGTATTGCCGCAGATAGAAAAATATAATTTGGATACTCATCCACAATCTCCAATGACCTATCAAGATCTTTTGGATGTGTACAACTGGTTATAACAGCTTTCAATCCCTCTTTTTTACATCGTTCGATAACTTCCTCCAGATCATCTTTGTAGGCATCTTGCTCGAGATGACAATGCACGTCAATCATAAAGTTAATTCACCCCAAAAACAAATAAAGTATAATGACTAACTGGCATACGATTAATTCTAATGAAGTTTTAGAGAAGCTCAGCACTACGGAAAACGGTATAGCACCTTCAGAAGCTCAAAGAAGACTGCAAACATACGGTTATAACGAATTGAAGGAAAAAAAACGTGCATCACCAGTAATTTTATTCCTGAATCAGTTCAAAAGTTTTCTGGTTTTAATTCTGATAATCGCCGCAGTCATTTCTTATGTGATTGACAATGTCGTCGATGCAGTTCTTATTGTAATAATCATTGTCGCAAATGCAATTCTAGGGTTTATTCAGGAATTCAAGGCAGAAAAAACCTTGGAAAGTTTAAGGAAATTATCTGCCCCCCAAGCAGAAGTTATAAGAAATGGCGAAGAAAGGATGATTAACGCTCGAGAACTTGTTCCTGGAGATATTTTACTTGTACGAGAGGGCGATAAGATACCTGCTGACGCGCGGATTATTGAAATCGCGAACCTTAAAGTCGACGAGTCATCATTGACAGGAGAATCAATTCCAATTTCAAAAACCGACAAGGTTCTGGGTGATGTAGTTCTATCCGATAGAAAGAATATGGTTTACACAGGAACTGTTGTTACTTATGGCCGAGCAAAGGGAGTTGTAGTAAATACAGGAATGAACAGTGAGATAGGACAAATCGCGACTTTAATTGAGACTGCTGAAGAAGAAACACCTCTTCAATCAAAAGTAAACGTTTTCGGAAAATGGCTCGGATTAATTACAGTTGCAATCGCAGTAATCTCTGGTGGAATAGGAATTGTCAAAGGATACCCCATTCATGATATGTTCTTGACGTCTGCTGCGTTGGCTGTAGCTGCTGTCCCCGAAGGATTGCCTGCATTATTGACAATTACGCTTGCGATAGGCGTTCAGATAATGGGTAAGCAGAAAGCATTTGTAAGAAAATTGTCAGCAGTAGAAACACTTGGGTCAACAACTATAATTCTTGCAGACAAGACAGGAACGATGACTACGAATGAAATGACTGTCGAGAAAATTTTTGTCAATGCACAGGAAATAAGTGTAAGCGGGAACGGGTTCAATCCAA
Source organism: uncultured archaeon (assembly GCA_964372485.1). Taxonomy (GTDB): domain Archaea; phylum Aenigmatarchaeota; class Aenigmatarchaeia; order CG10238-14; family SCSR01; genus JACOWB01. The sequence continues at coordinate 655,617 of CAYJQI010000001.1, read as the reverse complement.
CAGGAGAATTTTCTATAAAAGGAAAATCATTCAACCCCAGTAAAAATAATGAATTAATGACAGCATTGACAATTTCAGCACTTTGCAATGATGCGGTGTTGTCCAAAAATGGGGACAAATGGAAAATTATCGGCGATCCAACAGAAGGCGCGCTTATTACTGTTGCAAAAAAGGCTGAAATAGATAGCAAAGAACTTTCAAAGAAATACCCACGCATCAATGAAATCCCATTTTCATCGGACAGGAAGATGATGAGCACTGCACATGAAGTGAACAAGAAATTTTTTGTTTATACAAAAGGCGCGCCTGAGATTCTTCTTTCCAAATGCAATCGAATACTAAGAAATTCTCGTGAAATGAAGCTCAGTCAGTTGTGGAAAGACGATATCTTGTCGATAATGAAAGACTATGCTTCAAACGGTTTGCGAGTTCTGGGTGTTGCATATAAAGAAACAAAAAGTACTGCAGAAAAGGAAATGGAAAAGGATCTAATTTTTGTAGGATTGATTGGAATGATGGATCCGCCACGATCTGAAGTAAAGGAAGCTATCAAAATCTGCAATGGTGCAGGAATCAGAGTGGTAATGATAACTGGTGACCATAGAGATACAGCAGTTGCGATTGCGAAAAATATCGGACTAATGGATGGAGGAAAAGTTTTGACAGGTGAAGAATTGGACAAGATGAGCGATCAACAATTAGAAAAAATCGCTGATGAAGTTGAGGTTTATGCTCGAGTTTCTCCTGCACACAAGTCTAAGATTGTGAAAATGTTCAAAAAGAAAGGACATGTTGCTGCAGTTACTGGTGACGGAATCAATGATGCACCTGCATTGAAAAATGCACATATTGGAGTGGCGATGGGGATAAAAGGTACTGATGTCGCGAAAGAAGCAAGTGAAATGGTTTTGGCCGATGATAATTTTGCAACTATAGTTAAAGCGGTCGAAGAGGGAAGAGGAATCTATGACAACATAAGAAAATTCATTAGATACATGCTGTCTGCCAATTTTGGTGAGGTTATTATTATATCACTCGCAATTTTGTTGGGTCTCCCATTGCCGTTGTTGCCTATACAGCTTTTATGGATTAATTTGGTTACTGATGGATTGCCTGCACTTGCTTTAGGATTTGATACAAAAGAGAAAGATATAATGAGACGAAAACCACGTGATCCGAAAGAAGGAATTCTATCCAAGTTGGTACCATTCATGATAGGTGGTGGAATACTTTTTGGTCTTTCCGGACTCGTTTTGTTTTATGAAGAATATACAAATGGAACTTTGGAAAAAGCCAGAACCATTGCTTTCAGTGCTGTTGTAATGTTTGAATTGTTGTTTGTATTTAATTGCCGATCGGAAACCAATCCGATATGGAAAACTAATATATTTTCAAACAAATTCCTATTAGCAAGTGTTATTCTCGGATTACTATTACAAATTGCATTGGTTTACATTCCATTCTTCAACACTATCTTCAAAACCGTTCCATTGAACTTGGTAGACTGGTTGATAATTACTGTTGTTTCATCATCAGGACTTTTGATAATTCCGAAATTGTTTATTCGTCAACCGAAAATGTTGGTTGATAAGGCGATCAGCAATATGCCAATGAAGTTGAATAAATAAGAGATTATAAGAAACTTTTTTGTATTAAACTTTATCGCTCCGAACATTGCAACACCAATTTCATCAGGTAATGGAGATGCTATTATAAATCCACCAATGACTGGAACAATCACAGCCCATATTTTTGATTTGGAAAACTTTTTCCATATTCTTACAATCAATTCTTCCTCAAAGAAAAGACTGGAAATAGGTTTTCGTAATCTGTTTATGTCAGTTGCTAATAATTTTATTTCATTCGCTAGCCTATTTTTCACGAATTTGAAAATAATAAAATCACTGATGACAGAACCGAATGCGCCTATAAATGCTATTAAGAACGGATTCAAGGTGAGACCAAGATTATAGATTGCTGCAGTTGCTGGTGCAGTTGTTAATCCGTATGAAAAGAATAATCCAGCGATAAAGGTTGCCGGATATCCTAGATTTCCAAGATTAGATAGGAAGGAAACTACAAACGGGGTTTTAACAATGTAATATGCCATGACAAAACTTATCAGAAGATAAAATAGGTTTCTGTATTTCCACTGGTATCTCTTGACCGTTTTGAATGTTTTATTCCCCGCAGTGTAAAAAATACTTCGTTTTACTCTAGATTTTTTCACAATGATAATTTGATTGGTGAGTTAATAATTTTATTGTTTAAGGAGAATTGCATTTGCTATTCCATCTTGACTTGGTCTTGAAGTTATTCGTGCTTCACCTAGTTCTGTATTTACTATTGCACCTTTTGTAACAACCTTTCTTCTCGCCAAATCAGGATTTGCAGGATTTTTTATAACATCTAATATCTTAACTTTCTTCGCAGTTTTGTTTTTAGCATCAAGAACATTCACAAAAGACAATGAGTGAAGTTTTATTTTATGATTTCCGCCCTTAGTTCGACTATCCGTTCTTTTTTCTTCTCCTATTCTTGGATATACCGGTTCTCCACCTAACTCGTATTTTCTTTTCTTTCGAGCTATCTGGATCTTTCCACCAGTTCTCTTCTTTCCCGATTCACCATGCCACAATGTCATAATATTCTAAATTTTATCGTTATCCTAGGTTTATAAAATTAAGGTATATCCAAGTTTTAAATGATTCCCTTATAATACAAGTTATGGAAAATGTACAGTCTCGTTTAATGCAGTTGTCGAATCCTGAAAAAGCTAAAGTTCTTCAAAGATTTTTTAAAACCGGTAAGGGAGAATATGGTGAGGGTGATGTTTTTATCGGAGTTATGGTTCCTGATAGTAGAAGGGTCGCGAAAGAATTCACCAATATTTCATTTGAGAATATTAAAAAATTACTTCAATCAAAAATACATGAAGAAAGGCTTGTTGGATTATTGATACTTGTTGAAAAATATAAACAAGATAGAGAAGGTGTTTACAAATTTTATATTGAAAATATATCCAGAATTAACAACTGGGATTTAGTAGATTTGACTGCCGATAAGATAATCGGTGATTTTATCAAGGATTCTGATAAATCCATTCTTTACAAACTCGTAAAATCGGAAAATATCTGGGAAAGACGAATTTCAATTATATCTACATTTAATTTTATCAAGAATAATAAATTCGAAGATGCTTTGAAAATTTCAGAAATTCTTTTGAATGATAAACACGATCTTATACAGAAAGCTGTTGGATGGATGTTAAGAGAAATTGGAAAGAGAGATCTTAAAGCGGAAGAACAATTTTTAAAGAAGCATTATAAAAAAATGCCAAGAACTACACTAAGATATGCTATTGAAAGATTTGATGATAGATTAAAAAAGTTCTATATGAGTTAATTTTATGGTAAATTTATCTCGATTGGTGGATAATCTATATGTTACAATTCCTAGGGCAGAATATAATGCTCGTGGAGTAATTGGAGAAGCTGTTCAAAGAGTTCGAGAAAAAGCAATTGATTTTGATAATGTGTTTTTTGATAAAGTAGGAACCTATAGAGATGTTCGAATATCAGCTGCACAAAATATGGATAAGATAAAAAACGCTTATCGAATTGTTAGAGATGGTCTAAGAACTGCTGTTACTGAACCTAAATGGAGAAACTTTTTGATTGCAAGAGGTGGAATTTCTGTTATTTCTTCAACCGTGGGGTATTATACAGGAAGTACAATCGATCTATCTGAAAATGCCGGTGTTATAGATTATGTGAGAAATGCCCTTCCCGCCGCGGGACCAAGTCTAGGTACTAGAATGATACTAGAACCATTTGGCATGTGGTTTATCTATGAAGCGAATAGGGAGAAAAAATTATCAACGTTTATTAAAGATTATCTGAAAATGCAATCGAGATTTTATGTATTTGATTTTTTAACTGCCCCAATTACTCTTGCAGGTGTACGATACCTTGGTGTTCCTGATAGATGGTCTGTTTATACAAACGGAAAAATTCTTGCACCTTTCTTCATTACATGGAATATATTACTTTATAAGAAAAGATTTGTTGATAATGCAAGAAAAATGTTGAACGGTAAAACACCTAAAAAATAAAAAAGTTTTATCTACAACACAATGAACAATAAGGTTTTATACTTATACTACATAATAAAATAAGAAATTACAATGACAGACAGACCGATTGACGTTTTAGACAAGGCCAAAGGCAAAAAAGTCATGATCAAATTAAAGAACGGTGAAGAAGTTACAGGAACTTTAAAAGCTCTCGATCTTCATTTGAATCTTTGGTTGGAAGAAGCCGAAGTTTCCAAGGCTGAAGTTAAAGTAAGATTGGGAAATATTCTTGTTCGTGGAGATACGATAGTTTATGCTTCTCCTGTCCAAGTTTGAATTTGTATTTAAATTTATACTCACAATTATTGGTAGGTAAGCATGGGTCTTTTCGATTTATTTAAAGGAGGAGGGAAAACACCTCAAGAGGATGCTGTAGAATTTCCTGAGGAAGAAGAACATCAAGAAAAGTTGAATGTTCGAATTGAAAATATTGCGGGATTGGGAGATGTTGAAAGAATTGCTGCTTATATAAAACAAGGGAATGTTGTTCTTATCAAAGTAAGAGATTTACAAAAGAAAGATGTTGGATTGTTCCAAACTGCACTTCAGAAGATGAAAAGATTGTCGACACAATTCAATTGGGATATGGTTGCACTTCAAGAAGGATACGTTGTCATGACTCCTAGTTTTGCTAGAATTGAAAGACCTGAAGCTTAGAATATTCCCAAAAATTTTATACCCGTCCAAAACCATAATTAATTATGGAAATAATAAAGAAGGTCAAAATTTCTGTCAACGGTAAATCCGAAGAGATAGATGCTGTTATAGATACTGGTGCTAATAGAACTATGATAAGTGAGGAATTGTTACTGAAGTTGGGAGCACCACATTTAGGTCATGAATTTATAATAACTGCAGGAGAGTACAAGGACAAGAAACTTTTATACGGCGCGATGGTGGAAATAGACGGTTGCAACTTTGGTCTCTGGGTCATCGGCGGGAAGAAGAATCTCATTGGACATGATTTTCTACAGATGGCCAAAGCAATCATAAACGAAGAAACTGGAGAAGTAAAACTTACAAAGAATTGGACTGATATGTGAAATTTTAGAATGTTTTTGTCATACCACTTGGTTCGAATGCTGCTATTCCTGTAAGAATTAATTGGTCTTAATGATACTTAAACAGCGGTTATTAAAGAAAGTATTTTACTAGGATTACTGGACAGTTTTTCCGTGTCGTAGTTTTTCCTTCCAATTTTTTATTAACTCTTTATAGAAGAAAACTCCCAGTATCGGATAAAATAAAGCAGTAAACATTCCTGAATAGTACCGATTCGCAATAACAGCTTTAACGACATGGTGCAACTCAAACACAAAAACAATACTGAACAAAGTTAAGAGAGGTAGCAAAACATCACTCTTCCTAAGAAAAATATAAACACTCGGAAGTAGTACCCACCAGATAATATGGAAAATCCAGTAAAACATTTCCGGTGTGGTGCCTAGGTAGTTTGCAATAGAGATGACAAATGGATCTGTACGTCGAAATTCTGTGAGCGTTTCTTCTACACCGTGGGCAGCAATAAGAAGCAGAGAAAGGACGAATAGAAGTTGAAGGTTTTTAGAAATCATAACTAAATATTAGTTGCATTAATAAAAATAATGAAGTGGATTTGAAAAAGTACATTTCAGAAAAATTTAATAAAAGAAGCCCATTCTTGCGAACGGGAAAGTTTTCAGACCTGCTTTAGGTTACGTCTCGTAGGGATCTTTCCACAAGCAGTACGACTCTAATAGAATAAGGGATAATACAAGTATTCAAGCCTTGTCACTTGCACTATTTAGGAAATTTAAAAAAGTAAGTTTAAGTCCATACCTAAGCATTGCTTAAGTTAGTTTTAAGATTTTATTTGAACTAAGTAGGTACCAAATCTAGAACGGCCTCTGATTTCTTCTCTGATCAAACAATCCAGGTACATTTCCTGTCTTGTTCATTATATCATTGTAAAACATATTCAACTCACTCTCATCCAGCTTTGCTCTTTGATCAGCTTCAATAATAACAGCGGGTATTCCATAATTTGAATGTCCAACCATTTTCAATAACGCTGAAGAAATAAAATCAGCCTTATCGACAACCCCCTTATCACCAAGAAAATCAACTCTTATTGGCCTATCAAATTCCACAGTTTTCAAATAAAACGTAAATATCTTATCCTTCATCTCAAACTCTCTTAATATTGGATGTTGTGAAGTTTTGGAAGAATATGGAAATACCAAACTTCTTTCTCCGTGTTTCAAGACATATGACAATAAGTTAGAGTCTTTTGTTCGTGTTAATACAATCTTCATTTCCGGTGGCATACTTGCAGTGAAATGTGTGAGAAGAATTCCATTAAGAATTTCACAAAATCTGGTTCCTCTGCTATCTTCTACTACTCCCGCAAGTAAAGTTTTCTTCAATTTCACAGCTTCAAATAAATCCGTATATGCAAGAATCATTCGTCTGTAATTTTCATGAAGTAACGATCCTTTCTCAGGAACAAAAGTATAATGCGGAATCACAGATCCATGCATGAATAATATATCCGGTTCAAATTTGTCCACGACTTCCGTTGCAGTGATAACTTCTTTTATCTGTCGTTCGATGTTGGAGTTGATTTCAAATTCTATATCACTGAAAGGATCCATTATCGTTCTTGGTTCTGGTGACGGAATTGTACTGGGATAATATTCAGTATTTTCCAATTTTCCATCACTATATGAAAAAATAACTCCCACAGATTTCAAAAGCATGAGATCAATTCCATGAAATGACTTCTTCAGTAGACCACCATCAACACCGCCAACTTTAATTTTCTGGTAGTCAGCTGGAGGAACTTGAATGATTAATTTATTTTCTAATATATCCTCAGTAATCTCAAGATCAGTTAACGAACTAGCATCTCTTAAGAAATTTCCAACATTTTTTCTCTGATTTTCCATCTCACCTATAACTCTAGCAAGATTGTCTGTAATTTCGATGAAGTCTTTCACATGATTTATATGTGGATGAAATTATTAAAGTCAGAATTGTCCATAAAGTCTACGTTCTTCTGCATCTATTATACGTTGAATAGTTTGACCTGAATACCAAACACCTCTTATAGTTTTATCAACCTCAGTGGAGTCAGTAGCTTCAGCTCTAAAAACAAGTTTTTGTTTCATATTTCGATGCATATATTTTGGAAGAAGTAAACCACCTCTTCTATCATTTGATTCGCATTCTGGTATTCCTTCTCGTGGGTTTTGAGTTTCAACATGATTTTCGGATGCAATTTTTCCTATGACATTTCTCCACCAGGGGGCATTTAAATAATCCTCATTCAAATCAATGCCATCATAACATACTATCATTTTTAAAGCCGTTCCAGTTTCCAGATTTGTATCTCGCAAATGGTCAACTAAAGGTCCAGTAACTAAACGAGAACGCTTGACATCTGTTAAAAATCGTCCTTTATGAGACGGATATGTTATATGAAATGGAGATGGTGGATGCTCATCTATATACTTTTTACATTTTTTTGTGCTCTGTTGTGTAGTCAAACCATCTTCTTCATTATAGCCTATATAACCTTCTTTAGTAGAGACTAATCTGCTACCAGTGGCCAATAATAAATTAACACTCATGGAAGGTTCGTCTTCTCTAAGCCCTACTTTATAAACTTTGTGAACAGGTCCTCGAAAGGATGTTTCAAAAGAATAAGAGAGTACGTTATTACTTGTCATTGCATCAAGAACTTCTCGCACCCTAGAATCAGGAATCATATAATTCCATTATATCAGAAACAATTTAAGTATGTTTTTTTAAACTCTACTCTCAAATCTAATTAAGGTGATTTGCTTACCTAAGAAAAAATTCTACATCACAACAGCTATTCCATATGTAAATGCTGCTCCGCATATTGGACATGCCTTAGAATTTGTACAAACCGATGTAATTGCAAGATGGAGCAAGTTATTGGGAGATGATGTTTTTCTTGCAACTGGTGCGGATGAAAATAGTTTGAAAAATGTCCAAGCTGCTGAAGAACAAAAGATAACCACCCAACAATTATGCGATAGGAATGCAGCAAAATTCAAAGAATTAATGGAAAAAATAGGATTGGAGTTTGATAGCTTTCTAAGATCTTCTAGTAAAAAGGATCATTGGCCGGGATCTCAAAAATTATGGGAGTTATGTAAGAAATCTGGTGATATTTACAAGAAGAAATACAAAGGCTTGTATTGCGTAGGTTGTGAAACATTTTATACCGAAACAGAACTTGTCGGTGGATTGTGTCCAGAACATAAAAGAAAACCAGAAATTGTTGAAGAAGAAAATTATTTCTTCCGTCTATCGAAATACCAAAAACAAATCGAAGATCTAATTGAAAATAATAAAATAAAAATAGTTCCAGAAACCCGAAAGAATGAAGTATTAAGTTTTGTTAAAGGGGGGTTGGAAGATTTCAGTATATCCAGATCCTTCAAACGAGCAAAAGGATGGGGAGTTCCCGTTCCTGGTGATGATACACAAATCATGTATGTATGGTTCGATGCTTTAAACATTTATCAAACCGCAGTAGGATTTGGAATTGACGATAAGATTTACAAAAAATGGTGGCCTGCAAATTTGCATGTGATAGGAAAAGGTATAATCAGATTTCATGCTGTTTATTGGCCTGCTATACTTTTGTCAGCTGGATTGGAATTACCAAAAGGAATACTTGTTCATGGTTACATAACTGTCGATGGACAGAAAATGAGTAAATCACTCGGAAATGTTGTTGACCCATTCAAACTTTTTGAAAAATATCCTGTAGATGCAGTTAGATATTTTCTTATAAAAGAAATTCCTGTTGCTGATGACGGTGATTTTTCCGAAAAAGCTATGATAAACAGGATTAACGGTGAATTAGTTGGAGATTTGGGTAATCTTATCTATCGAGTTTTGAGTTTAGTGGAGAAATTCAAGGAAAAAATAGACGGTAAACCAGAATTGGATAAAAGAATTGATGTGAACAAAGTGAAAGAATTTGTTGAAGAATATAAAATCAACGAAGCTTTGGAAGAAGTGTGGAAGTTTATACGAGAAACAAACAAATACATCAACGAAAATGAACCTTGGAAATTAAAAGGAAAAGAATTATCGAATGTATTGTATAATTTATTGGAAGCATGTAGAATAATTTCAATATTGATCTCACCATTCATTCCTGAAACATCTGAAAAAATAAATAAACAACTCGGGGTTAAAGACGGAACATTTAAAGATTGTAAATTTACGAAATTATCAGGAAAGATCAAGAAAGGAGATTATCTTTTCAATAAAATAGAATGATTATATATTTTTCAAGGTTTTCTGCTCCTCACCAAATTTTAATCCAGAAACTCTTACACCTATCAATCGCATTTTTCTACCGTTTAGGAATCGTAAAAATAATTCCTTTGCAACATCTTTTATAATTTTTTTATCACTCGAATAATTCGAAAGTGTTTTTGCGCTTGTGTGTGTTTCAAAATTTTCATATCTGACTTTTATATTTACAGTCTTGAATTGTATATCAGCCGAGATTAATTCTTCATGAAACTCATCTATCAATGAATCTGCAGCTTTGAGAATTATTTCCGGTTTATCAACATCTTCTTCGAAAGTTATTTCCCTTCCAAGAGATTTTATTTCATAATCTTCAATAACTTCACTCTCATCAATACCTAATGCCATGTCATGCATTCTATATCCAAAAACACCGAACATATCCACAAGAGTTTTTACATTTGTTTGAGCAAGATCGTTAACAGTTTTAATTCCCATTGTATTCAATACAGCTTCTGTCTTAGGACCGATCCCTGGTAGCTTCCGTGCGTTTAATTTCGAGATAAATTGCTTAACATCTTCCTCTCTGACAATAGTAGTTCCATAAGGTTTTTTATAATCTGATGCAAGTTTTGCTATTAATTTATTCGACCCAATACCAATCGAACATGTAACTTTCTCTTTATTCAAAATCTCTTTCTTAATTCTATCTGCTAGTTTCTCGGCTTCTTCAAAATCATTCACTTTATTCGTGACTTCAATAAATGCTTCATCAATACTCACTTGTTGGAATTTGTCCGCATATTTTTTCACTAATGCCATTACATTGAATGAAACTTGGCCATAGAGAAGGAAGTTGGGTATTACATAAATTCCCTCTGGACATAACTTCCATGCAGTGGATATGGGCATTGCTGACCTCACTCCAAATTCACGTGCTTCATATGAACATGTTGCAACAACTCCACGTCCTGCACCATTTTTAGGATCAGCACCTACTATTACAGGTTTTCCTTTCCATTCAGGATGTTCTCTTTGTTCGACAGATGCATAGAAAGCGTCCAAATCCAAGTGCATTATAATTCTGTTCTTCATGCAGATACCTATTACGTTGGTTTTATAAGCTTTTTTTGTAATTAATTTCATTATGGATGTCTCATTTGAAGAATTTAAGAAAATTGACATGCGTATAGGAAAAATAATAAACGTGGAGGAACCAGAAGGGTCAAAAACTATCTATAAACTTACTGTAGACTTTGGAACTGAAACAAGAACTGCAATGTCTGGATTGAAGAATTATTACAAACCTGAAGAACTGATGGAGAAGAAATTTGTTTTCATTTTGAATTTGGAAAGGAAGAAATTTCTAGGAATTGAAAGTGAATGCATGATTTTTGCTGCAGATGATGGAAATGGAAATGTTGTTTTATTGCAGCCTGAAAAGGATATTAAAGTCGGAAGTATGGTGAAATGAAGCGATGTTAGTTAACCAAGATGAGCTTCACCAATATTTAGGTTATGATCTACATAGTTTACAACAAAGAGTTACATTCGAAACTTTAGAATCTCTTAGGGATATAGATAAAGAAACACGAAGGAAATTTGGATTACCACTACTAGATTATCTTTTTTTATCTCATCAAATCGGTAATAGGGGTTTGTTTAATCTCTCCTTAGAAACTGGTATTGATAAAGGCATAATTTATAGAATATTTGATTTTTTCCAATTACCTAGGTTGACAGTAGGTGAAATGCATAAACGACATTGGGAAGACCCTGAATTTAGAAAAAATGTAGTTGAAAAAATTAGTGATGCAGTTAGAGATCCAGAATATAGAAGAAAACAATCAATTGCATCTCAAAGAAACTGGGAAGATCCTGAATTTGTAAGGAAGCAATCCGAAGGGGTAAAAGCAAAATGGAGAGATCCAGAATTCAAGAGCAAAATATCATTCAGTAGGAAAGAAAAATGGGAAGATCCTAATTATCGTCAGGCTGTGGATCCTATTTCTGGTTATAGAGATGACATAGGATTTGATGCAAAATCAGCATGGGAAGCAAATTTTGCAAGAATATTGATTCTTCTAAATAGAAATTTTTACACCAGACGAAGATTTCAGATAACAGTTGATGATGAATATAGACATCTTTTCGATAAAGGAACCGTATACAAAACTATAGATTTTGTAGTCATTCGTCCTAATGGAAAAACAGTATTTTATGATATGATGAAGGATCCAACAACTGACCCTGCTAGTCATGCCAAAATAAAAATGTTGAGACGACAATATCCAAATTATGATATAAGAACAATAGGCGAAAGATTTTATCATAAATTAAGGCGACGGTTTCAAGATTGTGTGGATAAATCAGAAAAATTAATAGGATGGGAAACTTCAATCAATAATTTGAGGACTAATCCTTCATATTTCCATAGAACTCCTGTAGTTGTGTAAGTTTAATTTAATACAATCTAAACATTATATATATGAAGCTAGTCAGAGACTATATGCGAAAAAAGGTAATCAAAGTTAAGCCGATTGATTCTATTTTTAAAGTTGCAAGTATTCTTTCCAAGCATCACATCTCAGGTGCTCCTGTTGTTAACAGACATAAAGTAATTGGTGTGATAACAGAGGCGGATATTATTCGTTTTATGAAATTGGATATATCTAAAACACATACAGAACTTGCTGCCGAACCACATGCATTGAGTGTGGTCATCTTGGCACTGATAAAAGATCAATTAGGTGTTAAGAAGCATTTGGAAAGAATGTCAAAAATTCAAGTCAAAGATCTTATGGCCAAGGATGTTATATCTATTGCATCGACCGAAAATATTTTAGAAGCTGCAACTCTATTGGACAAGTATCAAATCGATAGGTTGCCTGTTATTAATAAAGGAAAATTAGTTGGTATAATTGCGAGATATGATTTAATCAAGGCTTTGGTCGATTGAGAAATTCCTTTACTTTCTGGACAACTAGAATTGCAGCATTGCTAACAGCTTCATTTGTTGAACCGCCTAGATGCGGGGTTATAATTAAATTACTGGCTGATTTCGCATAGGATATCACTTTATTATTTTCAGTTGGTGGTTCTTCCTTCAAAACATCTACAGCAGCACCTTGTATTTTTTTATTTTTTAAAGCATCTAAAAGTGCATCCTCATCTACAAGTGAACCTCGCGCAACATTAATTAAAAGGGCATTGTTTTTCATTTTAGAAAATTCTTCAGATCCTATCATATTCTCATTTTCAGGTGTGGCAAATGCATGTAATGTAATCACATCTGAGTTTCTTATCAGCTCATCTAAATCAACAATTTTAGCTCCAATTTCCTCTACGAGATTTTTATTTATGAAAGGATCATATGTCAAAACATTCATTCCAAAAACTTTAGCATATCTACCAATTTGACTACCGATTCTACCAAATCCTACTATTCCGATTGTATTTCCATTCAATTCATTTCCCATGAATTCAGATCGTTTAAAATCAAAATTCTTTATAGAATCGAATGCCCATGGAGTTTTTCTAATTAATGCAAGAATTAAACCGAATGTATATTCTGCTGTTGCCGTAGCATTGACACCTGGTGCACTTATAACTTCTATTCCTTTCTGTTTTGCATATTCCATGTCAATATGATCTGTACCTGTAGTTGAAGTTGCAATAATTTTTAGGTTAGTCGCCCTATTCAATAATTCCTTATCAAATTGGGTACCAATTCTAGTAAATATTACATCATATTTTTCAATTTCATTCAATAATTCTTCACGTGATAATTTTTTCTTTTCAATATTCGCGGAAGATTTCAAATCTGATAAAATATCCTCCGAGTAGTATTCTGGAGCTAGTACAAGGATGTTCATAGATATCATATGAGAATAATGTTTTTAAATTTGCGCTAGAGGCGAGATTTGAACTCGCAAGAGCTTGCGCTCGCAGGCTCACCGTCTGGTAATTCCAGGCTTACACAAAATATCTGTGCCATACCAGGTTAGGCGACTCTAGCATGATATAATAATATTTAATCCGTAAAAATATTTTAATTGATTTAATTCTTTGAGAAGACTCCGCCACCGCCGGTGCGTTCATTGACTAGGAATGACATTAGTTCTCTCCTCTTTTCCGTTTCAATATCTGCGTGATAAATACGACCTCCAAATTCGCCCACCAAGCCGTACTCACCCTTTGTACATATTCTACCTTCATATGCGTCTGTTTTAACATCCCTTTCATCCTCACCGTCCAGATACATCACGGTAGCCAAAACCATCAAATCATGTACATCATCAGTTGACAGTCCGCAGGCTGTCTTTAAGAACGTCACTCCCCATCTAATTCCGCCATATTCGAATTCATTCATTGGTATTATTGCGAAAACAAGAGATTTAAATAGAATTCAACAATTCCTTAATAGGAGGTTTTGATTAATGTTTGGAAGTAAAAAGAAAAAAGCATTCGGTGGATACAGCATAAGCTTCAAAGGAATGACCGAGACTATGGAAGATGTTTTCGGATCAGCCGATTTGGCACCGTCAGAAATGACGAAGAAACTTTGGTCTTATGTTAAAAGAAAAGGCATAGCTGGAAAATAAATTAGCTCTGTCCGTTTTTATTTTTCATTATTTCTTTTGCATTTTTTGTTGGTGTAAAAGGTTTATTGTAACCTGGTTCTTTTGAAAGTAAACCCTTTTGCTTAAGATAGAGTAATCTGTTGTTTGCTGTTTGGTGGTCTACGTCCATCAATTTTCTGGCTTCCTTTTGTGATATACTACCAGTTTCAATCGCATGTTCCAATAGCGGTGACACATATTCAGGATATCGTTGAAGCGGCTCTACAGCTTGATCTATTAATGATACCATGCCATAAAAAGGTCTTTCGATATCCTCCATCCTATCCATGATCATATTAACAGCAGAACGTTTCATATGGAGTCGAGATTGTAAATCAGCAAGTGCCCTACCTACTGGACAAGGCCCATGATTTCTAAGATAATCTCTTACAGATTCCCTTACATCAGTACGATACCTTGGCATTAAATCAAATAAGATGATAGATATTTAAATCTAGTGCGCCGAACGGGATTTGAACCCGTGCGACGAGCTTTCATCTAAATATTGGAAGGCTCGTGTCCTACCAGGCTAGACTATCGGCGCGTATGTTAAATTTATTAAACACAACTTATTAATATGTCAGACGAAGAGCTCATCAAAAGAAAAATTAAGAAATTAAAAAAGATTCATCCTGGACTTGATGAAGAACAATTAAGAAGGGAACTTATTCCTTTGTCTGGTGACGAGATAGACATAAAAACTGCTAAGAAAAGAAGAAAATTATGAGACCATTGTATTGGGAGCGGTTGAAGGAACTTTTCGGAACCAGACTGTATGAACGTATTCCAGATGAAGATTTACGTAGAGTGGATCCTGCAAAATATACAATGTATGGTAAATCACATGAAAACCCTAACAGAAGAAAAATTTTCGTTCATATGAACAGCTACTACCTCCCAGATTCTATTAGAGGAATGACCGATACAGTTCATCATATTTGGATAAATTCGAAGGAATATTTCAAACGACATGTTTTACGACATGAAAAGATTCATGTTGCCCATCCAGATTGGCCGGAGGATGTTGTAAGACAGTTTCATGATTCCTACGAACCAGAGTTGCCAGGTGTAGATTTAGTTTATGTTTAAGCTTGCTCTACGTCTCTTCGTACCATTTCTATTTCGTCTTGAGTCCATTCCTTTTTCTTTTTAGGGGGTTCCTCTACCTTCTTCTCTTCAACTTTAGGTTCTTCGACAGGAATATTATTTTTTATTTTTTCTGCAATTTCTTTCATTTCGTTTTCAGGTAATTCTTTGACATTCGCAGGATTCAGATATTCTCCATGACCATCTTCTTCGTATCTAGGAACAACATGTATGTGCGCATGTGCAACACCCATTCCTGCAGTGAAAAACTGTACAAATTTTGCTTCTAATCCGTTTGTTTGTGCAAGAGCGATTTTCTTGGCAACTTCCCAATAAGGACCAAATCCTTCAACTTCATATGTCCATCGATAATGTTTCTTTGGTATGACTAATGCATGTCCTTTATTCAACGGTCGTATGTCGAGGAATACCATAAAATTCTGATCATCATACACTTTCAGTGCCGGTATCTGATTACCTACTATTGCGCAGAAAATACATTTTTGATCCATAAACTGATTATATTATTGAGATTCTTAAAGTTCATGCATAGTAGGGAAGAATTAAAGTGGGTGGCTTCTCTCTAACATAAGTTCTGGTAATGTAAATGCCGTCTATTTCAGTCCCCTTTGCTCGCATATCTTGTAAACGTTTGTGAAGATTCCTGATATTTCTAGATGCCGCAATTACTGTTCTATCTAATATAGCCACATGCATATCGGGATAACGTTTTCCTATCATTTCAAAATTACTTTCGAAATACCCTATGTTTTCCTGAAGAATTCTCAAGTATTGTGCTATCCTATCTGGATCCAGCCCAAGTTTTTTTCTAACAGTTTCTTCGTCCATTATTATTATCTGACGGTTGAAGTTAAATATCAGGCCTAATTAAAGATTTTAAATACATAACAACAATAGAATTTGAGTGATTTAATGCCAGAAGTACGTAAGCCAAGGGAAGGAAGTAAGGGGTATTATCCAAGAAAAAGATCACAACGAATTTATGCCACTGTGACTAGTTTTCCTGAAACTGACAAGCCAAAAATAATGGGATTTGCCGGATACAAAGCAGGTATGTTACATGCCATGATTGTGGATGGGATGAAGAGTTCCAAAACATTCGGTCAGGAAATTTCAGTTCCTTTAACCGTTATAGATTGCCCTCCGATTAAAGTTATTGGAATGAGGTCTTACGTCAATTCAGTTGATGGACTCAAAGTTTTATCTGAAGTTTTGGTTAAAGACTTACCAAAGGATTTGTCACGAAAATTAAAGATAGGTAATTTTAAAACTGATGAAAAATTGGCTGAAATGGAAAAGAATTTGGCAAAAATTTCAAAAATCAGAGCCATAGTTTCAACTCAACCACGATTGTCTGGATTCGGGAAGAAAACTCCAGAAGTTTTCGAACTTGAAATCGGAGGAAAAGATACAAAAGAGAAATTCGACTTTGCAAAGAACCTTTTGAATAAAGATGTTACAATTAATGATTTTACACGAGAAGGTGAACTTGTTGATGTTGTTGGAGTTACAAAAGGAAAGGGAACTCAAGGACCTGTTAAGAGATTTGGTGTAAGTATACAAAATAGACATGCGAAAAAGAAATTACGACATGTAGGTTCTCTAGGACAAGAAAGACCTGGAAAAGTTAGATATACAGTACCAATGGCGGGACAAATGGGATTCTGGAGAAGAACTGAATTGAACAAACGAATTTTGAAAATTGGCACAGGTCAAGACATCACGCCTAAAAACGGATTCACAAGTTATGGAGTTGTAAAAAATAATTATGTATTGTTAGAAGGATCTGTGATGGGGAGCAGGAAAAGATTGGTTATGTTACGATCAGCTATCCGACCACAGAAAGTTAAATTCTATTTGCCTGAAATGAGAGAAATTTCCAAGTGATGGTATGAAAGTCGATGTTTTTGATCTTAATGGTAAAGCTGTAGAGAAAGTAGATTTACCGAAAGTTTTCCAAAATCCAATTAGAGAAGATATAATCAGAAGAGCTGTTGTTGTCAGTACAAGAAATAAACGCCAATCTTATGGTTCTGATACAATGGCAGGAAAAAGAACTGCTGCTCATTATCATGGAAAAAGAAGAGCTAGATATTCAATGATGAATAAGGAAATGGCTAGACTTCCAAGACTACATAATAGAACAGTTCCATTTCTTATGATGAGAGCAAGATTTGTTCCACAAGCTGTTAAAGGTCGAAGAGCTCATCCTCCACTGGTTGAGAAAGTTTGGGAACGAAAAATAAATCAGAAAGAAAAAAGAATGGCAATCAATAGCGCACTAGCAGCAGTTGCAATAAGAGATTTTGTTGTAAGAAGAGGACATCAAATTCAAAATATTAAAGAAGTTCCAATAATTGTTGAAGATAAATTACAAGATTTGAAAAAGACAAAAGATTTGATAGAATTTTTGAAGAAAATCGGACTAGATAATGAAGTTGAAAGAATAAGTGAAAGAAAAGTTCGAGCTGGAAAAGGGAAAAACCGAGTTAGAAAATATAAAACTAAAGTTGGTCCATTGTTTGTTGTTACAAAAGAAGATGACATATCAAAGGCTGCAGAGAATATAATAGGTTGTGATGTGCGAAATGTAAATAAAATATCTGCAGAAGATTTGGCACCAGGTGCTGCTTTAGGAAGATTAACAATTTTCACAAAAAGCGCATTAACAAAACTCTGATTTCATCCAAAGTTAATCGTTCCATTCGCTATCAGCATCAATAACCAACC
This sequence comes from uncultured archaeon, assembly GCA_964372485.1. GTDB lineage: Archaea > Aenigmatarchaeota > Aenigmatarchaeia > CG10238-14 > SCSR01 > JACOWB01. Next base: position 637,743 of record CAYJQI010000001.1, on the reverse strand, counting down.
CATTCCTATCAACATCAATCCAATCAATAATCTCATCAATGACCTGTTCGACTGTTTCCATTTTTTAATTTCCTGCAATCGTTTGCCACTAGCAACCAAAATCAAAATCACAATCAATGGGGATACAAAAATAATATTGTAAAGCACCAGCAACACCAATGCAGTCAAGTCAAAGTACTGTGACAATAGTGTGATAATCGCCAGATACGGCGCACCAGTGCAGGGAAGTTCTACTGCTGAAACAAAGGCACCCAGTAAAATAACAGCAGGTATCGACGTTCTTGTCGCATAAACATCCAATTTTTTCGAAAATATGGTGGGTATTGACAATGAGAACCATCTGCCGTACCAAAAGTAGTCTTTCACTTCAATCAATCCTGCAATTACGATCAAGCCACCAACTGCAATTGATAAATATTCCGCGACAAATAAAGGCACGCTCGCCAAAAAGTATATCAGACCCAGTCCAGCTAGAAGATAAACTGTAAACACACTAGCGATGTATGCCCCACCAAGCAATAGCATTTTTTTAGTAGACTGTCTGCTGGATAGAAGGACAGAAATCATTAGAATTAAAACTCCGATAGCGCATGGGTTTATCGAATCTATTACAGCGGCGGATACAACTGCGCCTATTGTCGGGAGAATTGCTTCAACTGCCAGTCAAATCACCTCTCTGCACAGCGGTCTCATATGACTCGCAGATATGCTCGGTAAAATCCTTTTCATTGCCGAATTCTATGACAATGCAATCTCCTGGAGGAACATTCGAATAAGGAGATAGTATGTAATTTCCGAAATCTGTTAATTTCTCCTGTGTATATACAAACCCGCTTTTCTTTCTTGGGTCAGGATTCGTAATTTTGTACAAGAACCCCTGCCATTTTCCAGGCAATCCATTGCATGCGTCGCCGTTTTGCAAGTCTAGTAAACCATGCTCAGTTGGGAGAGATATCTTATCTTCACTCACTTCCCCTCCGATTGATTCAATGAACCTGTCAATCGATACATCATCATATTCCACTACAACACCCTCAACATGGATTCTCATATCACCATGCTCATGGAAATCTGACTCGCCTATACGATTTGTTAATCCGCTCGGTTCGATTAATTCAATTGCATTGTCACAATTCCATAATTCAAAATCAGCATGCCAGTGAACAGGACCTCCGCTGACGGAGTTTAAATTAAGGAATATAGTTGAATATCCCGAATATGCGGTAGCGATAATTGTGGCTACAACAATTCCACCGAAGATCAACCATTTATGACCTTCAACTTTCGGTTTTGCAATGGCTGCAAGTACGACGAGGCCTATTATAATCCCAGATGAAATTAAAATTGTGGTTAAGGCTGTGGTTTGAAGATTTTTAACGGGCACGGACGATGCTTCTTCATGCGCAAAAACAGCAAACGAGATGGATAACAACGGTATTATCAAAAATATTGCTATCCTAACAGTATTCGCAAATCTCAGCTTTCTTCTTTTGACCATGCTTTCTAAAATGTTCTATGCATTTCTTACAACAAAAAGGTTTCTTATGCGCATGGACAACTTTATCAGGATGCAGAACTTTGCCGCATTGGAAACATTTTTCGAGTTTAGTTACCTCGGCCATAAAGATTATTAACTCTTTAAATAAATAAAATTTGCTTTTTTCCTACGCGGTCGGCGGGCATTTTATTACAGAACATATTTATATTTAGTGTTAAAATTAAATTACGAAAATATGCAAAATATACCGGATTTGCGTGGGAGAATTTATAATTCTAGACTAGAGTATATAATTCAACGATATAGAAGTTTTATTGATTCTATTATGGGACCACTTTGGTTACGACGCTCAATTATTTATACATCTCCTATAACTGCATTAACCATTTTATCAGAATTACCCTTTTTAAAAAGAAACAGAGACAAAACCTATTCTAGTGTTTTATACGATAAAATTATTTAATTGAATGAAATACAACGTCTAAACATAGAGAAAATTCGGCAAATGTCTCGGAGATTAACTTTTAAATATATTAAATTAGTAGTTTGAATAGATAGTATGTCCGACCCCCATCGAGCACTTCAATACGCATATCTTACAGAAAAGGCTGTAGGATTGATAGAGAAAGAGAATAAATTGGTATTTGTAGTTGCTCGAAAATCCAACAAAAAACAAATAAAGGAAGCTGTTGAGAAGGCTTTCGAAGTTAAAGTGGATAAAGTGAATACTCAAACAAAAGGCGGAGAAAAAAGAGCTTATATAAAGCTCAAACCAGAATACAAAGCAATAGATGTTGCTGTTAAATTGGGAATGACTGTCTAAGGTGATGTCATGGGAAAGAATCTTATTGTTCAGGCGCGTGGAAAAGGTGGACCTAGGTACAGAACACCATCACACAGGTATTTAGGAAGAATTCAATTCTTACCTTTTGGTACTTTTACGGCTAAAGTTATTGACATTATGAACGATCCAGGACATTATGCTCCTGTTATGCTTGTAAGAGACAACAATGGAAGAGAGGTTCTACATATAGCTCCTGAAGGAATTCAAGCTGGAGATTACATTCACTATGGACAGTTTTCTGGAATGGGAAGTGTTGTTGAAGTTTCAAAGATTCCTGTCGGTACAAGAATTTCATCTATAGAAACTTGGCCAGGATCTGGACCTAAATTATGTCGAAGTTCAGGAAGTTTCGCCACAGTAGTTAACACGACTGGAAATAAAATCATTGTACAATTTTCAACTGGACGAGAAAAGATACTCGCTGGTAAATGTAGAGCGATGATAGGCATTCCTGCTGGCGGTGGAAGATTAGAAAAACCATGGGTTAAGGTTGGAAAAAGATGGTATGCAATGATGGCTAGAGGAAAGTTGTATCCAAGAACTGTTGGAGTTGCAATGAATCCTGTCGATCATCCTTATGGTGGAAGAAAGAAGCACGCTAAATTCAAGACTATTTCACGACATGCGCCACCTGGAAGAAAGATTGGAAGTATCGCTGCTAGAAGAACAGGTAAAAGAAAATAAAAAATCTCAAATTTACGGTTTAATTTACATTAACTGAGTAACTACAACCGCTGCTACTACCACTACGGCAACAGCAATGATTATAGTCTTTGTGTCTAACTTCATGTAGTTAATTTGAAAAGTCGGAATATAAAGATGAACAGTTTGAATTATCTCTAATTTGTAATCTACAACAAGTCGGCTCCCGGCAATGGTGCAACTCGATCCAGATATTCCAAAGCCGCACTTGGTGCTAATTTTTCTTTCATTGCTTCTAATGCCCTCACTCTATATTCTAATATTTTAGTCGTCTCCTCGCGAATTTTAGCTTGACCACGTTGATACAAATAAGTACATATTCCTATTCCCGCACCGCTTCCTAAAACAGCTAACCCGATACCTAATCCAGTATAAAATCCTTCAATAGCCATACCATTTCATTCACTAATAAATTATTTAAATATACAACAAACATAATGCTATTGATACTATGGCAAAGGAATTCGCTTTAAGAGGAAAAAATTTCGAAGAAGTTAAGCAAATGTCTATTGATGAGTTTTCCAGATTATTGACATCTAGAGAAAGAAGAAGTCTAAAAAGAGGGTTGACAGAACAGCAAAAAATTCTACTTGAAAAAATCCGAAGGAACCCTACAAAATTCCACAAAACCCATGTTCGCAGTATGATAATTTTACCAGAAATGGTTGGTAAGAAAATGGGAGTTTTCAAAGGCGGTGCAGCTGCAGGTGATAAATCAAACAAATGGGTCACTGTTGATATAACTCAAGATATGGTTGGATTTAGATTAGGAGATTTTGCAATTCCAATAAAACGAGTTCAACATTCAGCACCTGGTATAGGAGCATCCAAGTCTACCAAACACTCCTCAATGAAAACTACGTAAGGTGATTTGATGACAACAGCTTCCGCTAAAGAAATAGGTGCAATTGTATCGGTAAAACATTCTCGAGAAATTTTCAGAAAAATTAAAAACAAAAAAGTAGATCGAGTTAAGAAATTTTTAGAAGGAATGCTTGATCAAAAAACAGATATTGAAGGAAAACATTTTACAAAAACTACGGCGAAAATTTTAGATATTGTAGAATCTGCAGAAGCAAATGCTAAAAACAAAACTATGAATGTAGAAAAACTTTTTATAAAAGATGCGAGAGCAGATAAAGCCCAAAGACGAGTTCTTGCTAAAAGTAGAGTTCCTCATCGTGGAAGAGAGGGTAAATCTGCAAATTTAATTATTGAAGTCGAGGAACGATAATGGTAAAAGCAGAATGGTATTGCCCGAGATGTAAATTGTATATAGACAATCCTTCACCAGTTAATATTGCCGGTTGGCCATTGCCGATAGGTGAAAATGCACAAACTAGTTGTTCTGAATGTGGATACGCACCGCTTTTAAAGTTTGAACATGCAAATAAAAAGGAACTTGAAAAATTAGTTAACATCATAAAAGGATAATTATGGCAGTAGAAAAATTATTCGTAAAGGAAGGAATCAAAGTTTCTGAGGTAGAAGAATTCCTAAGAAAACGATTCGAAAAAGCAGGATACAGTCATACTGAAATTCAACGAACTCCACTTGGAACCAGAATAATTGTTCATGTTCACAAGCCGGGATTGGTTATCGGAAGAAGCGGTAGAAGAGTGAATGAGATAACAGAGGAAATAAAAGAAAAGTTCAATTTTGAAAATCCACTTCTCGATGTTAGGGAAGTTGATCAACCATTTCTTGATGCAAATATCGTTGCCAGAAAAATCGCACGATCAATTGAAAAGGGAGTGAATTATAAAAAAGTCGCTAATTTTAACATGGAGAAGGTCATTGAAGCCGGCGCTGTAGGAATACAAATTGATGTTGCAGGTAAAATCGGTGGCGTTGAAAGATCGAGAGAACAAAAATTCAAAACAGGCTTTGTTGCTCATTCTGGTGAATATGCTGAAAGATTGGTAGATGTTGGGTATACACAAGCTCTAATCTCTGCAGGAGTAATTGGTATCAAGGTCAAGATAATGAAGTCACTTCCAAAACAGGTTATTACTGAAAGAAAAATTCAAGATGCTGTCTAAATATTTAAATATCCCAAACAAAATTCAATTATGAGGATTAAATGAAAACTAAGGAAATACGTTCAATGGATGGAAAGGATATGGATAAACGAGTTTCTGAACTTAGATTAGATTTAATGAAAGAAGTCGGAAACGTAAAAAGAGGAAGAGCCATCAAAAATCCTGGAAGAATAAGAGTTTTAAGAAAAGATATCGCAAGGATACTTACTATTCGAAATGAAAAGAAAGAGGTAAAGAAATAAGATGCCAGTTTGTCCAAAATGTGGAGCGCAGGCAACTGCAAATACTTGTTCTAGATGTGGGTTACCATTCGATCTTTGTGCATGTATAACAATTGAAAGAGAAGCACAGAAAATTAGGATTTCTACTGAAATGAGAAGATTTCAAAAACCAATAACAATTGTCGAAGGAATTGTTGATAATGCAAAGGAAGTTGCGAAGGAATTGAAATCAAAACTCGCATGCGGTGGAACCATAAAAGAAGGTCATATAGAACTACAAGGAGATCATAAAATCAAGGCGAAGGAAATTTTGATCAAGCTGGGGTATTCTGATAATCAGATTGAGATAAGTTAAATCAATTTATAAAGTTTACTTAACCAGTATTTTTTTATTGATCGGTCGGTTAGAATCGTAAGAAAACATATTGGTAGTTTTTCCTTGGGAACAGGTGTTTATTTAGGATCAAGTATATTTGATGCCGGCGTGACTATTTTACATTCTGCTTTAGATGGAGAATATATAGAAACAAATCCCATTGCAAGATCTCTATTAGAATCGTATCATTATGCTGGAATGGGGATAGCTCTTGGCATAGAATATGCCAGTATGATTATTCCTATTAAAATACTGCCGAAGAAATTAAGGCCTGTACCAAAATACGGCGCATCTTTTATTCATACTTTAGCTGGAACAGGGCATGTAGATGATATGACAGGATCGGTTCCGAAAGGGTTGATGGATGTGCACGATTTTGTTATATTTAACATGTGGCGACCTGCGATGGAAAAATTGGTCGAATATGGTCAAAATTTATATGATATAGGAAATAGAATTGTCTAATGACATAACAATTTCACTCATTAACTTCACTTAATATATTCAAAATAAAATTTTATTTGTGATTAAATGTCAATAACCCCGCAAAATTTAGTAAGGCATGAATTGATCGGATTGAAGGTGAAAATAGAAAAATCTACAGATAATACACAAACCAAATTATCCGGAACTATAATTGATGAAACATATAACACATTAAAAATTGGTATCAAGGATAGTGAAAAGACTATAGCGAAGGAAAATTGTATTTTTGTGTTCACTTTACCAGATAAAACTAAAGTTCAAGTTGATGGTAAATTACTTGTTTCTCGACCAGAGGACAGGATAAAGAAAAAGCTCCCGAAATGGTAAGTGTTCTTTTGATTCATCCTCTATCATACAATCTATTTCAGGATCATATTCCCTAGATGCAACTGTCAATGAAAGAAATTCGTATTGAAATTTCAATGCACGATCAACAGGATCTTCCCCATTATCATAAATAGGTTTAAAATAAGTGTTTACTTTATCCCATCTCACTAATTTTTTACCTAAATTGACAGCGTAAGAAAGCAGTGATTTATCACAATATACAAAAATATTTCTATCAATTGGAAGTACAATAGATCTTACTGCAGGTGTGAATAACGGCATAGAACTGTGTCTTATTGATAAATGCATCTTCTCACTTTCAAAGTCATTTATTTTCTCCAAAATTAAACATTGTGCTGACAGTTTAGTTAAAATCACGTGTGATAAACTTATAAAAAGGTATATTTGGTAATAAATAGAGTGGAATCATGAAGGCAAGGAATATAGGAATTGAAGCAGTTCCTCCAAAGAACGAATGTTCAGACAAGAAATGTGCATGGCATGGGACACTTAGTGTTAGAGGAAATATCCTTCAAGGAAAAGTTGTTTCTGCGAAAGCATTGAAAACAGCTATAGTCAAAAGAGAATTTCTACACTATTTGAAGAAGTATGAAAGATTTGAAAGACGGCATTCGAAGATAGCTGCTTATAATCCAGAATGCATGAGTGCCAAAGAAGGAGATATTGTAACTGTTGCTGAATGCCGACCATTGAGCAAGATAAAGAATTTTGTTATTATAGAAAAGGTGAATGCATGAAAAGCGTAAAAGCTTCTGTAACTCGAGGATTGAATGTTGGAAGTTATGTCACATGTGCAGATAATTCTGGTGCAAAAATTGTAGCAATAATTTCAGTCACAGGTTACAAAGGACGAAGAAAGAGAATACCAAAAGCAGGAGTTGCAGATCTTGTTAAAGTATCTGTCAAAGTTGGTGATCCAAAGGTTAGAAAGCAAATGTTCAATGCTGTAATTATAAGACAACGACAGGAATACAGAAGACTCGATGGTATGAGAGTTTCATTCGAAGATAATGCTGTTGTTTTAACTGACGAAGAAGGAACTCCAAAAGGAACTGAAGTAAAAGGACCTGTTGCGAGAGAAGCTATAGAAAGATTTTCACCTATAGGAAAGATTTCAAGTTTGGTGGTGTGATATGCATAGAGGCAAGGCAAGAGAAATGTGGCCTGTGGAAGAATTGAAATCTGCTGTGAAACATGCGAGGGGAACAGTAACTTGTGGTCGATATACTTTAGAAGGTGTCGCAGTGATGGATGGTGATTATGCGTTAGGATTTTTAACACCAAAAGAATATAACGCGGTCACCAGATTAAAAACTGAAAAAGGACGTCAAAATCGAATTCAGAGAATTTATAGAATGTTGTGATAGAAATGAGACAACCTAAATCATCAAAACCAAGAAAACAGAGAAAATATTTGTTCACTGCACCATTACATTTGAAAAGAAAGATTCTATCATCTCATTTATCAAAAGAACTTCGTGAAAAATTCAAGCGAAGAGCACTGCCTATAAGAAAAGGTGATGAAGTTCAAATCATGCGCGGTAAATTTAAAGGAAAATCGGGAAAAATCGCACGAGTAAATTATGAAAAAATGCGCATTTACATCGAAGGTGTTACAAGAAAGAGAACTGTTGGTACAGAAGCTCAAGTAGGATTTCATCCGAGCAAAGTTCAAATAATAAATCTTGATCTAGGCGATAAGAGAAGACAGAAAATTATAGAAAGAAAAGGCGTGAAAGTAGTAGCTCCTGAACAGCCGTCAACCACGCAAAAATAAATGACGAATATTTTGGTCTCTTAAAACTTCTCCTCCACTTCTGATAATGGAAGAACGTTTGAACATATCTTCGATTACTCCATCTACATCAGTTCTTGGAATTTTTCTTCGAATCTCATCATCGACATACGTGAATAATAAAGCAGATACTTTAGGAGAAAGCGTTTCAGCTAAACATATTCCCTGATTCACAAGTTCTTCTGAAGTTTGCGGGTGTTCCTTATGTTGTGCATTTTGTCCTTGCCATTCGTTCAACATTCCATGAACAACCAAGAGCGTGTCAGGTGGATATTGATAATCCAGAAAATTTCCTCTTACCATACCTCCTCTCAAACTCAAAGAATACATAGGAACACCAAGCATTCCTGCTAAAATACCGGCATCTCTTTCATCTTTAGTAGGAACCTCCTTACCAGGAACATAAACCATTACATGACCTGGTCCAACATGTTCTTGTATGTAAGGATGAATATTTAGAAGCGATCTTCTATGAACAGTGGGTTTACCATATCCCACAACCATAATTATTAGATGTATACAAAGTTTATAAATGTCTGAAATAAATTGTTGAGAGTATGCCGCATCTAAAAAGACTATTAGCTCCATCATTTTGGAGAGTGTCAAGAAAAGAAACGAAATGGGTAGTGACACCCAGACCAGGACCACATCCAGCATCATTTTCTATCCCACTTTCAATCGCACTTAAACATATTGTAAATTTCGCGGATACAACTGCAGAAGCAAAAAAAATAGCACGGAAAGGAGAAGTTCTTGTAGATGGTAAAAGACGAAGAGATTATGGTTATCCTATTGGATTGTTTGATGTCATGAGTGTACCAAAAATGAAAAAATCATATCGCGCAATTCCTGTCAAAAAAGGATTGGAAATGATTGAAGTATCCGAAAAAGAATCAATTTTGAAAATTTTAAAGATTGTCGGCAAGACTGTAATGAAAAAAGGAAAAACACAATTGAATTTCCACGATGGGAAAAACTTAATAGTCGAAAAAGATAATTATAAAACAGGGGATTCGCTACTCGTAGAGTTACCCACTTTAAAGGTAGTTGAACACATACCTTTAGCCAAGTCATCTGTAGGGATAGTATCAAGGGGAGCAGATGCAGGGGAACTTGGCAAAATTAAAGAATTTATTAAAGGCACCATAAAAGAACCACAAAAAATATTATGTGAAATTGAAGGCGCTGAAAGAGTTGTAAGCAAGAATAATTTCATTGTATTAGGTAAAGACAAACCTGTTATCAAGATTTCATAAAGTTAAATTCTTTTTTATCATGGTTAAATTATGAATGGAAACCCAATGAAAGAAATACGAATAGAAAAGGTCACTCTTAATATTGGATGCGGTGATAATAAGCAGACAATTGAAAGAGCGCAGAAGCTTTTAGAGAAAATCACACAAAGTAAACCTGTGGTTACAAAATCAAGAAAGCGATCTACATTCAACATACCAAAAGGTAAACCATTAGGAGTCAAAGTTACATTAAGAGATGATAAAGCAAAACAATTTTTGGATTCTGTATTGAAAGCTGTTGATAATAAAGTCGCTCCGAAACAAATTGATCAGGATGGAAACATAAATTTCGGTGTTAAAGAATACATCGACCTTCCAAATGTAAGATATTCACCTGAAATTGGAATGTTGGGAATGGATGTTGCTGTTACATTAGAACGTCCAGGTTATCATGTAAAAAGAAGACGAGTGAAGAAAGCTCTTATAGGGAAAAAACATAAGATAAATAAAGAAGATACGATAAATTGGTTAAAACAAAAAGGTGTTTTAGTTGAGTGAAGAATACCACAATGTAATGGAAATGGCAGTTGAAATGAGTGGATCAATTTTAAGGCAAGCAGAGTGGGAAAGAAACTTTACAAAAACATATACACGAGTCTTCGAGAAGATAGTTGAACTTCAGTACACAGGAGACCAGCAAATTTTGCAGATCCTTGGCAATGTTGGTGAATAAGTGCCCACAAAGTTTGGAAAAGCTACTCGTCAGTGTCGTCGTTGCGGTTCACGTAAGGGCGTTATAAGAAAATATGATTTATTTTATTGTCGAAGATGTATTAGAGAAGTTGCTGCAAGTATTGGATTTAAGAAATACGGTTAAACAATTTAAGTGAGTCCTCGAAATAATAGTATGGTTGTTAATTACATTCCTCTTGCTACTGCGTTGATTGGTACAACCATTGCAGCTGTTTGGGATTTGAAAACTACAGAAGTTCCCGATCAACTACCCTATCTCATGATTGCAATTGCATTATTGTTTTACAGTTATCAATCGGTTACAGAAATGAGTTTCTGGCCAATTGCACAAAGTTTGATATATGGGTTATCATTTCTTGGATTTGGTGCATTCATGTATTTTGTTGGTCAATGGGGTGGAGCAGATATGTTATTATTATCAGCAGTAGGATTTCTGTTACCATTGTCACCTGCGGGATTCAATTCAACTACATTACCATTCCCTGTTAGTTATTTCATAAATGTATTCATAGTTGGTGCTGTTTACATGATACTTTATGCTTTTGTTTTTTCGTTGAAGAATAAAAATGTTTTATCCGGATTCGTTAATGATCTTAAAGCGAGTATGAACATCATCGCTATTGGCTCTATTGCAATGATTATTTTATTTTATGCTGTAGCACTCTACATTACAAAAATGCTTTCAGGATCAATTAATTTTACAGGAGCATTCTATGTTTCTATATACCCATTACTATCGATCGTTGCAATATTTTTAGTTTGGAGGTTTGCAAAATCTGTGGAAATTTATGGGTTCAGGAAAAAAATACCGATTTCAAAATTAAAAATCGGTGATATGCTATTAGCAGAGAAAAAATTGATTGGTGTAACTGAAAAAGAAATAAAATCTCTTAAAAAGTCAGGAACAAAATATGTTGAAATAAAATTAGGTGTTCCATTCGCAGTTGCATTTCCATTAGCAATTTTAGTTACGTTATTTTATGGGGATTTGGTCTTGTATTTTATTAATTTTATTTAAAAACTCTAAACGCTTTTAAATCTTTCTGTAGAAATAAAACATATGGAACGTAGAATGGATCTTTGTATTTCGGTGAAAGAGGCGCGTGAACTTTGGGATGATCTGCAAGTTAGTCCTCCATTGGGTGTTACAAGTATTAATCAGAGACCTGAACATCATGGTGTAGGGTTCACAACATTTAAAACTGATTATGGTGCGAAAGTAGATATGACTACTTTAATAAAAGGTGACAATGTGATAGCAACGTTATATGGTCCACCAAAAAGTATTATTACAATAGCAAAATACATACTAAGACAATGATAGTTACTTTTTCTCCAACTTTTCGATACCAAACATGTATGGCCGCAAAACTTTTGGTATGGCAACAGTTCCATCCTTCTGTTGAAATTGCTCAATTATTGCGATCATTGTTCTGCTTGTTGCGAGTGCTGTATTGTTTAAAGTATGAACAAATCCTTTCACAGGTTTACCTTCACCTTCTTTGAATCTTATCTGCAATCTTCTCGCTTGATAATCTGTACAATTGGAATTCGATCCCACCTCTCTAAATTGTCCATCAGCCATCCAAACTTCTGTATCGTATTTCTTTGCAGCGATTGTTCCTATATCACCAGTACAAACATTCACCACTCTATAATGCAATCCTAGTGATTGATAGAGTAATTCAGCATTTCGTTGTATTTCTTCATGCAATTTCCATGATTGTTCGGGTAGACAGAAAATAAATTGTTCTATCTTGTTGAAATGATGCATTCTAAATAATCCTCTTGTATACTTTCCATGAGATCCAACTTCTTTTCTAAAACAAGGTGAAATTCCCGCGAACATTAACGGAAATTTACTGGAATCTAATATTTCATCAGCAAACATTGCACCCATCGGATGTTCGCTCGTTGCTATTAGGTAAGCATCTTCATTTTCAATTTTGTATGTAACCTGCTCAAAATCAGATAGATCTATAACTCCTTCATATGGTTTTCTTCTGATCATTAATGGGGGAGAAATTATTGTAAAATCTTTTTTTCTGAGAACATCTAATGCAAATTTTTGGAGAGCCATGTCTAAAAGAACCAAATCTCCTTTAAGATAGTAAAATCTTTCACCTGCAACTTTTGCTCCACGATCAACATCAATTAAGTTAAGATTATGTAAAATTGTGAGATGATCTTGAGGTTGAAAATCAAATTTCGGAACTTCTCCCCATTTTCTTACTTCAACATTATACGTATCATCCTTACCCAATGGTACACTTTCATGTAATATGTTTGGTATAGTCATCAAAAAATGTTTTTCTTTTGTCTCCAGTTCCAGTAATATTCCCTGATTTTTTTCAATTATTAAATCTACTTTCTTTGCATTGATCAATTTTGTTTTTACCGATTTACCTGCTTTTTTAAGTTTGGATATTTCAAGACTAATTTGATTTCTTTTCTGTCGAAGCTGATTCATTTCAGTTTGAAGTTCTCTCCATTTCTTATCAACTTTAAGAAGCTCGTCCAGAATTTTCATCTTAACCGGATCATTTCTTTTCTTTAAATTCTGTTTAACTATCTCTGAGTTATCCCGGATTAATTTGATATCTAGCATGTTATTTCTTACAAATTAATTATGAATAGAGAATTAAAAGTATTGAACCTATAACGCGTTAATAGGAACAAACCGTCCACTCATAAATTCGTCTCTGTTTCTGAAAGCTAAAGTATAACCTGGTCTAACTCCATTTGAAGAACTGGGCCATCTTCCACTTCCATTTTCAAGATCTAATGTATATCGCCAACTACCATCACCTTCTTGTTTATGCAGTCCTCTAACTGTAGCAAGCTGATATCCAAGCTTTTCTTTCAAATATTTTGGTACAGATTCTGCGACTCTTTTGCCTGTCAGTGCATATCCAGCGGCTGCACCAGCAGCTATTGGCAAGAAACCTAATCCTGTGCTGATTGCATGATTAGCCGTAGAAGCAATGTATCTAGTGTCCGGGCTTTCAACAAAATGTCTGAACAATACAGTTCCTAATACAGTCGCACCAAATAATCCTCCACATAAAGCACCTTTTTTAATGCCTTCTGTCCTGAAATCATGAGTTAACTTACCAGCTATATTTTTTCCTTCATCCAAATCTTTGGATGCGAATCTTCTTGCAAAACCTGATATGCGATTGCCTAAAGCCACAGCAGACCCGGCTGATAAAACACCCGCAGTTGTATAAGTTGCTATAGGGCCCATCCAATTATATATAGGAGTTACTATGTCAGAAACTTCTGATACTGTAAATTTTGGTGTACCAGGAATTGCATGATAAAGCCACAGAGCACCAGCGGTCCCTAAACTTCCAATAAGTGCTTTTTTCTCAAGATGATGTATATTGTCTATCTTTTTTGATACCCACTGGCGGATTCCCATACGATAAAGTGTTTTTATATCCTTATAAAATTATCACCAAGTAAAAAATTTATATTGGATTAGATATTATAGAGTATGCACAAGGCTCTTTTGCTGTTGAAGAAGATACCTAAAGGTAAAGTTACTACTTATGGGATATTAGCAAAGAAATGTAACACATCTCCTAGAGCCATAGGAAGAATAATGGCGAATAATTCCGATCTAATAAATTGTCCATGTTACAAAGTAGTTGGAAGCGATGGAAAGCTTGTAGGATATTCTGGTAAAGGTGGATTAAAATCTAAAATAAAATTGCTAGAGAAAGACGGCATTCCTGTTACCGATGGTAGAGTGGACAAAATTTATTTTCACAAATTCTAATTATGGTCTTAACCCAAAATAAACTCTAGATTTTATATTGTTGTTTTTTCATTTAAAGTCAGGTGATTAAAAAATGAAGTTAAAAATTATATCAGCTTTGACATCATTGATAATGGCAGTGATGATTCTCACACCAACTTATGCTCAAGTAACTACAATAACTTCACCAACGCCTGTTGAACCTCCAGTAATTTCTGTTTATGGAACAGCAAATGAAACGATTCCAGTTGTTTTTGGCGATTATAAAGTATACGCTATCTTAGGCAAGACTGATGGATGGGTAAATATTGTTATTAAAGAAAAGAATGGACTGATTACAGACGCTCTAGTAATTAAGGAAGGTGAGACTGCATATTCATCTTCTGCTAATTTGGATATAACAGTTAATGATGTAAGAGCATTGGATAATGGTACTGTGATTGGTGCAAATCTAATCGTAGGTGCACATCTTCTACCGTTTCCAATCAAATCAAGAATATATGAAGGTGAAACTAGACAATACAAATTCCAAGTTTCAGTTCAGCTTTTGGATTTAAAAAATGATGGCGATGCAATATTTGGTTACTCATATTCACTCTGTTCAAAACCTAAAGAGAATGGTACAATTGGCGGCAGTGGTTTCTGTGCAGAATCTATCATGAGAAAAGTAGAAGGTACTGTTCATAAAGGCATGTGGATTTTCAAAGACAGTAATGAGAATGGATTACTATTCAAGGCCATGCTGGATGATGATAGAGGGTTAGTTAAAATAAAAGGATATGGCTGGATAGTGATGGGGAAATTGGAAATAAAACCACTTCCAACCGAACCTCCACAATCAAGTGAACCTGCTGCATGTGAATCATGTGGAATGACATTTCCTTATCAAGAATCTGTTCCAACTTCTGTGGGAGGAGCAGGACCTACACAACCAGTTTCACAAAAACCGATTGCGATCAAAATAAAGAATGGTCCATTAATGGAACATTTCATCTAGTAATTTGTTGCGCTTTCACAAACTCAAATAATTTCTTCGCTTTCTTATCTTTCTCAAAATGACTTCTGATAGGTTCAACCATTTGATCTATGTACATAGCAACAGAATTCTTCAAATCAATAGGATGTAACTTACCCTGCATAAAAGCATGTTCTAGTTCTTGATAATTTTCAAATTCAACATCCCCGCCGAATTTCTTATCCCTTTCAACTTTCATCGTCTTGTACTTTCTAAATATCAAATGTTTCGAATAATCCATCAAAGGATTTCCTTCAACAATTTTCTCTGGGCAAAATGCAGAACTAATTTTCTTCTTTATTTCTTCTGTCGAATCATGAACAAAAATTGCTGTATTTGGTTTTGACTTGCTCATCTTTGATGATATAGCTACATCCATTTCACGATTTTCTTCATAACCTTCTGGTTGTTTAACACCTTCCAATCCCATCAACATATGATGTGAAACTACAACTGGTTTCTTCCATTTTAATTTTTCCGATACATCTCTTGCAAGCATGTTAGCCCGACGTTGATCTAATCCTAGTTGACATATATCTGCATCAAGATGGAAGATATCTGCAGTTTGCATCATAGGATAAAAATATTGTGCAACTTCCTGCATTTCACCTTCTTTTCTTCCCATTATTGTTAATGCTCTGTTTGCACGATGCATGGTTGTGTTTTTTGCGATCAGTATAACTTTTTTCCAATATTCTTTATCGGAGAATGCATCAGACGCCCATAAGAATTCAACCTTCTTCTCATCCACCCCACCAGCTTTCCAGACTTCAATGAAATATTCACCGACTTTTTTGATTCTAGTTTGATCTCCACCCATTTTGTTGTTTATCCAGGCAAATGAATCTGCCAACCAGAGTTTGAAATGTACACCAGCTTTGACAAGACCTTTTAGTAATAATGGACGAAATACTCCGAAAGGAAGATGTGCTAAACCGGACGGTTCAAACCCGTCATAAGCAATTGGATGTAAATTAGTTCCCAATAATTCCCTTAGTTCTTGTTCGGTTATTACTTCTTCACCAACACCTTTTACTAAGTTGAACCGTGTTTCTAAATCCATAATATTATAATTCGAAAAAGATATTTAATAGGATCTATGGTTACCTGAGTCTTTTGATCAACTCGGTACTTCTCGCTACACCTTCTTTCAATCTACTCTCAAAAAATGCTCTAGTATCTTCAAATTGTCTTCTATACGCAGTTGAATCCCCATTCCTCACAATAGTTGCCCATTCATGAACTGCTGAGTGAAATGCTAGATCATCTCGTCTTATACTTTTATCTGAAGAAGCTGTTTTTATAGATTCTTCAAGTAATTCTTTATTTCTCAGCAAATGTTCTGCAATTCCAAGTCGTAATCTAAAAGGTGGTGTTTGACAAACCATGTGACTATATGGATTTATTTTCATTTGATGCCAAGAATCTATCATTCCTAGAAGACTCAAATGACTGTTTGGTTTTCGTTGATCAGTAGGTATGCCTAAACTAAATTCTCCCATAACACTATCATCTAAAAGAATAGGAGACCCTCCACTAGTGAAAAAGAAATCTCTAGCTTCTGTAATTCTATCTCTCAGATCATCTTCTCTTTCTTGTATCATTAATCCGAATAATTCTGACACAGATCTAGAATATTGCTGTATTTGTTCTCTTGCATATGGATTAAAAATTGCTAGACCTGAATATACATGTGGTTTTCCTGCGTATATTCTCAGACACATCAAAACTTTAACATTATCAATTCCCCTACCAATGTGTGCAGGATTCTCCCAAGGGAAATTTCCCATATTTTTCCATGCGGTTCCCATAGATTCAAAACCTATATGAGTAACAGCTTGTGTATCTGCTGTAATTTTATCATGTTCTTGGTAAGATGATAACTCTACTACATTGGTTTTCACTAAATCTATAACATCTCTAAATTCTCTATATGCATCATCAGATGATCTATGTCTTACTACGGCAGATGGCTGACCTCGCGGATCTAAAGTTGGTCCGAAAAGCCAGTGCCAATTAATAATGTTTACATCAGCAGGTAAGTATCTTTGAAATACATCAATTGCAGGTGTCATTACAGAAGTTCCTGCGGAAACTATACCATGTTTTCTAGTAGCTGGGCCATATCTAGATACTACGTCTTCAACGTTCTCGACCGGTACTAGGTAAAAAGTTAAATCACTAGATCTAGCAACTTCCGCGCCATTATCAAATATCCTAACTTTTGTGCCTTCGAAATCTCTCTCTAATTGTTCCCTTCTTTCAGGTACATCACAAGCATTGACAGTATATCCCAATCCTGCAAATTTTCTAGCATATAATTTTCCCATATCTCCAGTTCCAATAATTCCAATTTCCTCAATTTCCATGTTTATCACTCGGAAGTTAACTTTATATTTATCATTAAATTTCAAATATTGATAAATGGTTCAAATTTCTTTTCACGGAGCTATGGCTTCAGTTGGCTGCTCTTCTGTCATTGTGGATACAGGTGTTGAAAAGATTGTTCTTGATTTCGGAACCAAAATACAGGAAGTTCCACCCATATTTCCTATACCAGTCAATACTAAAGTCGATGCAATAATTCCAACTCATGCCCATCTCGATCATTCAGGAGCTGTTCCGGTATTTAATGCACAAAAGAATGGTTGTCGTGTATTCGCACCCAATGTAACTAAACAATTATCCGAGCTTTTATGGCTAGATTCAATAAAAATCAGTCGTGAAGAAGGTGTAACTCTCCCATTTACAGCAAAAGACGTAAGCGAAACACTATCTAGATTCGTCAATACATCTTTCCGTAAACCATTCAAAATCAAAAAAACTAATGCAACATTATTTAATGCTGGACATATACCTGGAAGCTCGATGCCGTATATAGATAGTGATAAGAAAATCCTTTACACAGGAGATTACAAGATAGCCGAAACACGTTTGATGCAAGGCGCTGATATAGATCTTCCAGATGTTGATGTTTTGATAACTGAATCCACTTATTGTGATCGTGAACATCCAGATAGAAAAGGCCAGGAGAAAGAACTAATCAAAATCGTAAGAAGCACCATCGCAAATGATGGAGTTGCTTTAATCTCCGGCTTTGCCGTTGGAAGAATTGATGAATTACTGCTTGTACTGGATGCATATGGAATAGATTTTCCTGTCTATATTGATGGAATGGCAAAGAAAGCAATGACTATTATTAATCAAAATAG
The DNA here is from genome assembly GCA_964372485.1 of uncultured archaeon. Classification (GTDB taxonomy): domain Archaea; phylum Aenigmatarchaeota; class Aenigmatarchaeia; order CG10238-14; family SCSR01; genus JACOWB01. Next base: position 619,453 of record CAYJQI010000001.1, on the reverse strand, counting down.
AAATTTCATCAAAGAATCAAAAAGTTTGGATAAAGCTCTGGCTCAAGTTGAATATATCAAAGACCAGAAAATGAGAAAGAAGGTAATCAAGAATCCTTGTGCTATTCTTACAACCAGCGGAATGCTATCTGGAGGACCTGTTATGTGGTATATGAGCCAGTTGCATGATAAACGAAATTCTAGTTTAACTTTAACAGGATTTCAGGTAGAAGGAACACCTGGAAAGACGTTATTGGAGACGGGAAGATATATCAATGAAGAAATTGATGTTGAAGTAAAGATGCCTGTAAGAAAATTAGATTTTTCTAGCCATCTCGGAAGAACGGATTTATTCCAGTTCATCAATAAACTCAATCCAGAGAAAGTATTTTGTGTCCACGGTGAACATACTGAAAATTTTGCACAGGAATTAAAAGAGAAGGGATATGATGCTATAGCACCATTGGCGAATGATAGAATATTCAATCTTTAGATCTGATACGATGATCAATTCCAGAGCGATTAGAAGCTAGTGCGTTGTTATACCTTATTGTGACGTAATCAAACCATTCCTCAAATCCAGGTTTTACTGCTATACGCATAGTTTTTTCATCAGGCTCAATCTCATATGAGTTGCCAATAACTCTTCTAGTTTCAGGTGTATCGGGATAACCTAGTTCTAGTATGTATTCTGATATCCTCTGTCGAACAGGATCGATATCTCTTTCCTCAACATTATCAGTAAATCTCAACACCAAAGCTTCGGGCAACCTGTTTTCGACATATACTAATTTCATGATATATAGTTGGGTGCGATCTTTATAAATATATTGTTACTTCTTAATAGTGAATTACCGCAAAGCTTATATATAAGTACCACTATTAAGTGACATATGACAATTGAAACACAACTAGCTACTTGCAATGACGGTATTCAAAGATGGAAAGAAAAGGCACTTTTATCTAATGATGTCAATGAAGTTAAGAAAGCTATGGAAAGAGCATTCTTTTGGATGGAATTACGATCTGCATTTATATTTTTGCACACTATAGAACAATCAATGGAAAATAAAGAAACCAGAGAAAAGATCATTAGAGCCAAAATAAACCTTTCTAGAAAACTATCTGAACACGCAAAGGAACTTTTAAGCCAGATCAAATAACTAAGTAAATTCCTCCGATATAAACGATTTAAGATTAATAATTTATTCTGTAAAGAGAGGATTGGTTAGATCACAGTTAAAGATGCTACTGAAGAATATGTTGTACCCAGAATCCCGCGAGGATCTTTTAATGAGTTGAGATATCAATTATCTGATGTTTTAGGAGTTAATTTTACAGAAACAGCCACTCGTGATCAAGTAACTTTAAATGGTGTGTTTGATATCCCTATGGGAAAAACGAAATTTTCTATACTGTACAAAGTCGGAGTAACGTCTGATAGAGCATTTTTCAAAATTGAAGACGGATACGGAAAGCATATTGGAATTGATGATGCGGGACAGTTAGTAGCGAGAATAGAACCACATAAACAGGCAGATGAGATTGTAGATAGTTTCGCAGCAATACACGAGCTTAACTATAGAAGATTATTTGGTAGTTATAGAAGAACACCTATCCTACGTCCACCACTACCTACTCTTTGGTGGGTTTAAAAAGTATTTTACAATTTTTGCAATCACAATCCAAGTTTTCAATATCTATTACTCCTACAGGGTTATGTGCAATTGTCAAATTGGAATCGTCCTTTGGCATTGGCATTTTCTGCTCTTTCATCTGTTTTTTCACATTTTCCAGATAATTTTCGTTAATTTCACATATTACAAATCTTCTTGCCATGCTATCAATAATTTAAACATGCTATAGGTATTAATAAATGATGAAATGCCTCCGATAATTGTTCAAGAAAAATGTATTGGTTGTGGTGCATGTGTGGCTGTATGCCCATTCAAAGCTCTAGAAATGGATGAAGACAATATTGCAGAGTTAATTGTAGATAAATGTGAGGATGATTGGAGCTGTGTACCTGTTTGTCCAACAGAAGCTGTTTTAAAACCACCTGCAGATTTCAAAGTTACTAAGAGAGTTTATACTGAGAAAGAGATTGCTGAGATGGGATTAATTATAAAGAACACCAATGCTATCTGGAAGAACAAAAAGGAATAAATTTTCTTTATTATCCGAAAATACAATTATAAAATATGAAGAAGGCTCAGTCTAGCTTTGAAATGTTAGTTACCTTCATGGTCGCTATAACGCTTTTGCTTCCCGCTGTAGTTTATGTGATAACAGTACAGTCAAATTATTCAGATTCTTACAAACTTAATCTTGCCCAAAATGTTGTTAACAAGCTTGCTGAAGCTTCCGACACAATATTCTTACAAGGAGAACCATCTAAAATCACATTGACATTACAATTTCCTGAAGGAATTTCAAAAACGGATGTATCTGGCAGTTCTATTTTGGTAAGAGTATCAACAAATTCTGGCGGGAATGATATTGTGAAAGCAACAAAAGAACCAGTGACAGGAATATTACCACAAACCTCTGGTGTATACAAAATAATTGTTGAAAATAAAGGAGACAGTATCAGAATCTGTGCAGAACAAGATTCTAGTTGTTTACAGTCCGGGTGATCATGTTATACTCGCTGTAAAGATGATGAATATGAAGAAAGCTCAAAGTTCAATTGAAATGTTTCTACTTTTTGGTGCATTACTCACATTTGGATTGGGTGTTTTCATTGTAAATATAAATTCTCAGGCGATTGTCAGATACAAAGAAGCTGAACTGAATGCGCAAAGAGTTTTGAGCGTAATTGAAAATGAAGTGTCAATAGCGCTGAAGATTGGAGATGGATATGAAAGAACATTCAACCTTGCATCCCCTTCTGGAGATGCGGATTATATAATTTCACAGGAAAATGGCCTGATAGATATTAGATGGGATGGTGGAGCTGTTAATGGTAGATTACCGACAAAACAAATCACAGATGGTACTGATAATAGTTTCGAAATATCTTTTGGTGATAATAAAATCTCCAACGATAATGGAGAAATAATAATAGAGGCGATCGAATGAGGGGACAAGTTCTTTCTGTAGATTTCGTAATGTCCTTGCTTGTTTTTATTTTCATTCTAACAACATCAGTCTTGATATGGAATAACATAAATTCACAAATCGATCAGAATGAGAGAAACAACAGAATACAATCTGAACTCAGTTCTATTTCAACAACCTTAATTGAAAGTCCAGGATCTCCAACAAACTGGGAAACATTACCATTGTCACAAGTAAATCAAATCGGACTTGCGGTAAGAAGTAATGTATTGTCACCAGCAAAAATAACCGCGTTAACTACATTGGATATTGATGATAGAAATATTCTCGGATTTGACACGGGAAATGTCTATATCGAATTTGTTGATGTGAATAACAATTTGTTAAAAATCGATGGTGAAGATTTGAAATTCGGGACTCCTCCTTTATCGGCAGATCTTGAAAATGTCTACAAAATATCGCGAGCTATAATCGTGGATGAAAATGAACCAGTAATTGGAATAATGAATGTGATTGTATGGTAAAAAAGAAAGGTATTATATTCAGTCTAGAAGCTGCTATTGCATTAGGCATTTTCATTAGTGCATTTGCATTCTTACTTTTATTCAATATAGAAAATGCTTCGCCTTACAAAAGATTTGAAAGATTAAATATTTTTGTTAAGGATTCTCTTGAAGTTATGTCGCAAATGGAAGTGGGTGATTTGATAGATGATGTGGATGAATTGAAAAGACAGTATGATTTAGGAAATATAGAAAATACTGAAACGAGTGTAATAGAAGTTATAGGAACATTTTGGTCAGAAGGGGATATTGAAACTGCTGAAAAAATTTCTCAACAAGTTCTTGAAAAAATAATTCCAAGTCAAGTAAAATATAGATTATCAATAGAGGATCAGGAAATATACAGTTCTGCAGTGCTTGATGCCAGTGTAGAAGAAGTTTCACAATCAAGTAAATTAGTTTCTGGCCTTAGTCCGACACAATCATCAACAGGTTTTGTTGCAAGAGCATTTCTTGAAAAGATAAAATCCAAAACATTTTCTTCATATACATATTTCGGTGGATTTGTCGGTCAAGGAGATGTGACAGTACTAGTTAATGATATACCTGCTACTGCAGATCCAGAGTCGATATATGTTGAAATGAGTTTGAGACGGGACGCAGATCTTTACATAAATGATGTTTTCTGTCAGAAAATTGATAGAAGCGGATCGCAGTTTGACATTGTAAAAACAACAATAAACAACCCAACATGTATCGATGCGATAGAAGCCGAAAGTGACAATCTTTTGAAATTTGATTTCACGGCTCAAGATATTAGTGAGCATTTTATCAGTGGTGGATTTCTAAGAATAGATTATGTAACAGATGTAGCAGCAGAACCTCAAGTAAACACAATTAGATATAAAATCCCTGGTATAGATGGACTGATTAATCTCTATGATTCATTTTATGTACCTGGTGAATTACAAACCATGAACGTACATCTTGAATTCATGAATAAACTTGAAACTTTCATGACAATCGGAAATGAAGTTGTTTTAACTGCACCAGAAAATGAAAATCCACAGGTTATAGACATATCCGATGCTACCTTATCTTCTCAGTTGAATTACGACACCCTTTCAAATAATAATGTTCCATTTAGAATCGGGTTTGATTTGTTACAAACCCAAGGTGATGCAGATGTAATTCTTATAACCGATCTTTCTGGAAGTATGAATTTTAATTTCAATGAGCAGGCAAAGGGTAAAGAAAGAAATTGTGATGATTCTGATCTATTAGATCCTACAACAAAGAGAATTAGTTTAGCAAAATGTTTGGATATTGAATTTGTTAATAGAATACTTAGTATACCAGGAAATAAAATAGCTCTAGTAGGGTTTGATGGACAAACTGCTTGTGTCAAAGAAGAAACTGAATTAACGAATGACATTACACTTTTGACAAACGAGATACAAAATTATGTTCCGCTAGGTCCTACATGTATCGCATGTGGCATAAATAAAGCATATGAGATTCTTCAAGAAAGTGATCCTTCACGTCAGAGATTCATTGTTGTAATGACAGATGGTGTAGCGAATGTTTACACATCATTACCAAACGGGTTCACACCAGCAGATGGTATTTCAGAAACTTGTAGCGGAGCATGCAATCCAACTGGTAGTAATTATGTCTGCTTTAAATGTGGTACAGATGATGCAAACACAATAGCTGGAACTCAAACTGTAGATGCATCATGTAGAGCAAATGATGACTTGGGGGCTATTGTTTATTCAATAGGATTCGATGTTACTGCAGATTGTAATTATGCAAAAGAAATACTAGATGGTGTAGCTATTTGCGGTAATACAATTCAATCCAAAGTCGGATCAACTCCAACTGATTTAGAAGGAATATACGATGATATTGTTGAAGAAATACTAGAACGAAATTATCAACGACAGAAAGTTATTCTGAGCGGGGATGTAGAAATGAGTCTATCCCCTAATTCTTATATAGAAATAACATTCACTCCTGAAGAAACAGCACCTCTATTCGGAGGGATTTCTATAAATGTGGAAACAGATACATTTGATAGTTGTGAGGGAACTTTTCTAGTGCCCAATGATTTTAGAGTTGATAAAATCCATGTTACATCATACTCAGGAGATTATTGGACAGATGATGTGAAATTTAGAGATAATGACGCTTCCGGCACTCCATGGCAAAAAGTATTTCTTTTATCAGATTTTGGAACTACATATACACAATTGGGAGATCCGTTCAATGTGGAAATTCCAATTAATCTTGTGAAAAGTGGACGCAACAATCAAGTAGACGTTCGTACTGGTTCTGGACAAGATCAACAAAATCCTCAATGTACAAAAGATAATCGTGTTATATATACTGCAACGATATCTGCACTCACATCATTCTCTCCTGTCCTTCAAGAAATAGAGGGAAATGTTTTCAAAGTTTATTATAACAAAGGCAATTTTGATTGCACTCCAGAAGGTAGTTTAGATGTTGAAGTTGGCACTCCAATTTCCAGCACACCATTAAATGTTGGTCAAGCAGATAGAGAAAATAATGCACTACATTATGCATTTACAGAACTGTTGAACAAGTTGAATTATGTTGATGATGGATGTGAAGGAGCATCTGGAAGCGATACAAATCCAATAGATATTGAAATGACGCCAGAATTGGAAATTGTTACAACTTCATTAAGCAATGTTCCTAGTCTGTGGGGACCTGTGAAATTCTCGTTGATAACATGGGCATGATTAAAATAGAAAATCAAAAAGGAATGATTTATTCACTGATGACACTATTTCTTGTAGGATCATCTATCTTTCTTGTTACAGTATATTTCAACACATTAGACATTGAAGGACAGAACTTTGCAAATAAAATTCGAGCAGATGATTTCAATAATTTCTACAATAGTCTAGTTAGAGATTTAGAAAGATCTTTGAAAATAAGTACGTTTAGGGCTTTGTTGCATGCAACTGATTTGACAGTTACGACAGGTCAACCATTTTCTAATTCAGAATCAAGAATAGCAGAAATGATTTTCACCGGAACATTGGATGGCACAGATGTTATATCACTCCAAGGCACTTCAATTGACCCTTGTAACACAGTTGAATGTTGGAGAGATAAATATTCAGATCTTGCAACCGATGCTGGATTTGATTTAACGGTTGTGATAAATTCTGTATCAGTCGCACCATATGACTCATGGAATCTGAATTCATCAGCTGAAATAGCTATCACACTAGAGGATTCTGCGTCGAAGATGGTTTTAAGACGTACAGTTACGCAAAGTTCCAAAGTCCCAATAACAAGTTTTGAAGATCCATTGTACATAATCGAAACTAAAGGTCGGATTACAAGAATAATCGATGAGACATATCAAGTAAGTGAGATTGGACCAAGTTATCTTGACAGACTTGAAGGAAGAACTACTATATCCCCAACCTTTACATCCCAAACACCAAATATTATAGGATTAGAATCGTGCATTGATTTCAACGAATTCAGAGCAAAGGGCATAACTGTGAATGGAAATCCTTCTTGTACAGATTATCTGTATTTCAGCGGATAGATGGCTAAAGCATTTTATTAGGAAAAACGAAATCATATTATGGAAAAGCCTCAGGAAACTACCGCCACACCTCAAGCTGTTAAACCAACTCTAAAACCAAAAATGTCCTTCAAAGGAGGGAAGGAAATAGAAAACTATACTGTTTATACCGATACAATCCCTGCATTCATAACTATTTACAGCACCGATGAAGATTTTGTTCCAACATACAATATTGTATTTCCAAGATTGGATCCTGCAATTCTAAAAGAACTCGAAACTCTAAGAACACAACTTATTTCCGAAGTAAAAATCAGCATGGAAGAGATTTTGGACTTGAAGAAAAACGAAGCGATGAAAAAGAAATTCTTCGACAAAGCTCTCGAAATTGTTTCGAAGAAATTCCCACAATTAGATCAGAAATCGAAAGAACTTTACACATATCATCTTCTTCATGAAATGTTAGGATTGGGTGTGTTGGAAGCAATGCTAAGTGATGAAAAGGTGGAAGAAATTGTCATAAACAGTCCTGAGGAGCCAGTCTGGATATATCATAAAAAGTATGGTTGGTTAAAAACAAATGTAAAAATTAGCAGTGACGATGAAATTTACAATTATGCATCAGCAATAGGAAGAAGATCTGGAAGAGAAATAACTGATTTGAAACCATTAATGGATACTAATCTAGTCACAGGAGATAGGGTTAATGCAACGCTTGCACCAGTTTCTATTCATGGAAATACCGTAACAATACGAAAATTCCCGAGAAAACCATTTACAATTACGGATTTTATAAAAAATAACACAATCGAAAGTTCTTTGGCGAGTTTGATATGGTTAGCAATAGAATATGAAACAAATATTATAGTCGCTGGTGGAACTGCAACAGGTAAAACAAGTTTCCTTAATTCATTAACCGCTTTCATTCCACCTAATCAACGTGTTGTAACGATTGAAGATACGAAAGAGTTGAATCTTCCACAGTTTTTGCATTGGGTACCGATGCTTGTGAGAGAACCTAACCCTGAAGGAAAGGGTGAAATATCAATGTTGGATCTTCTTGTGAACAGTTTGCGTATGAGACCTGATAGAATAATCGTAGGTGAAATTAGAAGGCATGAAGAAGCGCAGGTTTTGTTTGAAGCCATGCACACAGGACATAGTGTTCTTGCCACGTTGCATGCATTCGACAGTGAAGAAGCGTTACTTAGGTTAACAAATCAACCAATCGATATACCTGAAAGTATGGTTGCTGCGATGGATATGATACTTGTATTGAGCAGATTACGAAAGGAAGGTGTGAGAAGGTTAACAGAAATAAGCGAAATAGTTCCTTATGTAGGACAAGATGAAAAATTCCGTGTTAACATAAATCCATTATTCAAATTCCACCTGAAAACTGGGGAATTGATCAAAGAAAATACAAGCAAGAGAATTTTGGATTCTATACAAGAGATCTCAGGTATGACCTATCAGGAAATGAAAAACGATATGTATAACAAAAAGAAAGTAATAGATTGGCTGGTGGTGAATAATATCAACACAACAAACTCTGTAGGCAAAGTTATTGCAGAATATTATAGGGACGAAGAAGGAACACTCGGAAAAATTACTTCTGATGCTGCGCCTGTAGAAATATTAGGATCATTTATTAAAGAGTTGGAATCATCATGAAGAATTCACCACCGATTTTCAAATTAGTACCATCGCCTCTTCTTAATATGGCGGGTAATAAGTTCTTGTTTTTTGCTAAAATGTTCAAGTTCTTCGTATTGAGATTGAAAACTGATCTTCTACAAGCTGATATTGACATTCCACCTGAAAAATACATAAACATGGCGGTATTTGCTTCTGCATTTTATTTCATAATTTTATCTGCTATCTCAGCCGTAGCTTTGTTTTTCAGCAAAAGCATGTTCCTTCTACCAATTGCACTTTTGTTAACAGTGTCTGTTTCAATGTCTTTGTTCTTATATTCAATTTACTATCCGAGATTCAGTTCATTAAAAAGAGTTAAGAAATTAGAAACGTCGTTATTGACTGCAATGCGGCATGTTCTTATCAAAGTAAGATCAGGAGTTCCATTTTTCCAAGCATTAGTTAGTTTAAGTGAAGGTTATGGAGAATTGTCAAAAGAAATTAAACTCCTTGTAGAAAGAGTAAACGGCGGTGTTCCAATTGAAACTGCGCTTGAAGATGCTGCAGCGAAAAATCCATCATTATATTTCCGAAGAGCATTGCTCCAGATAAGCACTGCGATAAAATCTGGTGCAGATATTAATGGCACTTTAACTTCAATTATCGAAACGTTCTCACAAACAATAATAATCAATGCCAAAAGATACGGAAGAGTTCTTGGTTTCTGGTCGGTACTCTACCTAATTATTTCCATAATCTTCCCAGCGATGGGAATTTCATTCCTTGTGATGGTATCATCATTCTTGGGAACAGGATTGGGAATATATGTATTTGCATTCATAGCGGTAGGTTTCTTGCTCATGCAGATTATTTTCATGAGCATGATAAACAATACCAAGCCTAGCATGGTGGTTTATTGAGTAAATTTTTCGACAACATAGGAGGCATGATGCCTACATTTTATTTGGAATCGTTGGATAGTTACCTAACTTTCATAAGATCTGGTACTAGTTCTGAAAAATATGCGGGAAGAATCTTTATTTACGGATTGGTTATCTCAGCAATTCTAGGCGGAATACTTTTTGCAATGGGAACGTCCGTATTATATAATGTTTTGATACCGATACTTGTTTTCTTTGGTCTATTCATAGCTTCATTCTTGGTACTTGTGATGATAGCCGATGATAGATCAAAACAACTTGAATTTCATTTTCCGGATGCACTTGCTCTTATTTCTGCAAATCTACGTGCAGGAATGACATTAAACAAAGCTATTCTTGCTGCAGCGAAGAACGAATTCGGACCATTAGAAGATGAATTATTGGATGTGGGGAAGGATGTTGTTGGTGGAACCCCAATTAGTGATGCTTTAACAAAAATGGGAAATAGAGTAAAGTCGGAACCAATAAAACAGACAATGAAACTTGTTGTAGAAGGTATCAAATCCGGTGGTGCGGTTGAAAGTTTGTTGAGCGAAATATCAAATGATATGAGATCTTCAGATTTATTGAAGGAAGAAATAAAAGCAAACCTTGCCATGTACACTTTATTCATAGTTTTTGCTGCAGTCATAGCAGCTCCAGTGATCTATGGAGTTTCTTCAAAATTCGTTGATATTAGCCTATCATTGCAAAAACCAGCATCATTTGAAGTATCACAACTTCCAGTGAATCTTTTGTTAAAGTCCGGACCAATTAACATAACACCAGGACAGTTGGATATCTTTTACTATTACATCATATTTGTAATTACAGCATTCGCAGCATTGATATATGGAATTTTGAAAGGCGGAACTGCACGAAGAGGATTTTCCAGATTGCCAATCTTCATAGGACTAGGATATTTGTTCTTCTTCGCCAGCAAGATGCTTCTTGATTCAGTATTCTTAATCTAAACATGAGCAAGCGAATTAATTCCGTTATCTCGTAGAATTTCATCCATTAAAAGTTGTTTATCAGTTCCCCAGAGATTCTTTCTTCTCATGTCTTCTGAAAGGTTTCTTAATTCACTTACAATATTCATTCGCGATTCTCGTTCCCTAACAAGTGGGAGTAGTGATAATAATGTGAAGAAGTTTTGTTCAATTATCGATGCTTTCATTTTTTCAATTGTATTCAATGGTACCCAAGTGTTTTTGATTTCAAATTCCAAATCTTCCAATCGAGTTGCAAGCTTGAAAACTTTGTCAAAACTTCGCAATCTGTCCAATAAAGTGTCGAGGTTAATCAATTTCTTCTCAATATCGCTGTACATGTTCTTTACACCGCTGTGAGTGGATACCATCTGATCTCGTGCATCTTCGACATAGTCTAATTTTTGATTTAATTCGTCAATTATTCCTTCAAAAGTTTTCATCCTTCTTACAATATACTTTCCTCCTGGAAGATTTTCAAGAAGTGGAGGGTTCTTTTCAATATCATCAATCTTCTTTTCTAGACCAGTTGATTTTTCACGTAAAGCCTTCAATTCCTTTTCAAGGTCTTCTATGAGAGTTTTTGTTTCTGTCTGTTTCTTCTCCATCTCGATTATATCTGGACCTTTTTTAACCTCTGGAGCTTCCTCAGAAATCTTCTCCCCCGGTATTATTTTTTCGAATAATGCGTCTCCCAAGAATACACCTTTATATCAACTATGCTTTTTGATTACTTATTGCTTTGGGTCGGTAGTTAAGAAATAGAATGAGGGATAAATATTTTCAAAGCAAACTAAGTTTATGAAATTCAAGGCAACAGCCAAACCAAGAGACTATGTAGCTGACGAAATTGTAAGAATGTTACAGGAGAGACGAGCTAATTCTTATGAAAGAAGAGTACCTATAGGAGAGATTAGGAGACACGTAAAATCTGCTTATGAAAGTAGTGGACTTCCCCTTCCGAAACGTTATGACACCGATCCTCATGTTAATTTTTCAACTTTAGGTCTTATTCATGAAGGGGTTTTATCAGGTGGAGAAACGACTATGGTACCAATTACCCCGACGACATTCGAAGCTGGTTTTTATCTTTCACCAAAAGGTCAAAAAATGAAATTACCAGAAAGATTCCGTCGTTCTGATAGTAAAGCTTAATTCAAAAAAATTCAAATTCTATTTGATGCATATAGAAGATATCTCATTAAGAGAAGTTCTATCTGAGAATTTTGAAAAGACATTTGAAATAGAGATTAAAACGAAAAAGGGAAGTGTACGTTCGATCGCACCTGTTAATAAAAACGGAATATACCGTATACATTCGCTCCCTATAGAACGAGCAATTCAAAAATTCAATGATTTGAAACGACAATTCACAAATAATTCATTCACTAATATACACGATGTTGATGATCTTCTTCATTCAATCGATATATCAGTTGATTTCAGAGAAATTGGTGGTAATTTATCATTTGCTATTTCCTCAGCTTTTCTAAAGGCATTTGCCAAAATGGAAGATACACCAATTTACAATATTATATCAAAAGGAACTTTGGAAATGCCTAGTCCTGTTTTCATAGTTACAAATAACAAACATACTCAAACTGATTTCAAGGAATACATGCTTTACTCAATAGGTCAGAAAAAGTTCAGTGAAAATGTAATGAAAATAATCAATGTGACCCATCAATTAAAATTCAACAAGCACATGACAAATGAAAAAGTTTTAGGAAATATTGCAAGTATAACAACTAAGAACGCATTGCAGATGGGAATTAATTTTGGTGGATCTGATATGTGGAATGGTAGGAAATATGTTTACAGCACAGGTGAAAATCTTCCCAGTCAAGAACAATTATATCTTATACAAGAAATTGCACGAAATTACCCAATAGGATATATCGAGGATCCATTTCACGAAAATGATTTTGTATTATTCTCAACTCTAACTCATAGAATGACCACAAGATGGGTATCCGGAAATGAATTATATGCAAACAATTTTAACAGATTAAAAAGGGGGATTGAACTGAAAGCGACAAATGCAATAACAGTTTCACCAAACTTGGTAGGTACTATAACGGATTTAATGAAAATTGTGAAAGAAGCAAAGAGTCACAAGATATCAACCGTTCTATCATGTAATGGGGATACGACTTTGATTGAAAATCTTGCCGTCGGATTGAGATTTGACAGTATAAAACTTGAAATGAATCATCCATGTAGGGATATAATAAATGGGTTAATTAGAATCGAAACCAAATTATAATTATGGCTAGGATAGCTAAGAGACTTGTTAAGATTGAGAAAAGAATTTACATAACTTTCAAACAACAACTCGCATGGATATTATCCACAGCATTCGCAATTGCTGCTGCTATCGCATGGAAAGATGCCATCGCATTATCCGTACAACGGTTTATCCCAAATGCAGGTGAACTTGCATACTCCACCTATGCCGCATTAATAATTACCGCAGTTGGAGTTGTAGTAATATGGGTTTCAGCAGAGTTTTCCAGGAATAAATAAGCTTTTTTCTTTAATTCTACAAAATAATGAGAATGGCAAGTTATTCTTATACTGCTAATTTACGAAAGAAAAAGATCGGTAAAGTTGTTCATCGGGTAAGAAGGTTCCAATGGAAACACCAAAATACCGTAATCATAGTGCTTAGTTTTATTCTGACATACTATTTGATCAAGACAAATTTGTTATCTGGAGTTGTTGAAGTTCTAGGGCAATTTGGTTATTTGAGCGCATTCGTATTAGGATTCCTCTTTTCATTGGGATTTACAACAACACCTGCTGCAGCATCCTTGTTTTATCTTGCAGACCACATCAATCCATTCGGAATGGCATTTGTTGCGGCTATTGGTGCAGCTATCTCAAATTACGTCACATATCTTTTCGTAAAGCATGAATTACTGGACGAGATAAGATATATTTTCTCTGAAGAATTGAAGGTAGAATTCGCGAAATTTGAAATTACATTAAGACGAGAAATTCTTAGACAGAAATGGTTAAGATTATCCGTACCTGCATTTGCTGGAATTTTAACTGCAATGCCCGTACCAACTGAAATTGTTGCAGCGATGCTGTGGAATATTGTAAGATACCATCCGTATATTGTGATTGTCTACTCGTTCATCTTCAGTTTCATCGGAATACTTCTTCTGGGATTATTTGGATTCCATGCATGATTGTACAAGCTTTAAGTTTTGTTTAAAATGTAACGATTAAGCTCTCGTTCTATGTGCGGCGTAACTTTATCATTGAAAGGAGTGATATGAGTACGACCTATGAACTCAGCTAATTCCGGTAAAATATCAGCTTGATCGGAAACAACAGATGCTGCTCGTGTTAATATGCCATAAATGGTTAATAATTCATGTGCCTGAACCATTCCATTCATCCACAATGTGAATTGCACAGGACGTCTAGTCGAATAATCTTCAGCTGTTCTAATTCCACCTGCGAATCCATAATATTCTGGATCCCAATCGTTCGCATCGGGAATACGTCCAAAATTTTGATACTCCCTGGAATCTCGCACTATGCGACCTTTAAGCTTTTTATTTACTTTGTCTCTAAAATCGTTGAACGCTGGTGAACACAAACCATATCGAAACCTTGTTGGCCATCTAACTCTATATACACCTTTCTCTCCCGTTTGGACAGATGCTACTGGATTAGAATCGTCATCTATTAAATCTAATGTAAAGGATGCTCCTTCAGTTGAGACCATGCATATAATATAACAATAATCTATTTATTCTTGATTTAAGCATCCAAAATAAATTTTATCACATGATAACAATCGACGGGTCGGTTGGAGAAGCTGGCGGGCAGATGCTTCGTACAGCAATAGGGCTTTCATCATTGTTGTTGAAACCTGTTAGAATAATCAACATAAGAAAAAACAGATCTAATCCAGGACTTCGAGCGCAGCATTTAACTGGCGTTAAAGTCGCTGGTGAATTTACAAATGCTGAAATTAAAGGATTGGAGTTGAATTCTACTGAAATTGAATTTGTACCAAAAAATCACATCTTAGGGGACAGAAGAATTGATATAGGAACTGCTGGATCTATCGGATTATTACTACAAACCCTTACACCATTATTGATTGCTGCAAAAAAAGTTATAACTCTCGATATAACAGGTGGGACAGCAGGTTTGGGTGCACCTACAATTCAATATATGCAACATATAACATTTCCAATTCTCCAAAAATTTGGTATACCATTACCAGATATTGAAATTATTCGTGAAGGATTTTATCCTGCGGGTCAAGGACAAGTAAAAATAACCTTTCATCCTGTGAAAAATTTAAATGCTGTTCAACTAATCGAAAGGGGAGAAATAAAAAAAATAAAAGGTACATCAGTTGTCGGTGCATTACCAGAGGATATAGCTAAACGACAAGCATTCGCATCTAAAAAAGTTTTGATAGAAAGTAATTTTCCTGATGCACAGATAGAAAAGAAAATTGTTGAGACACTTTCACCAGGAACATCAATAACCTTATGGGCGCAATGTGAAAACTCTGTTTTAGGTGCCGATGCATTAGGTGCACAAGGGAAACCATCAGAAGTTGTAGGTGAGGAAGCTGCAAGAGATTTAATGAATTCACTCAATTCAAAATCACCACTGGATAAATGGATGTCTGATCAAATAATTCCATTTCTCGCATTAGCAAATGGTCATTCAGAAATTATAGTTGAAGACATTACAGATCATTGTGGAACTAACATGCTTGTAACAGAATTGATACTAGGAAATAAATTCTCGATTAGTAAGAACAAAATCTCGATAGATGGTATTAATTTTAACTGAAACTAATTCATATTAATGAAAGATCAATCTGCCAAAGATCTGCAGGAAATTTTATACACTGAATTAATCGCAATCACTGGAGGTCTTTTTGCTGGATTTTTACTAGCATCTGCACTTGATAAGGTAGATGTCATTCCAGGGTTATTCATTCTTTTACCAGGATTATTGGAAATGCGCGGGGCAATTATTGGTAGTCTTGCAGCAAGATTAAGTTCAGGATTATTTCTGAAATATATCAAACCTGATTTCAAAAAAATGAGAGTTTTAAATCAAAACATCATCGCGACATTTTTACTAGGACTTGTTGTTAGTTCGATACTAGGTACAGTTGCATTCTTTTTGAGTTACTATATTTTTGATGTTTATTTCCCGAAAATAATTCTCATTGCAATCATCGCATCGATAGTTTCTAACATAATTGAAATCCCTCTGACGATTATATCTGTTTTCAGATTATTCCGACAAGGATATGATCCCAATAACATTATGGGCCCTTACATGACGACGATGGTTGATATAATAAGCATCCTCTCATTGATGTTCGCGATAGTGGTTATATGATAGTTGAAAAACACATAAAAAAAATTGTCAAGTTGAAAAGGAAAAAGCATCATCCTCTTTTAACTAAAACTCATGTCAAACACGGAATTTCTTACAAAACTCTTTTCTACATGAAAGAATTCAGTCCAAAATCACATATTGCAACCTATATATTGAAGGAAAGTATTACGATTCTGATTTTATCGGCAATAATTAGTTCTATTGGTGGAATTGCACTTCAAACTATCAAATCCAACTTTACTGTTATTATTCCGTTATTGATTTTACTACCTGCCTTAAACGGTATGATAGGAAATCATGGAATTGTTATTGTGTCCAAGTTCACCGCCCTCAAATACAGCGGCCATATTAAGGAAGAATGGTGGAAATCCCCGCATGCGAGAGGATTGATTAAGGTAATTGTAAGTGTAGCGCTCTTATCATCGATCTATGTGGCCGGTCTGTCGTCCATATTGGCTGTTATTCAAGGATTTTCACTGACTTTTGTGGTCTTGTTCAAGGTTTTGGCAGTTACAGTGGTCACAGTTGCCTATATGATACTATTATTAGTGTTAATTGCCTTTGTGGCAAGTAGTTACATCTACAGTAAGGGGGAGGATCCTAACAATCTAGTTATCCCTATAACAACCTCCTTGGCGGACGTGGGTACAATGGTAGCTTTAACCACCATGATTAGGATATTTTTTTAGAATTGACTAGAAAATTATAAAGGTTATAACTTTGATGGGGTACTGTATATTTTGAAGACTATGAGACATGAAGACATTCAACACCAACATCTTCCTGTCGTATTGAACCGATTAGCACAAAATAATGATCCTTATCCAAAAGTAATTGAAATACATCCAACTGATGGATGTAATCAAAAATGCACATATTGTTTTCGTTCTGCAGTTGATTTTAGTAACGATGTATTGCCTGGAATATTGACTATTGATGAATATGCATCTATGTTTTCCGAAATGAATGAATTAGATATAAGAGAAATTTCAATATCTGGTGGCGGTGATCCATTTTTTGATGGAAGAACTACAAGTATCCTAAATTTGGCTCACAGGAATAATTTAAATTCTCGTGTGATAACGAATGGGGTCTTACTAAGAGAAAATGATATCGAAGAATTAACAAAATCGAAGGAAGTACGATTCAGTTTAGATGCAATTAATCCTCAAACATATTCCAAAATAAGAAAAGTCCCGGGGAAACAACATTCTATCGCGATACAAAATTTGAAAAAAATACTTGATTTAAGGAGGACAAATGGATCAAAGACTAGTGTCGGTGTAACTTTTCTTGTAAATTCCCACAACTATAGAGAAATTGGTGATTTTAGCCGATATATGACAGAACTAGGTGTAGATGCTATAATTATAAAGCATGATATTTACGATGGTCATAATATACCAGAAGAAAGTATTGAAGAAGCCAAAAACGTTGTCCTAGGAATAGATAATCCTAGAATACATTTCCGAGAACCTTTGGATATGAAAATTAAAGGTATTAGATGTTTTGTACCTTATTTCAAAACAGCTTTTAATCCATATGGAGATTTATATTCATGTTGCCTCGGCTCTCAACCCGGAGAAAAAAATGGCTATCTATTAGGCAATTTTCATTCGAAAACTATAAGACGTATATGGGAAGATAGTAGAGAATTGAGGAAAAAAATTAGAAGCGAAGGTGTGAATTGTATAAACTGTAACTATACAGATTATAAAATAAATTTATCAGCAAATGGAGATAAATAATGCCTCTATATATAGGTTCAAATAGTATAAGACGTGGTCGAATACTAATAATCAATAAAGATCCATCAGCTTATCTAGGACATGAAGTAATCGAGAGGAAAGGGGTTGGACATCCAGATAGTATAGCAGATGGACTAGCATCTAGAATATCGAGAAATTATGCAAGATATACAACTGAAAATTGTGATGGTATGATTCTACATCATCAAATTGATAAGTTAATGGTCATTGGAGGTAAAGAAGATGTTTCGTGGGGTAGTGGAAGATTTTTGGAACCTGTGAAAGTTATCGTTGCAGGCAGAGTTTCAAGAAGCTACTTGGGAAAACCAATTCCTGCAAATGACATTGTTGATCAAACCATCGTACAATATTTTTCAGAAATGTTTCCTTTGTTGAATGTAAAAACTGATTTAAAAATTCACAATGAACTTACTAGTTACGCTGGTCCAGGAACTATAAGAGAAAGTAAAGGTGCCATTTCCAATATGTTCAATCCTGTTTCCAAAAACAGTGTTAGAGGATATGAAAAACTGGTTGCGAATGATACTTCCTTTTGTGTAGGTTACGCACCTTATACACCACTGGAAACAGCTATTTTAGAAACCGAGGCATACTTGAATTCACCAGAAGCTAAATTGACGTATCCATGGTTAGGTAGTGATATAAAAATAATGGGTGTAAAAGAAGGTGATAGAGTCGATTTAACTGCGTGCATACCCCAGATTGCAATACACGTAAATTCATTAGAAAGTTATAGGGAAAATTTGGATACTGTTGGTAAAATTATGATAAAATTATTATGCAAATGGTTTCCAGAAGATGGTATTAATTTATCTCTAAATACAAAAGATGATTATGAGATGGGAAATGTCTACTTAACAGTAACTGGTTCTTCATTGGCAGGAGACATTGGTGTTGTAGGCAGAGGTAACAGAGTAAACGGTTTAATCACATCAAGGAGACCAATGAGTCTAGAAGGTGTAAGCGGGAAAAATCCAAGGTATTATTCAGGTTTCATATATTCTATATTGTCTAATAGACTCGCTAACGAGATTTATAAAAGAACAGAAAGACCTTGTGATGTTGAAATTGTTTCTCAGAATGGCGGCAATTTGTTATATCCGTGGTTTACAATAATTTCAACTCCGTTCGAAGACCAAGATATAATAAGACAAATTACCGAAGATGGATTTAAACAAATACCTGCGATAACTAAGGACTTTCTTGACGGAAAAATAACAACGTGTTAACAATGAGGGAACTCGTTAGAGAAGCACAGGAAATTTTCTTCAGACAAAGAAATTGGAATCCTATGGTATGTAGATCATGTGACTCGTTATATTATGCAAAAAAATATGATAATACATGTGGTTCATATAATTGCGAAAACGGATACAGATTTTTAGAATTACCTGGAACTAGAAACTTTGTGCATTCATTTGAATTGATAGATCCAATTAGAAGAAATTTAGTTGACAATGGTTATCAAGAAGTTGCACCACTGCAAGTCAAAAGAAGAAACGATGAAAGAACGTTATTTGCAAGTGCAGCAGGTCAAATTTTAGATGATAATATATACAAAGGAGGTGAAAATTACAAAAGATTATTTTGTTTACAACCTGTGATAAGACTCCAAAGTTTTCCATCTATAGGAAAGATCGATGGTGTATCAACTTCTTTTGTTAATATAGGCACAGAGCAATGGAATGCGTCTATAAAAGAACATTTAGACACTCTCGATAAATGGTTAGATACTATATCAAGTATGGGATTGTATGTAGGGAATATGACTTTTCAGGATAAATCATACAATAATAATTGGGGTACAATAAACGTACCCTCGCAATCACTAAAAATGAACTTCCAAGGATTAGAAATAGGTATTGCCAACTATTTTTTCAATATACCTAGAACAAATGGTACCATGAGTGATATCAGCGTTGGTCTAGAAAGGCTATCATGGGCCATTAATAAATCACCTTGTTACTTCAATGTAATCGGTCCATTAGAATATTCATTATCCGATAATGTTCCTTACATAGATTCAATAAGAACATTAACATTGATGGGAGGTTCTAACGTTAAACCGGGTCCAAATAATCACGGTTCTAAATTTAGAATGCTTGCAAAACGAGTAACAAGACCATTTGAAATGTTGCCATTAGGTGAACTTGTTTTATTTTATTATTCTCAGTGGTCTAGAGTTGCACATCTTCAGATAGACTCTAATACAACTCTTGGCTTAATAAAAGCTGAAATTGAAAGACAAAAAAATATTTATATTAACCAAATAATTGGTAGAAATAACAAAATGGAAAGAATGGCAGAAATAGGTCTAGAGGATATTGTGAAAGATGATTCACGAATTCTCAAAAATATTTTAAATATACATCACAGAGATTCTTTATGAAAAAAATATTCTTAGCCGGTGGTGGAGATGCCAAAGATTCATTTTATTTGGATCACAGATTTTCTACAGAATTAGATCCGAAAAAACCCTTACTATATATTCCCAATGCTATGGAAGAAAATAAATACGATAGTGCATTAAGATGGTTCGTTGACACTTTTAGACAATTCAATATACCAAAAGTACAGATGGAAATAGATCTAAGAAGATGTATAAGGAATTATCGAGACCCTTCAGGAATATATATTGGTGGTGGAAACACTACAAGACTTCTAAGAGAAATTAGAAATTCTGGATTTGATTCATATTTGACAAAATTAGTTTCGATGGGAGTTCCCATTTACGGGGGTAGTGCAGGTGCAATAATACTTGGTGAAACTATATTGACCGCTCCGGAATCACAAGCTCTTGACAAAATCTCAGCAACCGGATTAAATTTGCTTCATGGATTTTCAGTATATTGTCACTATGATGGAGAAGAAAATCTTGGACAGCTATGTAAAAAGTTGAAAATAAAAATAATCGCAATACCCGAAAGATCGGGTGTGTATTTATCCGATAATAACATAGAGATTATAGGCTCTGAACCGATTGCTATATTCAACGAACGTAAGAGAACTTTTATTGAACCGCATGATATGAGAAGTATCCACAGACTTTAAACTATGATAGCAGGAATAAAAATTTAGAATCAATATTAATTATCATCTTGTGATATACCACCGAAAGGCTTGTAATAATAGAAATTTATAAACAATCAAACAAATTATATTGTAGTGGTGCTATGCGTGATCGAAATGTTAAAAAACTTGAAATTGAAAACAGGTTACTTAAACAGGAATTAAAAGAATTGAAAAATGCTAAACTAATCAAGGATTTAAGAAAGTCTCTCGAGCGGATATCCAAAGGTAAATTCATCTTGAAAAGGGATTTAGGAATCTGATTTTCTTAATTTCAGTTTACCTACAATAAAAGTTATTTTAGAAGCCAGTTGACTAGCAAGTCGACGAATTAATTTGATCTGCTCATCTTTATGACCTAACTCTAAGATTATAACAAGCTTTAAAATTTCTACGCTCTTCTCGACAATAGTGAAATACAATCTATAATTTCCAACTCTGGCTTCTCTAAGCCTTCCTCCCGCATAGTGCAGAGGATTTCCTACATGGTAGGGATCTACTTCCAATCTTGAGAATATTTTCAGTATTCTTTCTTTAGTTCCACTATCCAACCTTTTCCATTGCTCTTTCCATACTTCATCGAATATTAGGTTATATTTTTCTTCCACATACTTCTTATCTGATTGTATGATAATAAAATGTGACCAGTTACCTTGCATGTTAAAGCATCAAAATTTTTGTAATATTATTAACCATCTAGTGACAACACAACCGAAAAGCTTATATGGTAGCCTAGACAAGAGTAGAATAAGAACCGATCAACCGGAGATACCCATGAAAGATTCCAAAATAGATTATGGCAATTTGTTAATAAATAGGTTATTATTAGAATTTTCTATGTACTATGAAAAAGTTTATAATAGAGGGGTTGCATGAGCAATCGAGATAGATTAAAAAGAATTGTAGGAGGTCTTTTTGCTCCTTACGCCCCTGGATTTGCAACGCAGCAGGAAACTATTACAACTGCAAGAAAACCAGGAGGTTATGGAGGATATAATGTTGGCAAAATCTTAAAGTATGTAGTAGCTACAGCAGCCGTAGGTGGGGCTGCTTTAGGCGCAGCAATTTTAGTCAATAATGTACGTGATAATGCGGGAAACAGACCACCATCTAATGTGGAAAGAACTGTACCGACGCCTGTAATAGTATCACAGCCAACTATTGCACCTAATAATATTATTCAAGTTACACCAGAAACTATTCCAACTGTAGTTCAACCTGTTGTCCAGGCACCTATAGAACCTTTTAAATTACAGTGCTCCAGATGCTCTCCTGCACAATTAGACAGTTTTTCCAAAATAGCAAAAGCCGATTATGAACATGTTCTTAGAGTATATGGTATATCAGAAGAGGATGCAGAACTAGCTATAGGAGTTGGAGAAAAGGGATGGGGTGCAACTTTTAGATATAATGGAAATGAAGCGAATACAGCCAATACAGGTTTTCTTGATTTTACAGAGGATCCGGAGGATAGAGGATTAAAACATGAATTAGCACATGCCATCAATCATACATCGTTTCTCACTTATCACAGTTGGTTCGATGAAGGATTAGCCATGTATGCAAGCGGTGAAATCAATACATTCTTAGAAAATGGTATGTTACAAAGATTAGAAAAAATGAGAAATGATCCAAGTTACTGGAACGAGTTTAAAGACGCTCACCCAGGACACACTATAGGCTCCCATGTTTTTGGAAGTTTGGCTGGTGAATATGGTATGACAGAAGAACAAAATCGAACTGCGTTATCAATACTCCAAAATAAACGTCATCCTCTAACTAGAAATGACATACAAGACGCGTTTCAAACTGCATTGGGGACACATATTGATACATTCGACGCGGTAGCTCCAGGTATTAAGTCACTTTATAGAAGAGGATATGAAAATAGCGAAAAAATTGGAGAAGAATTCTAGTTACACAAATAGCGGTTGTTCCAAACTGTCCCCTTATTCTTACATTGACCAATTATTGACGCATCAACTTCATAAGTGCAGCATTGGTTTGTAGGACATTGTGAAGTTGTTTGACAAGCTTGTGGAACAACACATTTATAAGTAGGATTTAATGGATTTACATCAAAACTATCACATCGTGGTTTCTCTATAGGACATTGACTACTTCTATCATTAGCCGATTCTGAATCACCATAGGTTATATCATTCATTGTACATTCCCGCGCAGTAATAGTAGCCATATCAGTACCGACAGCCGTACCTCGAGTAGCCCTGACCTTAACTGTATATTGACCTTCAGTTGAATATGCACAACTTGCTGTGTATGAATTTAGAGGGCTAGTTACTCCAATTTCATAATTTCCATCTCCTGCACAATCAAATTCATAATTGATATCACCACTTCCTGGAGTGTTCACTTCCACAAGAATGTTTGAATGGAATAATGGCTTACCTGTGTTGGGGGTTGCAGTTACCGAAATCGAAAGAACAGCTGCATTGGTACACATATTTGTAACTGTATTGCATGACCATCCTGCACCTTTGAGTGAAACACATTCCGAATTAGTCAAACATTCACCTATTTTGAAAATATGTGTCGCTCCAGATGATGTGTCAGGAATAAGTGCACTAGCAGTTGAACCACTAACAGTAGGACAAAGAGTTCCACATGATGGTACTAGTTCTAAGATTTTACACGTTCCTTGACTTTGTAATTGATATCCATATGATAAGGAATGTGCCGCACTCTTACTCACAAAAGATGATGTTATACTAAATGAACTTGATCCTGTTGTTATCCAGTTATTTTTAAATCTCAAATCATTATCTGACCCGCTACATTGTGAATTGTCGTCAAACTCCACATTGATAAATCCTGAAGAAGATGGATTAAGATCTCTGTATCTTGCACCGCCATCATTATTGTCATTCCCAAGTGAATTAACGGTGACTGTACATCCATTCCCTAATCTTAACGTGTTATCAGTTGGATATGATCGCGAGGGTTGTATCAGGAAATGATCAGTCACACATATAGGAATATATCCAGCATAGGGGTCATCTGCTTTATTTGGAGAATCTAAACCATCTCGATTCAAACATGAATAATAATAAAATTGTCCTTTGACGTTGGGTGCATATGCTATCTGACAAAATCCTAAATCTAATAAACATCCACTAATATCAGTTCCAGGACAATTATCAGGTCCTCTATTAGATTCAGCATATTGTGGATCCGCAGTTTCACCATAATAAACTTGGCGGCCACTGGAACAACTTGCAGATGATTTTAGAAGCATAGCTGAACCTGGATTAATTTCATTCGCAGTCGTTGTGAAAGTAAGTGATTCTCCACATGTAGAAGATATAGTCCATGTTCGTGATGCAGGAGAAGCATCTATGTTATTAGAAGAATCTGTTGCTCTAACAGAAAATGTATGTTCTCCCACGGAAAGTGATGAATAAGATTTTGGAGATGTACACAATGAATATGAACCAGAATCAAGTTTACATTCAAATGTACTACCAGATTCGGTACTTGTAAATTCGAATGTTGCAGCTGTCGCGGTTACAGTACCTGAAGGACCACTGGTTATCGATGTATCAGGTGGGTCTGTATCTGATGATGGTGTTGGATAACTATAAGGAGTAGGGTAATTATACGGACTTTCATATGGTGGTGTTGGGTAGGGGGTACCATAAGGAGTACCGTACGGAGTTCCATAAGGTGTTCCATATGGACTGGCATAAGGAGTTGGATACGGGTATGTGTAAGAACATATTGCTCCAGGGTTTTCACACCATTCATCCACTCCATCAGAACACGATTCTCCCGGAAGTCCACCACAGGTGGTACATGAACCACATTCTGCTTTGTGTGTCGCATAAACAGGAGTTATTAAAATTAACAATACCGAAACTAGTACAATCCATTTATAGTCAAATATAAATTTTATATTTTTATTCATAATCGTCACTCAGCCCGATATGTCACAGAAAGCTCATCACCATTCTGTCTATCAATAAAAACTCTCGCATTATTATATGACTTACCATTATTTTCCACAGGACTGTTAAAACTCAACTCAATTCGCCATGCATCTTTACCTGATTCATTGCTTCCCAATTTTCTATAATTGCTAACCTTTACAATTTCATCAACAGTTCCACCATATTTTCCTGTCGTAAATTGAATAGCTCTTTGACAACTTATCTCTCCCGAGATTTCAGTATATTGTCGGCACAATTCAATAGCATTTTCTGCATTCGATTTGAAGAAATATATTCCAACTGTAATAGCTACAACGACTCCAGTAACAAGAATTACGCTCTGCATTTTAATATTCGGTAACTTTTTATCAACATCAATTATTGCATCATGGATAGCTTTGTTTATTTGGTCAATCTCATATCCTTTTTCTCTCAGATTTTGTCTAATTTCAGAAAGCGGAACATTATTTTTCAATTGCTTCTCGATAGTTTGTTTTAAAGAGCTGGCCATTAATTACAATTTATTTTGTTCAGGTATAAAGTTTATACTATCTGGAATGAATGGTAAATTATGAGGATTACATGGATTTCTGGTATAATTATTTTATTTCTAGTACAGATTGTTAGTGCTGGACCAAATGACAAATGGGTACCAGTTGAATCTTCTCCGTCATTTGATGGGATTGCATTATTATTTGCGGTCGGTGCTATTGCATGGGCGTATGTAATTTTCAAAGATATTAAATTAGGTCGAAAACCCACTCGAAGAAAGTGAATCTTTATACTATTCCTAAAACAAATCTATTGTATGAGGGCATATTGGATATTTGCTTTAATTTTATTCTATCTTTCCAGTCAATCTGTTTATGCTGCAGTTGCTTGGACGCAATGTGGACCAGGAGAATATTGTAATGAAAGACAGTGTGGATCAGGTGCGCTATCACCATGTGTTTGTAGAGATGTTGATAACGATCCTCTTACTGCAGATGCAGCATGGGTTTATAGAACAACACCTGGTCCTTTCCCAACAGGTACTATGATATGTCCTCCATCTGGATTAAATGCCGGGGATGGAAAATGTTATTATGGTTCTTCTTCGCAAGAGTCTGGTGAATCTTGTAATGAAGCTGTTGGTGTATGTAATTCATGTACACCTACTGCAGGTCAAACATGTAATCCAATTGCAGGATGTGTTGCACCATCATCGTGTACAATAACACTTGCAGCAAATCCTTCCACGGCTCCTGCAGATGGTACACCAATCACATTAACTGCATCAGCAGTTGATAATAATGATAATCCAATAAATGGTCTCTCTGTTAATTTTAATAAACAAGATAGTTCAGCTCCAGGAACATTTACTCCATCATCATGTACAACAATTTCAGGTGGGTCTTCATTTGGCAGTTGTTCTGTTGATATAAGATCCTCTTCAGGTTTTGGTGGACCAAGTACTGTAGTATTTGCAAGTGCAACAGGTTGTACTTCCGATAGTGAAACTGTTACATTTACATCAACAACTCCAGTTGACACTACACCACCAACAGTTTCTAATTTACAATACACGACTCCTTGTAGAAATCTCGGTACATACATACAAGCCACAGCTTCCGATAATGTTGCATTGAACAATTGTGTTTTCAAAGACAATGGAGTAAGTTCTCCTATGAGTATATTTTCATGCATGGCCGGTACATGCGCGGGAAGAAATCATGTATTCACTACAACTGGATCCCACACTACAGAAGTAGAATGTTTTGATACTTCAAATAATCCAGGATCTACAGGAATTACTAATATCGTTGTTCAAGATGAAACACAGCCACCATGTACAACAGAACCTCCACCACCAATATTAACATGTTCAATACCATCCGATCTCTCATGTTCAGCAACATCAAATGAAATAACATTTTCATGGAGTCCAGTTTCAGGTGCAACAGAATATACTGCAATAAGATGTGATGATGCAGGATCAAATTGTGATGCAGGATTCACAACAGCAACAACTTCGAGAACGTATACAGGATTAACTCCCAGCACTTCATACACATTCAAATCTCGAGTAAGCTCATCAGATGGAACATGTACAGTTCCGAGCAGCGATAGTCAAACATTATGTACAACGAATCCTTTGGTTGTAATTCCACCTCCAACTATTTCACTCACTGCAAATCCACCATCTGTAAAATCTGGTGAGTCTACAACACTTTCATGGTTTACATATGATGCAACAAGCTGTACAGCATCTGGTGCATGGAGTGGATCTAAATCAATTAGCGGATCTGAAAGTGTAACTCCGAATCCGAATTCACTGACGCCTGTAGTTTATACATTAACTTGTAGTGGTCCTGGTGGATCATCTTCACAATCACTTCCTGTTCCAGTTTTATGTAAAACTGATATATCAATATCATCAACACCTCCATTAGATGCAGGAAAATCTAGTGTAATTATGGCCAGTTCTCAAACCTGGATAGTAGATATTACAGCATCGTCTTCTGTACAGTGTCCTAATCCAGAAACATACACTCTGACAAACATGATAACTAGTGGAACATGCAATGTTGAAACAGGTGTATATGATGGCGCCACACCTTTATCAAAATTAAGTTCATCTCAGTCAAGCGGAACTAGAAATCTTGCAGATGCATTTGTATCCGCAGCAAGAACAGGACTTACAGCTGATGCATTTAGAGTTAGAGTGGATAGATTAGGTGATTCATGCACTCTTGCATTTATCATAAAATCTGCTGACGGAACCACAGTTGATCCTTCATTCACTGTCACTCCAGATCCGAATGCTCGACAACCTCCTCACATATCATTCTTTGATTATTCCGGCACTGTTGAATTGTTCAATTCCCAATGGAAAGCATTTTATCCAGACAATTTTGCAACGCGCGATATGAATGTAAAATGCGGATTGAATTGTGATCCTGCATCAACTGACTGTAGTCCAGCAGGTATAGGGTGTATGCCTTATGATGCATCTCAAGGGCCAGCTATTTTGAAAGAAGGGGATTGTGATGTAACTGATCCTACATACAATTTTGGATCACCAAACGAAATAAATTGTTTATTCTATGATCCTGCAGATACTTCATTGGATACACCAGTTACATTTACTTTCGTTCCTATAGATTTTGAAATCAGTGGAAGCGATAGAATATCAGCAGGACAAGGAGAATTAGTTGAAACGAAAATAGATTTAACAAACACAGGATTAATCCAAGATAGTTATACTGTAACTGTCACAAGCAATTTGGCTGCTGTAGAAATTACAACTCCAAGTCAACGTACAGAAAGCACATTATCAACACAAACAATTCCAGTATCATTTGGTGTAAGACCATTGTCAAGTAGTTCAAACATCGTAACAGTGACTGTAACATCTAATACTGCACCTTCTGTTTCAAAAACATTTGATATTGAACTTGGCAGCGGTAATTTTGCATTACCAGAATTTGGATTTATTGGACTTGTGCAAATAATTGTTCTGGCGGGGATTGCATACTTTATACTTTTGAAAAATGAAGTTAGAAAATCTGGAAAAAGATCACGAAGGAAAAGATAAACTAAATACAATTTGAATCTGTTCCTGAAGATATTCCTTGCCATGCTGAACCGTCGTAAAAGCAAAGTTCATCAGGAGTTGGAGTAGAATCTACATACAAATCCCCGGAAGATGCTGCAGCTGGTGCAGTTGCTCTTGGTTGAAGTCTCATCACATTATTAATGTGAAGATCTCTTTGTGGATTATTGGTGCCGATACCAACTCTGCCCATGGAATCAATTCGAACTCTTTCTGTAAATGAACTAAAAGTACCATCACCATTCGCTGTTCCCAATTTCAAATTCGCACCTGAAGACCATATAATTGAAGGGTTTCTATCACCAGACTGACCAGAATAAACTCCCAGAAAAGATGTTCGATCACTATTTCCAATAGAAACATAACTCGCCGTTGTTGGCGCTGGAGAAGAAACTTGTAGATCATGAATAGGTGTTGTAGTTCCTATTCCTAGATCGCCTCCTGCTGTAAATGCAAAATTATTGGAAAAATCTATATCCGTATAAGCATGTCCGGGATTTGGAACAACTGCAATCGAAGAACTAATAAATAACACAACTCCAATAACAGCCGCGGAAATTACATAAAATTTAAACATGCGCGATTTTACCCAATGCATAGTTATAATTTGTTTGTTTCTCAAAATAAATACATGGGTACTATAGGCAGGAATGCTTTATTTTACATTATATTCCTATCAGCCTCTTTCATCTTCTTTCCAAATGCATTGGGGGATTTAACATGTAACATCCAAGCATCATGTCCAGCAAGCGATACGGTACCATTTAAAATTTCATCAGCAACAAACGGGCATGCTGCATTACCAAGTGAAACAAATGCTCCTTACAATACTTTTCAAGTGTGTTGTACAGGTGTACCAGGTCTAAGTGCATCATGCGGAACTCCTCGAAGTGTAATTCTTTTAAAATTATCCGCAGCGACAAATGCACATGTACAAAAAAATACTTTTAGCGGATATTCACAAACTGCCTGTCTTGCTGCACCCGTACCATCCAATATAGTTTGTAGTTATTCAACAAATTGTGCAAATCTAGGATCCGGATATACTTGTCTCGCATCCATTTCTGCCGATACAAATGCGCATATAGGAAATTGTGCAGCATATTCAACAAAACTTTGTTGTTCAACAGCAGCAGAATTTGATTTTACAATCAGTACAGTGGATGCCATTACTGCAACTGTTGGTGAAGCAACTGAACTTAGAGTACAAATAACTAACGTAGGATCAACTTCAGATCAGTATACAGTTACATTCACATCAAATCTTCCAAATACAGTTGACATATCAAATCCTACAATTACTACCGAAACTGTACCATCGAACGGAAATACTTTTGCATCAACTTTACTGAGACCGTTGATTGATGGTGATAACATAATATCTGTCACAGTAGCATCAACCGCCGACTCTTCAATGTCCGAAGTTGTCACCATTCCAATGAGAAGTGCAAAATTTAGTTTACCGGAATTTGGATTATTCGGATTAATTCAGATAATCATTCTCGCATCGATAGTATTCTTTGTATATCAGAAAAGAATTTAGGGCCAAGTTATTTGAAAATCATCTCGTGCATCAACTTCTGCTGTTTGAATTCTTAATGTAAAACCTACCATTGCACCACCTAGATCAGAACATGATGGGATTGTATAATTGAAAGTTATTCTATAATTTCTCTCTAGCGCAATATCATCAACAAATCTATCATACTCCTGAAGATTGTAATTCAAATCATCGCAATTTTGACTGTTTTTAATCACGTTGGCCGTTTTTTCACGGAGGTTATCGAATGTATAGAATTCACCGGAAAGAACTATTGAAGATGTGTCAATTTGTGTCGGTTCAACCCATCTGCTTATGAAAAATAGAATAGTTACGATTGCAAGAGCTGTCAAAACAAAGAATTGACCTTTCCTAGCGTTTTTCAGATAGTTTGACAAATTGTGCATGAGGAATACCATCAATATTTATGATGTTTTCTTTTGATATAAAACCGTGTTTTTTTGCAAGTTTAACACTATTTTTTCCTATTACATTTCCTATCGTTGCTCTACTCAAAAGTTTTACCGCAATTTTATCGTCAATAAAATGTTCACCATAGAAATATTTACTTACTTTGATTTTTGCTCCAGTTTTTTTAAACTCTATGACCTTCTCAAGCATATCTTCGTCACAAAGAGCAACTATTATTTCTGTCCTTGTCGTGAAAATTTTACTCCAAAACATCTCATATCGTCCTGTATGGGGATCTTGCACCACATGCATCACATTGAATAATTGTTATTCTACCTTCTTTTACGAATTTTGTATCTGGTTCGCCGCAGACCTTACATAATACAAATTCTTTGATATAACTATCGATTTTCCCCTGAATGAAATCAGAAGTTAATTTTCTTTGAAGAATTAATGTAGAACCTTGCATATTTCCTGGTGTGGCGAGTTCCTTGAATAAATATCTCGAAACATGAGCAGGGTCTCTTCTTAATGTTGTTGCTATATCAGAAAAATTCTTAATCAGAGTTTTGTTTCCTTGTATCTCTGTATCAACTCCTGGAACTTGAAATCTATCTTTCTCATGAAGTTTCTTAGGCATCTTATCTAATGCTGTTTGAAGAAGTTTTTCGTAGTTGTCCATGTTATCAGTTGGTATGTTATCCTTTTAAATTTCTTAAATTAGTTAAACTTTTCGCAAAAATCCTATTTGCGGTTCATACAAGCTTCCTTCATTTATCAATTGATTCAACGTCTTTTCAACCACATTCTCAGGTAAATCTAAAACTTCAAACAATTTTCTTATCTGCACACCCTTTCCTTCATCTAATTTCTCAATAAGATTTAACACAATAGGTTTGTAATCAACTTCTTTTTTCTTAGATTCCAAAATAACTGACAATGTTTCTTCATCTATATTGTGAGTATCCCGTGCATAATTTTGCAATTCAGTTTCTTCAAGTTGATTTGATATATTTCTTATATCATCGATGATTTTCTTCTGTTTAACAAGACTAGTCAAAATTTCCATCTTAGACAATAATTCAAAATTAACATCTTTAATCTTATCAATCAATTCATGTGTGATATACAATTCCCCGCCATATTCTTTTATCCTCCCAATAACTCTGATCATATCTCCCAACTCTAAAACATCAAATGGTGTTCCTTCAAATGATTTTATACGAACAGCCTCTGTTCCATCATCGATTGTAATAGAAGAAAAAGTCCCATCTTCAGCCACAAATTTATCAATAACTGTTCCAACAACATTCAAACGTGAAACCTTCACACCTAAAGGCGTTATAACATAACTTGGTTTCATTTCTTCCTTGCTTCCATAAAAATACTTTCCATTTAACAAATCCCATATACGAATTTTTTTTGCACTCAATCTTTCAGGCATATTTACACCTTACTCAAAAATCCAACTTTACTGCTAAACAACATCCCTTCCTGTTGCATTTTCTTAAGGATATCATCTGGATTGTCAACACCTTGCAATCGTGCAGTTCTAACCAACTCATCAGATGGTATGTCTTTACCAAAAGTTTTCTCAAGTTGATCAATAACGTCCAAAACAATTCTTATTCTACTTCTCTGTGCAGCTGTTGCTGTTGCACCCTCTGCTCTATCTATATCAATTTTACCAGTTTCAATATCAAGACCAAATTGCCTAAGAGATGCTTTCATTAAATTTATTCCACGTAAAGCATCTTCAGGTGTAACATCTTCACTCAATCGAATTTTTGCAGAAGATTCTGCCATTCTTATCAGAGCTTCATATTGTCTAGGTGTAATTGATATTGGAGAATCTTCTCCTGAACGTTCTCTCAAACTCAAGTAAAAATTTTTAAGTTCATCTGCAGCTTCACGTGATAATCTAGGATGACAATTCTTGCGTGCATATGCAACATATTTTTTAAACATGTCATTATCAACAACTGGTGCTGCCTGTTCCACACCAAAATGTCGTGATTGTAAAATATGTTCAGCTATTTTTGTATCAGTTTCAACATTAGGAACATCTCTCAATGCAAATTTTAAATCAAAACGGGATAGAATAGTTTCTGGTATATCAATTTGTTCTTTGATTGGAAGATATGGATCGAATCTTCCCAGCTTTGGATTACCTCCTGCAAGAATAGAAGTCATTGCTGGCAATGTTGCAACTATGTTTGCTTTCGCAATGGATATTGTTTGTTGCTCCATCATTTCGTGCAGTGCGACTTGATCTGTTTTTTCGATCTTCTCGAATTCGTCGATCGCACATAAAGATCGATTCGTCATAACCAATGCGCCTGCTTCCAACACCCACCCACCGAGAAATTCTTCATCCTTTACAACAGTTGCAGTCAACCCAGCGCCAGTTACACCCTTCCCGCTTACATATCTCCCTCGTGGAATTAAACTTGACACAACTTTCATTAATGATGACTTACTTGTTGCGGGGTCACCAACCAACAAAATGTGCATGTCACCTCTTACACGTGATCTATCTTTCTGAACATGAGTTTCTCCACTAAAAAGTTGTAGAACGATAGCTTCCTTAATTTCTTCCAATCCGTACAAACCCGGTGCAATAGAATTCATCAACTTGGTGTAAACTTCTGGATCTCTTGCCAAATCTAAAATTCGTTGTTCATCTTCAGGAGTTATTTCCAATTCTTCCCATTCTGTTTCAACAGATTCAACATGATTTGCTTCTAAATAAATTTCCATTTGTCGTGATGCTGTACCTTTGACTCTTCTCGGTAATTCTTTCAGAATACCTGAAATTTTAATTCTGTTTCCAGGTTCTGTTTTATTTTGGAGTTTTGGAGTTGTAAGATCCTCTTTAAGATATATTCTGAGATCGGATGGTCGTTCACCTGAAGTGATTTCAAACGGTTCTTCCACAACAACCCATCGTGCATCATATAATTTTTGATCCACAAGCTTGAAGGTTTTTCTGTTTCTACATGCAGGATTTTCACATTCAATAGGTGCTTTCATCAATCTTTCTGTTTGAATTATTGTTATGTTACTTCCACAATCAAGACATTGGAACACAGCTTCATGTACTTCTGGTCGGACTTCGCTAGCACGTTTAACAAATCCGTCAATTACAATAAATTTTCCTATGTGCTCTGCACGAACATTTCTTATTCTGATATTTCTATGTTCTGGTAAAGTATGGAATCTAATTCGAAAATTCGGATCAAGTTGACCCACATCGATTTGTTTTACAGCCTTTTCTATTATTTCTAATGTTTCAACCGGTTTTTCCAGAAGATAATCTGCAATTCCTACATCAAATTTTTCCAAAAGCGTGAAATCAATACTCATTGACTTGTTACCTTCATTGACGGCATGGACTAATTCGTCTCTATAAAATTCATTCAAAAAATCTACAAACTTATCTAGAAGATCGTTATCCATGAATAGCAATATTCTTGTAGATATAAATCTGTTTCTCAATTTTGAAATGTTTCAGAATTAATTTTGAGTTGGGCAATTACTCTTTTGTCATTGCGCCTTTTAGTCTTCGTAGTCGAATATTTAATTTTTCTACAGCGATCTTGACATCATTTACACTTCTTCCACCAGTGCATACAACCTTACCTGAACCAAATAACAAGAATGCTACTTTAGGCTCAGTCATTCTATATACCAAACC
This sequence comes from uncultured archaeon, assembly GCA_964372485.1. Lineage (GTDB taxonomy): Archaea > Aenigmatarchaeota > Aenigmatarchaeia > CG10238-14 > SCSR01 > JACOWB01. Next base: position 585,368 of record CAYJQI010000001.1, on the reverse strand, counting down.
TGGAAACTGTTCTGGTTCGTATTCGGAATTTTCAAGCTCAAAAGCAATTCCATCAAGATTTAATTTTGCATCCAACTTGGCACTTGCAACAATATTTTCTATTTGTGTCTTGTAATTTTTCGGAACCTTTACACGAACTGATTGAACAATAGTTATTACTTTTTTGAAAACTTCTTTAACATCAGAAACACTTCGTGCGCCTGTACAGACAATTTTACCAGAACCGAAAATTAATGCAGCAGCCTTTGGTTTTTCCATTCTGTATACTAAACCTGGAAACTGCTCTGGTTCGTATTCCATTCCTTCTAATTTTGAAACGATTTTTTCCAAAGGAATTATTACGTTCAATGTCGCAGAAGCAACGATATTTTCAACACGAATCTTAAAATCTTTAGGCATTAGATATATTATTAACCGATAAGTATTTAAAGTCTTTTATATCCCTTTCGCAAAGGTTAAATAATCAAATGTAATTACATTTTTGGGAAAAATTATTATGGTAATATAACATCGAAACCTTCTTTTTGCATGATTCTTTCAGCAATTATACACGGTGCTACATATGGCACTATGATTTTTTCACCCAGTTTTCTACAAGCTTCCCGGAAATCTCTATAGCTAGCATATGATTTTGCATCTCGTAGATGCAAGCCAATAGACTCTAAATATGGTTTATAGGATCTAGTCGTTTGAATTGGTTTCTCTTCAACAAGACACAGCATAACATAATCATCTTTTGGTTGAGCCGTATCAAATGCATCTATTATTCCTTGACTAATTTTAAGAGAATGTTTTCTTTCATTTGGTCTGATCAAAAAAGCATCGAAATAACCATCATTCTTAACTAAGCGAGGAAGAAGCAATATTTCTGCTGCAAGCACAAGAGTTTCCATACGTTCACTTTCTCTTAATGGATATTCTCTTTCTATCAATGTTCTTCTCGAATCGGATAATCGGGTGTTGTCAAAATAACCGTCGGCAAATATAACCCTCCATTCACTAGTTGGTTCCGGAACTTCCACAATAGCCATTTTTATCAATTCCTATTAGACTGTAGACTTTAAAACATGATGGTATTCATTTTAAAAGTCCATCTTGGATAAAATAATCTAATTCCATATATGCATTACAAATGCAGAATTTTGTCTTAGGAGGTATTCTTCATATGTTTTAATTGTTACAATCATCATTTTTTAGAAGTTGCCGTGAACACAGAATTGTTTTTCAAGCATTTGGCAGAAGTGACCGGAACGGATGTAGATGAAATCTCGCGATCGCTTTTTCCCGAATATTGGAAAGATATGTGCAGTTTCGGACATGTGAGGGCTTATAAGATTCTGCAAAAATATGCAACTAATAGAAAAATCAGAGAGTTTGAGTCGTATCCAGGTGGATTTCGCATAAAAATACCTGAAACTGATATAAATCCCCGAGGTTCAAAATTTTCTTCCATTAATCTCTACATTACAGGTAGTTATGCTCGCATTTTTAAAAAGGAATTTCCTGAATTCATATATCCGAAAGAATTCTAGAAATAGTTGTGCATATCTACAACAAAATTATTAAGTTTCCATGCGGGCACTAGAAACGTGTCTCTTTCTTTTATTATATCTTCTTCATGTAATGTGACTAGAAGCGGATGCATCATATAGCAGGGCATAATTTTCAATAAATTACAAGCTATGGGATTCTTTCGAAGAAATTTCTGTAGTTCTTTAACCCTTCCTTCTTGTGAAATAATTGCTTGTCTAAACCCAGTTTTCTTATATCTACCTCTTCCCCACCATTTACAGTCGATGCAAAATATTTTGTTATTTTTGACGGCAATGACATCAATTTCATACCGTCTCTTGGTTTTGAATCTGAAATTTTGTCGTGTATGAAAACCATTTTCTTGAAAAATTTCTGCAATCACACTTTCAAACTTTTTCCAATCATATTTTTCAAGTACATCTTCGATGTTCTTGCCTTTTCTTAACTGATTTTCGATTTCTTCTATCAACATTAGAACAACTTAATAAAATTGAAAATATAAACAGGTTTATGGAATTGTTCACCGGTATCGATGAAGCCGGGCGGGGTGCCGTAATCGGTCCTATGGTAGTTGCAGGAGTAACGTTAGAGGAAAAATCTGCAAAAAAGCTCAAAGTTTTAGGTGTAAAAGATTCTAAGGAGGTTCCACCTGCAAAAAGAGTGGAGCTTTACCGAGAAATTGAAAAGGTTGCGAAAGATATTTTTGTTCTCAAAGTCGGACCATGCAAAATAGACAGTTATAGAAAAATGGGAATTAATCTTGATAGAATTGAAGCTATGAAAATGGCAGAGATAATTGACTTCAAAAGCAGTGGGAAAGTTTATGTCGATTCTCTAACCCATAATCCACCACGATTTAAAAGTTTAATTGAGAAATTTGTTAAGAACAAAGGTATTGAACTGATAGTTGAAAATTACATGGATGAATCAAATACAGCTGTATCCGCAGCATCAATTGTAGCAAAGGTAGAACGAGATAAGGAAATTGAAGAATTAAAACAGCAAGTCGGTGTTGATTTTGGTGTAGGGTATCCACATGATCAACTGACAATACAGTTTCTTGAAAAGATAATAAAAGAAACTAATGGTAAACAACTTCCAGATTATATAAGAAAATCTTGGGTAACAACTGAATTACTACAGGAAAAATCCTGGCAGAAGAAAGTGATGGACTTTATGCTTAAAAGAACTAATGAAAAAATAGGGGAATTGGAATGAATACTGAAAGAACACTAACCTTTATTTATTTCACGCTCGGAATTTTCATGGGAGTGGTTTCACTTTTCTTGGATGTATCAATTATTGTCGGAGTTGCAGCAATATTATACGCAGTATCTTTCTTTGTGTTCAGAAAAATGGCTAGAGATAAGAAAACTTCATGGTATATAACAAACACACTGGTCACCTTCATTTTGGTGTGGCTTGTAACCTGGATTTTCATATACAATTTGTGATAAAATGAAAAGAACTCATTATACTGGAGAATTGAAGAAATCTATCGGAAAGGATGTTGTTGTTCAGGGATGGTGCCATGATGTTAGACTCATGGGTGGAATAAATTTTCTTTTGTTGCGAGATTTTGATGGAATTATTCAAGTAACTGTGATGAAAAATAAGGCGCCTCCTGAAATCTTGAAAAAAATTGAAAAATTGCATAACGAAGATGTCATAGCTGTCAAAGGAACTGTGAAAGAAACTACAAAGACTAAATCAGGATTGGAAATTATTCCAGAAAAGATAGAGATTTTATATCCATCAGAACCAATTCTTCCACTTGATCCGAGAAAAGTGACTAAAACTAACCTTGATACGAGATTGGACTGGAGATCGGTTGATCTTAGAACTCCAGAAAACTTGGCAATTTTCAAAATTCAATCAAAACTAATGACTGCAATGGAAGAATATCTATCAAGTGAAAAATTCCTCAAAGTTTTCACACCATCTCTTATTGGTGGGATATCTGAAGGTGGGTCAGAGGTATTTCCGGTTGTTTATTTTGATAGACAAGTTTTCTTAAGGCAGGACCCACAGCTTCATCGAGAATTATTGATCGCGGGTGGAGTGGAAAAGATATTTGAAATGGGACCAAGCTGGAGAGCAGAGAAAAGCCACACTGTTCGACACATGACAGAACATAGAACCATCGCGGCAGAAATAGCATTTATCGAAGATGAACAGGATGTAATGAGAGTTGAGGAGGGAATGGTTGCTTATGCGCTGGAAAAAGTCAAAAAAGAATGCGGTGAGCAACTGGAATTACTTGGAAAAGAGATCAAAGTACCAAAAACACCATTTCCAGAACTTCAATTTCCAAAAATATACGACATATTGAAAGAATTAGGCAAACCTATCAAACGAGGTGAAGATCTTAACAGAGATGTTGAAGAAGCATTAGGAAATTATGTTAAGGAAAAATACAAAAGCGAGTTCTTTTTTGTGAATAGATTCCCATTTGCAATAAAACCGTTCTATGTAATGAGAGTTGACAATGAAATTGAATGGGCGAGAAGCATTGACCTTGTTTTCAAAGGACTAGAGCTCTCATCCGGTGGACAAAGAGAGAATAGACATGACAAATTAATGGCACAGATAAAAGAAAAGGGTTTGAATCCTGAATCTTTGAAATGGTTCACTGATGTTTTCAAATTTGGAGTGCCTACAATGGGTGGATTTTCATTAGGAATTGAAAGATTTACAGCAAGGTTGCTTGATTTGGAAAATGTTAGAGAAGCAACATTATTCCCACGAGATGTTCAGAGAGTTCTACCGTAATTCTAAATAACCACTCAATATTTATGTTCTGAAAGCCAAATAATATTAGAATATCCCCATGGAGGTGTTGGCTTTGGCAAAAAGAAGAAAACGAGCATAATTTAGATTAAATTCTCCTTAAACATACAGGCAAATACATGCGAACATTGCTTCTGGTGCAATGAATTGTATTTGCAATCACATTTCCATTCTTTCTCTTCTTTTTCAAAAATTACTGAATGCTCTTCAGAATCCCCTTCGACTGTAAAATAAGTTCTGCGTTCGGAATCAATCTCCTTCGTCACTTTATCCATCTCAAATAATATTCTTCCCTTACGTACGATTTCATTAGAAGCTGTTGTCATAATAATAATTGATAACAATGAAGTTAACCTTATTACTTATATTGGCGAATGTATTCGTATTTTTTGTTGGTGCACCCAATTTAAATTACTTTATCGGAGAATTTGGTGTGAGTATTAATGCAATTAACGAAGGCAGATATTACACACTTTTAACATCAATGTTCATTCATGCCAATCTTCTTCATTTATTGTCAAACATGTTTGCACTTTTAGTTCTTGGAGGAAGTGTTGAGAGTAAAGGTGCTGGGAAATTTTTACTTGCATATTTTGTAGGAGGTATTATTGCTTCACTTTCGATATTTGTGCCAATCTTTGGTTATTCAGAAGAGACTATACTTGTTGGTGCATCTGGTGCAATCTCCGCTATAATTGGTCTAGGAATATTTTTGAATCCTAATAGTTTTGTATCATTTCCTATTTTGTTACCGATTCCTTTCGTAATTGCGGGTGCGATATACCTAATTTCGACATTAACCTCGCTCTTCGCGGTAACTGGAGTTGCCTATCCAGCTCATCTATTTGGAATGTTAGCTGGATTAATTTTCGGACTTGTGTTTGGAGAGAAAAGAATGGAGAGATTGGTACTGTTTATAATTGTAATCATTCTCATCCTATTGATTCCTAGATTATTGGCAGATATTTTTGGTTAATCGAGTTTTAACTTTTTCAATTTCGGTCGAATAATAAGCAGACAATAAGGATTTAATTTGTTTCTGTTATAGTAATTCTTATGATAATCTTCTGCTTCGTAGAATTTTTTTAATGGAACTATTTCTGTAACAATCTGTTTGTCAAATAATTTTTGTTCTTTTTCTTTGGATTTCTCTGCGATTTTCTTCTGTTTTTCGTCATGGTAAAATATTGCGGATCGATATTGTTCACCGACATCTGCTTCTTGTCTGTTTAATGAAGTGGGATCGTGTGCTTTCCAGAAAGTATCCAATAATTTTTCAAAAGTTAATTTTTTTGGATCAAATGTTATCTGTGCTGCTTCAGCATGACCTGTATTTCCGCCACATACTTGATCATATGTTGGATTTGGAGTTTTACCTCCTGTATATCCGGGAATTACTGATTCCACTCCTTTTAGTCTTTGGAAAACAGCTTCAACACACCAAAAACATCCTGCTGCAAGAGTTGCTTTTTCAAATTTCTTCATTATTGTAAATTAATATGGGAAGTTAAATTAGAAATGTATTTATCTTATCCATGTCTCTTCGCCGGAAGGAAAACTTGATGGACATGAACCGTTGCCGGTCACCAGCTTCATTTCTGTTTCCGATATTAATTTGAAGAATGCGAAAACATTTTTCTGATTATCGTGATAACAAACATTTTCACCAACACTTATATCCTCTGGTAGTATTTTCCCGCCAGAAGTATCGCGAAGGTTGAATCTTTCCCCATTTTCTCTTATAATGTCGATTACAAGAACTTGAACATTGGCTTGCAAAGACATTCTCGAACCTTTGTTTTCATTTGCGTCTCCCTGGAACCATGCGCCTGCAAGTGTACCGCGTATTTCCTTTATCGTATCGCCGCATTTTGGTTGGCTGGGATGCAATTCGTTGAGAAGTGAATAATAAAAGTTTTTCAAATCTTCAGTATAGTAGTCGTAAGGACAGGTACCGTATAGTGAGTGATCAGCTACCCATCTGCTGGGATTGATGAATGTTCTATTAATTATCTTGTTTACCACCAGAAAATCCCAGTTATTGGCTATCGTATTTCTGTTAGTATATCCAACTAACTCACCTGCACTAATGGGAATGTACACTAACACAGAAGGAGCTGTCTTGTATCCAGTTGTATCTGCAGAGGTCTTGGGTGCAAATTTTTTCACTTTGTCGGAAACTTCAGCCAGATGATCAAATGAGTATGTGACCTCGCAACTGACTTGGAAATCTAGACGATACTCTGCGCGCACACCCTCTTCAAAATGACGATCTGCATATACTATTATTAGGAGATACGACTCTACAGGAGCGTACACTGGGATCATAGGTGCGCCAACTTCTTCACGTTTCATTGAAATATAGCTCCGCATTGAGGAACCTGGATTGGGGAAAGACGCTCCTCCGAGAGGCGAAACACTAAGAATTTTTTCATTCTCTGTGAAAGGTTCAGTGAAGCTAGGATTTGAATTATTTGTACATCTCTTTTCCCATATCCTGTCGATAGGATCTTGAGTGAGTGCAATCGGACAGAATTTATTTTGTTCTCTATTGCAGTAATTTTCACATTCTTCCCGATTGATTTGGCAGTATGATATACATTCCAGTTCACCAGAACAAATACTACCTAATGATTGGTTTATTTCTTGTGTATCGATTACTGATTTATTTTCAATTATTGTATTAGGTTCATTCGTATCGACATTTTCTGTAGTGCATCCACTTAGGAGAATTATAAAAATAGGTGATATCAGTATAAACGAATTTTTCAATCCCATTAATTAAAAATGGCTTTTGTTTAATTAATGTCCCGTACGAGCAATGTCTGTTCTGTAATCCATATCGTTAAAATGAATGAGTGGTAAAACTTCGTACACTCTCCTTCGCGCTTCTTTCCGATTAGATCCCAGAGCAGTTACACTAACAATTCTTCCACCATTAGTATAAACTTTACCCTTTTGTTGAAAAGTTCCACAATGATCGACATAGACATCATTCATTTTTTCTAATTCTTGGAGTCCAGTTATTTCCTGACCTCTTCCAGATCTTTCTGGATATCCTCTATGAACAATTTCAACACACACCGCATGCCTTGAATCCCATTCAATTTCAGGTAGATACCTTAGATTTCCATTAACACACGCTTCAAGATAAGATACAATGTCGGATTTCATTCTCGGTAGTATAACACTTGCTTCAGGATCTCCTAACCTTGCATTAAATTCTAGAACATACCATCCTTCAGCAGTTAGCATAAGTCCAACATACAACGTTCCTTTATAAACAATGCCTTCAGCATTCAATGCTGCTAGAGTTGGTCTAACTATCCCATTTTGAATTCGATTAATTTGATCATGTGGTATATCGGTTGGTGAATAAGCACCCATCCCTCCTGTATTTGGACCCTTATCTCCATCGAAACGTTTTTTATGATCTTTGGCAGTTTCCAGTTCCCTAGAAGTTCTACCATCTGTTATAGCGGTATGTGTTAATTCACTTCCATATAATCTTCTTTGAATAACTATTCTTCTACCGGCATCGCCCAATTTTCTTGAAATCATCATCTTTCGAGCAGCTTCTATTGCTTCTTCTTTACTATCACAGATAAACACTCCTTTGCCTGCAGCTAGTCCATCTGCCTTTACGACGAATTCGGAAAGATTTGATTGTTGAATATATTCTACTACATTTCTAAATGATCTCTCACGGGTATTGTATCCAAACGGGACAAATGGTACAAGTCCTGGAATCTCATAATCTTTCATTAATTGTAATGCCCATGTTTTGCTCGATTCTATTTGTGCAGCTCTTTTATTTGGGCCATACACTCTCAATCCTTGTAGTTCATCAACTATACCAGCAGCTAAAGGTTTTTCTGGCCCCACAATTATCAAGTCATTTTCAGTGAATTTTCGCCTCTTCAACTCTCGCTTCAACGCCTGAATCCCATCAGAATCATTTACAGAAATTGGAATATTCGTACCTAGTGAAGCAGTTCCGCCATTTCCCGGCGCGAAATAAAGTGAATCGACTCTAGAGCTTTGAGAAATTTTTCTTCCAAGAGAATGTTCTCTTCCCCCGGAACCAATTACACAAACTTTCATGGGATCTTTTGATATATCTAACTCAAATTATTAATAGGAATCTGAAAGGTAATGATAATGTTTTAAAACTAACAACTCAGATTTAATGTGATGCAGATGAAAGGATTTCAAGAAATAATTGAACAGTTGAAGAAACTAAAAGCAAAGAGGGTATTTGTTCAGTTTCCATTAGGATTGAAGAATGATCAGATACAGGAAGTGTCGAGAAGATTGGATAAGGAAGGAATTACATCAATATTGTGCATAGAATCAACTTATGGAGCATGTGATGTAAGAGATGTTGAAGCTCAAAGATTACAATGCGATGCTATCTTACATGTCGGACATGTTGATTTTGGAGTAAAGTCTGACGTACCTGTTGTGTATTGGGAATATTTTATTGATTCAGATCCTGTAACTATTCTCGAAAAGGAATTCAGTAAACTTGATAATTACAAAAAGATCGGTCTTGTTGGGTCACTTCAATACATGGACAAAGTTCCGGAAGTAAAAAAGTATCTTGAGAAGAAAGGTAAGAAAGTTTTTGTTGCCGAAGTCGAAGGTGTGAAATATCCAGGACAGATTCTGGGTTGTAGATTGAAATCTGGTAAAGAAATCGAGGATAAAGTTGATGCGTTCTTGTGTGTATCCGCTGCGAAATTCTATGGAATAGGATTAATTCTGAATACAGACAAACCAATGCTTACACTTGATGTTGAAAGAAAAGGAATTACCGATATTGCATACGAGAAGAAACGAATACAGAAAATAATCGCATGGAATAAATCTGCATTTAAGGATGCGAAAAGAATTGGAATCCTTGTATCATTCAAGAAGGGACAGATGGTTCTGCCATATTCAATCAAGAATTACTTGGAGAAGAAATTGAAGAAGGAAGCATATATTTTGGCGGGAGATGAGATAACACAAGAAAAAATAATGGGATTAAAGTTAGATTTTATTGTTAATACAATGTGTCCACGAGTTGGAACAGATGATACAGATAGATTTGAAATACCAATGTTAAATTTTGAACAAATTGTGAAATCAAGCAGCTAGTTTTGGATGTCGCCGACGACCGAAGGGAAAAACTCTTTGAATTGTAGTCGGTTTAGTGGGAGTAGGCGATGTTTCTTGTTTTGGTGCAGCATATGATTGTGAAATAGCAGAAGGTGGAACAATAGTTACTGTATCCGAATACGGACTTTTTGAAAAATAACCTTCAGCACCTTCATGTCCTACTACAAGCAAATAGTCATCAACATATTGACGTGGAAATCTTTTCAAACCATTTTCAAGCATCACTATATCTGTAGCACTAACTCCAAGAATTCTTGCAATCTCGTCTTGTTTGAATCTCTTGAGGGAACGTGCATAAAAACATAATCTACCCACCAACCTTGGCAAATCTCTTTCATCGACACCGTTAGAAATCATTCGACCTATTCTGTCCAATTCTTCTTGTAGAGCAGCTGTTTTCTCGTCATCCGAGAACCCTCCTGATTTATAAGAAAAGTGTATAGATCCGCTCATTAAATTTAAAATCGATAATAAAAGTTAAATAGATTGTCGAAAGAAAGTAATTTATGAAATACAGGAATAAATTGGATCATTTTTTGGGCATAGACTCTCGTGAGCAGACATATTCATATGAACGCCTTTATGGTTCGAATACTATCCCCCTCGGAGCAGGTTACGGTAGAAATGACCTTTATGGAGAATTAAAGAAAAGAAGGAATTATCGCTAAAAATAATTAATCGATTACATGAACAAGAAACAACTCGAAATAATTTTATCAAAATTGAAACCTATCGAAAACCCAAAACCAACATTAGAACAATATACAATCCCAGGTGATTTGGCAGCGGATATACTACATTTTGCACATTTGAATGGAGATATTGAAGACAAAGTTGTTTTTGATTTTGGATGTGGAACTGGAAGATTAGCATTTGGAGCTTTATTGCTTGGAGCGAGGGAAGTTGTTGCTGTAGATACGGATAGTAAAGTCCTTGATACGGCAGAAGAAAACTTGCAAATAATATTAACTGAAAATATGCCTGTAAAAGGATCGATAAAATTTGTTCCGTCTGATATAAAAGAATTCTCGGGTAAATGCGATACTGTTATTCAAAATCCTCCATTTGGAATTCAAACTGAACATGCAGACAAAACATTTTTAGAAAAAGCATTGGAATGCGGAAAGAATATTTATAGTTTACATAAAAATGGTTACGAGAAAACACGACAATTTATATCTAATCTCGTGGAGAGTAAAGGGGGTAAGGTGGAGAAAATACTTCCGTACAAGTTTCCTATTCCACATCTATTCAAGTTTCATGAAAAACCTGTGAAAGAAATTAGCGTGGATTTGTATATTATTGAAAAATGAGGCGCCCCAGGAGAGACTCGAACTCTCGACCATCACGTTAACAGCGTGCCGCTCTACCTACTGAGCTTTCCCGATGAATTACCGGGGCATTGCTGGGGCAATAATGAATTAGAAATAAGTGGATTTAAATAAATTTAATCTTAACATAATGAAATGAAGTATAAGAGCATATTCTTATCCGGATTACCTGGATCTGGAAAATCGACTTTGGCACAAAGATTATCATCTAAATACAAGTGGCCTGTTCATTCTATAGGACAGTTGTTCAGAAATGAATGGGGAAGAAAATATCCAGATGGTAGCATCGGTTTTGAAGAATACATGAGATCGACATCGGATGAAGAGAATATAAGAGTTAACCGGGAAATGAGTGACATTGTTAGAAAGGGGAATGTTATATGTGATGCAAGATATCCGTGGAATTTAGACGATTCAGGAACTTTACTTGTTTTTGTGCAAGCATCCTTGGATACCAGAGCTGCCAGAACATCTGGAAGAAATAAAGAACTACCTCATGATGTAATTAAAAAATTACTTTCTGATCGAGAAACAGATGATGTAGAAAGATGTAAGAGACTTTTCGGATTTGATTATAGAAATCCTAATATGTATCATTTTGTACTTAATTCAGGTTTATTAACTGTGGGACAAGAACTTTCAATTGTGAAAAATGCTATACAGTAGAAACTGGATTTCAGAAATCAAATAATTTTCTTTATCAGTTCCTTAATTTTATTTGGATCTCCAGCAGATTTAGTTTTCCTAAGCACTTGGCCAATTAAAAACTGGATAGATTTCTCATTACCAGCCTTATAATCGTCAACCGCTTTTTTATTTTCCTTGATTACTTCCTTGATAACAGTCTCCAAATCTATTTTCTTTGAAAGTCCCTTTGATTCAACAAGTTCCTGAACAGATTTTCCGCTGGGCACTAGTTCTTTGATTAATTCCTTTCCCAATCTCTCAGTAATATCTCCTTTATCCATGGATTTTAAAAATTCTGCAAATATTTTTGGCGTAATTTTAGATTTTCTAATAGTGAGATTATTCCAATTCAAAACTTTTAACAAATCAGTTACAATCCATCTCGATACAAAATCCGGTTTGTTAAATAATTTCACACATTCTTCAAAGAAATCTGCCAATGCTTTATCAGTGTATACAATAATTTGTGATTGATTTTCTGGTAATTTATACTCTTTAATAAATCTTCCAACTCTTGCGTCAGGTAATTCAGGCATTTGTTCTTCTATAGATGCAACCATTTTTCCGGATATACTAAATTGTGGCAGATCGGGTTCGTAGATATATCCATAATCTTCTTCATTTTCTTTTTTTCTTAATGTGGATGTAGTTTTTGTAACTTCATCAAAGTGTCGTGTCTCTCTTTCAACTTTCATTCCCATTCTTACAAGATTTTGTTGACGAACAATTTCATAACTCAATGCTTTCTCGACACTTGCAAATCCTGTTATATTCTTAATCTCAACTCTCTCACCGCCTTCAACAGAAATATTTGCATCAATTCTCAAAGATGCTTCCTTGTTCGGATCATAAACTTCAAGATGTTCTAATATTGATTGTAGTTTTGACAGAAATGTTCTAACTTCTTCAAGATTTTCAAAATCAGGCTCAGTAACAATTTCTATTAATGGAATTCCCGCACGATTGTAATCTATCAAAACATATTGTGCGTTTGTTATGCTTCCTCCAACATGAACTAATTTTCCAGGATCTTCTTCAATTTGTATTCGCCTTATTCGAATCTTTTTATCAGATATCTGAAGTGAACCATTAACAGCCAAGGGAATTTCATATTGTGTTACTTGATAATTTTTCGGCATATCTGGATAGAAATATGATTTTCTGGAGAAGAACATTTCAGGAGATGGTTTACAGTTCAATGCTTTAGCCACCATTAATGCAGATTCAACAACTTTTCTATTCAATACAGGCTTTGATCCCGGATATCCCAAACATATTGGACAAGTATTTTCATTGGGTCCTTTATTTTCGTAATCTGCCGATGTACTGCAGAAGAGTTTACTTTTAGTGAGTAAGTGGACGTGAACTTCCAGTCCCATAATGACTTTCATAATATCAATTAGTAATCAAGATTAAAATCTAAGGAAATGAACCTCAGATAACTATTTCTAATTTCACTGACTTTATTACATTATGATTACAGGCAAGTCTGCTTACCTCAATAGATTGTATTCTAAGATCAATTTCAAAACGATCGAGGTAGGGGAGAGTATTTCCGGTGCTAGCCCACCATCGATATTTGTTGGGAGATTTGGATATCCGAAAGTTTTTGTTGGCCCATTAATTCCACCTGAACATGGAAATACCCAAATAATGGATCTTCCAGAAGATTGGTTTAGAACAAACAAAACAGTTTCAGATGTTATTAATTTCCGATTTACATTGATTCGAGGGAAAGAAACATTAAACATTCACGATACACAACATAAAACTGCGAGATTATTCCAAGAAGTCGCACTTGCAAAAGATTCTTTGGAAATGGATGCTGAATTTAAGAAAAAACCTCGAGGAATATTTTTCAACGAAGATATCCAACCATTTGGTCCCAGTGCACCATTGAAAAAAGTTACAATAAACAATACAAAAATGGAACCGCATCTTGAGAAAGCATATTATGATACTGATTTGAAATCAAAGGAAGCTGTTATTACAATGTACCAGAAAGATGTTCCTGTTTCAACCATACAAAAAGCATTGAGTGTTGGTGCATTTGGAATGGAGAAGAATAGAAAACTTGTACCAACAAGATGGAGTATTACAGCAGTTGATGATACACTCGGATTGAATTTATTAGAAAAAGTTAGAGATTTTCAATTAATCGATCATTATCAAGTCTTCGAATATACACGAATGAACAATACATTTTTCATTTTACTAATGCCGACTTATTGGCAATATGAATTTCTTGAAGCATTCATACGAGTTCTTGGAAATGAGGAAGTTATTTTCTCTGATTGGGAACCAAATACTGGAAAGAAAGAATATGCAACTATCGGTGGATGTTTTTACAGTACTCGATTAGGAATATTGGAACATTTGGAAAGAATGAAACTACAAGCTGGTGCACTTGTGTTTAGAGAAAGCTATCCTAATTACACTCCCTTAGGGGTCTGGTTAGTTAGAGAATCAACAAGAAGTGCAATGAGTAAGAGACCAAAGGAATTTTATGATATGAAATCTGCACTAGATTATATTTCCGGGAAACTTTGGTTACCATTTTCAAGATACAAAAAACAGAGTGTTTTATTAAAACAGACTCATTTGAGCGGATTCTTTAAATAGAAAAGTATTTTTAAATAGAAAACTAATACTAATTAATGTCTGATTTCATAAATCAAATCGAGAAAAAATTTGCTCGTGAGAAAGGAAGGGTTTTTTCGAAAATAAACAAAATTACCAATAAATATCGATCTTCTTATAACGAAGTCTTACGTGAATTAAACAGATTACGAACTCATGAGTCAAGTTTAAAAAATCTTGAAAAAAATACAGCAGCTAAGGTCAGAAGATTGAGCGATAGAATACGAAATATGATTGAGAGGGAGAGATTTGATAAAAGAAGAATATTGCAAATGACCGGAGATATAAAAAGAATGCGAGAAGAAATACCAAAGCTTCATCGTTCAGCAATAGTTGGTAGAAAAGCCAAAGAGAAAGTCTTGGCAGAAGAAAGAAAATTAATTAGTGAAATAAATAGACTGGAGAGAAAGATAGAAACCGTTATGAACAAAAAGACAAAGCTTGGAGAAACACTGAGAGAACTTACAAATAAAGAAAATCTTTTGAAAGCTGGAAAAATATATTGGAAAATAGCGACTGAAAAGCCACAAATAGTGAAACGTGTTAAAAGAACTAGATCCAGATCAGCTTCTAAGCCTAGACCAGTTAAACGTAAATCACTCTTCAATCAATTCTTCCGATAATCTTTAATAACTCAAATCTGAATCAATTATTATGGCAAAGAAATTTAATTTCCTATCTGTTCCTGTTATTGTTCTGGTAGTTATTGGTATCCTAGTACTTTGGTCATTATTAACTTACAATGGACTTGTCACGAAAGAACAGAAAGTTGATGCACAGTGGGCAAATGTTGAAAGTCAATATCAAAGAAGATCGGATTTGATACCTAATCTTGTTTCTTCAGTTCAAGGATATTTACAATTTGAAAGAGATCTTCTCACTAACATTACTGCATTAAGAAGTCAATGGCAATCATCTTCCACACAGGAAGATAGAATAAAATACGGAACAGAACTTGATTCCGCAATATCTCGACTTTTGGTTGTTGTTGAAAATTATCCAGAATTAAAAAGTGATACAACAGTTGTACAATTAATGGATGAACTTGCGGGAACTGAAAATAGAATCGCAGTTGAAAGAATGCGTTATAATAATGATGTCAGAGATTTTAACGGTGCAATTAGAAGAATTCCGGGAAGTATAATAGCATCAATGTTTGGATTTGAACAGAAGCTTTATTTCTCATCAACACCCGGAAGCGAAGTCGCACCAGATGTTAACATTTATCCTTAAAATTTTCTTCCGGCTCCACCACCACCAGAACTCCCACCTCCAAAAGTTCCGCCACTCCGATGACCACCGCCTGGATATCCATGAGGCGAATTCATGCGAGTATAATTTGTCTTGTATCCACATTTCGGACAAACATATTGCGTCCTTGTGGAAAACTTGTCAGAATGAACGACCGAACTATTAAGATATGATCTGCATTTTGGACATCTATTATAATTGTAGATCGCAAATCCAACCAGGATAAAACCTCCTATGACAGCTGCAATAATCAAACCTGCTATTAAATAGATTAGAAAATTATTTCCTGACGATTGAATAGAAGGATTATAATCTTCGTATATGATCTGTGATATATCCAAAACGATTCCTTCAAGACCAGCGCCATAATTTTCTTCTTCCAATGCAACAAGGTTATCATCAAGTATCCTTCCTAATTTTCCGTCAGGTAGAATTCCTTCCAAACCATATCCAACTTCTATTCTGATTACTCTTTCTTCAAGTGAAAGTAAAATCATGATTCCATTGTCTTCACCTTTTTTACCAACACCCCATTCATTAAAAAGTTTGTTGATATATGACTCGACAGTTTCATCTTGTGGCAAATTAGTTACAGTCACAACAGCTATCTCAACACTTGTATTTTCTTCCAACTCTGAGATAGCACTTTCGATAAAATATTCACTAGTATCATCAATTATATCTGCAAAATCATTTACAAAACCAACCGGTGATTGTGCAAGAGATGTTACGGGAAATAAAAATATGATATATAACAATGAAAATTTTATCATGTTCATGTTTTAATTATGGGTATCATTTGTTAAATTGAATTTATTCTTTTGCCAAGAATCGACCCGCCATATGGCACCTTTTCCTTATAGCTCTGTTCACAATGAAGATTTGGTTGATAAGGCCTATTTTCTACAAATTCCCAGTAGAAGGTTCTTATCCCTCCGTCATCAAAACTATTCTGTGTTCCAATTATTTTTGGATACTTAGACATTCCCAATTGTCTTATCATTTGAGCTGTCGATGATATTACTATACGGGGATCTTTTTTCATACCATTTATATCAAAAGGTTTTTCACCATCAGATATTTTGTAATCGGCAAGAATTATTTGAACCACATCTTTACGGGAGATAGATGGATCGGAATTTATAGACGGGTGTTCGGGAAATCGTCGTTCCAAATATGCACGAACTTCTTTAGGTCTAACCCATCGTTGTTCTTTCCATAAGAATTTATGCAAATGTCTAAAATCTCTTATTATATCATCCCGTTTTAATTCGGGGTTTACATCTCGAATATCTTTGATATTACGATCTGTGAGTTCTGGTAATGTTGCTCTGGCAATCTCTAAAACAGCCGCTGATGGTAACACAACCAATGAATTGTCGTTCGCTATTCTTTCTGTATCGACTAAATTCATATCAAGAAAAATATCCGGATATATGAAATATTCGCCAATAGGAAGATAAGCTTCCACTTGAGGCATTATAAATTACCCGTAAAAAAAAGATTTAAGTATTTTTCATCTAACCGACTGACGTTTAAAGAGCCATGTTGCAACAGGGATCGCAACAATAATTATTCCAATACACCAACCAAATGCCATCCATCCTGTATTTCCTATCGGTGTGCCTACTAACCATGCTCTCATTGCTTCAATTACTTGAGTAACAGGTTGATTCTCGGCAAAAACTCTCAATACTGTAGGCATTGTATCAGTTGGAACGAATGCATTACTAACAAATGTTAATGGAAAGATGACAATGAATCCTGTCCATTGTGCTGCTTCTATAGTTTTAACAATCAATCCCATGATGGCAGATATCCATGATATTGCAAATGAAAAAACGAGAGCAAGACCAAATACCAACAACCATTCAACTGGATCTGCAGCTGGTCTAAATCCAACTAAAAGACCGACAGCAATAATTATTACTCCCGAAACTACATTCCTCACTAGATCTGCTGTAATATGACCGATTAATAGAGTGGAACTAGACATTGGCATCGAACGGAATCTATCCACAATCCCTCGTTGAAGATCAATAACTATATTTAGTGTTGTATAATTTGCACCGAATGCAAGAGTTTGTACAAGAATTCCAGCTACAAGGAAATTAACATAACTTACATCACCTGTATTTATTGCACCGCCGAATACATAACGGAACAAAAGGAAAAACATTATCGGAAACATTGCAGCTGACATTAATTGATCAAGATTTCGTGTAATGTGTTTGATACTTCTTTTTGCAAGTACCCATGAATCGCTGATTGTCCAAAATATGCCAGATCGTTTTTCTGTTTTTACTTCAGTAATAAAAGCTTCCTCTTCACTCATTTCTTCACCTCGATTTTTTCTGATTCTTCATTTGTTTTTGTAGCATGTCCGGTAAACGTTAGAAAAACATCATCAAGTGTTGGACGATGGAATGATACATTTTCTACAACAACACCTGCGTCTTCCAAGCTACCGAGAACTTGTTTAAGTTGATGTACTCCGCCTTTGGTTGCCAAACTTAATGTTCGTCTTTTTTCATCAAAATGAAGACCTTCACCATCAACAATAGTTTTTGCACTTTCAAAATTACTTCCTTCAGCAATTGTAATCTCCAATCTTTCGGATCCTACACGAAGTTTCAATTCATCGGACGTACCATCTGCAATTACTTTTCCATTGTCAATAACAATAATTCTATCTGCAAGATGATCGGCTTCATCCATATCTTGTGTTGTGAGAAGGATGGTAGTTCCTGCTTCAGTTAAATGTTCAATAATATCCCACATTAACAAACGGCTTCGTGGATCAAGACCAGTTGTTGGTTCATCAAGAAAAATAATTGGTGGGGATGAAAGTAAACTAACAGCAAGATCTAATCGTCTTTTCATTCCTCCAGAATATGTTTTCACTACACGTTTCGCTGCATCTTTCAAATCAAACAATTCAATTAATTCTTGCGAACGTTTTTTTATATCTGCATGATTAATACGATACAATCTGCCCATCATGTGAAGATTTTCTTCAGCTGTCAGATAATCATCAATCGCAACATTTTGTCCTGTTAGTCCAATTAAAGCTCGAACTTTATTAGATTCTTTAACAACATCAAAACCATTAATCAATGCCTGACCACCGTCAGGAAGAAGTAATGTGCTCAATATTCGTACAGTTGTAGTTTTTCCCGCGCCATTAGGTCCAAGTAATGCTACAACAGTTCCTTTTTTCACAGAAAAATCAATACCATTAAGTACGTTAAGTTTTTTAAACGATTTCATCAATCCTTTTACTTCGATTGCGTTATCATCTACCATAATTATACCAAATTAATTCAATTTCCATGGTTTATAAATGAATAGAAATTTTTATTTAGCAAAAGATTGAGAAACTTGTAGAATCTTTCCTTCTTGTAAATGATCTCCCATCAAATGTAATCCAATCGGCATTTTATTTACATTCCCAACGGGAACAGATATCATTGGTATACCAGCAAGATTCGGTGCAACAGTTAACACGTCCATCATATAATTTTCTATCGGAGATAGCTTCTTTATTTCATCGAATCTTGGAGCTATCACTGGCATTGTTGGTGCTGCAAGAACATCGAATTTCTTAAAAGCAATCTTGAAATCCTCTATAACCTTTGTTCTTACTTTCAAAGCCTTCAAATAATATGCATCTCTATATCCAGCCATTCGTGCAAATGTTCCAAGAACAATTCTTCTTTTCGCTTCTTCACCAAATCCTGCAGTTCTTACAGATGTAAAGTATTCGTCAAAATTTCCATTCAATTCTTTATGAAGACCGTATCTTAATCCAGAATATTTCGCGAGATTTGTTGATGATTCAGCCATTGCAATAATGTAGTAAGATGGTAATGCGTATTTTGTATGTGGTAATGAAACTTCTTTGTATATTGCACCAAGATCTTCCAATTTTTTAATTGCATTCCAAATAAGTTTTGAAATTTTTTCATCCAGTCCCTCGAAATATTCTTTTGGTACACCAATCCTCATTCCTTTCACATCTTTCTTAAGATATTTTGTGAAATCTTCCGATGGTAAATTCAATGAAGTAGAATCCAATTTATCATGTCCGGATATAACTGATAACATTAATGCGGCATCATGTACGGTTTTACTAATACATCCAATTTTATCTAAACTATTTGCATAATCAATTAATCCCCATCGTGAAACTCTTCCATATGTTGGAGTTAGTCCGACAGTTCCTGTGAATGCTGCAGGACATGATATACTTCCTCCTGTTGATTCAGCTAATGCAATATGTGGGAAATCTGCAGCAGCTGTAATAGAACCCGCACCACCTGATGATCCTCCTGCACTTCTTGATGGATCTAATGGATTTTTTGGAATTCCATAAGCACAATTAGTTGAGAAAGTACCGAATCCAAATTCATCCATTGCAGTCTTACCTAAAATAATTCCTCCTGCATCAATAATTTTTTGAATAGCTGTTGCATTGAATGGTGGAATATATCCTTCTAATATTTTTGAACCTGCAGTAGTTTGAATTCCTTTCGTGCAAATGTTATCTTTAACTGAAACCGTAATTCCAGATAATTTTCCTTTCTTTGAATTAGTCTGCAATTTTTCTGGTAATGTAATGAATGGTGAATATTTTTTCTGTATCAATTTTAATTTGCTTAACATTTTGTCATTCATATAATCTTTGGTCCTTTGAAATTCTTTCCATCTTTGTGTTTGGTATTAGAAAGTGGATCCCAATCAAACTTCTCAGCTTTATCTTCACGATAAACATCAGAAATTCCCTGTGGATGGAAAGATGGTTTAACATTTTTAGTGTCCACCTCATCTAAACTTTTGAATGCATCGATAATATCAGAAACTTGTTTTGTAAAATTTTCAGTTTCATCTTCATTTAATTTCAATCTAGCGATATCAGAAATTCTTTTAACAAGATCTTTCTCTATCTTCATATAATCTGACATATCTACAATTAACATTTCAAAATAAAGGAATTAAAGTTTTACTACCAGATCTATTCATGGGCGGCAGGACTTTGACAAGTTATGATGTAAACAATGAGTTAAAGGAGGAAGCTTCAAAAGTTCTTTATGATGCCGCTAAACAAACTTGGAAAACTAGAAGTGGGAGATTGGGTGAAATTGTTGAAGTTTTTGAGGATTTTACAGGATTAAGAGCTGTTAACGTTGGTGGGTTGCCTGAAGATACCTATATGGGCATAGGGTTTGATGGAATCGGATCGAAAGTAGAACTTGCCGAAAGAACTTTGAAACATTATACAGTGGGACATGATCTTTTAGCTATGGTTTGTGATGATGCCCTGGTTAGAGGAGCGGAGCCTGTTCTTGTTGGTTCTATTCTAGATGTTAGAAGATTGGGAAAAGGTAATCTTTCTTATATTGATTTTGTAAAACAGTTGGCGATTGGTTATGTTAATGCTGCATTGGCTGCTAACGTGGCTGTCATCAACGGAGAAGTTGCAGAATTGGGTGCAAGAATTAGAGGTTACGACAAACTAAATAGATTTAATTATAATTGGGGAGCAGCAGTTGTCTGGTTTGCAAGAAAAAATAGAATGTTGACTGGACGTGAAATAAAAGAAGGGGATAAACTTGTTATATTAAGAGAAAACGGTTTCAGATCAAATGGGCTATCTCTTGTAAGAAGAATATTATATACAAAATATGGTGAAGAATGGCATAGGGAAAATTACAATGGTCAAAATTTAGGTGGATTAGCTCTTATTCCATCTCGAATTTACACGAGAGCAGTTGTTGATATGATAGGTGGATTTGAAGGAGAACCTAAAGCGGAAGTGCATGGTATTTCTCACGTTACAGGTGGAGGAATTCCAGAAAAACTACATAGAGTTTTAAAGCCGAGTAATTTAGGAGCATATTTGGACGATCCCTTTGATCCATGTGATTTAATGAAACATTGTCAGGAGGTAGGTGATGTAACTGATAAAAAAGCATATCGAACATGGAATATGGGACAGGGAATGATAGTGATCACACCGAATCCGGATACTGTAATGAAAATTGCTGGACAGTATGAAATTGAAAGTAAAGTTGGTGGAGAAATCACTAAAGAACCTGGTATTAGAATAAGAAACAAAGGGATTAATTCCGATAAGCAGAAAGAACTTGTATTTTAGCCAGTTCCCGTTCAATTACATCCACACATTCTTTTACATTATTCCTAATATCAGTTTCCCAAAATCTCATTATCGTCCACCCAGATGCTCGTATGAGTTCTTCTCTTTCCTTGTCTATGATTGAATTTTTCTTCTGTGTATAATCCTTGTCCTTGTATTTGGAAGGGTTTGCATGCCAATAGTCTCCATCACATTCAATAGCTATCTTCTTTGATGGAAAAGCAAAATCAACTACGGCTCCCCGCATGATTCGATACTGAGGAATAAATTTCATCTTACGCCTTTCCATTTCCAATTGCATCATTTTTTCTATACTCGTTGGAAGATGAAATCGAATATACATTTTCACACCACATTTAGAATCAGTGGAATTTTGTACTCGTGAATATTAATATTTGGAGGAGTTATTGGTAGTTTTTGACTAGCTTACCTAATTTTTTGAAATCATTTTTAATAATTTCCCTGAATTTCTCAAATCTTAGTCCAGCAGAAGGATGTAAGGTAACAAAATAATCTCTATCTTTCCGAATAGTCTTCCCATGGTTTTCCGATATTTTGATTCCTTTACCCAACACAGCTTTCACCGCAGTATCTCCAAGAAGTACCATCAGTTCTGGTTGGATAGTTTGGATTTGTTTTGACAAATGAACTTTACTATGTTCAATCTCGCTGCTTTTCAATAATCTTTGACCAGGGAAATACTTTACAGGCGAAGTTATGTAAACATCCTCCCGATTTATTCCGATTGCGTCGAGTAATTTTGTTAAATATCTACCAGATCTTCCAACAAATGGTCTACCCGTTTTTGATTCTTCTCTTCCAGGTGCCATACCGATAAACATTATCCTCGCGTTAGGGTTACCTTCTCCTGGAACAGGTAATCCGGATGTATTTTCCTTACATTCGTCACATTTTTCAATTTCTTCAGCTATCTCATCTAGAATTTTCGACTTGTTCATTTTATCATCAGTTGATAATACGTATTCCCTATAAAAAACTTAACCGGATATTAATTAAGAGGATTTCGTGGGGAGCAAACTCGGTTTGATAGGACTAGCAGTCATGGGGCAGAATCTAGCTCTTAATTTTGAAAGTAGGGGATTTCCCATTTCAGTTTTCAATCGTACAACATCTACGACAGAAGAATTTCTTAAAAAAATTGAAGGAAAGCAGGTAATTGGAACTAAATCCATCGAGGAATTTGTTAACAGTTTGGAAAAACCAAGAAAGATAATTCTGATGGTCAAAGCGGGTGAGGCTGTAGATGCTGTTGTTGAACAATTACTACCATATCTTGAAAAGAATGATATAATTGTCGACGGTGGGAATTCTTACTTCAAGGATACAGTGAGAAGAATGAAATATTTGGAAGGGAAAGGTGTTAGATTTCTTGGATGTGGTATATCCGGCGGGGAGGAAGGTGCATTGAAAGGTCCAAGTATTATGGTTGGAGGAAATAAAGATGCTTGGAAAGAAATGAGACCGATGCTCGAACAAATTGCAGCAAAAGCATTCGACGGATCACCTTGTTGTGCTTATCTTGGGCCAGATGGCGCAGGACATTACGTCAAAATGGTTCATAATGGGATAGAATACATCGACATGCAATTGATTAGTGAAGCTTATCACCTTCTGAGGGAGATAGGAATAGGAAATGATGAGATGGCGGATATATTTTTTGAGTGGAACAAAGGGGAATTGAACTCGTACTTGATCGAAATCACTTCACAAATACTAAAAAAGAAGGATGAGTTGACAGAAAATCACCTCGTGGATGTTATTTTGGATGAAGCTGAACAGAAAGGAACTGGAAAGTGGGCATCGCAACACAGTCTTGATCTCGGAATTCCCATTTACAGTCTCAATAGTGCAGTTATGGCACGTTTCATGTCGTCATTGAAGGAAGAAAGAGTAAATGCGAGCAGATTTGTTGATAAAATCTCTGTTAATGTGGAAAACAAGGAAGAATTCATTCAAAATGTTCATAATGCGTTGTATGTTTCGAAGATTTGTGCTTATGCTCAAGGATTTTCACTTCTTAATGCTGCTTCGAAGGAATATAATTGGAAGTTGGATATGAAAACTATTGCCCATATCTGGGAAGGAGGATGCATCATTAGAGCAAAGTTCCTCGAAGATGTGAAATCTGCGTTTGAAAGAGATGGAAATCTACAAAATTTGATGACAGATAAGAATTTTCTTGATGTAATTAGTAAAAATGAGCAAGATTGGAGGCATGTTATATCATTTGCAGTGAAAAATAAGATACCTGTTCCCGGATTTTCATCTTCATTGACATACTTTGACAGTTATTTTTCAGAAAAGTTACCTGCAAACTTGATTCAAGCACAAAGAGACTTCTTTGGTGCACATACCTACAAAAGAATTGACAAAGAAGGTACATTTCACACAGATTGGTAAGAAAATTTGATGTGGAACTTGTTGTATATCCAAGAGTTTATACCATAGAATGAAAGTCAATGAAGTATAGATGTTAGATTATACTAAGAAAACTGATAAATAAATCAATGGTCATTTTATCGGTAATGGTCGATAAGATTCTATTAGGGATGGGTGTAGGTGCCGCAATATTAACAGCGGCGGGATTCATACTTTTTAATGACACAAATCGTTCACCTCGACCTAAAAATCCGGAATACACTCTATTGAATCACATAATTGAGCAAGGGGTACCATCAGAAACAAGACAAGAAAGAGGGTATGTAGTAAATGTTTATAGAGGATCGATGCCAGATGGGAAACCACTTTACCTCCTACATTATCATCACCTTGAAAATAGAAAAACAGCGATTTGTAGTTTGGTTAGAGGTGGGAGAACTAGCAGTTTTCTTGACGGCCAAGATAATCAAGATATAGGATGTGATGGAAAGGTTGATTGGGCGAATGTAGAATCCGGCACCAGACCTTATCCAGTTACTGAATTGACCGAACAGGAACAAAATGTAGTAAGCGATGCATTTCTTACAGGATTGGATAACTTGCAAAAAACTGTTCCGCAAAGAAAGTCATTCCACAGGATTTTCAATTCACACAAATATGATGTCAAAGGCAATTTGAAAATCAGATATTCATAATGGACCAGATGCCCAAAGATAATTTATATTTCAACAAATCATAGAATTATTATGCTGAAAGAATTTTTGGAATTTCTCCGAGAATACAAAGTAATTGCACTGGCTATTGCATTCATAATAGGTGTAGCGGCAACTGCTTTAGTAAAATCTCTTGTAGATAACATAATAATGCCGATTATAACTCCATTTATTCCTGGTGGTGCCTGGAAAACAGCAACTTTCACATTAGGTTCGATAGTAATCGGGTGGGGTCCATTCTTAGGTGAATTAATTAATTTCGTAATTATCGCGATTGTTGTCTTCATGATTGCAAAGAAAGTTATGAAAGAAGAGAAAGTTACGAAGAAGTAAGTCACTTTTATTGTTTAACATTCTAATTACAACTGTGGGAACATATAATCTTGCTACAATCGGTCTTCCCGCAAAGGAAAGGGGTTGACGAAACGTAATTTTATTATTTAACCTATTCTAGACAATAATCAATTTATGAAAGTAATCTTTCACGATAAAGTTCTGAAGAAAATGGAAAAGTTCCCACAGCACGTCAAAGATGACATACTTGAAACAGCAACAATATTGGAGCAATTTCCTTTTTCAAGACTGGACACGAAAAAACTAGGCGGCAATGTTTACAGGATAAGAAGAGGTAAATACAGAATGCTTATAAGAACTGGAGATGATTTAATACTTATCTTTGAAATAGATATTAGAGGTAGAATAAGTTATGACTAAACTGGAAAAATTGGAGCAGGAAATAGGGCAGATTAAAAGAGAAGTAGTCAGCATCAGGAAAATGGTGGTAACAATGGTAAAAGAGCCTATAATAGTTGAACAACTGGCAGAAGAAAGCCTCACTGAAGAGGAGAAGAAATCAATGAACGAAGCAATGGAAGACTGGAAGAAGGGCAGAAAAGATAAGTTTGTTAGCTTGGATGAATTGAAGAGAACTGAGAAGAGCTAGTTCTTGAATTAATTAATTTCGTAATTATCGCGATTGTTGTCTTCATGATTGCAAAGAAGTCGGAAAGGGGAGAAGGGTTTAAATAAAACAGATCGTTTTCATTGGTTAGGTATTCTAAGAAGGTCGAGAGGGGGTAGTACGACCTCTGAATCCACCAATCACAATATAATTATCGTATGGAAAAGTAATTCCGCAATCGATATATTCTTGACGACTACCAAAACGTTTGAAGATACTACCATGTTCCCTCTCAATAACAGTTGTTTCCATTGGGTGTCTTACAACAGTATAAGCAATCTGACCCATTATTTTAAGGATAGTTAAAACATACACCATTTATCACAAATTATAGTAGGCAAATAAAATATTTAAGCACAAACCAATGTTACATAACTAACTTTTATTCCTTTAACATCTAATTACAACTGTGGGAACATATAATCTGGGGACGATCGGTTTAGGTCATTGGGTAAAACGTTTACATGAAGTTCTGAAGAAAAAACAAGAGATAAAATTAGTAAAAACTGTCGGAACAAGATCTTTCGACGACAAAAAAGAAGAATTACTGAAATATGGTATATCCGAAAGCAATTATTATCAAGCTGAAGCAGGTAAATCACTTCCAAACAACTTCTTTGAAGGTGTAGACATCGTTCATATCGCCAGTCCAAATCAATTTCACAAACTTCAAACTATGCAATCACTTGAAAATGGAAAAGTTACTGTAACTGAGAAGACTTTCGCCACAAACAAGGAAGATTTCGACAGAATTTTGAGTTTCATCCGCAACAATCGACTGGAAAACAAGGTAACAATCCATCTTCATTATCTTTCGAAAGCTTTGACAGCTGAATTACGAAGAAGATTACCGGAATTAGTTAGAAAACATGGTAAGATAACCGGTATATCCGCGACGTTTTTTGAGAAGACTGATGAAGAGGATGCAAGAAGATCATGGTTGTTCAAACCAGAGAATGGCGGAGTGTTTATGGATTGGGTTCATCCGATATCGATAATCACGAATGTTTTAGGTGCAGACAACTGGAGATTGAGCAACACAAAGACATTCATCGCGCAACCCGAGTATGATAAGGTGAATCCTACCGCAGTTGAAGCAAGATTTCAGATCGAAGGGGTGAATTTCCAAAACGCAAATGCAATTATCCGAGTTGGGAAGGGATTAGATGTCGAACAAAAGAAAATTCGGATCAATTTTGAACATGCTACAGTCTACTTGGAGTATCTCAGCACCGAACAAGAAATAACTAGCGGTGGGAGGGGACGAATGAAAATAATAACGACCGATGAAATGGAAACTGTAAACCCAATTGGACCACTTTCATACGAAATTATGATTGAAGAAATGATGAACATGTTGAAAGGAAACAAACCGCACATTAGTTTGTCTGATTTTGAAAAAATTTATGCGCCCGAATGGATGTTTCAAAAAATTTCACGCGGAATTTCTCCGATAAAAGATGAAAATGAAATTAAAATTTTTGTACAGAATGGTTTGAAAAATATTTTGTAGATGTCCTACGTAGGACATTTTGGTACAACCTGTTGTGCATTCAAAAAAATGAAAACACAATTTTATTTTTCGTGTAATGTATAGTAGAATATATATAATAAATTTTGTCAAAGTATTTAAAAGTAGGAATGAAATAAATTTTTACACTTATAACTCGTTTGGTTCGTAAAGTTACTCTGGTAAAGTAACTTTCGTGTATCTTGTTTGGTCACAAGTTATAATCTAAATCTCGTTTTGGTAAAAGTAAATTGGATATCCTTTAAAAAAGGATTTTCGATGAAGCAAAATATATTTTGCAAAAGATAGGAGGACAAAAAATGGAATCGATTGTTAAAAATGCGATGGGAAAATCTGGCGCTGAGGGCGAATCCTTGCAGCACAGATTCAGATTAGAGTCATCATCTGGTGCGACATTCAGCAATGTTGACTATTACAAATTAGCCGAACAAGAATTCGGTTTCTCTGTAAAGAAAGCCAAGGTAACCGTTATTGGTTGCGGAGGAGCAGGACAAAATGCAGTAACTCGACTAACAGAAATGGGAGTCGAAGGTGCACAAACTATTTCAATAAATACAGATGCCAAACACTTGGCAGTAGGAAAAGCTGATAAGAAAATTCTCATAGGAAGAGAATTGACTAAAGGATTAGGAGCTGGAGGAATTCCAGAAGTTGGTAAGAAAGCTACAGAAGAATCAAGAAACGAAGTCAAAGAAGTATTAGAAGGATCTGACCTAGTATTTGCAGTTGCAGGTCTAGGAAAAGGAACAGGATCCGGATCAGTACCAGTAGCTTGTGAAATTGCTAAATCAATGGGAGCAATCGTAATTGCCGTAGTTACAATGCCTTTCAAGCTAGAAGGTGCAAGAATCGGTAAAGCCGAGGAAGCATTGGCATCTCTAAGACAGGTGTGCGACACAGCAATTGTGATAGAAAATGACAAATTACTCAAATTCGCAGGAAACATGTCAATTCAACAAGCGTTTGCAGTTGCAGACGAGTTGATAGCAAGCATGGTAAAAGGAATTACAGAAACGATAACACTTCCAAGTCTAGTCAATCTAGATTACGCTGACGTTAAATCATGCATGCACTCAGGAGGTGTTGCAGCAATAGGAGTAGGTGAAAGCAATTCAAGCAACAGAGCTGAAGACGCAATCACAAAAGCTTTGATGAATCCATTGTTAGAAGTGGATTACACAGGAGCATCAGGAGCATTAGTACACATTACAGGCGGTCCAGACCTAAGATTGGACGAAGTAAACATGATAGGTGAAACTGTATCAGAACACCTAGACCCACAAGCACAAGTCTTCTGGGGAGCTAGAGTATTGCCAGAATTCGAAGGAAAAGTTCAGGTAATAGCCATCATAACAGGCGTACGTTCACCATACATACTAGGGCCAGTAAGCAGAGAAGCACCAGTAGTTAGAGAAATCAGCCAGACATTAGGCATTGACGTAATTAGGTGAATTTGAAGGGAATTTTTTTCCACCCTTCCTTACTCACTTAAAAATTAAAAGAGGCGAAAAACAAAATGGACGAAGACATATGGGATCCACTTGAAGAAGTGGAAGTAGAAGAGCTGGATTCATTCGATGAAGGCTAACTTCTTTTTATTTTTTCCAAAATTTTTGGATTTTTTCTTATTCTTACCTACGGTTTTCTGTGTATCAACAATAAACTTACGATTAATAATAATATTTATGAAAAATTCTGTCGGCAATTACAAAATTTTACTTATTCTGATCGGATTGGTAGCACTTGTATTCATATTACCAGAAAGAGAAGATGTTAATGCCGAGAGTTACATCCTATCAAAAATGGCAGACTGCACCTACAATCAAAATTACAGCTCGTCTTGTTACAGCAAAATCTCGGATGATTTCACAGCACGATTTTCATTAAGAGAAATACTGGATACATTCCAAAAGAACGAGAAGTTGACAGAAATCTTTTCACATTGCCATGAAGTCACACATTATCTTAGCAGGAATGAATATGAAAAAGTTGGAAATATTCCGGATGTGTATGCCGAATGCACCGAAGCATGTCATGGAGGATGTTATCATGGTGCTCTTGAAAGCCATTTCATGAAGAAAGGTATACCGCTGTACTCAGATGATTCAGTTATATTAAATGAAGTTAGAGATGTTTGCGAAACTCCACAGGAACATTCCTATCAAAGAATTTATGATGAATGTGTTCATGGAATCGGGCATGCGATGATGTTCATAACCAATGGGGATTTGCCATACTCTTTGAAACTTTGCGATGGATTAAACTCGATTAAAGATAGGGAAGGATGTTACAGTGGTGTTTTCATGGAAAGTTCCTCCAGTTCCACAAGCAGAGACCATCCAGGAAAGTTTGTAAATCCAGACGATCCAATGTATCCATGTAACATTCTTGAAGAGAGATATCTGAAGTTATGCTACACCTACCAGAGTTCATATTTCTCAATCATCACGCGCTATGACTGGGAGAAAACAATAGACTTGTGCAACCAAGTACCCGAGTTATATCGTAATGGCTGCTTTATGATCGTAGGATCGAACCAGGTTGGATATACACAAAACTTTACAGTAATGAAGGAGGATTGTTATTTGATCGAGGAATTGGAAATGAGAAAACGCTGTGTGCAGGGTGTTGTTAGTGGATTGAGTGGAAGATATGGTGGAAATGAATCAATGGTGATAGAATTCTGTTCCATAGTAGATGTGCAAGACAAGGAGATTTGTTACAAAGAAATGGCTTTTCAGGTAAGTGTTTGGTCGCGTAACGAACAGGAATTAATAGATAAATGTCGAAAGATTCCAGAAGAAGAGTTTGAGACAACATGCGAAGAAACTTTAAAGTCCAGAAACCAGTGACAATGTATTCTAGAATGAATTATTTGTTACGAAGATTGGTAGATCATCGACCATTAACCTATAGAGCATTAATACCGTTCGTTGGTTCTGTGTTTAGCAATGACTATGGATATCAGCTGCAAGTTAATGGAACTCCATTACAAAATGGACCAGGTATTATGGTCGGTGCACATATTTGGGCCACAGATCCTATTGCAGTTGGTCTAGCTGTTAGAGAGAAATCTTCTACAAGACTTGTATCTGTATACACTCCTTCACGCCACATGAGAGGAGGAAAAGAATTTACACATATAGTGGCCTCTATTTTTGGTGAAGATTTTAACTCATCGTATTTTCGTGATAGATTATTTGAAACATGGTATCGAAATTTAATTGCTTTGAATTTTCCAGAAGGGGATATGCCTAGAAAAATATGGACGAAAGCGAAAGGAGGAATAATAAAACCTAGTGAAATACCTGTAACCAAATGGGATGAATCAATCTTCACTTATGCAAAAGAATATGAAAAATGGAGTGGGGAAGGTGTTAGATGTCAACCAGTTGGGATAAAAATAAACTGCTTACCAAACTGGATAGGATGTAATGATGGAGAAGTAGGTTATTTAAAAGGTTACACCATACCTGAAGTATGTAGATTGATGGTGGTGAGTTTTGGTGATGCAATTGATTCTCGAGAACATAATGCAACAACCTTAGGACATGAACTTATGAAAAGAGCAGCTTCTTTAAGCGATAGACCTTATGATGATAGTTTCTACAAAAGAACAGTAAGAGAATCTAATGTTTTAGCGCATTCTTGAGAATCTAGGTGATGCAGCTGGCATTTCTGGTTCCATTGCTGGCTCCTCAGGAATATCCATGTCAGGCAATGCTGATTCGCTTATGTGTTTGATTATTACAACATCACCAACTGATTGAACCATGTTATAAGGAACTACAACTCCTTTCTTTCCTGCAACAATCTTTCCCAATAATGAACCTCTTGCAGCCTCAACAACAATTGACTTGACCTTGTATCTTGACAAATCAAATTCCATATCGCTTATCTTGCCACAATAGAAACCTTTGTTAGTGAAAACATCTTTGGCAAACATTTCAGAAACATCTTTAACGGTAACTGGCATGATAATCTATTCTATTATTTGTGGAGATGAATTTAAATATTTGAACCGTCGCGTTTTCTTTTCTCAATTAATTCAAGGTGAGGTCCAAAATGAATGTCACGCGATAATATTGTGAGGGCTTCATCTCTTGTTAATTTACTTCCCTGTTTAATACAAATACCTAACGATAATTCTTCAACAGGATTGAATACTTTTTTCCCTACTCGTATATTTTCTCCTTTAAGACGAAGGGGAACAGGAACTAATTCAATATCTTCTTCTGGCATTTTAGCACGAGGATTTTTGAAAAAGGTATCTGTTCCTTCTTTAAATCTTATATACGCTTCACTAGGTTCGTCAATTTCAGAATCTATACGATGTATGTCATAAAATACAAGATCTGGTAATTGTGATTCATCGGATGGTAATGCACCATTTTCAAATACCCACAATGCATCTCTTTCAACACGAGATAAATCACCCCTTGATAACATAGCTACATATTCAAGATTACCAATTTGGTAAAGATATGCTCGCGGAATATTTTGTTCTCTCAGTGTTCTTTCTTGCAATTGCATAAGAATACTTCGATAGAAAACTGCTTTCCAATTTTGTTCATGATATGCATTTAAAACATTTTGACTATTTCGTTCCAAATATTTGTATGCATTTTCTCCACCCAATCTCACGTTGTAAGGGATAGAAATGCTACCATCTTTATTTAATCGGATACTTTCAGCCAATTTTAATATATCTTCTTTCGAAAGTGGTTTTAGTGAATCTGCAAGTATATGACTTAGATTTTCAAATGCCTGAATGATTTTGGCGATATAGGTATTATCTTCCATATGAGTAACCATTTCCGTCGGTGAAAGACCATGATGCTTGAGATATTCTGGTATTCCAGAATTTACAAATTCCCCTTGTCCTAATGTTTTATCACGAAGAATTTCTCTTGGATCGATATCAATATCTGCATGTGGGTTACCACCTGAGGTCGGCGCATCGTGAATAAGTATACCCATTACTACATATTGCATTTCCGTTGTTGGGGTTTTCTTATAAGTAGGGAAAAATAATTCTATTGCATCTAAAGTATGATGCCCCCTCGTATAATCTACATTTGCTCCGTTGATCGCTCTAAAAATAGTATGGGGCGGACTCCATTGACGAATGCTATAAAGTCTAGTTAATTCTCTAGATCCCCAGTGTGATAGTCGCATATCAGAAGATAATAAACCTGGTTCAATTGATATACGTTTAACAGTAATGGGAGATTCTTCAATCTCATTTAGATTGGGAGTAAAAGATGTGAATCCTCGTCTACCATCTTTTTGTGTCATAAAGTTATGAGCAACAGCTACACCTTTTTTAAAAGCATCACGAATAATCGGAAATTTTATATCTGTTTCGGAACTGCATCGCCAACCCACAGCTCCCATTAAAACATCTCCCACTCCGAGAGTATCTTCTCTTACCGGATGTTGATTATTACGAATAATTTCTCTAAATATCTCAGTTAATCCTTTATTTGAAATGGAACGTTCCCTGTTAAAAATAGAAACACCGTCTCTTCGTGTTGCAACTACTGTGTTAACGCGATACTGATTCATCCACTCTTCTGGTTCTCCATAGTTATTGAATAAAAGTCTCTTTTCATCATCATTGACTCTTACTAAATCTACTTTCCAAAGATTTGGATAAAGGTCAGGACCTTTTTGTTGTCGAAATTCTCTAATTGTATTTTTACCAGGGTCAATCATAATATAGGGAGGAGGATCTCGAAAATTCTGAACCTTCTCAATAAATAAATCAGCAGCTCTGGGTGGAATGCCTGAAATAATTATTATTCCTGGAAATCCTTCACTGTATAATCGTTTAAGGAGTGAATCTACATTAGCAGGATTTTCTAAATCATGTATAGATCTACCAACAGGTTCATATTCCATCTCACCCCTCGTTTTCTTAACTCTAAAAGATGTTGTTTCTTCTGGAGAATAGTGAATGATTGGTCGTATGTGTCTAAACGACTCTAATAATGCTGATATGTCTGTTATACGAGTTCCCTGGTAAGTTACAGAAGTTTGTCTAGCATCTGATCCCAAAGAAGTTACGAGATAAGCTTTTTTAGGTTGTCCGTATGTATTACATAATGCTTCAAAAGTAGCTGCTTGAATTAATCCGCATCCTCCTAGCGTACATGCATCCTGTATTATATCTTTAGCTACCGGGGCTATGAAAGCTAGGTTAGGATGTTCTTTTAGTAGCATGTAATATTAAATCTATTTAAAATACTTATTCTTTCTACACCTTGACCTTCGCAATACTCCACAATATTTCAAAGTATTCTTTTAAAGAATTGGCAGCATCTTTATTTTGAATTAGAATACCTTCTGGTGGATCAGACCAAATTAAAATAGCAATTTTATCATTGTATATATTGTACGTGGCTTCTGATGCAATTTCTTTTTTAATATATCTGACCTCAGTTGTTTTAGATGGTGTTATTTTTCTCCCTTCTCGTACGATGTGTTTTATCTGGACCTTTTTCTTTTCCAATCCTTTAATAAAATATTGCGCATAATATGGCATTTTATTTTCGAACTGACCTTCTGAATCTAGGACGTAATTAATTTTAGCTTCTCTAAGTATATTTTCAAAAATTGATCGTATTCCTCTAACACCAGAATATAAGGTCACGTTATGTTTTGTTTCAGGTTCTTTGTAAATCTTTACAAGTGAAGGAAGTATCTTATTTATCTCATCGTGCATTTGATTAAGGAGTTCCTTAAACTGTTTGGGGTTAACAGCCTCAAAATATTTTACTTTGCCTTTTACAATATAGCTTACAAATCCTTTATCTAGTAGAGATTTGAGAACATCATAAACAGTTGTTCGATTGAGTTGAGTAAATTTACTTATTTTTCCGGCTTTACTCGAACCTTGTTTTGCCAGAGCCAAGTAAATGGCTGCCTCATTTGCAGATAAACCGATTGATTCTAAACTGGTTTGCATTTCTGATATTTCCATCATTAAATATTGTCCTATAAGTATAAAAGTGTTGTAAAGAATTTAACAACAAATATAGTTATAGTCTCCTGTACAAGCTGTTATAAATTAGGATGATAACATGAGTTCAACTAAAGTTCAAGAAAATATTTCAAATTCCTTCAATGCGAACAAATATTCTAAACAAGGTGTACTGTCAAATTCTAAAATAATCAATTCAAAAAATATTCCTTTTGGCCGATCTTTCGGAGTTGGAGAACTACCCCTTGGAAGATTCCCAAAATCATATGTTCTCCAACTTCTATTTATAGAGGGATTTTATGAAAAGTAATCTAAGCATTATGTGCATCAAATGCGTTACATTTAACGCAACTAGTGAAAGATACTGCAGAAATTGCAGCACTGAACTTCTAATAATAAATCCAGACAGGCCCTTAGAATGGTTTTCTGAAAATTTCAATGAATCGATGGAAAATTAATTAATCAATTTTGGGAACAATGCGCGGAGAAATAATCCTCGCATGGTAGAAACATCGGTCATAAAATATGAGGTGAGTAAATGCGAAAGGAAAGTATGATGTTTAAGGGAAGAATGAGTTCGGGATTTGAATTATTAGATCCTGAAATTTTACCCGTATTCAAAAAAAGAAATTATCAAATTGCATTTGGAAAATGCGATAATTGTGAAGATCTTTCCGAACATCTTGGTCAAGAAGGTCCAAACTGGTTGTGTGAGGAATGTAGAATTGAAATTAGCGAAAGAGGTGGATAAATGAAACCTCTTTTATTTTTATTAATTTCAATTGTGTTTTTAGCTGGATGTATAGAAGCAGGAAGTGCACCTCTTAAAAGTGGTAGAATAGTTTTCACAATTTCTGATGAGGCAGCTAATCTTAGTTCTATTCAAAGCGTTAGAGTTACTGTAGATGATATAGAAGTTTATAATGCTACAGAAGGATGGATTGATATTTTAGATACTCCAAAAACTTATGATCTTGTAGCACTCAAAACAGACGGTACACAAAGATTACTCGCAGATGTTAATCTAACTGAAGGAAAATACGAGCAAATAAAATTACATATTTTACAAGTTGTTGTAGTTGATAATTCAACAAATGCACATCAAGCAAAACTCCCAGCAAATGAATTGAAAATCACAGGAGATGTTTTTGTATATGCCAACTCAACTTCAACAGTTGCATTAGATTTCCTTCTAGATGAGTCATTATACGTTTCTCAAGAAGAGGATTATGTGATGGCACCTGTAATTCGAGTTGAATCACGAATTAATTCGAATGTACAAATAACCAGCAGCAATATAGTTGAAATAACTGGAGGGAGTGTAGTTGACAATGTAACAATTGGTATGGATATAAATGGAACAGTGGCTCCTGGTTTAAGAATTCCTCCATCAGCATCTATAAGCACGAATGGAAGTACAATAGTTATAATTTCTGGATTACTAAGCTAACTTACGGTCGACCAATTGAAATAATTTTCATACACTTTGGACAGGCATAGAAAACTTTGTTTGAACCTATCAACAGCTCTTTAACAGCTCCTATTTCTTGATTACAATGCGGACACAATGGATGTTGGGGATAGTCTACCATATAAATAAGAGTGTGTGAGAATA
Organism: uncultured archaeon; assembly: GCA_964372485.1. Classification (GTDB taxonomy): domain Archaea; phylum Aenigmatarchaeota; class Aenigmatarchaeia; order CG10238-14; family SCSR01; genus JACOWB01. The sequence goes on along the minus strand of CAYJQI010000001.1, from coordinate 549,611 downwards.
TACAAATAGAAATGCCGAGGTCGCCTAATCTGGTATGGCACTGGTTTGCTAAACCAGCGAGCGCAAGCTCTTGCGGGTTCAAATCCCACCCTCGGCGCTTAATTTAAATTATCTGAAGGTGTAATAACAATATGAAACTTTCAATAAAGATTTGGAAAGGTGAGAAACATTATATTGCTAGAGTTCCTGAGTTAGGTGTAACTACACAAGGCAAAACATTATTAGAGGCTAAAAAGAATTTACGTGAAGCTATAGAAGTTCACTTAGAATCTATGGTGGATTACATGCTGAAATATGGCAGAGTGAATGTGGAAAAAGGTCACATTGTTCCCACAAAAAGATGAGATGAATGGCCAAACTTCCTGTAGTTTCAGGATATGATCTTATAAAAATCTTGACTAAAAATTTTAATTTCAGAGTATTGAGACAAAAAGGAAGTCATGTAACTCTTACCAATGATACATCGTTTATTACAATTCCACTTCACGATGAATTGGACAAAGGAACCTTAAATGCAATATTAAAAGATGCCAAAATAAATCGTGATGAATTTTTGAGATATTTGTGATGACATGGACATTCAATTACTTCAATTATTACCCTTGCCAATTTTGCTATGGATATTAATCGAATTGTTCAGAGATGAAGCAATACCTGTTCCACTTCCTAAAAATACAATAAGAAAAATGTTAAAATTAGCTCGTACAAAAAAGAATGAAACATTTTATGATCTTGGATCTGGTGATGGACGAACACTGGTTTTAGCTAGTAAGGAATTTGGTACAAAATCTTTTGGAATAGAAAAGAATAGATTATTGGTATGGTGGACTAGATTGAGGATTAGAAGAAATAAATTACAAAATAAAATAAAAGTTGTCCACGGAGATATTTTCAAAGAAAGTTATGATAATGCAGATGTAATTTTGATATATCTATCACATAAATTAACACAGAAATTAAAACCTGTATTTGAAAAACTCAAGAAAGGAACGAGAATAGTTTCCGCAAGCCATACAATAGATGGATGGAAAGAAGTTGAAAAAATAAGAACAGGACATTTTTATTCATATCTGTATAAGATTTAATCAAGGGTTCGTAGTCTAGTGGTAGGACTAGTCTTTGACGTGGACTGAACAAGAGTTCGATTCTCTTCGAACCCACTTCATTGAATATTTACTCAGGAGATTTGGTAATCTTCATTTTTGGCGGTGGTTTAGAGAAAAAGTCAGATAATTTTGGAAGTTTTATTTTCTTTATCATCTTCCTTTTAAACTCTATAAGATAAGGAACTAGTGGGGCTACAATTAAAGCAACTAACAAATTTCTTGCATACGCATCAGGACTTGCCCATAAACTATCTCCCCATGGTCCAGATGGATTGAAGAATAAAAATCCAAAGAATTGTATAGCAGTCCAGCCTAAAGCAACTGAAAGAGATCCAAAAACTCGTGCAACATATTTTTCCCAACCCACAAGTTTTCTACCTGATAATTTTTCCAAAAATGTAACACCTAACACTGCACCAAGAACCCCTGGAATCAGAAAAAGTGCACCTAGAACTTCTAAATTAATTGGAGTTATTTGAGATTCATCATGATAAAGAAACAATGTACTGTTGAGAATGGGAATGATTGAATTTCCTGTACTTAACCTATATGCTGCTGGTAAAATATATAAAATAATTGCAAGAATTACCCACCATTTGTTGGCTTTTACACTTTCAACAACATTTCCCATAAGCTGCATGATTTAATTTAGATTTGGAATTAAATTAAGTTGTTTAACCAACCTTTAAATACTATCCCCACATCTAATAATTAGGCGAGCTGAACAGGTAGCTTCGTTCACATGTCAAAGTGTGAATGAGGAAGTTCTCTCCACCCGTTAAGGTGCTGTGAAAGCAGCTGGCTGAGAAGTCAGAACCAGAATCAGAAACGGATCCATGACAGCAGTATGATGAGCTCAAGTGAAGTGCTGGTAATGGAATGAAACGGTCTGGTATAACCTTGGGTGCAACCGTAAGGGCTTAGATAAATGCTACCAAAACAAAAGAGGGACTATGGGCAGCACGCCTTTTCTTTATTGTGAAACGTTAACTAACTTAAGCAACTGAGGAGATAAAAATCGGTCAATATATTCTACAAGTGGTTTTGCAGCTGGTGGAGCATGTATAGAACCTAATGCGTAGTTGGCCACATTTGATAATTCATATGCCAGTTTTTTGGGTTTGACTACCACTTCCGCTGATCTGAGTTCTTGTCGAACAGATCCTAATGGGGTACTAAACATATCTCCAAAATGACTAGATACCATGACTGAAGCGTAAGTTGGATGCCATCTTATCATACGAATAAACCAAGATGGATTAGGTAGAATGTATCCGATAGTTATTTTACCATTTCGATTTCTTATCTTTTTTATGTAGGTATCGATGGAAGATGAACTCCTTGCAAGTTGTTTACGAAGATCACTGTCCACGGTCAACATTATAAAATCGTCACCCTCAAAACCTCTAGGCAATTGCTCACCCACTTTTGTATAAATATCTCTGCCGCGAGTTAATTGTGAACTAGTGCATACATGAGAAGCTGAAAGGCCGGCATTCTCATCATAAAGAGCATCGTAACAAAAAGCCCATCCATCATAATCAGTCAATAAAGATATTGCGTTTGAAAATAACTCTGTACTTGTAGGTTTTTTAGGCTCACTTTTTGTTTTTGTATCGGAAAGGGCAGCTTTGACCATTAATAGTGTTTAAATCATAAACTATTTAACCATTATTATCTCCAATCCTTAGTTAATCTTAAATACCGTCTATCAACAATTACATTTTAAGGTGATACAAAATCGCGGATATACAAAAAACCTTCGCGACTGTAATAGGTGCGGTTCTCATTCTAGTAGGAATATTAGGATTTGTACCAAACCCACTAGTAGGTTTGCCTGAAAATGATGTTTTGTTAGGCTCAAACATGGTGGCAAACATATTACATCTCGTTGGAGGAGCCGTAGGCGTTTGGCTAGGAATGAAAGGTAACGCTCGAACCTATAATATGGCGCTAGGAATAATAGCAGCTGTTGTAGGAGTTCTTGGTTTGGTACCAGGAGCGAAAGATATACTAGCTGACGTTTTCGCATTCGACATGAATTTCGCAATACTACACATCGTAATTGGTGCTGTAGCTTTAGGAATTGTATACGGGCTTAAGAAATGAGCCCCATTTCTTTCTTTTTGGGATTTTATGAAAAATAACAAGGTTTTTGATTTCATAGGAACAATCTTAATTGCTGCCGGACTACTTTTTGCTTTCTTACCGCATGCTTTTCATACTTCAATAGGATTTGAAAATGAAACTCATTCCATCCATATCATTTATGGAATTGTACTTCTTCTCGTTGGATTGGGAATTTTAATAGTCAACAACAAAGCATTAAAGTTTTTAAAATAGAAGGATAATTGATAATAATGGCAAGCAAGGATAAAGTCTATGTACCTTCCGGGGTTGGTGGATTAATTCGTTATTCTGAAGAAGAGAAGGAAGTTGTAAAACTAAAGCCTATGCATGTTGTATGGATTGTTGTAGGAATTGCTGCTTTTGAAATTGCGTTAAAGTTTGTACTTTAAAATTAAATAATTTTATGCCGAATCTAAAATTAGATAGATTGTACGAATGGTATGTAGGACATAAGCTTCAACTTAATCGTCACAAAGGATATGTTGCAATTAGAGGAAATCCCCCAATAGTCGTTCACAATGGTAGAAGTTTTCGAGAAGTTTACTTATATATGATAAAAAGATACGGAGATGACACATGGTTAATAACGAAAGTTGGGGAAGAAAGCATCGAATCTATTCCATCTGTATGGACAATTAATTTTTAATACTTAACTAAAATATTTCTCCAAATTCTCTTTATTATTTTCCAACCAATTTAGATTTCTTTCCACCTTTTCAAATGATCTATCCAATGTTAATTTGTACTTTATTGGATTTTTCTTGAAGAAATCTTTCAATTCCTTAACAGCATCTTCATTCACGTTAGCTGCGATAAAGGATTCAAGAAATGTCACCAGGATTTTTCCACTCTTTTCATATTTCTTAATTTTACTCCAATTTTTCTTTACCCATTGCAGAAATATTTGCCGAGAATGTGGATTGGATGCAACTGATGAGAATGAAATAATCAAATCTTGTGTTCTGACTTTTGAAGTAAGTGAGAAGTCCAAATATTTCTTGATCAATTCGACACTCTTAAATTGTCCAAGTGCAGCAAGGAATATTCTTTTCTCTTCTGGACTTTCAGTTGTGGAATACAAGTTCAAAAGCTCCTTATAAGTTTTTTCATCGCCATTTAATGCAGTTATGAAAAATACTGGTGATTTTATATCGGGATGTAATGATTTTGTTTTAAGATAATTCTGATAAAGTTCTCTTACTTTTGAAATAACATCTGGATCTTCTGCAAATCCTAGAAATCTTATTGCAGATTCCCTGAGAAGGGCATCTTCTTGACTTTCATTTGGTTTAGGTTCCCATCCTAATTTTTCCAACATTCGTCTTGGAGCTTCTGTGAAATGATTTTTGAAACTTGGCCATATATGTGACCAGAATTTCTCTTGATTGAAAACAAAGTATATACTTCGGAGATTAGTATAGATACTACTAAGAACCAAATGACTGTCTTCATTTCCGTAAGATTTTATTAATCTCAAATAATTGTCAAGATTATCTTCACCGTGTCGAGAAAGTTCAAACAAATCATTCTGGACACTCCATCTATCGATAGATTCCAATGATTTACTTCCTACAAGATAATCAAATTTCTGCATCATTCCATTCGGATATTTGACACGATAGAACCCGCTTTGATTATGATTTACTTTAAACCATTCTAGAGCTGCTTCAATGGGTACTTGATTTTCCCTTTTATCCAAAATATAATTCATCACAGAATTATTACTCAATTTAATTGTCAATGGTATTTTCCATGTTGTTTTCGCATCATTTTGATTGAAAACAAATTTTTTCTGCCGTAATAACAAGTGTTGATTTTCTAAAACAGCTTCAACAAGCGGATATCCGGGTTGTCGTATCCAATCTATCATTATTTCCTTTACAGGTTTTTGTGAAATTTTTGCGAGAGACTTCCACAAATCTTCTGAAGTTGCATTGCCGTATTTGTTTGCATTAAGATAATCACTCACACCTTTCCTGAACACTTCATCACCTAGAAAACTTTCTAACATTCTCAATATACTCCCACCCTTCGAATAGCTGATAGCATCAAAAATTTCTTCTATCTCATGTGGATCTCTAACATCAACCTCGATTGGATGGGTTGTTTTCAAAGAATCATCGCCAAAGGCACGTTCTGTTTCATCATCAATAAATTCTTCCCACATTTTCCATTCTGGATAGAAATGATCAACAGCCTTGTATCCCATAAAAGTTGCAAAGCTCTCATTCAACCATAAATCATTCCACCATCGCATTGTCACCAAATCACCTGACCACTGATGCCATAATTCATGCGCAATTATCATGGCTATTCTTTTCTTAACTGCAGTCGATGTCATTTTTGGATCGAATAAAAGATAGAGTTCTCTAAATGTGATAGCGCCCCAATTTTCCATTGCACCCCAAGCAAAATCAGGTAGGGCTATAACATCGAGTTTTGGTAATGGATATTTAATCTGCGAGTAATCTTCGAAATACGACAAGATATTCTTCGTCATCTCGAGTGCAAGTTCACCTTGTTTTTTCTTTCCTGGAGTTGTTACAATTCTAACTAGAACATTCTTCATTTTACTTTCCAAAAACTCAAATTCACCCACACCCATGTAAAGAAGATATGTTGACATTTTAGGTGTTCGCTGGAACTTTACGATTTTCTTCCCCTTATCTGTGGTAGATTGTTTTATTGGCATATTGGATATGCCTTGGAATTTTTTATCAATGCTTAGAGATACATCAAATGTTGCTTTAAATTCAGGATCATCAAAACATGGAAATGCTCTTCTTGCATAAGGTGCTTCAAATTGTGTTGTTGCAAGATATTTTTCAGATTTATTTTGAAGATACTTGCTCCTGTAGAAACCTACCAAGTTATCTGTTAATTTTCCATCAAAATCTAGACAAAGTTTCACAGATCCTTTAACATTCTCACCTAGAGTTAGAGTTACCAATTCCTTTTCGTTATCTATCTTAACTTTGGGTGTTATAGATTTCTTATGATGAATCAAATAAACATGTGTTATTGCCAAATCACGAGCATTAAGAACTATTTTTGAAGCCGGTTTACTTATTTCCAGGTCAATTGATTCTTTCCCATGAAACTCGAATTTAGTTAAATCCACTTCAAAAAAGAGATCGTAATTCACAGGACAAATGGTTGAAGAGAGACGGAAACTTTCGGTTTTCATTAACTATTAATTAAAACATTCTAAAATATAAAATCTCTTACAATGTCAGTTACTCTGTATTTCTTTGTCCTCGTGCGCCGTAATACGCCAAGGCACCAGCTGTTAGAGTCAATACACCACCGATATAAAATTGGATGGCTTTGGTCGCTTCAGGTCCACTCATCCCAACCTCTGAACCACGTGGTAAACCAGCCGCTCTTACAGCATGCATAGTTCCAACGGTTGCAAGAATAGCTGTTGTTGCGACAAATCCTCCTGCAATATATGGTAACAATCTTCTTTTAGACATAAATTTACTACGACCAGATAGCTATTTAAATATAATAGGGTTTATAAACCAGTTTTTCGATGTTTAGATTATGAAAATAGGGCTAGTATGTGCAGACCCACTTTCTTTACCGGGCGGTATACAAGACCAAGTAAAAGGTCTTTACAAGTTTCTGAAATCAAAAAAGTATGACGTAAAGATAATTGCACCTAGGTACAAAAAGAATGAAAAACATGGTAAGGATGTCATATTACTAGGGACAACTACAGCATTTGAATATGGGAATGGAAGCAAGGCAAATTGGAGCATGATTTATGATAATGAAGAACTGGAAAATATTCTAAAGAAGGAAAAATTTGATATTCTCCACTTTCACAGTATAGGAATTTTCTCAACGCTGCAAATTCTTAGAAAATCAACCTCGAAAAATGTGTTAACATATCACATACTACCTGAAACCAGCATGACGTATAAAGTATTTTCTCACATGATGAATTATTTCATGCGGGACTATCTGGATAAATTCAATAAAGGTACTGTACCATCAAAACCGGTGCTCAAATATCTCATGAAGGATTACATCAAAACAGTTCAAGTAATTCCAAATGGGATAGATACAACAACATTCAAACCTTCGAATAAAAAAATTGAAAAATTCAAGGATGGAAAGTTAAACATACTTTTCGTAGGAAGAATGGATAAGAGAAAAGGGTTAGGGTATTTGTTAAAAGCATACAAAAATTTGAAAACTGAACATCCCAACATAAGACTCATAGTTGTTGGGGAGGGATATTCAAAAGAAAACCATGAAAATTTCGTAGAAGAAAATAAATTGGAAGATGTTGTATTTACTGGATACGTAAGTGATAAGGATCTACCCCAATATTATGCAACTTGCGATTTGTTCTGCGCTCCAACTGTGAGTGATGAAAGTTTCGGATTGACAATAGGTGAAGCGATGGCAACTGGCAAACCTGTGGTAGCGACAGATATAACTGGATATAGAGAAGTTTATGGTGAATCAAAAGGAATTGCATTCGCGAAACCAAAAAATGCAACTTCACTTTCAAAAGAAATAGATCGTTTGATAGAAGATGAAAAATTGAGAAGAAAAATGGGGAATTACGGTTTGATTACCGCACAAAAATATTCATGGGACAGAGTTGGAAACCAATTTCTGAAGATGTATAGTGGCTTAGGTGTTTCAAAGAACCAAACCCCTCCCAGCATCATGGGTATAGGAATGGTAATGATCGTGATGATGGGTATTTGGCTAGGATGGGCAATTGTAAAACCTTTTGAATATATTAGAAAACTATTGAATTTATGAAAGTTTTGGAGCAATTGAAAGAATTGGAAAGGATGGGGTCTCCCATGCGACTAGCTGCTGAAGAATGGACTGAACCATGGCAAACTTTAATATCAACAATATTATCTGCACGAACAAGAGATGAAGTAACAATACCAACTGCAAATTCGTTATTCAAAATTTATCGTACATCAAAATCTCTCGCAAATGCGAATATAAAAGATGTCCAAAAAATAATACGACCAATCAATTTTTATAAAACCAAATCAAAAAATATCAAAAATTGTGCAAAGATTCTTGTAAAGAATTATAATGGTAAACCACCGTTAGATTTTGATAAATTGCTTGAACTTCCTGGTGTTGGAAGAAAAACTGCAAATGTTTTTCTAATCGCGATGGGCAGAAATTCTCTGGCAGTCGATACACATGTTGCATTCATTTCACAGAGATTAGGATGGACAAGGAATAAAGAACCTGCAAAGATTGAGGAAGATTTGAAGAAACTATTTCCGGAAAAGTACTGGATGAAAGTTAATAGTATTCTAGTTGTTTTCGGAAAAACCTATACAAACAGAAAAGAAAAAAATGCACTTCTTGAAAGAATCAAAAAGATATAACTACTGAGATAATTTTTATTATGAAAAACTTCGAAATCGCCAAAATTCTCTATAACATCGCAGTTTATTTAGAAATGGAAGGTGAATTTTTCAAACCTAGAGCATATGAAAAGGCAGCACGTTCTATAGAAGCATTAACAGAAGATATTTCAGAAATTTACAAAAAAGGCGATATTAAATCACTGATGGAAATACCGGGTGTTGGAGAAAATATAGCACTGAAGATTGAAGAGCTGATATTGACTGGGAAATTGAAATATTATGAAGAGTTGAAAAAGAAAATTCCTGTCGATGTAGAAGGTTTAACATCCATAGAAAGCGTTGGGCCTAAAAGAGTGAAAATACTTTATAAAAATTTGAAAATCAAAACCGTTGAAGATCTTGAGAAAGCTGCAAAGACACACAAAATAAGAGAACTTGAAGGATTTGGTGAAAAAAGTGAAGAAAAAATTCTGAAAGGAATAGAATTCTTCAAAAAAGGGCAAGGAAGATTTCTAATAGGGTATGCTCTACCAATTCTCAGAGATATTCAGAGACAGTTAGAAAAACTTCCTGAAGTTAAGAGAGTAGTTATTGGTGGAAGTACTCGACGAATGAAAGAAACCATTGGTGATGCGGATTTTCTTGCAACTTCCAACAAACCACAGAAAGTTATGGATTTTTTTACATCAATGCCGGATGTTGTCAATGTTTACAGCAAAGGTCCAACCAGATCGATGGTAAGATTAAAGATTGGTCTTGATGTAGATCTTCGAGTAGTGCCTGAAGAAAGTTATGGGGCAGCTTTGCAATATTTCACAGGAAACAAAGATCACAATGTCACGTTGAGAAAGATTGCTATTTCTAAAGGTTGGAAATTGAGTGAGTATGGGATATTTGATAATAAAGGTGGACAAATTGCTGGGAAGACTGAAGAGGATGTTTATGAAAAACTTGGAATGAAATGGATACCGCCTGAAATGAGAGAAAATACTGGAGAAATAGATATGGCGATGAAAAACAAATTACCACGCCTGATAGAATATAATTCTTTGAAAGGTGATTTGCAGATGCAAACAAAATGGACCGATGGAACAAATTCTATAAAGGAAATGGCAGAAGAAGCGAAGAAATTAGGACTACAATATATTGCAATTACGGATCATACGAAAAGTTTAGCTTTTACTGGCGGACTAGATGAAAAGAAATTATTACAACAAAAAAAGGAAATTGAAAAAGTAAATAAAGAATTGAATGGAATTCAAATTTTGTCTGGTGCCGAAGTAAATATCTTGAAAGATGGTAAGTTGGATATATCCAATAAAGTTCTTGCTCAATTGGATGTTGTGGGTATATCAGTTCATTCTAATTTCAATCTTCCGAGAGCTGAACAGACAAATAGAATAATAGAAGCTATGGAAAATGAAAATGTTGATATTTTATTTCACCCAACAGGTAGACAGATACACGCACGAGAACCATATGATGTAGATATTGGAGAAATAATTGATACGGCAAAACAAACAAATACAATTCTCGAAGTGAATGCATTTCCAGATAGATTGGACTTGAAAGATGATCACATAAAGATGGCTGTAGAGAATGGAGCAAAGTTAGTAATTGATTCTGATGCACATAACAGAAATCAAATACATTATCTTGAATTTGGAATAGCGCAAGCTAGAAGAGGATGGGCTGAAGCAAAGAATATTATTAACACACAAAATTCAAAAGATTTTCTGAAAAGTCTAAAGTGATTTACTTTTAAAACTCATACATGTATTCTGCCATTTTACATCTGAAATTTTCAGACACCAATTATTGTATTCTTCAAAAGATTTTGCATAAGTTCCAATTACTCCGAAAAGACTAGCATAACAATTACTTTTTTCTATATCATCTATTTTCTCACAAATTTTGTACGACAGATCTCTTCCGCCCACTGAAAAATCTGACAATACTATTGTTGTCAAACAGTAATTGACCCACTCTGAAGGCAAAAGATTACACAATTGAAATGTAGAATTCACATCTCCTTTTGTTAATGGGTGTATTTGACGCGCCAATGCATTGAAACAAACTGTCTTCAATGAAGAATTCTCAACTTTCAAACAATATTCACCAACTTTTGCAAGATCTCCCTTAAACATTTGGTACATTAACGATGGTTGATTTGCCCAGCATCCACTCAGATGATTTGGGTTTATTCTCGAATCATTACAAGGATAGAAAGGATCACTTTCATTCACCCATCTTTTCTCAGAAGGTTTACCTTCATGCACTCCCCAAATATTTTCCATGAAAACTCCATCCAAACAATTGAAGACAGGAAATCCATCCACTTTCTTGCTAATGTCATCGCAAAGATATGGAGCCTGATCAAGTTTTTCATATCCCGTCCATGTCAAGAAGCCATGTCCAAGTGCATGCGAACATTGTGCAGTCACAGTTATTCCGAACTTCTTACATTCATTGATAACTTCATCCATACCATCAATTCCGTAATCGCCTATCGCATGCAAAATCACACCATGATAACATGATGCCAAGAAGTAATCTTTGCAATACACAAGCCCTGTCGCACCGTACTTTTCATACAAATAATCACCAACAACATGATTCAAAAGATGAGTTTGCCCTGTGAATGGCATGCCGGACCTGTAAAGATCTTCTTGTGCCTGCTCTGGTCCAACTCGTTCTATCAATTCTTTGTAATGTAGAGCCTGCTCATCTAAATTTTCAGTCGCTTTTATTTTTTGTATCTCTTCCGGATATTCAATCTTTCTATTGTATGCAGTTATCGTTTCAGTTGTTCGTTGCATGCAGTTTTCTTTCCATTCCGACGGAAGGCTGTTACACAAAACAACGAATGAAGTGTACCAATTTGAATATGCTTGGAAAATAGTTTCCACTGCGGCAAATGTAATGCACGTGTATTTTCCATCTGATTGAATTGTTGAACAAATTTCATTTATTTTATCGGGATTACCTTGTGCAGCATTTGCAACAGAGAATCCTAGACCAGACAAACAATTACTTCGCAATATTTCATTAGGTGCGTTATCGCATGATTCTCCTAGTTCTGAGAAATTCCATCCATTGTTTCTTCCATAAATGTAGACGTGATATTTTGCGCACATTGATTGATATTTTTCATCCAAACTTCCACAGAATTTCCACTCGTCATCAGTTGCAACTGCACCAAAACTATATTCCATGAAAACTCCGTCATAACAATAAATTCTGTTGTTAGATGCAAGAACATCACAATCATTGAGGGCTTTTGCTACATCCAACGATTCCCATGTTGCTAGTCCATGACCAATTCCATGAATACAGCTTGCTGCAAGCGCGGTATCTTTAGAAAAGAATTTGTAGCATGAATCTTCGATTTCGGATATACCGTCCACTCCTACATCAGATAGCATCTCTTCAGCCACACCATGATAACAACCGAATGCAAAAGCAGGATCACAAACTGATATCCCATCCAATCCATTCTTGGTATAAAGTGCATTGCCGACTATGTGTGATAATTCATGAGGATTTTCTTTAATTTGTCCGTCAACAGTATATGCAGATTTCAAATACCCCCATGCTTTCGCAGGATCACTTGCACTGATTTCTTTTATGATATTTTTCTGATCAACATACCCCATCAAACGGAATTCATTTATTTCAGGCACATAGACAGAAGTTTTTGCAAAGAATCCTGTAATGAAACTGAGTAATTTCCTTAAAATTGAAAACAGATTGAAAGATTTTTCCTCATCATCTACAACTTCAATATACATCGTATGTCCAGGACTCAAATGATCATGAATTCCCCATTTTCCTTTTTGACTGAAAGTGAATGTGAACTCTTGTCCCGATTTCAATGAACCGCAGGAATCCAACAAATTCTGTTCTTTACCACATTTAGTAATGTCCGATCCTGGATAAAGTGTGTGTGTTGGATGTATATCACTTGCTGGCCAACGTGGAGAATTTCCTTTGTTGATCCATGTAACTTCCTCGCCGATTTTTATTTTTACCGATTCGAGTGAGAACCCATCATCTGTCACATCAACGACAACATGATCATCATGACCAATTGCGACATTGACAAGAAGCAAAAAAGTGATTAAAGCTAAGAAAGAAAATCGACCATACCAGGTGGATAACATAATTACTGTAATATGCTTGGAATTAAATCAATTTAATATTCGCAGTTCCACAATCCGTCTGAATCTTGGACGCAAGTAAAACCTGCATTTTCTAAAATTGTCCTGATGTAATTCGGAATGTCGACGAGAACGAATCCGCCTGTCGGAGTTGAATATGGACTAGCATATGGTGATGCATAAGGTGAACCGTATGGACTAGAATAGGAATCTGGTGTACCATAAGGTGTTCCGTATGGTGTATCATAAGGAGTAGCATATGAAGGAGTTGGATAGGCGTAAGAAGGCGATGGGTATGAATATGAACTTGGTGATGGGTAGGCATATCCTGGAGTAGGATAACTGTATGACGGGGTTGGGTATGAAGGCGTTGGATAACTATATCCAGGAGTTGGGTATGAATAGCCTGGGGTAGCGTATGATGTTCCGGGAGTAGGATATGAATAGGATGGCGTCGCATACGTTGTTGGTGTAGGATAAGAATAACTCTCTCCAGGGGTAGGATACGTGTATGGACTAGGATATGTATAGGATGAAGGAGTTGGATAACTATAAGGCGTCAAATAAGTTCCAGGTGTAGGATATGGATATGATGGTGAAGGATAGGTATAGTATGGTGTTGGGTAAGTAAAGAATGGCGTAATGTATGTTGGAGTCTGATAAGTAGTAATTGATGGCGAAGGATAAGCTGGAGTTGGGTAATCTGTAGGTGGTATATATCCTCCTGTTACAGTCTGTCCTGTTGATGACGTCCATGATCCTGCAGTAGGATCATATATCCATGCACCTGTTCCCGTCTCAGTATGAGTTTCATATATATACTCCCTTGTCTGTGCGTTAAACGTATACTCTGGCTGCCTGTAATCATAATTAACTGTTGATGTAGCACCTGTAGAAGATTTGAACTGACCGCTCGTTGGATTGTAAACTTCTCCTTTTGATGAAGTCCATCCAGTTGAAGCATCATAAGTCCATGTATTTCCTGATTGTGAAGTATAACTTTGCTGGGATTCATATCCAACTGGTGCAACTACCCGGGCTTCTGGTTTGTAAGTTTCACCTGTAGAAGATTTCCAACTCCCGGCTGTTGGATCGTATGTCCAAGTGTCAGTTCCATATGCATAGTTATATGATTTCTGTGCAGTATCATAATTAACATTGTTGTGGTAGTATGCTCCTTCTGGAGGTTTGTATATTGATCCGTCCGTTGCGATGTAAGTGTTGAATTCTGGATTGTAATCATATTTCGCTTGGACAGTATTGCCTGATTTTATTTCATATCCTGTTGGTTTGTACTCAACCGCTCTTCCATCAGGTAATTTGTACTGTCCAGGAGAATATGCGAATGCTTCTCGTTTACCATCAGGCTGAACTACTTCGTAACCAGTTGCTGTATAAACATACTCCACCACTCCTTGTGGGGTGTCAATCTTATAATTATACATTTCATTTCCTTTCTCGTACGCCTTTGGTGGGACATAACCGTCTGGATATGTTTTTTCATAAGCCTGTCCAGATGGTGTTGTATATCTCCATCCTGTTTCAGTAAACTCATACTTGTAACCTGATACTGGATCGGTGTATTGAGTTCCTACAACAAATCCTCCTCCTGCAGAAGCTTCTATCTTCTTCTCGCCAAATTTCTCTGGAGCAGTTGGATCATATTCATGTTCACCGTTTACAACAAATCCTGGAGGAACGAATTCTTCACCATATGCTTTCCTATATTCGTCTGCAAATCGTGCAGTCAAAATTTCAGTTGCTTCCACATTGCTTCTTCCTTCTGCAACTAATTTCTCAAATTCCTGTGAATAGTCGTCAGAAAGTGCTGTTGCAAGCTCACGAACCTTATCAGCATGTTCAAATAATTTTTCAAGAGCTTCTATCTTGTCAGGATATTTCTGCGCAAGTTCATCTTTGTATTGTGCAAATTCTGTCGCGAATCTTTCATTTTCCTCGACTACTTCATTTTGAATTGCATCAAAAGTGGCCCAATGTGTTTCAACCTGCTGAATTTCTTCTGGAGGCAGACTCTGATCTAGATAACCTTCTGCTGTGAAAATAACATCCTGCGCTTCAACTAATTGCTGGAATGACTCATCATAATCCTCAGCTTTGAATGCAGTTTCTGCTACCTGCAAATCAAGTTTGGCATCTTCTATCATATTGGCTAATGGCACTCTTTCTTCTGAATCTTCTGGTAAGGCATAATATTCATCTTCAAGTGTTTCTATAGTTTCTACAGCTTGCGTCAATTCTTCAGTAACTTCAGTTTGTTTTACATCTGTCAAACCGACTGTATCTTCAGCGTTTTTATAAATTATTTCTGCTTCGATAACAGGAATTCCTTGCTCTGCTGCATATTCAGATATTAGTTCTTCTTCATGGTCTGTGAAAGTTGATCCCGCGTCAACTGTTAATTCCTGCACAGTATCAATAGAAATATCAGTCGCAACATCTTGTGTTATTTCACCTGATTCAACCTTTTGCTGTATTTGTTCGTGCAAACTATCAGCGAACGCATTATTGTACACGATAGCTTGTTCAATCTGTGCAATAACTTCAGGATTCGTATCCGTTATGGAATTTATACGAGATTGCAATGCTTGCAAATAATCTTGACTTTCAGCTGCCGCACGTGCAACTGCATCATAATTAGACGAGTCCATCATTGCCTGCATCTCAGCTAATCTTTCTAGAGAAACTTCGGCTGTTAATTGTGCTTTACTTTCAGCATCAAATGTAAAGGCTATTCTTGTATCATCCCAAAGAGTATCGAAAGTATACCAAAAACTGTCTGGCGCAACACCACCTGTCTCATCAAAGTCCGGAGTAGTTTGTGCAAAAGATATTGGGGTGGATAAGATAGAAAGCAGCATGAGTGTAGTAGAGAAATAAGCCGCCCATTTCATTTATAAATATTCGCTTTTTGGTGGCTTAAATATTATCTATACGAAAGAAAACAGTTATTATGAACATTTTCTTGGGACCAGGAGGATTACCTATATCTTCCAAAGGTTCATCAACAGTGGAAGGATTAAAAAAAGTTGCAGAGATTGGATTAAATGCGATGGAAATAGAATTTGTACGATCGATTTATTTAAATGATAAAACTGCGGCTGAAACTCGCGAAGCTGCAAAAGAATTTGGGGTGAGATTGTCTGTCCATGCACCATATTTTATTAATCTGTGTTCAAAGGAAGAGAAAACTATAGCTGCATCGAAAAATAGAATATTGAAAAGTTTGGAAATATCTGAGATTCTAAATGCAGATGCTATTGCAGTGCATGCGGCATATTATTCTGGTCTTACACCCGATCGGGCATATGAAAAGTTGAAAGAAAATATTTTAGAAATTTTAGACGAAATGAAATCAAGAGGAATTAAAAATGCAAAATTCGGTTTGGAAACTATGGGGAGATCAAGTCAGTTTGGAAGTTTAGAAGAAATAATAAAAATGTGTAAAGAAGTGAAAAATAAACAACTAGTCCCATATCTTGATTGGGGACATCTTTATGTGAGAGGCAAAGGTAGAATAGATTACAAAGAAATTTTAAATAAATTAGATGTACTAAAACTTGATCATATAAATTCTCAATTCACAGGAGTTGACAAAAATAAGAAAGGAGAATTCGTTGATGTCCACACACCCATGAGCGAGTATCCTCCATTTGAGCCTTTGGCAGAAGAATTAATTAAAAAGAAAACTAGCATTACAATAATTTCAGAAACTCCTCTATTGGAAATAGATAGTTTGAAAATGAAAGAAACCTTTGAGAAACTCAAACATCCAATATAACATCAGCTTTCCATCCTTCTTTAGTCTCTTCAACTTTGTATTGATGAAGCGAAACTGCTTTAACATCAACTAAAAGCTCATGTTTTTTCATATTTAGTTTTTCTCCATGCAATTTACCAGAAAGTTTCCATTTTTTCTTCTCATTGGATATATTTAATTCGAATTTATTGAAAAGTAACATTTTTGCATCCTTGTAAAAAATTATTTCTTGTAAAAATTTGAAAAGCAACATCTCTACATTATCTGATTCAATTGCAATCTTTTTTTCAATAATTTGTTTTACAGATTTCAGATCTTTCACCATGGTATTTGTAACCGCTAGACCTGCTGATTCAAATAATTCTTTAAGAGTTTTCCCACTAGCCTCAAACGCAACATCTGCTATTGCTACATCCTCAAGAAATTTATATGACATAATAAAACTTGAATTGTCAACAATAAAATCTTTAAAACTAACTTGGAAAGAGAATTTCAAGAATATAGTTATCTTTTCTTAATTCTCTTTCAAACTCTTCCATGCTATCAAGAAACATATTATCGCCCACATTTCTACCTAATCGTTTTCTTCTTATGTTAATATAACTTCCCAACAATGAATTTAGTTCCCCCTCATTCAAATTTCTTGGCGTAACTTCCCCCCTTTTCCATTCAAGTTTAACAAATTGATTAGCTAATTTTCGATTGACATCTGCAAATTCTTTTGTTGGGGGCAATACTAAAGAAGATTTGAAAGGAGAAAAATTACGCATAAATCTTTCTGCCATTATCAATGCAGCTACGGAATGATCTTCTATACCTGTAACTTGTGCACCTACGTTGAGTTCTTTATTAAATGTCGTGTCACCACATACATGCTTTGTAACTGTATCATACCATTCAAACCCGCTTAAAATGCCTGGTGGATTATTTATTGATATTATATGCATCGTAATACCTTGTCGTGAACGAGAAGGAACTATACATCCTATATTATTTTCACGATAATTCGGAGTTACAACTATTCTTTCTCTAGTCATACCTTGGAATTTAAATAATTCATCTGCATGTTCACCTTCAACAACTTCTACTATAATTTGGCCATGTATAGCTGAAAGAAAAGTAAGTTGAGATATTACATCTTTTGTACTCCATGAAACACCTGCTGGTATAGTATCTGTGTCAAATCCTAATGCATATTTAGCAGACTTGATCATGTTTTTTTCTTGTGTTCCTATAGAAACAAATTCACCATATCGCATAAATTGTCGTGCGGTTCTTCCTTCGAGAATTGAATAACTAGTTGGCAGATAAATTAAATCTTCTGGTCCTAATGTTGAAACCAGATAAAATACATCCGAGGTGGAAGTAACATCACCTGGTCTCATATGTACATGATTATGATATCTTTTTTCTTTCTCTTTCACTGTCAGATATCGGAACAATTGTTTTCTTGTTCTATGAGTCCATGAAGGCATATAAATCCTTAAGCGATTTATTAACCTTTTGGCAATTCACCGATTTTAGCAGCAATAATAAAATCATTTTCACTCAGACCATTAATTGCATGTGTAGTAAGAGTTAATTTAACTTTATTCCATCCATGAAGTAAAATGTCAGGGTGATGTCCTTCATCTTCAGCAATTTCTCCAACTTTGTTAACAAAATCCAATGCTTCTTTGAAATCTTTGAACTTGAATTCTTTTTCAATTGAATTTCCAACTAACTTCCATCCAGGAGCATATTGTAAATATTTCTTCGCTTCGTCAGTATCAAATGGTTCCGCATCACCTTCACATGGAACACATTTCTTTTCTGAAAGTTTCATATATTAAACATATTGTAAAAGAAATAAACATCCGAAAAACTTATATATTCTAAATATCAATGTATATAGATTGGTGACCGAGATGGATCCAGAAACTATAAACAACATAAAAGATGCGAAAAGAAAGCATTTACCTATTGACGAAATAGTGAAACTCTATACAGAAGATATGCTCTCTCTGAGAAAATTATCTAAACTTTTCAATTCTTCAAAACAAACTATTCATAAAATTTTAGAAGAGAACAACATTCTAGTAAGAACTAGTGAAGAAGTTATAACAACGAATAGAAAATATAAGAGATTTATTTTTAATGGAGATGAAAAAGAAAAGGCATATTTAACTGGTCTAGTTGTAGGAGATATTTCCACGTACAAAAAATCAAAATACACTCTTCGACTAATAACAAACACTACTGTTAACCAATTTGTTGAACTTTTTCAAAATACCTTTAGTAAATATGGTCATATAACCATTCGCCAAAATAAAAAACGCATTAAAGAATTCGGATTATCTATTGATCTAGATCTAAAAAGTTTTGAATTTTTAATTAAAGCAAAGAAAGATATTTCGTTTGTTAATGATCTAAATAAGAAAGAATTCCTACATTTCCTTGCTGGTTTTATAGATGCTGACGGTAGCATAATGATTAAGAGATCAGATAAATTCTTGCAGTTTGTAATTAGATTATATAACACTAACAAAGATTTGCTTCAGATTATTCAACATAAGTTAGAAGATTTCGGATTCAAAGTACACATCCATATGTTCGGTAGGAATGGTGACATCAGATATTATGATGGAAAATTAATAACTTATAGATCAGACTATTTTGCAGTGGAAGTTTCTAACAGAAAAGATGTATTTAGTTTAATTAGTCAATTACCTTTAAGACATGAAAGTAAGGTAGAGAAGATTAATGAAATGTGGTTTCAAGTATGAGTTAATCAGCCTTTCAAATTACCAATTGGTAAAAGTTTTACTACTTTTTTAGAAATCCCCGCTTGATGGGTAGCTTCTATGACATCATCAACATTCTTGTATGCACCACCGGCTTCTTCAGCAAGTCCTGACCATGATACAGATTTGACATATATCCCACGGGAAAGCATCTCTTTATGCAATACTTCGCCTTTAAATTGTCGTGTAGCAGCAGTTCTACTCATTGTTCTTCCACTCCCATGCGCAGTACTACAAAAAGTCTCATTGGCTTTATCACCGCCGACCAAAAGATATGATCCTGTTTCCATGCTTCCACCTATAATTACTGGACTACCATCATCACGATACAATTTTGGTATTTCCACTCGACCTGGAGGATAAGAACCTGTTGCACCTTTTCGATGAACAACTAACTTTTTCTTCTTTCCATCGACTTCATGTTCTTCTAACGAAGCTCTGTTATGTGAAACGTCAAAAACCATTTTCATTCCTAATTTTTCTGCATCTTGTTTAAAGACATCTGAGAATACTTCTCTAATTCTATGTAGAATAACTTGACGATTAGCGAAGCTCATATTCACACCACATGCCATCGCTTTGAAGTAATCTTGTCCTTCCGGAGAGTTGAATGGTGCGCATGCTAGTTCTGGATCCAAAATTTTAATTCCATATTTCTTTTCCATCACTGAAAGGAATAATTCCAAATAATCTGTTCCGATTTGATGACCAAATCCTCGTGATCCGCAGTGGAACATTATAACAATCTGATTTGGAAATAGTCCCCATTTCTTTGCAAGCTCCTTGTCGAAAATATTTTCATCCTTCACAACTTGAATTTCCAGATAATGATTACCAGAACCTAAAGTTCCTATTTGATTAACTCCTCTTTCAACAGCTTTCGATGAAACTTTAGAAACATCTGCCCAATCAGCTCTACCATTTAATTCTGTTCGTTCCAAATCTTCCTTCCAACCATATCCCTTTTCAATAGCCCATTCAGAACCTTCCATCACAACTTTTCTAAAATCATCTTTTGTTAATTTTACAAATCCGCTTGAACCAACACCAGCAGGAACTCGATCAAATAATTTATCAACCAAAGTTTTCAGATGAGGTTTAACATCATTCAAAGTTAGATTTGTTAGAACGAGTCTCATTCCACAATTGATGTCATAACCAATTCCTCCGGGTGAAATAACTCCACCTTCTTCTGGATCTAATGCTACAACACCTCCTATCGGAAATCCGTACCCGGAATTGTCTCTCTTTAGAATTAACTAGAAGAGATATGGCCATCGGGCATGCAGAATGCATATTTTTGGATTCCTGGTAAGTTGGCAACATTTGTTATCTGATCATACACATGCAAGTCCATTTGATCTACAATTTTTTTACTAGCATATACTCTAGCAGGAACTCTCATTCCAGGTTTGAAACTTGTAGGTATTTCCCAGATTACATCTGATATTTTCTTGAACTCAGGTTTCTTGAATACTTTGTTACTAAACGGCATTTTTATTTGTCACCTCCCTTAAATTTATAATATTAACTTTAATAATCGGCCATTGATAATCTTTGTTTCCGAAGAACACCCGGTTTTAGTGGTTTTATTTCATTTCTCAAATTTTCCCATTGGTCATATTTAGACAGTTCTTTATTTCCGCAGAGATAGCATCTTACAGCTTCTCTATCTTCTACATATACCGTCTCACATTTTTCACATAACCAATATGGCATATCTAAGAATAAGTTATAAGATTTTAATAGTTAAGTGAGTTAAGACAATTCTCTTAATACTTCTACCTTCCCCTTTACACCAGCTTTGAATTCTTCTTCTGCAGATTTTGCATTATTTCCCAAAAGTCTTCGATAATGCATTGGTATAGTAACATCCGCCTTGATTATATTCGCAGCTTCTGTTGCTTCTTTCACGTCCATTGTATATGTTCCGCCGATTGGAAGCATCGCCACATCAATATCAGAAAGAGTTTTCATTTCAGGTATCAAATCTGTATCTCCAGCATGATATATTTTCATACCTCCAACATCTAGGACATATCCAACCCATTTATTTTCTTTCGGATGAAATGTTGTTCTATCAGGTTTTATGTTGTAGGCTGGAATTGTTTTAACTTTTATATCAGAGACTGTAAAAAGCCTGTTTGGTTCAACAATCATGAATGCATTATTGGGCAAGTTTAGATTCTGACACCCATTCACACCTACAATAACTGTATCTGGAGTTATCAATTTCCTGATATCATTCGGACTCCAGTGATCAAAGTGTGCATGTGAAATAAAAATAGCATCCATCTTTTCGTTCGGAAGTCTCTTTATATCAAATGGATCCAAAAAATAGAATTTTCCTCCTAGTTTATTCTCGACCATGAAACTGGCATGTCCAAACCATGATATATCATCCAATGTCGACATAACCTAAATTGGACTAGAGTATTAAAACCTTTATTACGATTGAAGAATAAGTTTATTTATGCCAATCAGTGAAGCACCATATAAAAGATCATATCAGCATGGCACATCAAGGGGAAATGAAAGAAAAGTCACTTGCGACGGCTGTGGCAGAGATGTTCCTAGATACAAAACATTCACTGTTAGACGAGGCATGAGAATAAATGATCCTTTTGTGCTCCAGCAGATGGACAAAAGAATGGTAAGCATGATGAGCAGAGTCATGAGATATTGTCCAAGCTGTGCTAGGTTCAGGCACATTGTGCAACCTGGAAAAGCAGTGAGAAAAAAGGGGTTCTCCCGTCCTATGGGAAGGTATGGCGATGGTACTCGATAAGATCAAGAAATTGAGAGGACTGTTTTACAGAAAACTTACTGAAAAACACACAAATGAAGAGCCTTTACCAGGAATGAGGATGGAAAAGGTTACGAAGATAATCGAATTGCCAGATGCTACAGATCCTTCAAAAGTAAATGTTATATATCCTGTTGTAGATCCTTTCGCTTATGTCAACATCAAATGGGATCCTGATACAAAAGAGATTGTTTATAATGTAATAGAACCTGTCTTGTCAGATGATGAAAAGGATTCTATTGCAAAAATTTCTGATGCATTAATTCAACTAGTAGAAGTTGAGCTATCGGCATTGAAAGAAAAAACCAAGGCAGTTGAATATTTACAAAGTCAGTTCAGCAAAGTCTTGGAAGATTTTGGATGGAGACTAAGCCTTAACCAATATGTTAAATTCATGTACTATATCTACAGAAATTTTGTTGGATTTAATGACATTGATGTATTGATGCAAGATCCAAATATAGAGGATATAAGCTGTGATGGAATTAACACACCAATTTTTGTCGTTCATCGTAAATACGGATCTATCAGAACATCGTTGAGTTTTGAAAATGAAGAAGTTTTGAGAGAATTTGTTGTAAAACTTGCCGAAGTGAGTGGAAGGTATGTTAGTTATGCAGAACCTATGCTTGATGGAACTTTACCTGATGGTTCTAGAATTTCCGCAACAATTGCCGGTGATGTTGCTACACGAGGCCCTACTTTCACTATTCGTAAATTTGGTGAAAAACCTTTATCACCTGTTGAACAGATTGATGTAAAAACCGCAAGCCCAGAAATCATGGCTTATTTTTGGTATATGCTTGAAAATGGTGCAAATGTTCTTTTTGTTGGAGGTACTGCAACAGGTAAAACAACACTTTTGAATTCTGTTTGCATGTTCATTCCAACTGAGAAAAAGATAGTTTCGATTGAAGATACGAAGGAAATTAGAATTCCACATGAACATTGGGTGTCCGGATTGGCAAGAACAGGATTTGGAATTCCTATGGCATCTGGTGCTAAATACGGTGAAGTTACAATGTTCGATTTGCTTAGAGAAAGTTTCAGACAGAATCCTGATTATGTTATAGTCGGTGAAACACGTGGTAAAGAAGCTTATGTTATGTTTCAGGGAATGGCATCTGGTCACAGTTCATTAAGCACATTCCACGCGAATTCTGTAGATGCTGTTGTCAAAAGATTAACATCTCCACCAATCGAACTTTCACCGATTCTCCTAGAAAGTTTGAATATAGTCACAATTATGACCCACGCAAGAGAAAAAGGAGAATCTGCACGACGTGTAAAAGAAATTGTCGAGATAATTTCGGTCGATCCAAAATCTGATGAGGTAAAAACAAATCTCGTTTTCCTTTGGAATCCTACAGGCGATACGTTTGAAAAAGTAAATGATAGTCAAGTAATAGAAAGATTGGCTGAGGCAAAGGGTGGAACTCTTGAAGATGCGAAAGAAGAACTGGTAAAGAGACAGCAAGTTTTAGAATGGTTGTTATCCAAGAATATAAAAGACTACATGGAAGTTGTAAGCTACATTAACATGTATTACAAGGAACCTGAAAAATTGAATCAGTTGATGGATAAGCTACAAGATACTAAAAAGAAGGAAGAAGTAAAACAAGTTGTACCGATTGAAAAACCAGAAATTATCAATGAACCTCAACCCGAACCTATTCCTGAAGAAAGAAGAAGGAGAACATCTATTCTTGATTTGCTTGGATTCAAAATGATAAAAGAAGCTGCTCATTAGAAAACTTTACCTATGCTGAATGCCAATATTAATACAGATAATAATGATTTCCTACTATGGATTTGCTACAAGTTTATTTGGAGGTTTGGTAGACAAATTTGGCAAACAGTTTGGATTTCTGAAGGAAAGTTTACCGAAAGCAGGAATAAAAGTTCCATTCAGAACTTACCTTAGTGCAACTTTTCTGAGTTCAATCGTGATGTACTTTGTTTCTATTTTATTTTTGACAATAGTTTTCATGTTTCTAAGTATTCCAGGATCTTTGAAATTTATTCTGTATATTTACATGCCTGTGATGCTTTCGATCATCATGTTTATTGTACTAATTTTTCTTCCATATCAAAAAATGAATGGAATGAGAAGAAGCATTGATACTAGTCTTCCATTTGCACTTATTCACATGGGAGCAATTTCTGAATCAGGAGTTCCACCATATATGATATTCAAGCTGATGAGCAAGTTCGAAGAGTATGGGGAACTTTCCAGAGAAATGAAATTACTGGTAAGAAATATAGATGTCTTTGGAATTGATCCGGTTACAGCTATAAAAGAAGCTGCTGAAAGGACTCCCAGTGCAGAATTAAGACAATTACTTTTAGGTGTTATCAGTACATCAGAGAGTGGTGGTGATATTAAAACTTATATAAAAAATGCAGGTGACCAGGCGTTGTTCAATTGGAAATTGAAAAGAGAAAAATTCATGCAACAATTGTCTGCATATGCAGAATTCTACACAGGTATTTTGATCGCTGCACCATTATTCATTATAGCATTATTTGCAGTAATGAGCATGATCCAGCCAAACATAGGAGGGTTTGACATATTAACATTAACGAAATTGAGCATCTATGCATTCATCCCTATACTTAATGTAGGATTTATCCTATTCCTAAGGGGAGTCGAGGTTGAAATATGATCCCATTTGCAATTTTGTCAATAGGTGCATTTGTAGTTTATGTTGGATTTGCACTTTTCAATTTTTACTATCTCTCAAAAATAATAACATATGAAACATCACTCTACATGATCGGCGCTGCGGTTATAAGTTTACCGTTAATTCTTATTAAATATTCAGAAAATAAACGCCAGAGAGAAATGGAAAAAAATTTTCCAATATTCTTGCAGGATTTAGTAGAAGCTCTTAGAGGTGGTATGACATTGCCACAGGCATTCAAAGCAGTCTCAAGTAACCATTACGGTATTATGACACCTCTCGTTAAAAAAATGGCGGCGCAATTTGACTGGGGAATACCTGCAGAGAAAGTTTTATTGAAATTTGCGATAGAGACTCGATCAAAAATCATTTTCAGAACAACATCAACCATTGTCGAAAGTCATAGATTTGGTAGTAAATTAACCAATACAATTGAGGCTCTAAGCGGGACTGCGGTAGAAGTAGAAAGAATGAGAGCTGAAAGAAAATTATTCCTTAATTCGCAAATAATCACAGGATATATAATTTTCTTTGTTTTCCTTGCGGTCATAATAGGTTTGAATAGATTCCTTGTTCCCAGTCTAGGTCGGGCAAGCACAAGTTTGACATCATTAGCTGAAACTATTCCTCAACCACAACTAGCAGCAGAATATGAAGATCTTTTCAGAAATCTTATTTTATTGGAAGGATTATTTGCTGGACTTACTGTAGGAAAAATGTCAGAAGGCGTATTGGTTGGCGGTGTTAAACATAGCTTTTTCATGATGGTTGCTGGAGTTATAATATTCATATTATTTGCTTAACGATAAAGTCTAAATTTACTAAGTAGAAAATTAAAAATTTAACAAGAAACTACATCGCCACTACTTACAATGTCGGTTACACCAGTACAATTCGTGTAAACCCATATTTTCTCATAATTTGTACCGTGAACAGTTTGATTGAAAGTGGATATTTGATTAACTTTAAGCGCCAAAGCAACTCCTGCAGTGTCATTTAGAATTATACTTCTGAACGTTGCATTCTGGTAAATAATTTGCAAGGTTATATTTCCTAGAGTTATTCTTCCTGTATTTGTTATTCTTCCTGAAATATTTCCATTACAATACTTCATGTCGCTCAATGAAATTCTTCCATGAATACATAAAATCTGGTTTTCCCCTTCTTCACTGACTATATCAGAAGAATTTTCTGTAAAACCAACAATCCAGACACTTACAAGTCCACCAACACCCACAGTCAGAGCAATTAGAAGAATAGTAGCAACAAATGCAGAAATTCCTTTCATATTAATCATTTACATGTGTGAGTTTTTATAAGTTCGGCGCAATTAGTTTTTATTGTAACCAATGAAAAGTTACTTGGAATGCCGCCACTAATTGTATAGCCTTTGATTGCTTCTGCTCCTGTGCCAAGAGTTCCATTTAAGGCAATACCATCTGAAACAGCACCATCGGAGAATTGAATGAATGCTGCAAGATCGGATAATGGAACGGTTCTGATATTATTTAATACAAAAGTAATAGATTGTGCAGTGCTGTTATATTTACAACTTAGAAACTCAAATTGCGCCAGATCACATTGACCTGCACTTGTATTTGTTGAAGGTAAACGACTACCTACAAACCCTTGGCTCCAATAAGCAAGAGCCGCAGCCATCGTCATTGTGATAGCTATAAGCAAAACCGCAGCAACAATTGGAGAAATTCCTTTCATTTTCACAGAATAAAATTGGTTTTTTTCCTAAATAAATACCCCATCCCAGGAATGTTTATTAACAAAATTGACGAAAGTTAAGTATGGCAAGATCAAAAAAGGATTCTGCGAAGATATACAAAATTATAAGCATAATAGCGGTTGTGATTGCAGGTGGGTTGCTAATATGGATGATTTTTTTAGAAAAAGATCCTATAACATATCTTCTTCCCATTGAACAGTTATCAACTGAAGGATTTTCACTGGCAAATGTAGAAGTATCTTATGGTGAAAGCACAGGGATAGTTACAATAACTAGTGGGTGTTATCAAATCAGTGCAAATACTGATATTTCACAAGTAGAATCGATCTCAAACGGGCAGGAGGGCAAAATAGGTCTTCGTCCAAATACACATGATTTGTTCAAGGATGCATTGGAAGGGTTTAATGTTGAAGTTTTGATGGTTAAAATTACAGAAATGAAAAACAGCACCTACATCGGAAAACTGATTTTGAAACAAGATGATAGAATTATGAGTTTGGATTCCCGACCTAGCGATGGAGTTGCAATTGCTGTTAGAACAAACACGCCAGTTTACATAAACGATGATTTGTTAAAATCGGAAGGAGAGAATATTTGTTAATTACTTGGAAATTGCTTTGAATTTGTCTTTGAATTCTTTTGCTTCTTCAATTAATTTTTCAGCTGCTTTTTCCAAGGCAACATTTGGCGAACCGCGAGAAGTTTCAATCAAAATTTTCGGCTTTGACAAATAGGGATGTTCTTTAATTGTTGCAGCTTCCTTTACACTAGCGTCCTCCCATAGTTTGTCTTTGATCATATTTGCAAAAGCTATGGTTTCACCGTCAAATTCTACAATAAGTCTTTTTTCGTTGCTTTCAACTTTTTTGAGGTCCATAATTCACCTATAAAGTTTGTTTGGAAGAGTATTTAAAGCATTTGTACTTAATTCTCAAATCTGTATTTATTATTTACATGGCCTCGTGCGGAAATGGATATCCAGCAACGCTTCGGACGTTGAATTGAGGGTTCGAATCCCTCCGGGGCCACTATGGACTACGTGAAAACCTGCCAAGAAGCTATAAGTTTAGCGGATAGTATAAAACTTATACTTTCCAAACCAAGGAATATTATTTTTGCCGGTATGGGAGGTTCCGGTATATCCAGCAATTTAATAAAAGATATTCTCGCAGATTCTCTGGAAATACCAATAGAAATCTCAAAAAGTTACACATTACCCGCATACGCAAATTCTGAAACATTATTCATATGCACAAGCTATTCTGGAAATACAGAAGAAACACTCAAACAATTTGTTGAAGCATTGAAGAAGAAATGTTCGATTATATCAATCACCTCAGGCGGGAAATTATTGGAATGGTCAAGAAGATTTA
Source organism: uncultured archaeon (assembly GCA_964372485.1). GTDB lineage: Archaea > Aenigmatarchaeota > Aenigmatarchaeia > CG10238-14 > SCSR01 > JACOWB01. Next base: position 521,690 of record CAYJQI010000001.1, on the reverse strand, counting down.
ATGTACCGGTGGTTAAATTACCTGAAGGATTGTATCCACGAGATTCACTACCGTATCAATTTTTCAGTTTGATAGGTGTCTTGGAAAATTTGAATATTTGGGAATTTTCTGAAGGGAAGAGAGAATTCATTGAATTACTACCAACGATTGATTTAACCAAAATAGATTCTATTGCACAGTCAATAAAACATACTCTACCAATATTGTATGGGTCATCTGATTTTTCAGGAGTGTTAAGAAGAATAAAATCTCAGTTGAATGAGAATAGCAAAATGGTTGCAAAATTTGACGAAATACCTGAACTGAATCATAATGAAGTGGTAGGGTTTGAAGCATATTCATACCCCTATCTTTCTGCTATCTTCCTACAAGATAGGAATAGTGCGCCTGAAATAAGCAAAAGAGTCGAAATAACGAAGGAAATTTTGAAAGGTAGGGTAACAGAAATTCATGAAATATGGTCGTATGGCATTTCCAGATTGGCTAGAGTGATGACATTGGTCTATCAGGGAGATTATTTGAGTGTAAAACTTGCCGAAATCAATAATGTTAATCGTGGTGAAACTAAAACTATTGATAAAGTCAAACAGGATATCAAAAGTTTGAACACGGTGGAGATGTTGGAAAGAGAACTTGAAACCCTGTGAATCTTTATCTTCTTCAAGAACTAAATCTGATCTCGGGCAATTTTATGAACGATGAAGTTAAGGGATATATTTTTACGGTGTTGTCATCCTTGTTGATGTCGGGATCGGTTGTTATGAATTTTGTAGCACTTCAAAGTGTTAACGTTGCTACATTTACATTTCTTTTCTTCGGATTTGGTCTGTTTGGAGCCATCTTAATGCTCATCATTACCCGAAAACTTACAAAAACAAAGATCTTGTTCAAGAAACATTGGAAGGTAGTTGCCGTTATTGGATTGATGGGTGGAATAATTTCAATTTTCTGGTTTTTTGCATTGAAATTGGTAGGATCGTCAACAATGGGATTCTTGATGAGGTTTTCAACCGTATTTACTGTAGTGTTGGCGGTATTGATATTGAAGGAAAGATTGAACAGAAATGAAATCATAGCTGGTGGAGTAGTAATTTTGGGGGCCTGCCTCATGATGTTACAGGGAAGTGAGGGTATTTTAACTGGTGTTGCTATAGCTGTGGTACTTTCTGTTATAATATCTCTTGAACAGTTATTCATGAAAAATTATGTCAAGCATATCGAACCACTTGTGTTCAATGCTCTAAGGCTAGTTTTCACTTTTCTTGTGATATCCATATATGTCATATCCAGAGCTAATCTCGAACTTCCTTCTGCGAATGTAATGTGGTTAATATTCATAGGTGCAATGCTTTCTGCCGTTGTAGGATTTGTTCTTTACTTCAAAGCTCTAGAAATATCCGAACTTTCCCGAGTCACTATGATAAGATCGATTGACCCGTTTGTTATATTCATATATTCATTAATTTTCCTTGGCGATGTTCCAAGTGGAATTCAGTTGGCTGGTGGAATTTTGATTGGAATTGGAACATTCCTGCTTGTGGTAGCTAGACACAAACCGAGATTGATAGTTAAACTCTGGCCGAACTTTTAAATTTCAGAATACAGTTGAAATTATGGAACTTGAAGGAGATGCACAGAAGGAAATTGAAAGAATAGAAAAAATCTTGGAAAGTCTTGAAGTTATTGATAATAAAGCGGATAGTTTGTTTGAAGTTCTTACATCATATTATGAGGATGCGAAAGCATTTTTTATTAAAAAGCAGTATCTACAGGCTCTGGAATCGGCATTCATTGTATGGGCGTATGTTGATGCAGGATTACATTTGAACGTGTTCAAAGTGTCTGAAGATTTGAAAAATATGTTCACGGTTTAGAAATAAAACTCTATTAACACGAATTTTTAAATATATTATAATCAGAACATTCTGGATAGATATGAGCACTGCAATTACAAAGCTGACAGTACAGGGATTCAAGAGTTTTAATAGACGGGTTTCTGTACCATTTCTTCCGGGTGTTAATGCAGTAGCTGGTCCGAACGGTTCTGGAAAAAGTAATATTCTTGATGCAATTGCATTTGTATTGGGTAGAACTTCTGCAAAATCATTACGTGCAGATAGATTACATGAATTAATTTTCCATGGTGGGAATGGTAAGAAGGCTGCGGACTTTGCGTCTGTCACATTAACATTTGATAATTCGAAGAAAACATTTCCAGTTGAAGAAAGCGAACTTTCAATAATAAGAAAGGTTAATCAAAAAGGATTCACAGTTTACAAATTGAATGATAGGACAGTAACGAGAGATAAGATAATTCAAACTCTTAATACAGCCAGAATTCATCCAGATGGTCATAATATTATTCTCCAAGGTGATGTGACTGAGATTATTGAAATGAATCCGGTTGAAAGAAGAGAAATTATTGATGAGATTTCTGGAATCGCTGAGTATAATGATAAAAAAGAAAAGGCGCAGAAAGATTTGGATGCAGTAGATCAGAAATTGAAAGAAGCTGAAATAATTATAAGTCAGAGATATGATATTTTCAAAAAATTGGAAGAAGAAAGAAATGCTGCTATAAAATATCAGAGTCTTCAACAGCAATTTAAAACTTTAAAGGCATCGTTTGCTAACAAAAAAGTGGAAACGTTCCAAGATCAATTATCAAAAATAGACGAGGCTACTTCCGGAAAAGTGGAATTGAATGAAAAACTTCGAAAGGAATTGGAAGAAGTTGAAGCTGATTTGGATAATAAAGAAACTTCTATTAGGGAAGTTGCAGACAAACTCATTGATCTTTCTAAGAAAGTCGAGATAGAGAAGGAAATAACGGAATTGAGATCTCAATTGATGATTAAAAAGGATAAGATAGACTCAAACACACGTGAAATAGAAAGATTGAATGAATTAACAGAAAAGTTACAAGCCTTTGAATCGAAAAAAGCTGAACTATCAGGAGAAATGCCACGAGCAGTTCAAAGTATTCTACGATTGAATTTGAGAGGGGTTTATGGCGTGATATCTAAGATCATATCAGTTCCTGAAAAATATCAAATTGCCATAGAAGTTGCAGCAGGTCCACACTTGAATGATATTGTTGTTGAAAGTGATGAGGTTGCGTCATATTGTATTGAATATCTTAGAAGGGAAAGAATTGGTCGAGCCACATTCATACCGTTGAATAAAATTAAACCAATGTTTTTCAGGGAGAATGAATTGCTTGGAAAGAGTGGTGTTGTTAATGTTGCGAGCAAACTTGTAAAATACGATACAAAGTTCATGTCTGCAGTTGAATTTGTTTTCGGAAATACCCTTATTGTTGAAAATCTGGATACAGCACGTGCTATTGGGGTTGGAAGAGCAAGAATGGTTACGTTGGATGGTGATTTAACTGAAAGAAGCGGTGCGATGATTGGTGGACATTACATAAAGTCGCATATGAAATCTGTGGAAGCATCAACAAAACAGGATATAAATAGTTATCTTGACTTGCGAAGAAGATTACAAGAAGAAACTGAATTGTTAAAAGAGAATGTAGAAGATTTAGAAAAGAAATTGAAGAAATTTGCTGTTTCGGATGAGACAAAAGAATTTATTGATTTAGAAAAATTAAGAATGGCGTCTGAACAAGATGTTGACAAGTTGAGAGAAAGAAGAAAGAAACTTCATGAAAGACGTTTGAATCTGGAGATTGAGATTAATCGAGTTAATATTGACAAGGCTAGATTAGAGACTGAATTGCAAAATGCGAGAATTGAGTTGGAACAATACGGACAAATAACATATGTTGATGAAAAATTACATACACTCGAAGAATTTATTAGGAAAACTGAAAAAGAATTGGCAACGATTGGATTAGTTAATTTAAAATCTATTGAAGAATACGACAAATTCAAAAATGAATTCGAAGGCTACAAACAAAAATATGAAAAGATCTTGGAAGAAAAGAAAGCTGTTCTTGAAATGATTCAACAAATAGAAGAAAAGAGGAGAGAAGTTTTCTTCAACACATTGAATGTAATTAGTAAGGAATTCAGCAACATTTTTGTGAAGATGACGAATGGAAATGCAAGTTTGGAATTGGAGGATGTTAATAATTTGGAAAGTGGATTGATCATCAAAGCTAGTCCTAAAGGTAAGACATTATTAAATCTCGATGCAATGTCAGGTGGAGAAAAATCCTTAACAGCTCTAGCATTTATTTTTGCTATACAAACTTTCAAACCTGCACCATTTTATATTTTGGATGAGATAGATGCCGCATTGGATAAAGCTAATAGTAAGATAGTATCAGATATGATCAAGGAGTTTTCAAAGAATGCGCAATTCATTATTATTACACACAATGATACAACAATAAGGGCAGCTGATCAAGTTTATGGAGTATCAATGGTTGATGGGGAGAGTAAATTAATGGCATTGGAATTGCCGAAGGTGTAAACATGGAAGAAGTTGAAAAGAAAGAAAATGAAGAAAACATTTTGAAAACTATAATCGAGAAGGAAAGTTGGGAAGATGTGATTTATTATATAGTAAGTCTTGAGCAACTGAATCCATGGGATGTTAATATTGTAAAATTAACTGAAAGTTTTATAAAATTCATTCGAAATGCAAATGAAACTGTAGATTTCAGAATCCCTGCAAAAGTTGTATTTGTTGCTGCGATATTATTGAGACTGAAAGCAGATTATTTGTCAATATTTGAAGAAGAGGAAGAATCTGTTGAAGAAATGTTGAAGGAAGATAAACCATTTGCTGAATTGGGGATTGATCCTAATCTTGTCCAGCTAGGATATCCTGTAAGAAGATCTCCGAAAAGACAAGTTACATTAGAAGAATTGATTGTGGCCTTGAGAAAAGCATTGGCAGTAAATGAAAGAAAAGAAGAGAGAGTAAAAGTTGCTAGAAGACAATTACAAATCGTTACAGTTGCAGAGGAAGATATTACTGTAAGAACGGAAAAAATGTTGAAAGAGATTGGAGATTTAATGGAAAAATTACATAAGGATAAAATTGAATTTTCACAAATTGTCAAAGAATGGAAGAAAGATAAAATTATTGAAAAATTTGTTCCATTACTTCATTTGGAATCGGATGGAAAAGTTGTTGGGGAGCAGGAGAATTTTTTCAAAGAAATATTGATTTCGAAAAAGAATTCTTCATGATAGAAATCAAAAAATCTGGTGGTACTAAGAATATTAGAGGAGAGATTCGTCTTCTAAAAATCAAGTTGCACATTTAGTTATACCAGGCGGATTTGGGCTTGAATAACATCCATAACTGCAACTGGTTGAATAATTCACATTTATAACATAATATCCTTTCTGTGTACAGCAATCTACATCTGAACCAGCTGAACACCAATTGGGACAACATTTATCAGATGATGATGTAATGCATGCCTGACCAGGACTGCACCCTGGGTTATAATTAGAGGCGTAACAGCCATACCCTTCTGGGGTCTGCAACCAGTATTTGCCAGATTGTGTACAACAATCAGCTTCTGCACCTGCCGAGCACCATGCGTAGCAATATGAATCAGGTGTTGAAGAACATTGTCTTGTAGTCATATCAGAGGCAGATGATCCTGTTACCGGAGTTAGCAACACTGCCATGTAAATATCCCAATTGCCATTTCTGTTGTCGCGCCATACTATTTTATTGCCATATACATCAGGTGTCCTCTGATCTGGTGGATAACTAGTAGTTGTTGTCTCTTTACCTGAAACCAAAGTTGTTATGCCAGAAGATATATTATAAACAAGAATGTCAGCTGTCGAAGAGTCCGTGTATCTAAAATCATCCCATGCAATCAAGTTGTTATGGATGGAAGGATTAGATTGTGATCTTACAGCATTTGTTATTCTGGTTTCTTGCTTGGTTACTAAATCATACATATAGATATCAAAAACTGAGTTAAGCTGATCTCTATTGTCTTCCCATACGACTTTATTTCCGTGCATAGCAGGATTAGTTTGACGATTCGTCGCATCTGCCACTAGCGTTGTTTGACCGGTTGAAGTGTCGTACATGTAGATAGCAGTTTGTGTTGACTGTGTATTCTCGTTCCTCTCGTCCGACCACACTATCTTATTGCCGTAAATATATGGAAGCCATTCCGTCCATGAGTTTACCGCTATACCTTTTTCTTGTTTTGTTGTCAGGTCATACATATAGATATCATGATTGCCTGATCTTACATCGGTCCAAACAATCTTGTCACCTTGTATCTTAGGTCCTTGGTATTCGGTCACTGTAGTACCTGTTGTTATTCTAGTTTCTTGTTTGGTTGCCAGATCGTACATATAAATGTCGCCCTTGCCGTTAGAATCAAATCTGTTCCAATCCGTCTTTTGATAACCTACCGGATTGTTTCTCAAATCTATCCACACAACTTTATTGCCATAAATAGAAGGTGCAATCTGACCTGATGTACTGTTTATCAGCGGTGTTTCTATACCGGATGATATGTTGTACATGTATATGTCGCCGTTACCGTTTCTATAATCCTCCCAGACAACCAAATCGCCGGAGATAGAGGGACTGACCTGATTTCTTGTATTCGTTGTTATTCGCGTTAGCTGGATTGTTTCACCTCCAGTTGTAGTGGTCGTTGTGCTGGTGTTTGTTGTATTTGTTGTAATGCACGTCTGTGATGTCGCGGGCTTGCTGGAAGTTGTCCCGCAATTGTTCGTATCAGAACACGTTCTTGATTGTACTCCATTAGAACATGAAGACCAAGATGTACAATTCCAATTAGGAGTGCATGGTACATTTGTAATTTCTTCGCCTATTGTTGCCATGTAGATGTCTCCACCATCCTGCCATACAATCTTGTTATCATAAACATCTGGATATATTTGTTGTCTGGAATCTTTCGTTATCGCTATTTCCTGCTTAGAAGACAGATTGTATATATAGATATCTGAACTCGAAGAACCGGATACAATATCCGTGCCTGATCTAGTGTCTGTCCACGCGATAATAGTGCCATGTATAGAAGACCAAAATTGCGAGAAATTTGCATATGTTATCCTGGTTTCCTGTTTTGTTGTCAGGTCATACATGTATATATCCCGAACACCGACTCCACCCTGAGTCCATACAATCTTGTCACCGTAAATAGCAGGTTCTTGTTGTTCTCCCGGATATGTTACCAATGGTGTTTCCTGTTTTGTTGTCAGGTCATACATGTATATATCCGTTTGTAAAAAGTCTTTGGGGTCGTTTCTCTCGTCTTGCCACACAATCTTGTCACCGTAAATAACGGGGAACCAGATAGTCCAGGAAGCTGATGTTATTCGTGTTTCCTGTTTGGTGGACAGATCGTAAGTGTAAATGCCCCATGTACTATTGCTTGTATTTGCGGACATCCACACAATGATATTATCGTAGATGGAAGGACGCGAATCAAATGTTGGACTTGATGTTATTCGGGTTTCTTGCTTTGTTGTCAAGTCGTACATGTAGATATCCCCATTACCATTTCTGTTGTCTTGCCACACAATCTTGTCACCGTAAATATCAGGGTATTCTTGAGGAGCTGTGTGTAATGTTATTCGTGTTTCTATGCCAGAAGAAATATTATACATATAGATATCCCACTCACCATTTCGATTGTCTTGCCACACAATCTTGTCACCGTAAATTTTAGGATAATATTGAAGTTGTGTCATATTCAGTGTTATTTGCTGAATTTGGATTGGAGGCGTACTAACATTTATATTTTCTGTATTACAGACACCTCCGGAACAAGTTCCTGATTGGCCCGTGGATGTAGTACAAACACTTCCAGTTGTACTTCTTGTTATGGTACACGATTGTGATGTTGCGGGCTTGCTGGAAGTTGTCCCGCAATTGTTTAGATCTGCACAAGTTCTTGTTTGTGTTCCCGCGGCTGAAGTTGAACAAGTATCGCTATATACAGCATTGCAGGAAGAATATGATGTGCAATTCCAATTAGGAGTACATGAGGTTGTTGACGTCACACATTTATTATCCTGACATACTTTATCACTAGGACATCCGCATACACCGCACGCTTCTTTTAATTCTCCAGAATAACAATACTTTGGTTTTGTTAACGAGCATTCCCCATAAACAGTTCCGTCAGAACATTTTGGTTCGGAAATAATTGCTTTAGCATCATCTATTATTTTGTCCATCTTTATTCCAGTCACATTACCTCTGACGTTACAATCAACAGTTGTCTGATCTTCTGTGATAGTCAAGTAAAATGCAAGAAGATCTTTAATCTCATTGATTGAAAGTTGAGAACGCGAAGGATTTTGGTAATAATCAAATAATGCTTTCCTTAATGCAGATTTTACTATGGTAGTCTCGCATTGTTGGGCGAATGAAATGCTCACAACAAGTACAAATGTAATAAAGAATGATAGTAAGAGAAGCCGATTCATGAACAACACTTGCCCAATGCCTGACAGCATTCATCTTTCAACACGATACCTACTTCCGATAGTCTACTTCCACAATTACCAGAATCATGTGCAACATTGCATGCAGTTGTTTGAAGTTCTGAAAGTTGTGTAGTTTTAGATGGAATAAAATTCAAAACCAATGCCAGCAGAATCAATGCAGGTACAATAAAAAATAAAGGATTCACGCCTTTCTTTCGTTTTTGCATTAATAATTAATAGTTTTTTTTCTAATAAAAGCTTAACTGCAACATAATCCGAAATTAGAGCAGCATGCTTCCCTGTATCCTTCTCCATACACTATATTCAATCCTCCACATAATCCAGAGGCATGTGCATTTGTGCAAACAAACGCATCTTCCACAAGCTCATGCTTTTCAAATTTTCCGAAAATTTTCGCTATTGAAGTAAAAGTTTCTTCTCCCCGGGGCAGTGATTGATTGTAGTTGATGATAACTTCAATATTATAGCAGTTGCCCTCAAGCTTTGTTGTGTTTATTGCCTGTGTTATGAGTATGGGATTTGATGTCAATTTTACACCAGCCAGGGGATTAGTTGTTGTAGAAATCGCATCTCCAGCTACACTTACATCATACAACTTTAGGTTGTATAAAATAGGTTTCACATATGACAGATCAAATGACAAATAATTTGTTGTTAGTTTAGGATTGTCAACTCTAAAATCAGCGATTTCAGATACTCTAGTAGGAAGCCATTGACATGTTTTTAACAAGCCGCCCATATAGAGGAAAGTAACAATAATAAGGAATATGAATATCATCGTCCCATATGTCAACATATAGTCAAGGATTGTCTGAGACTTTTTCATTATATAATATTTGTTTTTGATTAATAAAATCCATTAATTATTATGAACAAAAAAGCATTAGTCGAATCAGCTTTATTCGTCTCCGACAAACCGATCGGCATTGATAAACTTGTTGAGATTACTGGGTTGTCCCACGAAGAAATCACGAATGTAATTGAAGAAATAAAACACGATCACATTAATGAAGGAAAGGGGATGGAACTTGTTGAAACTCCCGAAGGATATGAATTTAGAATAAAACCACAATACCGGGATAAAATAGTAAAGCTTGCACCAATGTCTGATTTAACAGAAGGACAATTACGAACACTCGCACTAACTGTAGCGATAAAACCTCCTGTAAAACAATCCGCCATAGTCAGATATCAGGGAAACAAAGCATACGGTTATATTGATCAATTAGAAAAAAAGGGATTGATTAAAACAGAAAAGTTTTCACGAACCAAAGTTGTAAAACTAACTGATGAATTTGAAAAATATTTTGGTAAAAGCTTGGAAGAATTGAAGAAACTTTTGGAAGGGACTGTCTAAATTAAACTTTTCACAACAATTCCTTTATTGGTTACATCAAATGGATAAATTTTCTTCCCGTGATCTGTTCTTCTCATTTTCAAAATTTGTATATTCCTCGCAGGTCCACCTATACTCATATAATCCAACACTATCACAGAATCAGAAATGAATTCCTCAAATCCAAATCTGCTTATTCTTTTTTCCCCACGTGGAACTTCTGAAATAACAATACCCGTAACACCCAATCCTTCCAATGTATTCAACATGTCAAAAGCTTTCTTACGTATTTTAAACATCTCATCCGGCCGTTCTTTCCAACTCATTGTCGCTATTGTAAGACTATCCAAAACAAACCTCTTCGCATGAATACCTTTAACAGTTTCAATTATAGCCTCCACCACAGATTCAATGTTATCAGCTATATGACTGGATATCTTGCATTTGCCTGCTGTTATGTATTTTTGAAAATCCCAGCCAAATCTATCAACATCCTTGAGGATTTCATCAGGTCGTTCTTCTAAAGTAAGATATACTCCATTCTCCCCTTTCAATAATCCATTCCATAAATACTGCAGGCCAAAAATTGTTTTTCCTGTACCCGCTGAACCTGCCAAAAGATTAGTCGATCCAGCCACAAATCCCCCTTCAACCAGTCTATCAAAACCAGGAATACCCGTCTCTACCCTCTCAATGAGCATAATATCATTTAGGGAAAGACTAAGATAAAGTTATAAGTGAATTTTTCAATTATATTAGAAATATGAAAGCTACAACTATCATCATAATCGCAATTATTATTGCAGTCATTTCAATTGCGGGAATACTCTTAATTCCAGAAAAAACTCCAAAAACTGGAAATTTTGTAAGCGGTCTTAGTGTACGTGATATTTACGAATGTGACGATGCCAAGTGCATGGATGGTGTAACAGAAAATTTATTGAAAGAAAAAAGCGCAAAGGAACTTCTTTTAGAATTGGAAGAAATAGGTAAGGAAGACAGTGATGTTCTTTACTACTGCCATCCAATCACACATTCAATCGGAAGAATGCTTTACAAAAAATTATCTGAAGAAAACAAGCATCTAGGAGATGTCTTTCAAGAATGCGATCACACGTGTCATTCCGGATGTTTTCACGGAGCAATGGAAAGAGTATTCCAACTAGATACTACAGACACACACTTGATCAAAAGTACACTGGAAGAAAAAGTTCCCAAAGTATGTAAGGTATTTGAATATGGTGAATATGGAAACATAAAATTCCAATGTTTACATGGAATTGGTCATGCTGTTATGTTTTTCCTTGATTACAATCTTACAGAATCATTAAAATTATGTGATTTACTTCCATCTTCATGGGACCAAAGCTCATGTTATGGCGGTGCATTCATGGAAAATATTTTTGCTTCCAATAAAACCAAACGATGGTTAACAAATGATCCACACTTTCCGTGTAATGCAATCGATGACAAATATCGACAAGATTGTTATATAATGCAAACTAGTCGAATGTTCGAACTCGGATTATTGCCTGAACAAATCGGAAAAGAATGTGAAAAAGCTGGTGATTATAGATATCAATGCATACAAAGTTTAGGAAGAGATGTGAGCAATGACGCAAGACTTAACCCAAACAATGCGCCAGTCTGTACAAAACTATCAACAAGTAGAGACAAAGAATTCTGCATTGCAGGATTGGTGTACAGTCTTACAGATAATTCATGGGATGGAAAGTATGCTTTTCCATATTGCGACACTTTACCTGATGACTTGAAAGAATATTGTTACAAAACAGCAATATCTTATTTGATTAACTCAATTTACATAACCAAACAAGTCGTAACGAGCAGTTGTGAAAATTATTCTTCGTATCCAGAATGTAAAAGTATTGTCTCTACAAGTTAACTTGATTTTTTCTTTGAAGGGAAGATCGGCAAGAAGAACATAGCGGCAATAATCACAAGTACTACCACACCTATTGCAACATATATCATAATCTTTGATTGTGGTTTCTCAGGAGGTTGAGCTCCTTGTTCTTCTTCAGGTGTTTGTGCAGCAATAGTACTTGTTTCCAAAGCACTAGCTTTCTTTCCAAATTGATAAGATAAAGTCTTAGTCTCACCTTTCTGAATCACTGGAAATGTCCACTGTACAATAGGATCTGCTTGAAGAACTTTAGGTTGTTCATCTAAAAATGTAACATCATCTATACTAGTTGCAAATGTCTTTGGAATAGATTCAACCACAACAACATCTTCCATCTTTTCACTTGCTGTAAATGTCAATGTAACCTTGGACACAAAAACAGTATTGTTAGTTGTTTTTTCCTTAACTTCAAAAACTTCCAACGTCGATGTAACTGAAATTGGAGAAGAACCTCCTTCGGATATAGCTTGTTTTATTTCATTCAATACTTCACTGGCATCCGAATCTGTAACACTTGCTAACACCGCATCAATTGTACTTTCTAAAATTGCAACTTGAGTTGTAGTTGTTGTTTCAGCAACACCTGTTTGTGTAACTTGAACATTTTCAGTATCAATCACTGTTACACCAAGATCGGATGGTAGCACAGAAGAAACAACTTCCTCTACTTCAGTAGTGTCAGTAATTGGAATATTTACAATTGTTACTGGAGTTGATGGAACTGGAGTTGGCGATGGGGATGGTGAAGGAGACGGACTTGGTGAAGGGCTTGGTGATGGTGTTCCTGATGGTGAAGGAGACGGACTTGGTGAAGGGCTTGGTGATGGAGATGGAGAAGGTGCAGCTGAACTTGCACATACACCAGAATTACAATATCCACCCGTACATGCAGCAGCATAGCTACATGTTTGACCGTTCGCAAGCTTATTTACAGATAAATTGTAATATGGACTGCTTCCATTCGGATGAAGACCTGTTGACCATGTTTGATCAGCCAAAGCTGGAATACCATAGACTTTAAATGTCACATTAGTTCCTACAGCACTTTCAACATTTATCAAATAATAATTGTCTGCTGATGTGCTTATCGATGGTGTTGTAGTTGTTGCAGTTACTGTAGATGCGTTGTTGATAACAGCATCTACCACCGCGCCAGAAGATGCAGCTGATCCGTCAATGAAAACATAACCTCTCCATGTTCCTGGTATTGCAGAAGCCGCAGATACTATCGCAAGAAATGAAATTATAAGAAAAATAAAACTAAGATTAATCTTCAAATTCAAACTTTCTTTTCCTATCATTAAAAACACGGATTATAGTATGAACCATGATGAAGATGTTGCATTTATCCAATAGCGCTTGTCATTGGTGTTGTTTGCATATTGTAGAGTGCTACCGGTCCAATCAGATCTAATAAATATTTTCCAACCCGAAGATGATCCATCGGTATTGTAATACACTGCATCATAATTGTTGGTCAATCCCCCTGCTGACAAGATACTTGAAATATTCCAATTGCTCGTCATGGATGAATTGTATCCTTTATTCTCCATCAATGATTGTGGAGGTATTTCAAAGCTAGTCCACTCTTGTCCAGTCAAGTACCATGAAGTAAAGTTGAATGGTCTAGGTGCATTAGTTCCAATTGTAAGTAGCAATTGTGCGCTTTGATTCGCACTGTGGCCGATATTAGTACTACCACTAAAACCTCCCGCTGTAACATCAAAGTATACATTATTCGTTATATTGGATTGATTTATTGCATAATACACAACTCCATTGGTGCTGTTATCACCGTCATTTGTACTGCCATCATATACACTGAATGACATTTGTGGATTTGCCGAACTATCAGTTATCGTTACTTGACTGCCATTCAATGGTGCATTGTCCTGCGATCGAACATTGACTTTGATAATAAATGACATGTTTAATGTCATATTTGCCTGCAATGAAGAATTGATTGGATAGTTTGTAGATGACGAGTTCACATATCCGTCTCTTCTAATAGTTATGTTGGCACCGCCACCTGTTGTGACATTTGCAGGACTGACATTTATGTAATAAACTGCGGAGCTTGGTGAGCTTCTAAAGTAGGATTGATTTTCAGTCAATGATGTACCTACTGCATTAGTTACATTTCTTACAAGAGTCAATGCTGAATTCATATTTGTAGTTCCACCAAGTTCATTCTGAACATTAAGCCTGACTGTATAATTAAGACCGTATAATGTGCTGTTCCAAGCCAGAGTTGTTTGTGTTGACGAGTTTCCTGTTACGTTCTGAGATGCATTAACATATCCCAATGAAAATGCTGTAAGGTTCACACTAACTCCATGTGGTACAGCTACGAATGCAGTCCAAGCATTAGCGCTTGTATTATTATAAACTGTTAAATTCACCGAACCTGAAGTTGGACTCAATGAAATATTAACACCCGCAGATCCTATCTGATCTTCAGATCCATTAAGTCGGAAACATGTATAATTCAACTGATCGCAAACACTTGGTATTTTAACCGTGAATTGCAATGCAGAACCATTCACTTGTGAAGCTGATCCTGTTGGAGCTGACATGTTAAATGCTATGCTACTATTCCTTCCACCAATGCTCGCAGTTGGAATTACGCTAACTGTTTGGTTGACATATCCTCTAGCTGCAGCAGTGACAGTTCCACTTGTATAATTTGAAAGTGGGATATATGCGACACCGGAGCTATAGTTTGTTGCTAGTCCTGAAATTTCAGCGGCTGCAGTACCATCAGTCGCTATATTTCCATTAATATTAAAGCATGCCGTCTTTGATGCATTAACCTCATTACAAATTACAAAAACTCTAACTGTATAGAGCAAACTTCTATTTGCCAATGTTTGGTTTGAGGAGTTGACACTGAGTGTTAAAGTTGAATTATCGACATAACCTATCTTTGAAATATTAACATAAGCCGTTCCGTTATTGCTTAATGAAGGTACAGTCACTGCCCAATATGAAAATCCATTGCTTGTTGCATTTGGATTACCAGCACCACCTACAGTATTGTTAAGAGTAAAGTTGGCATTAACATAATTCATGCTACCAACTGCCTGAGCAAGTTCATCGTTCACTGCAACTTTCAAGTTGAATGGAAGTTGTATTGTATGTGATGATTGGTTGCTTGCGTTAATCTGAACTCTTATTGCAGAGCTTGTATTAATGTAACCAATTCTTGAAACTGTAAAGTTAGTTTCATTTGGAAGTACCCAGCTCTGATTCGCGAAATAATAAACATTATTCGATGTTGCATCTGCAGTTAAAGCTGTCATTGAAGCATTGGTGTGGGTAGAATTGAATGCAATTGTTATTCCACTGGCCATATAAGATGAATTACCTGCTCCGAGTTCGTCAGTAACATTAATCTTGAGTGTGTAATTTAATCCAGTACCAAGAAGATCTGCACTCAATTGATTAGATGCATTGAACAAAATTGTCTGTTGTGCTGCAGGATTTGGAGTTACAACTTTTGTAGAATTGACAAGGCTTTGATTACCTAAGAATGCTACAAGCTGTACTGCACTTGTACCTGTTGCGTTTACATATGCATTTCCATTATTTGTACCGCCGATAGTCGTCGTTTGATTATTGTAAAATGTGTTATTGTCTTGATTGAATATATCCACTCCTGCAAGATACCTACCGCTTGCCTGACCCCATGTCAATGTATCAGTATTGTTCAAAGTAAAGTTACGAACACCAAGTTCATCAAATACAGACAAAACTTTGAATGTGAATGGCAAACCGTTTGCACGATCAGTTGCAGCTCCAGCTGCGTCTGTATTGTTGAAAACTATACGAACCTGATTAGATTGACTTGTATTCACAGTTATAGTGCGATTTACAAAACCGTTTATACTTCCATTTACAAGCATTGTTTGATTGCTAACACCATTGCTTGCGTTGATATAAGCGTCAGCACTATTGTAGGTTGTATTTGTACTACCATTTCCTGATAGTTCGGCTATACCTAGTGAACCAGTTAATCCGAAACAGTGACCAGGCCCTCCTAATTCATTACATAAATCAGTAACTCTCACACTAAAGTTCAATCGAACAATTATAAGGGCTTGAGTTGATTGGTTCAAAAGAACACTAGTATAATTATTTGCCATATTAGTCGAATTGATATATCCAAACTTTGCAACGGAAAGATTAACACTGGAACTACTTATGTTAAAGTAGTAAGTGTTCCTTGTTGATGTATTGACCGTGGAAGTTGTATTGTTTAGTGCAAAAATAACATTTTGTGTAAATGCAGCACCCGAACCTAATTCATCAACTACCGTAATATTTAATGTGAAATTACTTTGTAGTGTTGGATTTGCCTGCAGTGTTGCATTTATTGGTACACTAACGCTACTATTAACATAACCTGATTTGGACGCATTGATACCAACTGCTACCACATTCGGCAATGCAAAATAATAGACATTGTTACTTGATTGATTAGCCACTGCATTTGTATCATTTATTCTGAATAGAACACTGCTACCATTTACGAATGCTCCGCCAACACCAAGTTCATCGGTTGCATTAATCTTCAAATTAAACGGCAATGTATAAGTGGAGTTTCCTGTTTGTTGTGATTGCACTGTCGTATTAATCAAAAATGTTGCATTTGAAAAGTTACCGTTTAAATAAGAACCATTGTTGATGTAGCCTGATCTCGACATATTTATGGAAATATTATGGAAACTCGCACTTCGTAATGCGAAATATTGAATGTGACCTGCAGTTGCATTTGATGTACCAGTACTATTTCTACCATCAACTAAGGGTCCTGTAAAATTATTTGTAGAATTTGGCATTGCCCATGATGTTATGTTAACTGAATAACCTGATAATGCATTTCCTAACTCGTCATTTACTGTAATTTTTACTTTATACAAAAGACCAGTGGGTTTAAACGCGTTAGCACCTGCTCTATTAATAACGTAAGTTGCGTTAGTTGATAGTGTTCTGTTCACAAATCCGTCACTACTAACAGTGTAATTAAAATTATCTGTACCTGATTGGACAAAATTACTACTTTCAAAAATAAATAACCCGTCATTGGTCGTATCAGTAATGTTATTTTGAAGTGTATTGAATTTCAAACCTGTTGAATTAGTTAAAAATATCACTGTCGCGTTTATAGCTCTTGTGACGTTGTTTAACTCATCTTGAACATCGAATGCTATATCTTCTGCGTCAATAGCTGCAGTAACAACACTTCTGTTACTTACGTCACCGTTTGTATCCCTCGTATTTATATACCATCTGCCATATGCACTGGTACCAGGAGTTGTAACTGTAAGATTAATTACCAACGAACTTCCTGCCCCGAGAAGAGCTGGCAAGCCTGTACAATTAACTGTTTCAACTGCAGAGTATTGATAAACGGTACAAGCATTCGTTGAGTTTCCCGTTGCGTTAGAAGCGGTAATATTATAATTAGCAGGAGCTGTTATGTTGACTAGAGAAATAGCATGAGAGGATTCGGCTCTGTTAGAAATATTAAACTGCAATGAAGTAGATATCCCTCCGGTTGGAACAATCCTGTTGGAATTGTTTAGCACAGTAGCATCTGCAACAGATACTGCAGATACAGAAGAAACTGCCAAAAGACTAATTATCAAAAAGCTAGCAGCAAAGATAAGAACCTTCGTATCGGAAATATTTAAACTCTTCCCTAGTCCATCAGTACTTTTTCCCCCTTTCGCATCAACTTTATATAGATAAGAGTGAACGGTTCCTAAAGACATTTAAAATTATTTGTAAAAGCCTGCTTATAAACTTTTTTTTCTGAAAATTTCATTAAATTTGGGAAAATTTTTAGTGATATATTTAAATATAACCTGTAATTTACTAACATGAGCAAATTTGATGGCCAACCATTGGTTATTCGGCATAGAATAAACACAATTGAAGGCCTTAAAAAGGTAAATCCGAAATATGGGGTCGAAATAGACATAAAACATGACACTTGGACAGGTAGATTATACCTAAGTCACGATCCTAAAACACATGATCCAAAACTTGGAACCAAGCCTGGGGATGATTTTGAAGAATATATGAAAGTTTTTGTTGAACAGGGAAACCGATTTGTGATTTTCAACACCAAAGAAACTGGAATAGAAACCAAAGTCATAGAAATTGCAAAACAACTTGGTATAGAAAATTATTTTTTATTGGATGTTGAATTTCCTTTCATTTATCGTGCTGCATTCAAAGGAGTCCCAGACTTGAATGGAAAAATCGCCATTAGATATTCTGAAGCAGAACCAATCGAACAAGCGTTGTTACTAAAAGGTAAGTTCAAGTGGGTATGGGTGGATGTTAACAGCAAACTTCCGCTTGATAAAAATATTTACAAACAATTGACAGATGCTGAGTACAAACTTGCTCTAGTATGTCCGGAAAGATGGAGAAGACCGCAGGATATACCTGTTTACATAGAACAAATGAAAAAAGATGGCGTTATGGTTGATGCAGTAATGACTGGAGAAGCTTATGTTGAACAGTGGGAAAATAGTGGTGTGTTGAAACCATTTACCTAAGACATTCTCTTATTTATCAGTTTGTATCCAAAATAAGACGCAATTAAGGAAATTACAAGTGACAGTAAAGTTCCCCAAAACAATCCCAATGTAGGATAGGTATATCTTATTATTATTACAAAAATCACAACATTTATTGTTCCTGCAATAATGAAATTTTTCAAAAGAGATTCTGTGTAAGATGGATCATGACCGATACGAGTAATAATTATCATCGCAACTGTCAATACAGGAAAAGATGCAAAAATTCCTCCTAGTAATGGTCCACCTATCTTTGTCATTAGAACTGCGAGAAGTATTAATGTTCCTCCGACAATACCACGGAATAAAAGTTGAAGTGTTGAATATTTCAAAGCTCTCTTGCCTTGTGAAATTATTTTGAATTTTTTCTCAAGAAAATAGTACGAAACTAAAACTAGTAAAATATAACCGATGAGGGACCAGATAAAATTATTCCATTTACTTAACAATAGAAGAAATGAAAGACTACTCCAGATAGCAAGTGATCCTATTAATGAAAGGGAGAAATTTGTATGTCTTGCAAAGAAAATGTAAATAACTGTGAATAGTGCATTCATTCCAACAACTAATGGGACAACTATAGTTGATTCAGATGCAATTTCAGGTGATTGTGTAATTCCTATGAAAAGTAATGCAACTACCATTGTTGCTGGTATACCTGCGATCGCTCCACCAATTTTTGTTCCGTATCTTTCGGCGAGAATTGTTAAAAGTGTTATCCAAATGAAACCTGTGATGAATGATAAAACAAGCCTAATAAGAAATGGGTCCATAAAGTTGTTAAGTTTAATAAGATTAAATCCATTACTGCTATCAGATTATTATGACAAACCTAGTCCCGATGGCAGGCGAAGGAAAAAGATTCAAGGATGTAGGATATTCAACACCAAAACCCTTAATTACAGTTTCTGGAAAACCAATGATAATTCAAGCTGCAAACAGCATGCCAAAATCAGACAAATGGATTTTCGTCTGCAGAAAGGAACACATTGACAATTATAAAATAGATCAAGTACTGAAAGGAGAATTTCCATCAGCACAGATAATAACTGTTGATAAAACAACAGAAGGACAAGCTGCAACATGCTTACTTGCCAAAGATCTCATAGATAGAAATGAACCTTTGTTTATTGGTGCATGTGATAATGGAATGATGTGGGATGAAAAGAAATGGAATGAATTAATTTCCGATAAAAGCATAGATGCAGTTGTCTGGGCATTCACAAAACAACCGAATCTTGTTGTCAATCCAAAGGCATGGGGATGGTTGGATGTTGATGAGAATAATGTCATCAAACGAGTTTCTGTCAAAGTCCCTATAAGCGAGGATCCCTTCAATGACCAAGCTGTTATTGGATCATTCTGGTTTAGAACCGGACAATTATTCATAGACGCTGCAGAAGAATTGATCAGAAAAAATATCCGTGTGAATAATGAATTTTATGTTGATTCTATCCCGAATGTTTTGATGGAAAATGGGAAGAAAGTTGTAACTTTTGTTGTCGACAAGTATATTGGCTGGGGAACACCGAACGACTTGAAGACTTACGAATATTGGGAAAAATATTTCAACAAGGTCATCTAGTTAAATACTTTGTTACATCATTTCCTTATTATGCCTGTGAAAGCAGTTTTAATTGACTTGGATAATACTCTTTACGAATCCAACAAATGCAATCAAATTGCCTTGGACACTGTAATAAATAAATTATCTGAAATTTTCAATAAACCAAAAGATCAAGTTAGAGAAATTTTTGAAAAATCGAGAAGAGATCTAAAAATTTGGTTAAAAGATACAGCATCCTCACATTCCCGACTCTTATATTTTCAAAAAACTATCGAAATATTGAAAGGGAGTACTGACATCAAGCTCACGCAAGAAATTGATGATTTATTTTGGCAAACTTACTTCTCACAAATGCAATTATTTGAGGGTGTGATTGATTTTTTCACTCAATTAAAAAATTCGGGGATAAAAATTGCAATAATAACTGATCTAATAGCTGATACCCAATTTAGAAAAATCAGATCACTAGGAATAGAAAATTATATTGATTTTGTAGTTACATCTGAGGAAGCGGGAAGAGACAAACCAGCAGAACCAATATTCTTGCTAGCCTTAGAGAAGCTGAAACTATCCGTAGATGATGCCTTGATCATCGGAGATGATTCTGAAAAGGACATTGCAGGTGGTAAAAACCTAGATATCCCGTATATCCAAATCCAGAATAACGATTTTAAATCTGTTATAGAATCCTTTAAAAGTTTTAATTCTGTATAGTTTTCAGAACGATTGACAAGAGTGAAGATATGGACTTTTCGAGTAGAATGCCGAAAGTATTCAAGAGTAAACTATTCATTGCGATATTATTACTCAAAGTTATAGCTGCATTTCTATTTGGGTCAGACTTTATAGTCGATGGATTTGTTCCTTTTGTTAAACATTTTGTTGAATCAGGATTTCAAGATCCATATAGTTATTTTGTAGATATAGGTCAGCCCAAAGCATTTCCATATCCAACTGTAATGTTGATAATACTTGCAGTACCATATGCATTATTCTCGTTAATTTCAAATACACTTACCAATGATGCGTTCATTAACTTATTCGTAATAAGACTACCAATCATTGCAGCAGATTTATTCATTTTCTACGTACTCATCAAATGGTTGAAAACAAGAGAAGACAAAGTCTTGAAATATTATTGGGCATCTCCAATACTTTTTTACATCAGTTACTTTCACGGTCAACTCGATGCAATACCAATAGCAATTCTATTCATGTCATTGGTGTTTCTTTTTAGAAACAAAACTTTATTCTCCGGTATTGCATTCGGTGCAGGAATAGCAGCAAAAACAAACATACTTCTAGTACTTCCATTTATGGCAATCTTCCTGTGGAAAAATAGATCTCTTAAAGAAACTATCAAATTCATTGGAATATCTCTAGTCACATATGGTATTTTCATATTACCTTTCGTATTTTCACCTGGATTTACTAAAATGGTTTTCGGTGCATCTGAACAATTTAGGGTGTTTGATCTTACAATACCATTAGGATTCCACAACATTCTTTTACTTGCTGCGCCTGCTGCATATCTTATTCTATTGTTTAATTTCTCATCATACGAAAAGATGAACAAAGACCTTCTCATGATGATGATCGCATTAATTTTCACTGTTGTCGTTACTCTAGTTCCTCCTTCCCAGGGATGGTATTTCTGGGCTATTCCATTTTTGATTTATTTTTTTGTCAAACAAGAAAAGGTTCCGATGGTAAGTTTCTGGGCAATAAATTTGTTTTACCTAGCATATTTCTTATTTAATCAAAGTTCTGATATATTCCAATCATTCCAAGTAATACTTCCGCAAATCTCAACCATCCAAGCACCATACTATCTTGTAGAGAATTTGGGAATTAATCCAACATTAATTTCAAACATGCTTTTCACAGGATTAACCGCCTCATTGATCATGACTGCTTTTTGGACATATTCAAGTGGGGTAAGATCAAATCTAGAATATCGAGCGAAAAACAAACCTACCATAATTGGAATTGGTGGGGATTCTGGAGCAGGAAAAACAACAGCAGCTAATTTACTTACTGGAATATTTGGGAAAAGAAATACTCTTGTTGTAAATGGAGATGATATGCACAAATGGGAAAGAGGAAATGAAAATTGGAAAGTATTCACTCATCTGAATCCTGATGCAAACAAATTACATCAAGAACTCCAGCAAGCAATAGCTTTAAGCGATTGGAATAAAATTAGTCGTGTTAATTACGATCATAAAACAGGTAAGTTCACTGATCCTGCAGAGGTTGAATCAAATAATTTCATAATTTTCGAAGGATTACATCCGTTCTATTTGAAAAGAATGAGAGATTTATACGATATGAAAATTTACGTTCATCCATCGGAAGAATTGAAATTACACTGGAAAATTATTAGAGACATGAAAGAGAGGGGGCATACAAAAGAACAAATCCTACAGTCAATAGAAAAGAGGAAAGACGATAAAGAAAAATTCATAGATCCTCAAAAACAGTTTGCAGACATAGTAGTAAGTTACATTGTTAATGATGGTATAAAAGATATTGGATCCCCTAACGTTAAGTTAGATACAACTCTGAAAATTTGGATGGATAATAGTATTGATACGGAATTATTTGAAAAAGTTTTATCAGAAATCAAAACTCTAAAGGTAATAACATATGACGAGAATGATCTCAAAACACAATGTTGTGAATTTTATGGAACAATAACAGAAGCCGAATTAGAAGCATGCTTATACAAGATGATACCTAATTTTGAAGAATTAACTCACAACCCTTCACCAAAGTTTGAAAAGAATTATGAAGGTCTTTATCAGTTGTTTATAATTTATTATCTAAGTGAAATATCCAAATTCAAGGGAAATCAATGAAGGACGTACAAGAACTTGTTGCAATTTCAAATGAAATAGGGAAATCAAGAGAGCTTGTTCAAGGTGGGGGAGGTAATAGTTCTGTAAAACTTGATAATGGAAATATGGCTATAAAGGCGTCAGGATATACATTTTCCGAATTAACTGAAAGCTCTGGAATTGTTTTATTGGATTTAAATAAAATGAAAGATTTTACACGATCTTCAAGTTTAGTTGCTGAAGAGAATGAAACTATTTACAATAAAATCCTCTCGGATAGTATGTCTGATATATCTCATCCAAGACCTTCGATGGAAGCTGGAATGCATATATTTTTAGATAAAGTAGTTGTTCACACACATCCTGTAATGATTAACATATTAAATTGCATGAAAAATGGAAAAACTATAATAGACAAATTATTCTCAAATCAAAATCTTCTTTGGGTAAATTATAAAACTCCAGGCTATCAACTTGCAATTGAAATTAAAAAAGAAGTTGAGAAATACAAAAATATTAATGGTAAACCTCCCGAGCTTATTTTTCTTAAAAATCATGGGATAGTTGTTTCTGCAAACGATTTTGAAAGATGTAAAAACATCACATTCAATACAAGTCAAAAAGTATATGATTTTCTTAAAAAAGAATTTCAAATAGAAAATTTCCCTACTCTTCAAATTATAAATAAAAATGGTTTCTACTTCAGTGAAAATAATGTTATAAAAAATTTTGTTCAACATTTGGATGAAAATAAAAGTCTCTTATCAAAATTCTTGATACCAGATGATGCCATCTATTGTTCAAAAATTTCAATTAAGGACGATGTAAATGATTTAGATAAAGAAAAAATAAATTTTGTAAAAAATGTTGGCGTATTCTATCCATGGAATGAAAAGAAAGCGAGAAATATCGATGAAATTCTTACAGCAAAATTATACATTCTCATGTCATTAAAACCAGAAGAAATAGATTTCCTACATAGCAAAGATGTTGAATATCTGTTGAATATGGAAAGTGAAAAATATAGACAAAAATTGAATGAGAATCAATGATTTTATGAAAATAGTAATTGGAATGGCAGGTTTAGGAGAAAGATTTCTAAAAGAAGGTTACAAAGACCCTAAACCTTTGATAAAAGTTGATGGAAAGCCTATAATAGAGCATATTATCCATATGTTTCCTGGAGAAAATGATTTTGTATTCATTTGCAATGAAGAACATTTGAAAACTACAAACATGGAACGAGAACTTAGACGTATTGTGCCATCAGGGAAAATAATTAGTATACCCACACATAAACTTGGATCAGTTTGGAGTGTTTTAGAAGCATTGAAAAAAGAAGATTTTATTAAAGATGATGAACCGGTTATTATAAATTACTGTGATTTTGGATGGTGGTGGGATTATGAAAACTTTAAGGAAACTATTGCAAAAACACAATGTGATGCTGCAGTTACCGCCTACAAAGGATTTCATCCTCATTTATTAGGGCCGGCAGTATATGCATCAATGCGAGTAGATGAAAACAATTGGATGATAGAATCTAGAGAAAAGCATAGTTTCACAGAAAATAAAATGGATTCATTCCAACAAGCAGGGACATTTTACTTTGCAAAAGGAATTTATATCAAGAAATATTTCAAAGAAATGATAGACAGAAATCTTACCGTTAATGGGGAATATTATATTAGTGGCACTTTAACTCAAGTGATTAAAGAAGCTGGATTAAAAATTTACGTATATCCGCTAGAGTATTTTCTACAATGGGGTACTCCACAAGATTTGAAAGAATATCAATTCTGGTCTGATTATTTTGCTCAAAAAGCAGGTAAATAATATGGCAATACCAACAATTTCAATAGTTCTTCCGTGTTACAACGAAGCAAAAAGTATTCCTGATATATTAAGAAGATTCTCTCAAGTAATAGGAAAACGTCCTGTTGAATTGATTCTCGTAAACAATGGTTCTTTTGATAACACTCCTGAAGTCCTTGATAAGGAATTGAAAAATCCGAAATATAAATTCGCCAGAACTGTTCTTGTAAAGAAGAATCAGGGATATGGTTATGGCATAATGTTTGGTTTGAAACATTGTAAAGGGGATATAGTTTCATATACACATGCAGATCAGCAATGCGATCCGAATGATGTAATCAGAGCATATGATGAATTGATCAGACAATCTGACATTAAAAATGTTTTATTGAAAGGTAAAAGAAAAAAGAGAGTATTCAGTGAGTTTATAATTACGAAAGGTCTACAAGTGTTGGCATTTTTAATAACATGGAAAAGTTTCAACGATATAAACGGTCAACCTAAAGTTTTCCATAGATCTTTTCTAGAAAAATTAAACAATCCACCGAATGATTTCAAGCTTGATTTGTATATCCAATATATCGCGTTAAAAAATAAAATGAAAGTCATCAGTATTCCTGTTGACTTTGGGAGAAGGAAACATGGTAAATCTAATTGGGCATTTAGTATACCTTCAAAAGTGAAAACATATTCAGGATTTATACGATACATGTTCGAATTAAGATTTACGGAATGATAAAATGAAATCCAATCTGATTGGTATAGGAATAATCGTCATCTGCACAATTTTAACAACCATCGCACAGTATTCCTTCAAAATAGGTTCACCGTCTTTAGAATTTTCAATTACATCATTTATTTTCAATCCTCACATAATCATCGGATTTATTTCATACGGAATAGCTTCGATATTGTTCATCGTCGCACTTAGATTCGGAGAGTTGTCTTTACTCTATCCTTTTTGGGCATTGAGTTTTGTTTGGATAACATTAATCTCCATGGTATCTTTGAATGAAAACGTAGCAATTATAAATTGGACAGGTATAGGATTCATTGTTGCAGGAATCTCATTGTTAGGATTTGGTGCTAAAAATGGTTGAAGTCTGGATATACCCATTGATGATCGTTGCTACTCTATTGGGTGCATTAGGATCATTATATCTAAAGATGGGATCTAAACAATCAGATAAGGGATTGAAAGGTTTAATCAACAAGTCATTAATAGCTGGTCTTGTATTATTTTTTGTATCAGCATTAATGGTAATAATTGCTTTGAAATTTGGTGAATTATCTAAAGTATTCCCATTAACTGCAATGACTTACATATGGGTTGCGATATTTTCATGGAAAATTCTCAAAGAAAAAGTAACTAGAGAAAAAATTGGTGCATTTATCCTTATTGTCATAGGTATTATTCTTGTCACTAGTTGACATTTATAAACAAAAAATTTTCAATAGAGAAGTATGGTAAACAAAAAGGAATTGATCATCAATATAGCCCTCTCACTTGTCGTACTTTTACTTGCGTTTATCATTTTTGAATTTACTATTCGTGCTATCTACGGTAATCATCTAAGTTACGAAGTTGATAAAGAACTTTACTGGAAATTGACTCCGAATCAACAAGGATATCAAGTTATTGGATTTCCAAAGGCAACTATAAACAGTCAAGGATTTCGAGGCCCAGAATTGGAAAACAAGTCATTTAACATAGCAATGCTTGGGGATTCTTACACATTCGGTCAAGGTGTGGAAGATAATGAAACTATACCATACTTTATTAGTAAGAATCTAGAACAAACAAATAACGATGTCCAAGTCATCAACATGGCAACCCCAGGATGGGGATTGTTCCAAGAAAATATCACATTATACCGACATTATGACACTTACAAACCAAAAATAGTTATTCTCACTCTACTCGAAGGTGATTTGGGAAGATTAAAGTTTGAAAATAAGACTGAAGAAGAAAAATATCTTGAAAGGGCACAGATTAGAACTTTCTTCAGAGGATTGAGTTCTCTTTCATTTCTAAAACAAAAAATTGGTTCAATCTTCAAAACAAACTTTGGTGCAACAGAAAATTATCTCCCAGACGATACTGACATAACATCTCTATGGCAGAGGAATGTAGCTGAATTGGATTCAATATACAATCTAACTCAGAAGGAAAATATCAAATTCATACTAGTTTTATATCCGAGATTAGGAGAAGACAATAATAAATTTTATGGTCTCGTAACAAGTTACACTGATGGTAAAAATATAACGGTGATAAGAGATCTAGAACCGATTCTTAATAAGTTTAATCGCGAAGATTTAATTGTACAAGGTGAAGGGCATCCATCTGCATTAGCACATGAAATAGTTGCAAGCAGAATATTGGAAGAATTAAATTTATGAAAGTGAAATGATGACGGACCTAAAGAAAATTTTAAAAATTGAATTTCTTCTCATATTTTTGATTGTATTTGGTGTGTTTTTCAGATTCTATCAATTGGATACTGTACTTCTGGGGGATGAAGTAATATACGGAATAAGCGCAATGAAGTTCCATCAAGAAAGTTTTACCGCAGGAAAAGATTATGTACTGGAACATCCTCCATTAGGAAAATGGTTGGTAGGACTACCCTCAAAATTCATTGATGCTGATTATAGTAGTTTGAAATTATTAGGGAAGGATCTTTTTGTTTGGTCGTATATGGCTTATGATCCTCTTATGAAAAATTTTGAAGCAATACGAACAATGGAAGCTATCGGTGGAGTAATTTCTGTAATTTTAATATTTTTAATTTCCCGCAAACTTTTTGGATTCAGAGCAGCTTTATGGAGCACTCTATTAGCATCATTATCTTTTGAAATGATAGGTTATAGCAGGATCATCTACATGGAAACTCCAATGATCATGTTTGTATTGCTTACATTATTTCTCTACATAAATTATCTGAAATCTGCCGGAAAGAAAAGAACAATGTTTCTTGGATTATTTGTAACGTCTTTAATTTGCACACTTTTGACAAGACAAATACAACCACTTTTCTTAATACCAATTTTCACAGTTGCACAATTTTACATAAATAGAAACTTGAAAGAAAACATCTACTTTCTATTATTTCTAGGAATTTCTTACTTCATGGTATTCCATGTAATTTTCCCATTCGATATACTAAGTTATGGACCTGGGAGATATGGTGAATCAAGTGTGTTCTCTTTAGTTTCATTCAAAACATTTTCTGTTATAGCTCACACACTTTTCAGAAACTCTTTGATATTCACAGCTTCTCTAATTGCATTAGCATATGTAGCATTCAAGTCAGGTAAAAAAATAAAAGAAGAAATACATCCTACCATCCTAATATTTTTTGCCCTATCCTTTCTCATATTTTCATTTCTAAGTTTTCCTCTTCCCAGACATTATATTTTCATGTTCCTTCCGCTATTCATCGCTGGAGGTTATGCATTAAACAAAATATCAGAAAATAAAATCGTAGCCGCAGGACTTGTATTACTTGTATTAATTAACATTGTTCAATTATTCCAATTTTCTCCAAACTTTTTAACATATACAAACTTTGGTGTAGACTCATTCCAAGTTCTTTCTTCCGAGTCATCACAAGATGTGAGTAAAGGATTAAACACAGCAACTAATTCCAACTCTTCACGAATAATGTCAAATGATATGAACACTTTAATTTTCTTCAATGGTGAAAAATTACCAATAACACCTGCATTAGAAGAAACATGTAATAACCAAACAATTAATTCAATGGATGTTCGAGACTTGACTATAGTTTATGTAAAGCATTCGAACACTTTTAACTTTATGACCGATCCGTACGTTTGTCCTTTGTTGAAAGAAAAATTAGCAGCAAGTAATGCAATACTAATAGAAATATAATCATTGCTTTCGATCATACTTTTGTTTCAGATCATCCCAATGTCCTTTTCTCGGTAATCCAAATTTCAAAATATTTTTCTTAGCCAAGAAGAAAATAATTCCACCTATTGCGACAATAATACCAACAATTATTCCAGCAATCAACCAAGTCTTACCTCCTTCAACTTCTCCTTCAGATGTTCCTCCGGGACTTGGCGCAGGTCCTGGAGGTGTAGGTGATGGTGGCGTCGCCGCTGTTCCAGATTGACCTGCGATTGCAAATATAGATAATCCTGGAGAAACCGCACTATATGTAACTATAGCACCGTCATCACTAACTTCGCTTGTGACAAGCTTCGTCCAATTTTCATTCTCATATCTATACAACGCAACAGTTGACTTGTCCATATTATTTGAAGTAATCCAACTTTTGTTCACTTCGAACCTTATGTCAGATCTATTTATTGGATTTGTAGTGATGTTTTTATCGACTTGAATATAATGATAAACCGTCCCGTTCACTGTTTGTGTTACCGAAACTGTATCGAGTTTAGTCACAATAACTTGCATACGAGTAATTGTTTGGTTGACGTAAACAGTTAATTGTCTAACAGCCACACCCGCCGTTGGTTCTATATCAATAGATTGCGATTTTCCTACCAGTACAGTTACTGTAGCTGTAGCCTTTCCTTGTTCTGTTGTTGCTTTAACTGGTGGGGGAGATGCACTTGGAGATCCAGCAGGTGAAGGTGATGGACTAGGCGATGGTGAACCAGATGAACAATTAGTACATGTAACTGTTGATGTAAATGCGTTTGAATTATCACCCAATGTAAATGTTATTGTTCCTGAACTTGTACCAACAGTCACAGTCCAGGCCAATGCAGTTGTTGTACCTGCAGGAACTGAAATTGTTGATGAAGTAGAATCCCCGCTACATGTGTATGTAGAAGGACAACTCAATGAATAAGAAGTTGATATCGCTTCTGATTGTGAATTTTGAATATTTATCGATAATGCATATGTATCACCAGATGTTGTACTTTTGGTAGATGGTGATCCAGTTGCTGTCAAAGAAGATGGATTTACAAAAACTATTGTTGCATCACCCGTTACACCTCCAGATTGTCCTTGACATGTGTATGTATCTGCAACACCCGCTGTAAATGTAAAATCAAATGTTGTAGGGGTTGTTGACAATGATGTGGAATAATCACCAGACGATGGATCAGAAATAGTAATTCCACTTGGTGAACATACTAGTTGAACAGTTCCACTTTCAGTACTGGATGCCGTAACTGTTACTGTAGCAGTTACACTCGTACCAGTTGTTGCTCTACTCGTCGACATACTAGTTGATACACTAGACACAGATGCCAAAGCTACTTGTGAAATAATTACAATTCCAAGAAATGAAATCAGAATCAAAAGTTTTTTATTCATGGTCTGAAAACATCTCCGATGTAAACAAATTCTGAGCCACCAGTAGTTTTTGTTATTGTACCTTCAAGGAATACTGGAGGTTTGCCTGCAGATGCAGATGGCCATGAGCCAAGACCACCAGGACCTATTCTTGTCAATGCACATCCACTTGGACTTGTAACTACAGGATGTGTAGAGTTTCCACGTGATCCGTCAGATATTCTGAATACATCCATATATTTTATGCTGGGTGGGAATGAAGACCAATCTGTAACAGAAACATTTATTGTAGCATTCTCAACTGGTACTCCATTTGGTTTTTCAAATCCTTGCGCACACATTAATGCAGTTATATTTTCTGTTGAAGTTGATACACTATATCTATTAGGCGAACCTGTTGCATGTGTATAGAAAAGCACAGTCTTTGAATAATTGTTAGCAGCAGTACCATTATTCCATTCACCTATCTTCAAGGTGGTTGAAGTGTTTCCTGGTGTTATCGTACCATTTATGAATGTAGTTGAGAATAATTGTGAATTAAGTGGTGTGATATTCATTATGACCATGTAATTGGAAGAGTTGTAACCAATATACCATGTATCTGTCACGCCATTGGAAACAAACCCTGAGTCAGATGATTCTGGTGATGATCCATTAAAGTTCCAAATATTTCGTGGAAATGCACTCCATGAGCTATTATCTGCCGACCCATTTGTTAATGTCACAACTCCATTCGTCAAAGGTGTAACTGATTGTGCAGAGGTAGAGAATCCTTTTATTTCCAAGGTAGTTCCAGTGGACATGTCAGCTGAATCACTTTCACCACCGATAGTTGTTGACCAGAAGGCAAGCATCCTTCCACTTACTGTCACATTAACTGAAACAAAAGCTACACCATCTGCATTTGTATTATCGCCTTTGAATGTATAATTGTTCTGAGGTAGTTTACCTTCGAAACCGAATCCTCGATTATCTTGTTTTGCAAGTGACTTTATTGTAACTGGCACACCAGATTGTCTTGTACTTCCTGAGATAACAACATATGGAATTGATATATTGGCATTCGTTGAACCCGATCCACCGTTATTATTGCTTATGTAACTTCCTTGATTTTGTATAGCACCAGTCGAAACATTAGCAACAGTAAAGAAACTACAATCTTTTATATCCCACAAATATAGTTGACCCCCAATACTTCGTGTAGATAAGGAACTTGTATTGAGGATTAATGTTGTGTTGGATATGTTCATGATAACAGTATTGTAAGTTGTTGAAGGAGATCTATCGATAACTAGAATTCTAGAACCTGTTGCGCCAGCTGTAGCATTTATTGGAATGTTTTGTTGTCCTTGTTGAGTCATTCTTGTGGAGTTGAATGTATTCTTTACACAAACTCTTCCACTTGTAGAATTGATTCCATATACAGAATTTATCCAAGTTAAGTTCCAACCATGTGCAGATGCATTTCTACCCATAGCTGCTTCCTGATTATTGAATGATGCTGGATACATTCCATCTGCTATTATGAAACTTCCATCCATTTGAGAACTGCTAGGATTACCAATATATTCTTCAAATGGAAGTACAACATTGAATTTAGATACTGTAACAAATAGTGGAACATCAACTGTTTCGCCATTTATTCCTGTAGCATTACTCACAACTCTTACTGTAAGCATAGAGCCTCCCTTTCTCAAACCATTTGGAACTGTAAATGTAACGTTCCATCTTTCGAACGGACCACCTTGATTACTTTGAGAATAAAGACTGAAATTACCCGTATGCACAGAATTATTCCATCCGTCACTCATTATTGATGCAGTTACATTACCAGCTGTTTGCAATACACCTTCCCACGGTCGTCCCATTGTAACTGTGAAATTGTGCGTAGCGTTATAGCTTACATTTGTAGCAGCACGGATGATTATTGATTGATTTGAACCGGCGGCATATTGTTGACTGAAACTAAATTCTGCAAATGCATCGAATGCAACAATCATGAAACCTCCGAAACCTGTATCTGTCCCCAGATTCGAAACTACTCTAGGCCGTATATCATAAAATCCATTCGGCCATTTCGTTAAAGCGCTTCCACCAAGACTATAATTTTGAGGATGTAAGAAAAGAGATGCGTTATTAGCAGTTGAATTTGCTGTAAAGTTGATTTGCATTGGTGTGTTATTTGTTAATACTTGCATCGTTCCTGTTGTTGGATTGAAACTGAATATTTGTCGTACCATCAAAATACTTGCATTACTTACTATACTTCCGTTCATGTGCGCAACATTTGTCAAAGTAAGATTCACTATAGATGTTGGTGATAGCTGCCAACTAAATTGTTGATCAGACCCTTTCGCTTTTATTAATGGTTGCCCCATGTTCAATGTCCTGCATGTGAAGAATGAAGGTACTCCTGCAAAATTTCCTTTGTAACTTGCGTTAAATACAACAAAATAATTTCCGGAGAAACTGTAGCTATCTGTTGAAAATGTAATATTCACACCAACCAAACCGTTGGAATCACTCGATGATGTATTAGTTATTGACAAGAAACTTGACACATCTTTTCCGGTTTCTTCTTCACGAGCTTGTGTAATACCTACAATTGTAGCCCCTTGTGCTGCAGTGCTAGTATTCACATCTCTTATTATACCTGAAAATTGCTGTGTTCCCGAACATTGAACATCAGAATTAAATCCACCCGATCCTTCACCTTCATGAGTTGGAAGGGAACTGCTTTTCTGCGGACCCAAGAAACCTTCTAAATAATTTATAATAACAAATGTTGTTCCTGTTACAGTTTCTGCTAAATACGATGTCCCTGCAGAAGAATTTACAGTTGCCTTGACTTCAATAAGTGCAGGACCTAATATGCTACTGGGCATGACAAACGTTATATTTGGATCGACAACACCATTTACTCCATTGTATGAAGTTTGGGATATAGTAGTTATTTCGGATGCGCCACTTGTAAATTCTAGTGGTACGATACGTGTAATAGTATGACTGGTAATATTTTGTTTGTTGACTTCAGAATTGCCAGAAACATTGACAGCTTTCAATTGTATAGTTACGTTTGTACCTGGTGCAAATGCTTGGTGGAATCCTTCAAAACCTCCAACATCCAAAACTGGAGTGACTTTCATAAAATGATTTGAAACTGAGAAGAAACCATCACCTGTCTGATTCTCGCTCCCCAAAGTAACATTAACTTTCAAATTATATGTTCCACTAGAAGATGGCGCAGCGAAATTTATTTTACAAACGGAGACACTAGGCAAATATTGATCTTGTGAATATACAACACTCTTTGGTCCCAATGTAGTATTTGTTCCATTAACGAATGTTACACCCAAGAAAGTATAATTACTAACACCACATGAATCCCAATTTATTACATCAGCACTAGAAGAATTCACAGTTATTACGTTCAATGAAATATTTTCACCTGGCTTGAATGCACTCTTTCCACCCCATTCAAAGAAAAGCGAGTTCTTGACCGGTTCTATTCTAACTTGGAAAGATTTTGCAGAAAATGTGGTTGAACCTGTAATATCGCTTCCTGATTTTAGTGCACCAACTTTTACTTTATACTCTCCAATGGCACTGCTTGTGGTGAATGTATTATTATAAAACCCACTTGAACTTGGATGCGCAGACAATGAAATATTTGTAGTTGATCCACTTGGATATGTGATAACTGCAGTTACTGTAGCACTTGTAACTGGGTCTCCATCAGTTGTTCTTAATTTCGCTAAAACATTTACGACTGAACCTGGAGAAACAGACGATATTATTTCATCTGAAGTTGTAAGTGTGTTAACAGCAATCTGAACATTTGACCCTACTCGAACAAAAGTAAACACTTTACCAAAATCAACACTTATACCATATTCTCCCACGGCCGCATTAGTAGGGATAGTAATATTATATGCGATCGAACCTGTAGAATTTGTTAATTGACTTGAATTAGATGCCAATGAAGAATTGACCGGTGTAACTGTCCAAGAAACATTTCTACCATTGGCCTGATATACTTTAACACTTGGTTGATAATTTGCAATTGGAGAAGTACCATTCAACAAAGTCACATTTATTGTGAATGTTGTACCGTTTGTGAATGGTGGAAATTTTCCTCCAAGAAAACCTATTGAGCCTCCAGTGATGTTACTAACAAATATTGAGAAAGTTTTGTTCGGAAGGGAAGCGTTGTTTGTTACAGTTACTGTATATTCACCAGCTGTGGTTGGCGCAGTTACATTAAAATTGAACAATCCATTTGCTCCTGTAACGGTAGAATTAAAATTAGAACTCACGGTAGCGGAAACATTTATTCCGGATATAACATCACTTGTAGATGTATTGACAATTGATCCGATTATCATTACACTCGTTGCGGATTTGACTGAAACATTGAAAGAATTTGATGCCATGACACTTGTTGACAAGAAAATGGTAGAAAAGGCTAAAAATACGAATAAAAATATAAAACCATGTCTGCTTTTACTCACAAGTATCTTTGATCAAATTAGATTTTCTTATAAATAAATCTTTCTATTTTAATTACTCAGCTTTTTTCTTTTTAGGTTCTTCTCGTAAGAACAATGCCCAGAACAATATAATCAAAACTACTGCAACCACAATTGCTATTCCCAAGTAAGTTAGATTCTTACTTAATACAAATCCTCCTGTCGCTGAAATTTCAGTAACAGGCACGGGTCGTGTGACATTGATTGTAATTGTCTTTGAAGCGTTTACTCGATTACTATCATAATCGCTGGATAATGCTACAAATTCAACAGATGATGATTCTTGAACATTTGGCGCAACAACTGTAACTGTAAATCTTTGAGATCCGCCTGCTTCTATATCAGCAACTGGTGGTGATATACTTAGTGATGAGTCTGGAAATCCTCTAAAACGAAGACCAACATTTGTCGCGTTTCCTTCACCAGTGTTTTTGACTGTAATTGAAAATATTTTTGTCGCATTTGCAGATACTTCAACTAAATTATCCGAAACTATTTCCAAAGATATATTCGATGGTTCAACTGGTGCTGGTGCAGGACTTGGTTCTGGCGTAGGTGATGGTACTGGCGTTGGAGTTGGCGCAGTTGTTGTAACTGTTAATAAAGATCCATCAAAGAGTCTTCTGCCGCTTGCTGCATATGTTGCAGATATTGTCCATTTACCAGCAACTTCAGTTGTATATACATTCTTTGTGAATTTTCCTCTTGCTTCTCTATCAATTTCAAAAGTAGAAGATGATGTAACATCTTTGCTATTTCCATATACATCATATGATTTTACTGTCAATGTGACTTCTGAGTTCTGACCCACTTCGACATTACTCAATGTTAATTCTAATGAAGCTGGATCACCTGCTTGAACATTAACTCGAATGGTATTTTCCAATGAACCATCACTAACTCTAACAGTTTGTTCGCCGGCAGTCTTTAATCTCATTCTAAAAGTTTTTACCCCATTGTCGGATGAACCAAAAGTATAACTAGCTGGCAATATGCCCAATGAATCAGATGTAGAAAATGTTACTGTTCCTGTATAATCTGTTTTTACATTTCCATTCTGATCTAAAGCTGTAACAGTCACTTCAAAATCTTTTCCTGCTGTAGCCGTAGTAACAGATCTAACTCCTAGACTTGATAAAGTTGGGTTAAAGTTTGTAACTTTCACTGTTCCAAAAGCATGTTGTCCATTTGTTTCTGTTGCAACCCAATCAAAATTGTATTCTCCTCCAGCAACTGGAGCTTTCGCAACAAAATTGAAACCAAGTGAATTTGATGAAGATATACCAGCACTTGCTGTTGACCAAATTATTTTGAAAGGAGATGGTGCATTCAATGCATAACGAGCTTCATATGTCCATCCTGCCGGATTTCCTATTTCACTTACAGTAAAAACTGGAACATTATTATTTTGTGGTAAAGTTAATTCGACTTTGTTGATATTGCCTTCACCAAGATTTTTCACAGATAATGAAAATTCTACAGACTGATCTGGTAATGTTTGAACAGGTTGTATGTTTACTTCAGCAAGTGCAGCCATTGATATTGAAACAAAAAGACTAACTGAAATTAGAAATACTGAAAACAATAAAGTTTCTCTTGAATGCAATTGCATACCTATCAATAGAGGATTAAAGGATTTAAGATTGAAAATTTAACGCATTTAAATATTTTTAGAAAAGAATAAAAATACATTAATTTCTATCCTGCAGAAATAACTTCGAATGATGATGTGGTGGTTGTGTTTTGATATTTCTCTTTAGATGCATCGACCTTAACAGTGAATGTTCCTGTTTTTGAATTTCCACCTATCTTCCATGTATAACTATACGATCCATCAGAATCAGTAGAACCTGCAAATGTTTGTTTGGTTCCCGAAGCATAAGTTATGACTGAAGAAATCGTCACATTTTCAACCACATCATCCCCATCTGTTAATGTTATAATAATTGTTTGATCATTTCCACGAACTACTGGATCATCTTCAAATTCTATATCAATCTGCAATTCGTTAGAGGATAGATTTGGTGCAGGTGATGGACTTGATGGTTGAGGAGAAGGATTAGGCTGATCTGGAGGTGTTTGGTAAGTTACAGAAGGTTCATTTAAAGGAACACATTCTCCGCAATCACTGGGACAATTATAACAAGTTTCTTTAATTTCACATTTATTATTTCCACAACAATTAGGAGAAGTGACTTTTGTACATTTTCCTTCAATGCATAAATTTGATTGGCATGTAGAAGGAGAACCGTAACATCCACTTGTATTTGTACCATTTACTGGATCGTTTACGCATTCGTAATCGGTTGTAGCATCACAAAAATCATTTGTACATGGATTAGTGTCATCACATGAAGTAGGACATTTTGGAGTTTCATATTGTTGTCTATTAGACGAGGTAGGAGATTGTGGAATGATTTCATCAATTTGTTCTGTTAAATCCGATGTCTTGGCGGCAAAGAAACCAGTCACTCTAAACAAACCAAAACCTATCGCAGATATTACAATAATCCATCCAACAAACATCAGAACTGTAGACGTTCCCATTGTCTTTATTAATAAGTCGAGAGAATATTAATAGTCACTCTAGCAGTTATGTCAACGAACTATTCACTAGCATATACTCCTGACGTGCTTAGAGGTAATTATCGTGATTAAAGCTGTTATTTTTGACATGGGTGGAGTAGTCACGTATAATGCTATGGGTAAAGTCTTCATTGTAAGTGAAAAAGAATTTGGAATGAGTAGAAAGGAAGCTCAAAAACAATTTGAATCATTAGAACCTCTCGCAGATATAGGTAGACTTGAAATGGATGAATTCTGGAAAAGATTAGCTGTAAAGTTAAAGATCAAGGATTCTCAGAAATTAAGAACAGTATGGGGAAAGGCATTTGAAAAATCAGCGAACCTGAATCCAGCTGTAGTTAGGATTGTAAAGAGAATTGGTAACCCCGAATACAAGATTGCACTTTTGTCGAATACAATGACGTCACATGCAGTTGTGCATGCAAGAAGAGGACACTATAAATTATTTCCGAAAGTGTTCTTGTCTCATAAAATTCATCTTAGAAAACCTAATCTCGGATCATATAGATATGTTGCAAGAAAATTGCATGTAAAAACAAATGAATGCATTTTCATCGACGATAAACCAATGAACATTGCAGGTGCAAGAAAAGCAGGAATGAAGGCTATCTTATTCAAAACAAGTTCTCAATTGGGAAGAGACCTTAAAAAATACGGTATCCAGTGATTCACATGGTATTTGAACAACTCTCCCCAAAAATGCAGAAGACTATCGAAAAAAGATTTAAAGAACCTACCTTACCGCAGCAACTTGCTATCCCTCTCATAACATCAGGAGAGAATGTTTTGATAATTGCACCAACAGGAAGTGGAAAAACTGAAAGTGCATTACTGAAAATATTTGAAAGGGTAGTTGAAGAAAGTCCTAAAAAAATCAACACTCTATACATTACCCCAATGAAGTCCCTTAACCGAGATATGTTGGATAGAATAATGTGGTGGGGGAAGGAACTTGAATTAGAAGTTGCTGTAAGACATGGTGATACACCTCCTAAGGAAAGAGCAGCTCAAGTCGAATTTCCTCCAGACATCATGATCACCACCTTAGAACAATTACAACCAATGCTTACTGGAAAGAATCTTAGAGAATTATTACGAAATATAAAACATGTAGTTATTGATGAAGTTCATGAAATGGTTGATTCGAAGCGTGGGGTGCAACTTGCAGTTGCGTTGGAAAGAATAAAAGAACTATGTGGTGATTTTCAAATAATAATGTTATCTGCAACTGTGTCAGATCCTGAACATGTTGCTGAATTTTTTGCTGGTGGAAGACTTACAAAAATTGTAAAGGCAGATCTGGATAAAAAATTCGAAATTAAAGTTGTTAATCCAAAACCCACTCCTGAAGATGATAAAATTTCACAAAAAATATCTTCGTCTAAAGATACTGCAGCCAGATTGAGAACTATAATGGATCTTATCGAGGAATCAAACTCAACTTTGACATTTACAAATACACGAGATTTTGCAGAGATACTTGCTTCTAGAATAAGACTTGTCGACAAGAATTTCCCTGCACAAATTCATCACGGTTCATTGAGTAAAGAAGTTAGAATAAATGCTGAGAAAGATCTGAAGGAAGGAAAAATAAAATCACTCATCTCAACAAGTAGTCTTCAACTGGGAATTGACATTGGTGCAGTAGATCTTGTTGTACAATACATGTCACCACGTCAAGTCAGTCAATTAATACAACGTATTGGTAGAAGTGGGCATCAGATATCCAAAGTAAGTAAGGGTGTGATTATAACAACTGATGAAGATGATATTTTCGAATCTACAGTCATTGCAAGAAAAGCATTGGCACGAGAGATAGAAGTATCTACATCGCATCAAAATTCTTACGATGTCCTTGCTCATCAACTGATAGGTTTGACGTTTGATTTTGGTAGAATAGAATTAGAAAAAGCTTACAATATTATAAAACGTGCATATCCGTACAAGGATCTGACTTATCAAGAGTTTATTGATGTTTGTAAACAATTAGAAAAGCTCGGCTTAGTTTTCCTAAACGAAACTATCGCAAAGAGAACAAGAGGATTTCAATATTATTTCGAAAATCTATCTACAATCCCCAACATAAAACAATATCGGATATTCAACATTCTTGATAGAACTTTTGTTGGTGTATTAGACGAAGAATTTGTTGCTATACATGGTGAAGCTAATACTACATTTATTGTCAAGGGTCAACCATGGAAAATAGTTACTGTTGAAGAGGATAGAGTTGTTGTTGAACCTGTAGAAGATAGAGAAGCGGCTGTTCCAGGATGGGAAGGAGAGTTGATTCCCGTATTATTTGATGTAACACAAGAAGTTGGTAGATTAAGAAGATTGATTGCAGAAAAATTGAAAAAGAATGATCCGCAACCTGAAATTATTAAAGAATTAATGAAACTCTATCCTGTAGATGAGAATTGTTCGAAGGAAATGATAAGCACTGTGAAAAAACAAATGAAATTTGGTGTTGTACCAGATGATAAGACTATACTTGTAGAAGATTTTGAGAATCTAGTTGTAATTCACACTTGCTTTGGAAATACTATTAATGAAACACTAGGAAGATTTCTTACAGCTCTAATGACAAGTAAAATAGGTTCTGTTGGATTAAAAACTGATCCGTATAGAATAATGATTGATTTTCAGAAAAAGAATGTTGAACTGTTAAAGGAAGTTTTGTTTAACACAGACCCTGAACATCTTCAGAGTTATCTTGAAATGAATCTAGCTAACAGTGAATTGTTTCAATGGAAGTTTGTACATGTTGCAAAAAGATTCGGTGCAATTACACGTGATGCAGAATATGGAAAGGTTTTGATGAAAAAAATTATTGAAGATTATGTTGGAACTCCAATATATAAAGAAACTTTGAAGGAATTGGAAACTGAAAAGTTTGATATTGAAACTGCCACCGAATTATTGAGAAAAATACAGAACAAAGAAATTAAGGTAGTTTTCAAAAGCGGATTATCGCATCTTGGTAAGATTGGCGTACAAGAAAAATATGCAGAAGTAGTTGGGCCAGAAAAACCTGAGATGGAAATTTTCGAATTATTCAAACAAAGATTATTATCTACAACAATTAGATTGATTTGTGTCAATTGTGGCCAATGGGATCAAACATTCAAAGTCAAGGAAGTCAAGGATAATCTGAAATGTAGTAAATGTGACTCGAAATTGTTGGCAATGTTAAAAGAGGGGTGGATTGGTGGAGATAAAATTGTTAAGAAGGGATTGAGAAAAACTAAGATGGATGAAATTGAACAGAAAAGATATGAAAATATGAAAAAAAGAGCGGAGTTGTTCATGTACTTCAGATCAAAAGCTGTTAAAGTTTTAGCGGGTAAAGGTATCGGACCAACAACTGCCAAGAGAATTCTAGGAAAATACCATAAAGATGATGATAATTTGTTTAGAGATATATTGGAAGCAGAAAAGCAGTTTGCAAGAACGAAAAGATTTTGGTCACTATAAAAGTTACCAGCCTTTTCGAGAAGCTTTTTCGAGAGCAGTGTCAAATCCCCTGTAAAATACGGCTTTATATCCGGTTATTTCACGTCCGAATACATCATATGCACTATTCAGAATTAAAATTTCTTCACCAAAACAAGCGGGAAATATTTTTAGTACTTCTTCCAAAGCTCCTTTTTCACGCGAATCATAATTCGAGTGGAATGTCCACCCTTGTTCCCGCAAGCGTTTATCTCGTACATCTCCTTTATGAGAACCTTGCAGAAGCATCTGATATGACATCATAAACCTTTACTAAATAGTAAAGTATTTAAACATAGAACCATCTACGATCAATTAAAATCTATCTCATTCAATTTAAATACCAAATTACTACAAAACATTTATGCCTGCACTAGTAATCAGTGTGGATGGACCAGATTTCTCTGGAAAGTCGACTTTAGCAAATCTTCTAATAGAATTTCTCAGAAAAAACAATAAAACTCGAAATGTGATTTTAAAACGTACAGAGGTCCCAAGTATATTGAGTACAGGATTTTTCACAAAAATATTAAGAAATTCCGCAGATGATGTTTCTTCGAATGTATTTGCTCTAGCATATGCCACTGATCACTTGCATCATTATAAAACTGTTATTGAACCTTTGAAAGTATCAAAAGATAATTTCGTTGTGATACAAGAAAGATCTCTCTTATCAACTTATATCTATCAAAGTCTTATTGGAAAGACAGATCCACAATGGCTGAGAGAAATAAACAAATTCGATGCAAATATTCCTGATCTTTCTATCATACTTAGACTCCCTTCAACTGAAATAATAAAAAGGAGTCAACTTGAAAAAAGAGATTCTGACAAATTCGAAACTCCAGAACATCTTGAACAAGAATTGAAAGTATATTATAATCTTCCAGATGACCTTGTAAGGGAATTTAATGTAGAGTATGTAGATGCTGAAGGTGACCCCGAACAAGTTGCAAAAAAATGCGGTATTCTAATTCAGAAACTGATTGATGAAAAATTCAAGAATTAAATTTTCTTGTATATTGCTTTCAAGTTGATTGTACCGCTAGTAGCCGTAACATCATGGAATCTATTCGTAACGCCATCACTCCAATGATCAAAAACATATGAACCGTAGTCTGCCACTGCTATTTGGTATTTCTGATTTTCATTCACATTAAATGAAACCAAAGTAAATCCTGATTGAAGTTGTTGACCATTCTGCCATAAAGTCGTATAATATCCAGACAATGCATTATTTGAACTGTCCACACTTGATACAGAAATAATTGATCCAGAAGATTGAGTTTTCTTACTATAAACTGCCGTTATTTCAGTATTTGATGATATAGAAATTATTCTTCTTCTATTTGTCGAACCGGTATCATCCCAATGATCAAAAATGTATTCGCCATAATCTTGTGGTTCTACTGCATATTGTTGACCGTTGTTCAATTGAAATGTCGCCGGTGAAAATCCTGTAGCAACAACATTATTATTTTGATAGAGAACAGTGTAATAACTTGGTAAAGGACCTGCACTTGTACGTGTTTTTACTACCAAATTCGATTGTCCTGTAGAACCTCCATTTGATGACAGAACAGTCATTGCAGAATCGATATAGTAAGGTTTAAAAATTAAATTGCCCCATACACCATTTCCTGTTCCGCCAGGATTTGTACTCGCATTATAAGGACCTGTTGATGACCCCCACCAATTAAGCGATGCATTAATTACAAAATTTTTATTATTTACATCCCCGCGCATTCCATACAAAACATTATCATAGATTTTATTATAGTGAACAAGTGGAGTTGCTGCCGCAATTGAATTAAAGTCAACTGATTTATCCTTGGTTATAATCGTCAATCCTTGGACGTTATTGTAAAGAACGTTATTTAATATAGTGCTTGCAGGTGATGCGGATCCTGCGA
Organism: uncultured archaeon; assembly: GCA_964372485.1. Taxonomy (GTDB): domain Archaea; phylum Aenigmatarchaeota; class Aenigmatarchaeia; order CG10238-14; family SCSR01; genus JACOWB01. The sequence goes on along the minus strand of CAYJQI010000001.1, from coordinate 479,352 downwards.
TATAAATCCCATAACCAACTATTTCACCACTAGCTATTCTATGCGTGTTATCATGAATGCTATTTCCTTCTATAGTATCATCCAATATACCAACAAGTGTTACAGAACCTTGTCCAGTTTGACTCGTTGGACCTGTCCATCCGTTGTAAATTTCATTATCACGTATCACATTGTTGCTGGACAATATCCACATGGATGAATCTCGTTGACCACCCACAAAAACACACATACGCGCACAATTATACACTTTATTTTGTTCAATGACATTATTGTTAACAGATTGTAACCATCCAAAAAATAAAATTCCAATCCCTGCAGAATCATTTGCTGGTGAATTTATACTATTTGCAAGATCATGAATCACATTATTTTTTACGATTGAATTGTCTGAATTATAAACATAGATTCCATAATGTACACTCGTTTTAGTTCCATCGATTTCAAATCCTTCAATAGTTACATCATCTGAATTAACCAAAATCGCAGCTCTAAGAGTACTACCTCCAACCAACAAAGAAGTTGAAGCATTAGGTCGGATTACTGCAGATTGTCCAACTAATTTCAAAGGCTTGTTTACATTGACGACTTCATTATAGATTCCAGATTTAACATTGATTGTGTCATCTGAATTGGCATTATTCACCGCGGATTGAATAGTTGAATATTGACATCCTGATTTACAAACAGTGATAGTTTGAGAGGAGGCTTCTCCGATTGATGTGGTCGTTGGAAAACTTTCCACAGTTTGAACATCTGGTAAAGCTACAGCTGGTGTAGATGAACTATATGCGGAAACATGAGCTATGTTTAGGAAAAGTACCAGTAAAAATATACTTACCGACAGAGACATGCCGAAAGTTCTTGTTACTATATACATATAATTTATATGTATATTTCATACATTTAAATACCTAGGTTTTCGATGTCCAATATGTTTGCTTAGCTCTCTTCCATTTGATATAATCATTAATAATTTTACTGTGGTCAAACCCCATGGGTTCAGATTTAATTTTTTCTATATTATACCACTTTGCTTCTCCTTCGTAACTGCTCTTCAACTCACCTTCAATTGGTTGTGATATGAAAGCTATTGCAATAGTATGAAATCGTGGATCGCGATTAGGAGAGGAATATACACCAAGTATTTCATTTAATTTTACTTTCAATCCTGTTTCTTCTTCTGCCTCTCTAACAGCAGCTTGTTCCACTGTTTCCCCATATTCAACCATTCCCCCAGGAAGATCAAACAATCCTCTAAAGGGTTCTATAGCACGTGTTAACAAAACTATCTGATTATCTTCAATTATCAGAATATCAACAGCAATCTTTGGGATTTTAGATGGTTCTTTCCATTCTTCAGTCTTTTTCATCATGACAATAATATTTAAACGTGCAATTTAATTAAATTTAGAATCGTGGACCATTATGGAGAAAATTTCTTGTGATAATTGCGGTAAGAAGTTTGATACTCAAGAAGGATTGAAACAACATAAAAATGATGCGCATAAACAGGCACCTGTAGAGACTGTAAAATCAAAAGGTAAATTATCTAGAGGAAAATTACTTGCGATCAGCATTCCAATATTAGTTGCTGCTGTTATATTTTATGGAGTGTATTGGGCAATTACAACAGAAGGTGTTGGAGCACTTGGTTCAACACACATACATGCAGATCTTGGAGTATTTTTGAACGGTGAGGAATTGACACCATTTGGTCCAGATTTTTATGTAGCTAGTTCTTATGTTCATGTTGAAGATGGAGCGGGAGCAGGAACTGTTGTACACATGCATGCTACCGGTGTTCCATTAAAGATGTTTTTCAACAGTTTTGGCATGAAATTCACGCCAGAATGTTTCGAAGTTAGTAAAGATAGTAAATTTTGCAACGATGGAGTCAATACATTAAAGATGTATGTAAAGCACAACAATGGAACTTGGGAAAAAAATACGGAATATGAAAAATTTGTTTTCACAGACTTGGATAAAATCTTAATCACATATGGTGATGAATCGGATGATGAAATTGTAGCTCAGCAAAATAATGTTACCGACTTTTCAAAAGATAATTCCGGAAGAGGCATGATTTTAAGGCGGTGAAAAGTGAGGATATAACATGAAGAAAAAGTCAAATTTCAAAGATGTTGTGTCAAATACATTCACAGTTGTAGCTAAGAGAAATTTATTGTTCTTCTTATCGTCACTAGCAGTATTTGTTCTTCTCTATATGCTCTTTTATGGAATATTTACTGTACCTATTTTAGAAATAGGATTCTTCAAAGACACTTCGCCAACAATGTTTGATTATTTTTACATAGTTTATGCTGCAGTGGCATCATCTTTGATAGTAACTCTTACAAAATATTCCCTGCAGAATAAAGTTTTCACACGAGGAGTTTCATTTTTCGGTATATCTGCAGGATTAATTGGCGCCATTTGTCCTGTGTGCTTAGGGGTAAACATTCTTGTATTGGGGAATTTCATAACAGTTCCATTAGTTTTCCTAGTTCCGTATGTATTCTGGATACAACTTGCCGGTATTGCGTTATTAACCATAGGATTTTGGTTAACTATGAAAACAGCATATGAAAAAATCTGTCTTGTGTGTGCGACTCCAATTATCAAAGAACAAAAAATTGGGCAAAGTATTTTCGGTCAGATGACTTCGAAGCAAAGTTTTGTTTTCCTTGGTCTTGCATTCTTGGCTATTGTAGCTCTAGGATATCAGACATTACCAATGGTATTTGGAAATTCGATCACAGGTTCTGCAGTTGCTGTCAACAATAATAGTATTGATTTGAATGCGATCACCTCTCAAGTTCTTCCTACAGAAGGTTTCACATTGGATGTAACATGGCAAGATTCTGTTAGCAAAATGGTTAATGCAGGTGTTTTAGATGTAGATAAATTGAATGATATAATGACAAAAAGATATGGAAAACCATTAACAGATGAACAAAAAACTTTACTTACATCAGAATTTTCAAATGAAAAACTGACAATCAATTCCGACAATGCTGTTTTTATGATGTATGTATTATGGACTTTAGCCAAACACAATGATAACGAGATGCTGCATGATAGTCCGTTTGCAAAATATTTTGATGATTACGACATAGGAGTTGGGAAATCTGGTTATGGTGATACAAAATTAATAGAATTGGATGATGAACAACAGCAATCTGCAGAAAAAGTTGCATTGAATTCTTACAGACCGTGCTGTGGAAACCCAACAGGACATCCTGACTGTTCGCATGGATATGCTGCATTAGGATTGATTGAATTGATGGCGAGTCAAGGCTATAGTGAACAAGAAATGTTCGATGCGTTTGTTAAATTCAATTCATTTTGGTTCCCAGCAACTTACATACAAGATGCTATATACTTTAAATTAACCGAAAACAAAGATTGGAGTGATGTTGATGATGAGCTTGTTGCAGGAAAGCAATATTCGTCCTTATCCGGCTCTTATGCCGTTAAACAATACTTACAGAATTCAGGATTATAGGAGGTAGAAAATGAATACAAATGTTGTGTTGCTAGCCTTAATGGGTGTACTGGTTCTAATGGCCGGTATACAGGCATTTCAGCTAACATCACTTTCAGAAGCCGTAACAAACGGTGCTGTAGTATCTACAGGTACGCAGTCGGGAGTTCTTTCCCAATTGTCGCAGGCATCACAAGTTGGTGGATGCGGCTAACTTTTTTTCTTTTTGAGATGATTATTTGAAACGGAAAAAAACCAATGACGACTTGTACATGAAAATATTTTTAGGTCTTGTTGTTGCATTGATAATCTTATATGGTGTGAATACGTATCTCACTGGAAAAATAATAGCTCCGATTAAAAATTCTGCTGAAACCGAGAGACCTGCAAATTTGCACTTCACACTGATTACAAATGATTGTGAAAACTGTTATGATATGGAAAATTTAGTTTCATTTCTCAAACAACAAAATATAAATGTAGTTTTGGAAAAAACCATTTCTTATAATGACGAAGAAGCACAGAGAATTGTAACTGAAAATAAAATAGGATCACTGCCTGCCCTAGTTATCACAGGCGAGACATTTCAGTCGCAATTAACTCACTTGTGGCAAAGCCTTAGTGTTGAACCTGTGAATGATGTCGTTGTTTTGAATGATATACCCCCATACTACAGCTTGGAGGAAAATAAAGTTGTTGGAGTTGTTCAAGTTATCAGACTAGTGGACAATTCATGTTCCGAATGTTATGATGTTGAAACACACATGCAAATCCTGCCAGGCTTTGGTATTCATATTGATGAACCTTTGTTATACGACGTTTCTTCAACCGAAGGACAAGAATTAATTCAGAAATACAGTATAACAAAAGTGCCGACGATAATTCTTTCTCCAGATGCATCTGTATATGATTCGTTAAATCAAGTCTGGACACAGGTTGGCACAGTTGAAAAAGATGGGTGGTATATTTTCAGATCTGTGGAACAGATGGGTGTTTATAAGGATCTGAACCAAAACAAAACAATTGGCGCAGAAGAATAAATATGAAACTTCAAAGAAATGAAAGTGTAGTATTAGGATTTACAATATTGCTTGCTGTGATAGGACTTGGGTTTGGAATTTATTCTATTTTCAACATTTCTTCAACAGGGAAAGTAATCCTACCATCAAATGGGATTCATTGGCATTCGAACTTGACAATCCTAATAAATGATGAACAAATCACAATACCTGCAGATATAGGAATAACAGTTGGAAACAGCATTGACCATCAAATTAGTGGAATGATGATGTCGCCGATACATACACATGATACAACAGGAAAATTACATTTAGAGAGTCGGAATCCATCCAAGAAACCTGAAACACTGACTGTAGGCTATTTCATCAATAATGTTTGGGGTAAAAAGTTTGATAGCGAATGCATTTTTGATTATTGCACAGATGGAAATCATGTTTTGAAAATGTTTGTGAATGGCAAGGAAAACAAAGAATTTGATAAATATTTCATGCGAGATGGAGACATTATTATCATAGAATACAATTAACCGAAATAAGTATACCAAATGTAAAATATAATTATGATCTATACTTGCCCAATGCATCCAGAAATTAAAAGAAAGAATAAAGGAAAATGTCCCAAATGCGGAATGGACTTGGTTCCTGAAGGAAGTAAAAATGAAACTCGAGAATCAACTAATTATTTTCCATTAATCATTATCATAGGTTTAATTCTGTTGGTTGCAGCAACTTTAACTTTCAAAGATATTAACAATGACAATTTTCTTTTGAAGAAATCAGTATCATATTTCATGGCAGGATTTTTCATAGTGTTTGGCGGATTTAAATTACTAGATCTCAAAGGATTTGCACATGGGTATGCAACTTATGATCTGCTCGCACAAAAAGTGCCAATATATGGATATTTATACCCTTTCATAGAATTGTTCTTCGGTCTAGCAATGATCATGTACTTTGATTCATTAGGTTTACTCCTAGCTGAAATAATTGTGATGAGTTTTAGTGGATTAGGAGTAGTTATTTCGTTAATGAGAAAACAAAAAATCAAATGCTTGTGTCTAGGAACTCTAATTTCGAACATTCCTTTAACCAAAGTCACTCTTATTGAAGATTTTGGTATGGCAGCACTTGCGCTTGTAATGTTGTTTTTATAAAATTGGAGATTACCACAATGGCATTGGATAAAAAAACTGTAATGAAACAATTGGAGAAGGTGATGGATCCGGAACTGAATGTACCTATAACAGAAATGGAACTTGTTGATAAGATAGAAATAAAAAATGGGGAAGTTACTGTTGATTTTCATCTCACAGCTCCTTATTGTCCTCCGATGCTGGCATTGAAGATGGCATACGATATAAAAGATGTCGTTTCAAGTATTCCAGGTGTGAAATCTGTTAAATTAAACATGAGCGGACACTATCTTTCTGCTGACTTGAATAAAGAAGTTAACAAAGAATAACCCTAAATAAAAATAAAGCTCTTAAGCAGTATATCCAATAAATATTATGGCTGATTTGAGACAAATCGCAGTTACAGCAGCTGTAGCAATATTATCTTCTGTATTTGTAATCTTACTGATAGATCTGATCTACCAAGAACCACAATATTCAGATTTTTGTGGAGATGATTTTGGACCTAGAGCCAAGCCCATTGATATACAATGTACTTATGATTATACACAGGCTGATGAACAATGTTACCAAGATGGAGGAGTAGTTAAAACAAAATTAAATGAATCAGGATGCCCTGTTTTCGATACATGTAGTTTCTGTAATAAAGATTATGATGCTGCTAGAGAAACACATGCAAGAAATGTTTTCATTATAATTGGATTAATTGGTGTAGGTGCTATATTCAGTGGAACATTGTGGAAAATAGAATTTCTTGGAAGTGGAATAATGTTTGGAGGAATAATCCTTCTTTTCTATGCGACAGCAAGATTCTTTGTAGATGCGGACAAGATTCTTCGAGTTGTAATAATATTTGTCGAATTGTTGTTAGTACTTTGGATAGGATACAAAAAATTATACAAGCCAGAAGCAAAGAAAAGGCATCGGTAAGTGGTTTCTTAAACTTTTTCATATTACTATAATCTATGTTTGAGTTAGTCGGAGAATATTTAGACAAACCTCTTTTAAGATATCATGCAGAAATTAGAAAATGGTGGGAGTCGAAAGGAAAATCAGTAGATTTTTTGGCCTTCTCGCTAAATATTTCGGGATTTGCTGCACATCTCTACTTACTAAGTTCACCCCTTGTATTTGGTGGAACAATTAGTACATTTGCTGCAGGGGCGAATATTGCGCACAAAACGCAATACAATATGCAATCCAATGTAAGGGTGAAGAGGCATACGGAACTCGCTAGTATGGTAAGATTACCAACTTTTTTATATGGAAGTGGTTACGGATCTTACGCAATTTATCGCTTATTTACACATCCTGATATGGATGTTATTTATTGTTTGGGTGAAGGATTGGCAAGCATCATGATTGCCTCTTCAATATATCTTAAGGATGCAGATGATCCAAAAAGCTTTGATAAAAGTCCAAGCAAAATAAAAGCTGCACTAGAAAAATTGGGGAAGCTAAAAATTCCAATACCAAGGCCTATCACGTCTCCTGGAACAGCTTTTCAACCTCTTGAACAAGAATTATATTTAATCTAGAAAACTAATCTCTCTTCCAGAATAGTTGCGCTTCCGCCAGATTTCTTGATGAATAATGCTATGTTCATCAACTCTGACAACTCACTAGATTTCCAAACCGAATGTTGAAGTTTCTTAGCACCAGATTTTTGCAAATCTCTCCAAACTTTCACTGCAACTGTTCCAGACTCTCTAGGTACATCAAATATTAAAACGAACTCTTTCATCCCAATCGCCTGTAATGTAAAACGTTTTACATACATATAAACTTTTCTATATTTCCAAAACCAAAGTAAACTATGGGAAATATATCTGTTGGGTATAAAATTATTTCCATCGGTATTATCGTTTCCCTAGCCGGACTTGGATATGACTTATTTCCATCAGAAAAATCCTAATCTCACACTCGAAACTGAAGGAATATTTGCACCAGAACATCTTCCAATATTTTTAGGATTGATAGTAACAATCATGGGAGATATTATCGGTATAAGAAATGAAGTTAAGAAAAATAAAACAAAATGAAAAAATTTTAACGTTTATTAGCTAGTTCGTAAATTGCCTTTAATCCGACAATTACCGCGCCTGGCGCTACAAAGGTTGTTATGTTAACCAATATTGCACCGAGATAGTTACCTACTCCAGGTAATACGCCATAACCAGCTGAACCTGCAACAAGTAAAGCTACAGCTGCAAGTAAGAAGCTGTGTGATTCCTTAGAAGTTACGTTAACTAATCCTACTATAATTCCTAGAACAACTAGGACTGCCGTTACAGTAGCAACGGGAATCGCCTGTGGGAACAATCCCAAGACAATTGCTAGCAAAGTTCCGACTAGAAAAGCCCATTCTCCGATTTTAGGATCTGAGAGCGAGGCCTTTCTTCTTGATCTTGAAGGCATATATTAATAATATTCGTAAAGCCGTCTTTTAAAGGTATCTAAGGATTAGAGATAATTAATTATTTAAAAATTAAAAATTCTTCAAACTCTTTCTTCGGTTCTTCTTCTATAACTTCAACTTTGTCAACCATTGCAAGCAAAGGTCCTTTCTTACATTTCTCAATTAATTCTGAAATGGGCCCGTCTTCACCTTCAAAAATAGCTTCAACTGTACCATCCAAATTATTCTTTACCCATCCTGTTATTCCTAGTTCTTGTGCATTTCTTCTTACAAATTTTCTAAAACCAACATGCTGAACAATACCATATATCCGCGTCTTTATTCTCTTCATATCTACTGCGTAAATTTAGATGTTTATTGCTTAAAAAGCAACTACAAGACCATGATTTTGACAAATAACTTATTCCACATCAATTTGCGCACGTTGTAATTTTCCAGAATAGTCAATGTAAACAGCCTTCTCATCACTGAAGAATTCAATTCCAGTCCATCCCACTTCTTTCCATCCTGATCCGGAAGCTTTAGCTCCACCGAATGGAAGATGAACTTCAGCACCAATAGTCGAGGCATTCACATAAGTGATTCCATATTCAAGATCTTTAATGGATTTCATTATATGGGATATATCATGCGTGTAAATTGATGAACTCAAACCGTATTCGACTGCATTCGCCAACTCAATTGCATCATCAAGATTCTTTGCTTCAGTTATGCTTGTAACAGGTCCGAATATTTCTTCCTGGAAAATTCTCATGTCAGATGTTGCATCTGTGAACACAGTAGGTTCCATGAACCATCCTTTCAGTTTAGGAATATTTCCTCCTGTCCTTAGCTTTGCACCTTCATCCTTTCCAATCTCAATGTATTTTTTCACTTTTTCTTGTGCATTCTTATTGATCAATGGTCCAACATCTGTTTTCGGATATAAACCATTTCCAATTTTCAATCTTCTTGTTCTTTCAACGAGCATTTTTTCAAATTTCTGTCTAACTTTTCTATGAACTATCACTCTACTCGCCGCAGTACATCTCTGACCACATGTTCCAAATGCACCCCAAATAACTCCATCCAATGCAAGTTTCAAATCCGCATCATCCATTATAATTATTGGGTTCTTGCTTCCCATCTCCATTCCAATTTTCTTCCCCACACCAGCATCTTTCATTATCATATTTCCTGTATCTTTGTGTCCTGTGAATGAAACTGCTCGAATTTTTTTATTCTTTACCATTCTCGTACCAACTGTATTTCCAGGACCAGTCACCATATTCACAACTCCTTTCGGTACACCTGCTTTTGATAATATTTCAACAAGTTTCGTTGCACATAATGGTGTATCACTTGATGGTTTGAATACAACTGTATTTCCACAAATCAATGCAGGTGCAATCTTCCACGCAGGAATTGCAATCGGGAAATTCCATGGAGTTATACATGCTACCACACCTAATGGTGTTCTTACAGTCATTGCAAATTTATTTGGAAGTTCGCTTGTAGTAGTTCTTCCGAATAATCTTCTTCCTTCACCGGCAATTAATTCAAAAGTATCTATTGCTTCCTGTACATCTCCTCTTGTTTCTGCAAGAACTTTGCCCATTTCTCTTGTCATCAATCGTGCGAGTTCTTCCTTTTGTTCTTTCAATAATTGTGCAACTTTGAAGAGAATCTGTCCTCTTCTTGGTGGTGGAACTTGTCTCCATTTTTCATAAGAATCTTCTGCAGCATCTATTGCCTTGTCAACATCTTTTGCATTTCCTTGTTGAAATTTACCTAGAACTTCATTATAATTTGCAGGATTGACTCGTTTAAAAATTTCGCCAGATTCACTATTAATCCATTTTCCATCTATGTAAAGTTTGTAAGTTGGTACTGTCATGGAATTAAGTTATGTTTCTTTAAAGAAAAGTATTATCTTATTGTTAACCTAAATGAGTAGAGGCAACTATTGAATTTTGAGCTTTTTCTAAAATTTCAGCAATTTCAATGAGTTTAAATTCACCATATCTTTCAAAAGGTACATCATCCGGTGAAATTTCTTCTGATTCCCCTCTAGAGCTCCATACCAATGAAACGAGTTTCAATTTAGAATCTACCAATACGTATTGGCTCAAGGGAATAGGATCAACATCTCCATGTTGAGATCGATCAACTCTATATAAATTTTCTCCAAGATCTATTCTTTCTTTATAACCCTTTTCCATTAATCTAACAATACTCTGTCTACAAAATTTTATCAAATCTGTACGAGCTTCATTACGATTTTTTTTATAAAGTATGTCTGCTTCTTTCATTCTCTCTCTATATTGTTGTACCATTAAATCTAATTCAATCGTAAACTATTTATCTCTTATTTTAAATTCTAAATATGGTAAAACAAATTTTCGTAAATTTGCCAGTGAAGGATCTTAAAAAATCAATGGAATTTTTCACTAAACTTGGATTTACGTTTAACCCACAATTCACTGATGATAAAGCGGCCTGTTTAGTTATTGGTGAAAATATCTATGCAATGCTTTTAACTGAACCATTTTTCAAAACATTTACTAAAAAAGAAATCAGTGATGCTAAGAAAACTACGGAAGTTTTGATTGCAATAGATGCAAATAGTAGAGAAGAAGTAGATCAGATGGTGAAAAATGCTGTAGAAGCTGGTGGATCAATATATAGAGAACCTCAAGATCATGGATGGATGTATGGGCATAGTTTTGCTGATCTGGATGATCATCAATGGGAAGTTCTGTACATGGATACAAGTAAACTACCAAAGGAGTAGGTTGAATGCAAGAAGATCTTGTTCCAATTTTTAAAAAATTAAAAAAGATGATGAAGAAATATGAGAATCCTTTAAAATCAAAGTTTGATCTTGACAGCAAATATGATTTGTGGTCAATAAAAGATGTTAAAATTGCAGGTAGAAAGAGAACAGAAGTCTCATTTGCAGGATTAATCATTCAAAGTAGCTATGTTGGATTTTATTTCATGCCAATTTATACTGATGCAAATCTTTCAACAGTGTTTGGTCCTGAATTATTAAAAACTCTCAAAGGAAAATCATGTTTCCATATCAAAAAACTAGATGACAAATTAGAAAACCAAATAGAGAAAGCATTGGAAATCGGATATAAACTTTACAAGGAAAGAGGTTGGATATAATTCATTTGAAAAGAAGGTACAAAACTGCTTTTTCTGTATGCAATCTATTCTCAGCTTGATCAAAAACTACAGAATGTTTACCATCTATAACATCGTTTGTAATTTCCTGTTCGCGATGTGCTGGCAACGGATGCATAACAATCACATCTTTTTTAGCAAATCTCAGTAAATCATGGTTCACTTGATAATTTTTCAAGTCATGAATTCTTTTTTGAGCTTCATTTTCTTCACCCATACTAACCCATGTATCTGTGTAAATAATATCTGCATCTTTCACAGCTTCCTTAGGATCCTTGACGATTACATATTTTCCTTTTGTTTTTGGTTTGTACTTGGAATGACATGATACAACAATTTTCATTCCAAACATCTGACATAACATCATCAATGAATGAAATGTGTTATTAGCTCCGTCACCGAGAAAAACTATTTTTAGTCCTTTCAACTTTTTCTTCTTTTGTTTAATTGTATACAAATCTGCTAGAGCTTGACACGGATGTTCAAAATCAGATAATGCATTAACAACAGGTTTTTTAGAAACTTTAGCCATCGTTACTAGATCATTCTGTGAAAATACACGTGCAATAATACCATCTCCATATCTTTCAATAACATGTGTTGTATCTTCGATAGTTTCTCCTCGTCCGAGTTGAAGTTCATTCCAATTAAGTACAATAGCATTTCCATTCATCTGATTAATTGCAACTGTGAATGAAATTCTTGTTCGTGTAGAAGATTTCTGAAAAATCAATACAAGATTTTTCCCTTTCAAATCATTTGTTTGTTTATTTTTCAATTTATCAGAAAGCTTGAATATCTTTTCTACTGTTGCTTTCGATAAATCCTTGGATGATAACAAATCTTTCATTCTATTGTCGTACCTCCTTTTCCTGATAGAGCACTAGTTATTTCTTTGACAGATGTGATTATTACTTTTTTCCCACCATTTCGTAGAAAATCTACAGCAGCTTTAATTTTTGGTTTCATAGAACCTTCCTTAAATTCCCCTGAATCAAGAAGAACTTCAGCTGCATCCCGATTTAATTTCAGTATGGGTTTCTGAAGTTTTGTACCGTAATTAAGATATACATGTGGAACATCTGTAAGAAAAATTAAATAACTCGATTTCAATTGAAGAGCTAATTTAGCTGATGACAAATCCTTATCGATAACAGCTTCGACTCCTGTAAACATTTTTTTATGTTCAATCACAGGTATTCCTCCTCCTCCACATGCAATTACAACAAATTTTTTCTTAACTAAACTAACAATCTCCTGCACATCTACTATTTTAACAGGTTTGGGTGATGGTACAATTCTTCTCCATCCTTCAGATTCTTTGACCATGTTGGAAAATATTTTCCTTTTGTAATACGGACCAATAGGTTTGGTTGGTTTTTTGAATGCAGGATCGTTTTTATCAACTAAAACCCGTGTAACAATTGTAACAGCATTTTTCTTCAAAATATTTTCAACGGATTGTTGTATCCAATATCCTAACTGTCCTTGTGTCATCGCATCTAAAGTATCAAGTGGCATTTCAGGAATAATATTTTTGTAATGTTCTTGTTGTAACAATAAATTTCCTATCTGTGGACCGTTTCCATGAACTATCACGGGTGAGAAGTTTTTGACTAATGGTTTTAAATGCGAAATTGTTTCATTCAAACGTAACATCTGCCTTTCAGCAGTTCCTCTTTCCTTAGGATGAATTAATGCATTCCCACCCAAAGCAATAACAGCTGATTTCATACTTTTATTCTAGATATGTATCCTAATAAAATGTGGATCAAAACAATGACTAGAGTTACAATGTAGATAATAAGAAATCGTGTTTGAAATGAACTATGGAAAAGCTGAAGAAATCCTTTGAAAATAAACGAAGTTATAATATAAACTGTAAACGAGATACCGAGAGTATGAGGAATAGACCATATTCCATTATAATGATTTGTGAGAATACTATAAAGTGTTATAGCTCCTGTTATTAATGCTGATAATGCTAGCATCGAATAAGTAAATTTTGTAGATGTTATTTGTTTTACAGCTGTGCCAAAAGATTGGTAAAAATATGTAATTAAAATTCCTGTTAATGGTAAGAGTACAAAATAACCAATTGGATTTCTAAAGAGAATGGATGAATTAGTTTCGAACTCAATTGGCAATAAAGATCCCCAACTTATCGCCCAAATGATTAATCCAACCAAAATAGGATGCAATGAAAATAAAAAATTTAAAAAATCATTTTGAGTCATTGATGGCATAATGTATATTTAAAATTATTCTTAAAATCTTTCCGATAAAGCAGAAAATCTTACTCAAAGCTGACGTATTACATCTGCAACTTTTTTATTTAATTCATCTACGTTAGTATCATTCTGAATGAGTATGTCAGCCATTTGTATGCATTTTCGAACTTGTTGACCATATTCTGGTTCATCTTTTCCTTGATCACGATCATCAACTCTAACAAATTCCTCCCATGTCTTTGGATCACCCTCACGATTTCTCGAACTGATCCTTTCAAATCTTACTTGTTGAGGCGCGTCGACTGCAATTAATTTAAAATCTATACCGAATTTTGATTTAAGAAAATCTACTTCTCCAGGATTTCTTAAACCATCTATAATTAGAAAATCTTTATTTCTTGGCATAAATCCAACCGCCACCTTCACCAGAACATCTGCACCATATTGTTTTCTTAATTCATTTCCCAAATTTTGTCTCATCTCTCGCGTAATCGTTATTTTCTGTTTCTTGAGAGCATCTTCCTTTAACAAACTTGATAAAATAACTGAATGTGAATTTGTGTTTTTCTCTATAATATCACGAACTGTTTCCTTCCCCGACGCCATTGTACCTGTCAATCCAATTACTTTCATTTCCTCACTGTTTATCGTATTTTTCCACTTCACCCAATACAACTAATTCTATTCCCACTTGATTAAACATTTCTTTTGTATCAGCACCCGCATGATAATCCTTTTCACAAACAACTCTTTTAACACCAGCATTAATTATCATCATTGCACAGCTTCTGCATGGAACCATTTTCGTATACATTGTCGCTCCTTCTATAGATATACCAAATCTTGCAGCTTGTGCCAATGCATTTTGTTCAGCATGTGTGGTTCTAAGGCAATGAATAGATTCTCCACCATTTTCTGTTTTTACAGTTCTCAATAAATGACCAACATCATCACAATGATCTAATCCTGATGGGGCACCAACATATCCGGTTGACAGAATTCTCTTATCTTTCACGACTACAGTACCATTTCTTCCACGATCGCACGTAGCACGTAAAGAGACACTTTTCATAACTTCCAAGAAATATTCATCCCAAGTGGGTCTTGTCATAAACTCTATACTATCTTCAGGCTTAAAAGATAAATAAGTTGACAGAAAGTAAAGTCACCTCGTATACAATTTTATAGCTGGGGATGAATACTAATTATGATCAAAAAAGAAATCGCCACTGGTGTAGTACATAAGATACCAGCGGATTTAAGAAAAGTCATTATTTCTTCTCCGGCGGCTCGATCAGCATGGGAAGATATTACACCGCTCGCACGCAATGAGTGGATCTGCTGGGTTGAGAACGCCAAGAAACTGGAGACCCGAAGTCACCGGATCGAGAGGACACGTACAGAACTTATAGAGGGAATGCGCCGACCTTGTTGTTGGATGGGATGCACTCACCGAAATGATAAAATATTAAGCCCCTCGCAAAAATCCATACTTAATAAATCCAAGAAAAATTAGTATGAAGAAAGGAAGATAAAACTTTACCTCACACAATCAAATCAAAGTTAATTATTTAAACATTGCAATGAAAGTGATTGTATGGCAGTAATAAGACCTGGAAGAGCAATGAGGCCAATAGAGAGGCCGTGGACTAGATTCTCAACTAGAAAGACAAAGAGCTATATTCCAACACTTCCAGCAGGAAAAATGCACCAATTCATCATGGGTGAAGTAAATAACAATTTTAGCACTACTTTGAAATTGGTTGCAAGAGAAGCTGCACAAATACGTGACAATGCTTTGGAAGCTTCGAGAATTGTTTCTACAAACTTTTTGGAAAAGAAACTACCAAAAGCATATTACGTCAAATACCTTCTTTACCCACATCAAATCATAAGGGAAAAACCTATTGCACAAGGTGCCGGTGCTGATCGTTATTCAAGAGGAATGAAACTTGCATTTGGTAAACCAACGTCACGAGCTGTACAAATACAAAAAGAACAAGCACTCTTAGTTTTGAAAGTTAACGAAAACAACATCGTATTGGCAAAGGAAGCATTGAAGAAGGCTGCATTGAAATTACCTATACCAATGAGAATAGTTGTGGAATAAATGCCTGAAGCTGTGAAGATTGGTCAAGTGTCCGATTTTCCTGAAGGGAAGATGAAAAAAGTTACTGTTAAAGGAATGGATTTATTGATTGCAAATATTAAGGGGAAGATAGTTTCGATTGATGATATCTGTACTCATGAAGAATGTTCCTTGTCAACGGGATTTTTGAACAACGAAATTGTAACATGCCCCTGCCATTTGTCACAATTTAATGTGGTTAGTGGGAAAGTTGTACAACCTCCTGCGACTGGTGAAAAGATACCCGATACGAAAACTTTCAATATTAAAGTCGATGGTGATCAAGTTCTTGTCGAAGTTTGATCCTTCAAAAGAATTTTTAATTCTTCATACAATGAATTACATTCTTCGTCAGACAATGGCATGAAAGTTTGATCTTTTATTGATTCTAGTCT
Organism: uncultured archaeon; assembly: GCA_964372485.1. Taxonomy (GTDB): domain Archaea; phylum Aenigmatarchaeota; class Aenigmatarchaeia; order CG10238-14; family SCSR01; genus JACOWB01. The sequence goes on along the minus strand of CAYJQI010000001.1, from coordinate 463,372 downwards.
AAACCCTTGATTTCCTACATATGTACGAAGTGATTTCATCAATGGGTCATGTGGTAGAGGGGCGATTTTTACAGTCCCTAAAGGTGTTCTTACTTCTCCACCATATGTTTCTGGCCTTTCAACATCATGCCCTAAATATATTTCAACTAGACTTGCGTATTGTACCATTATTAGAAGATTACAATTAAACTTAAAAATCTTTAGGTTAAAGCCCCAGTCGAGCTATTGATAGAAGTTGAACTCTCTTTAGTAATATATGTCATTTCTAACAATTTAAACGTTATCTGTATCGTCGGTTTGATGAGACGTATCATCAGAATGACGTTGTATAGATTTAATCTTGTCTAAAAGAGACTGGTATTTCGATTTAATTTTCAAATGCTTTCTTTGTGGATCATATTCATCTTCTGAATCTCCTCCCGAATAGTCTGCAACATCTAACAAAGCTAATAGTTTCATAATTCTATATGCCTGCGGTTTACTCATTCCAATACTATGTATGACAGTTACATAATCGAGGTAACCATTGTTTTCTACAAGTAACTGCCACATCCTCCTCCTGTCGTCTGGCATGGAAGAAAATACTATTGGAATAAGAATTTTGATATCATCGTTTGTAACATAATTTCTTCCATAAAGTATGGCGTGACCTCTTGCTATGTTGTAGAGTATTTGCATAGCTCTGTAAGGTCTTTCTTTCATTGGAATGAAATACTGGTAATCTTTTTCTTCGTCTGTTTCGCCTTTCCACAGCTGAATAGGCGACCTAAGTTTTGTCAGTAATTCAGCCAACTCTGTTATCAGCAGTAAGGATTCTTTATCGTCTTTCTGTTTATCCCATAGTATCGTTTTGATACCATCAGAAAACAATTTGCTCAAGAACATTAATATCGCATGATTACATTCTTTCAGCTTCTTATGGTAAGACTCTGACAGAAAAACTTCCTCCATTAATTGCTGTGGTGTTTTATTTTTCTTTGTGTTCATGTTCAGGAAGAATAATCTTGTGCCAAGTCTTGTCATATCCTTCCAAATCTCATAGTTTAATGGTGTAGTTGCACCAAGCATGCAGAAAATGATAGGCTCTTCGTATCCACGTCTACCTACTGAACCAAAGTCCTTCACGAATCCCTGCCCATCAAATACACGTGTAAGTATAGATAAATTCTCCAATCTGTCTTCCTTACGTTTGCCGAATATCGGTGCCAATTCTGGTATAGCAAGACACTTTCCATTTATTCTAGGTAGCATGTCAATTTCCTTTGCTTTTTCTGCAGTTACATTAGCACCAGTCACAAATGCCTTAGGTGTAAAATCATCGGAACGGTAAACTATTGAAGAGCTGTAGAACATACTTATTACGGTAGTCTTTTCGCTACTTGGGTCATCAATTAAGATTAGTCCAACAGGATCTTTTAAATCAAATATTTTTAATGTAGCCGTAACTGATAAGCAAGTTTCAACAACAGACCAGAGATTTGAAAAATTCTTCTCAATGGTCTCTTTTATTTTGCCTATGTTGAATTCTTCATCTGACATTTTATTGCCTCAGAATCTTGATTCCATGAAACTGGACTAACTTAGACCATCTTCGGGATTCCCATTCACGCATTATTCTACGTGCTTCGCTTTTGTCAATTCTATAATAAGAAAAAAACTTGTAAAGGAGATAAAGGTCTATCGTATCATTTAAGTTTCTAGCTTTTGGAAAGTTTTGAACAAGCTTTTGAAATAAATCAAAATAGTAAGTTTCTTCAAAACTTTGCGACTGGTGTTTATTAGTTATGAACTTGTTTATCTTCATTAAATACACCTGAGCCTGATTCAACAGATGATGGCTCGACATCCATTTCTTCAAACCAATTTTTGAGAACTTTTGCATATGCGGGCAAGAGTTCATCCATCCATAGTCACCTCATGCAATTTGCTTTCTATGTACCTAGAACGAGGAACCAATCCTCGTTGCTGGTCAATCTTAATGATAAGCTCTTTGCTTAGCGATATGGAAATTGTTGATTTCACCATTTCTATCTGAAATAATAATAGTCAGGCTCAAGCCGATTTTCGGACAGTTTTGAAATAGCCTAATTCACGCAGTCTATCGTAGAAAGTGCTTTTCTTAATTCTAAAATAATTATGCCATTCTCTTGGTTTTTTTGGTTGAATACCGTTTCCACTAGCATTTTTGACATTTTTATAAAATACCGCACAGAATAGCCCTGTTCTCTTGGATATACCACTTCCTCGCATCCTTTTCCACGCATCTGAAAATGTAAGAGTACTCCTGAAGAACACGTCTCTGACAATATTCTTCCTTTCTTCTATTGATTCGGAATTAGGAAAATGGAAGAGTGTGTGTAAGTTTTCCATATCTAAGTTGGAAAATGATTTGTCAAAACTTGCTTTCAAAAAGAATATTTGAGGTTGTCTGCCTCTCTTGAAAATTTCATCAAGTGTTTTTACACTATATCCTCTGAGATAACCAGAGTGAATATTTTCTAGAGTTTTCAGATAATTTTTCAATTGCTCTACTCTAGCTCCTTGGAAAGCCTTGATAAAACTTTTCTTCATATATATTTCACGAGTGATGTATCGTCGGAGTAATGAACGGATAATTAAAACTGTAGCTTGCTCTCTAGTGAGCCTCCCACCTACAAATCGTTTTTCTTCAGATAATTTGTCAACTATAGATTTGAAATCTCGTGTAAGTTCTGACGCAGTATATTTGTCGACCTCTATCTGAGAAATTGCACTATTAAAAAATTTGTCTCGTGCATATTTTCTTCTCTCTATTTGAGACCTTTTTTCTTTTGGTAGCTTCTTATAATATCTAGAACGTTTTGGAACTGAACTCGATTGAGGTAATATGTCAATACTTGGCATGTTCTCTTCTAAAACAAATCCACACCTTGAACATACTACCTCTCCTCTATTAATGTCTTCGATGAAGTTGGAATTTTTACAATTAGGACACTTCCCCATAACATCAATAGTTTTCATAGAAAATTTATTGGAGTAACAAACTATATACTGTTAAGACAATGTTAAGGTTGTGTCATGAATAAAGTGGCAAAGTACGGTTTAGAGCAAGAAGTAATTCGACTTAGAGGTATGGGATTCGGATATCCGTCTATAGCAAGCCAGATAAATACACTACATGGAATAAGCTTATCACACATGGCAATAAAGAGATTTTTGGACTCCAGTGATAAAACAGCTTCCAAAGTATTGTCAGAGAAGGAAAAGCAGAGAGAAAAGCTAATGGAAACAAAGCTTAACGTTGTAGAGAATCTCGCCAGTGCCAACGTTGGCATAGACGAAGCGATAGAAAATCATAGGGGAAATTGGCGTGCACATACAGCTTATCTTGACCTAAAGATAAAGAACACCGCTATCATATTCAAGCTCACCAAGAACATAAAACTCGAAGAGAAGAGGAAGGAAGACCCGCTTGCATACCAGAGAATGTTTCATGTTGTCATGGACAAGGTTTTCAAAGGAGCAGAACTGAAGGACGGTAAGCTCGTCATTAGTGACCTAGAGGTAATCAATTATTATAAAAGCACAAACAATATTTGGGATTAGTGGGGACGGAGGGGTACTGAACCTTTCCCGAAGGGAAATAATTATCAAACCTGTCTTTAGCGTACGCACAAAATTTTTAGGTTGGATATACTTTATTATGATTGTTTATGATTTACTTTTTGCCATTTTGCTTGATGAATCTCTTTTGTTCACGCAACAATTCCTTGTACCCATACTTTGTAATCAGCTATCTTTTGCAAATCGGGATATGTGCTTCGTATATAAAACTCTTCAGTCTCATTCGAGTCAATACCACCAAAAGTAAGGATATTACCTTCGAGCACATCAATTATAGAACCTTTATTATCATATAAAACTGCTATTGCTTCTGTTGATTTAGAATATCCTTTACCTATATTTTTTAAATCCCCATAAATAGCCACCTGCATCAAACCTTCAGATTTCGAAATATTAGAATTTATAGAAAATTCCTTGTATGCCTGCTTATCAGTGCTTTTATCAAATTCTACTGTTAATGTAAAGTTCTTAATGCCCTTCAAATTCGTGTTTACTAGCTTGAATGGCATTATGTCGTTAGGACCAATGTAACTGGGAATATAATTGCTTAGAGTTATGCTTGACAAGTCATTTATTTGTGTAGCTGTTAGAACAGTTCCATTTTCCAAATAAAGTTTGTAAACAAGTTGGATATTGGTAATGCTGAAATTATTTGGATTTTCGATGAACCCAAGAACCCAGAAGTTATTATCACTGAACAAATCACATTTTTTATGAGAAAAAATATCGCTACAATAAAAAGAATTTACAGAATTTGTTACTAAGGATTTCTCATTAACTGTAGTAATTTGAGTGGTCTTTTGCGGAGAAACAACTTGACTAGTAGGATTTGTTTCATTAGGAACTCCGAGTGTTTCTCTTGGTTCTACTATCTCTCCTGTTGTAGAAGGTTGGGTTGTACACCCAGCTAAGAAAACAACAAACAAAATCACCAAAAGGAATTTGATTAACTCACCTTTTTATCAAGTAACTTTATGCCATCTTTGATAAAGTCATCTGGATTCTTGAAAGTATTAGCTGAAGAAAAATCAACGGAAAATACAACATTTTTCTCAAGACATATACCACTACCTGCTTTGGCTTGAAATCCGTAATCCTCTTTATAGCCAAAACAGCTATCAGATAATTTTATTTCACTGTATCCACCACTTTGAACTATGTCATTAACTACACTATTATAATATCCTTGAGCACTTTCTAGTGTAGAAAACTTGTATACCGAATAAGAAACAGATATAGCACCAAAACTTCCTTCTATTTTATTTGTAGAAATTATCTTAGCTTCTTCCAAGTTCGACGCAGAAACAGATGCACTAATATCTTCTGGAGAATCTATAACAAACTCTGTTGGTATCTCATTCCTCGTGGGCAATATATTATCGACTGGACTTGTAATCAAAGATTGTTGCTCTGATATTCCAGTAATCTGTCCAGATATTTTAGAACTTTCAGAGGTTTCACTACCACTAAATATGAGTCCTAAACCTACTACGATAAAAAGTAGTGAAAGAGAACCTATAAGTAATTTCTTTTTCCAACCCATAAAATAACACTAAATCATAAGATATTTAAGCTTGTTATTACTTGGTAATACTTTGGTCATATTCTGTTTAGAATTAGGTCTTAGAAAACTAATTTATGGTCAGGTGGGATTTGGTATCTTTTGTTTCTAGAAGCGAACAAAGAAAACGGGTTTTACCGTTGCTGAAAGAACCCACTACACCTAGTACTGTGTCTAAGAAAAGTGGTCTTTATCCCACTCATGTCTCTAGGGCTTTGAAAGAGTTTGAAAGGAAGAAACTCGTGGAGTGTTTGACACCTAACGAACAGGTTGGTAGACTATACAAAATAACTAAACTTGGTCTAGAAGTGTTGAAAAACCTAGAAAAGTTAAAGTAAACGGTTCGAAAAGAGTTTTTATGGGGTGAGGAAAGGTATTAATTTCTGAACGAAGAGAGTTAAATTGGTTACTATCGCAAAGACAACTTCAAAAACTAACATACTACAGAAAAACTGGAGGATTGCAATACTTAAAGAATTAACAAAGACTTTAGGTCTTCCTTTGTTCTTTTTAGGCAATGGTCTTGCTCTTAGTCTATTTGGTTTGACTGAATTACATATTGTATCAGTGTCTGTAGCTCTAGCTTATCTTACAGTTGGTATTTTATTCATGGGTATAGCCTTAATATGGATTATTCTATTAGGAATGTACTTCACAAAAAGAAGGTGGAAACTTCCCAAACCAGAAAACCAAAATAAGTTATCGAAGAATATCAATTGGCTGTTAATTGTTAAAATTATTATATTTATAGCAACAATATTTATTGGTATACATCAGTTAGTTCAACCAATCTATTCGCCACGAATAGATTCGATCTCTATAACACCGCTTTATGTTCAGAGTGATTCTGCCACATGGGATAAATCTGAAATACAGTACTACAAAGTATTCAAAATCAAATATGATATACTACCGACTCTATTTTTCTCATCTACAATAAATATAAAGTTACCACAAGATACTACATTGTTTACTTCCGTCACAGGGTTTGTTGAAAAAAATCCATATGTAGAATGGTCGGACAAATTTCCCTATGTTATAGACTCAAATAAAAATAAGAGTATTTCATTCCGCTTAACAACAAGCGGGCTTACAGTTAAAGAGTTTCCACTAACTCTATTTTTCAGAGAAAAGGTGGAATTGGAATGTGCAAGATTAGAATTTAGCAATGATAAGTGGTGGAGTGAAACTCAAACCAACCCCAACGAAATACCAAAAATAGAATGCTCTAACATACGAAAATTAGGATTTGGACAAATAGAAGAGAGTGGTGTAGTCTTCAGCTTCAGTGAATTAATTATTCGCAACAGAGGAGAACTTGATATTAGAGGCTTTATTGCGGAAACGCATTTAGGTGATTCACCACAAATAAGGTTTTGTGAAGATAACAGAGAAATGACTGAGATTTTTGTGGAAGATAGAAATCTTTCCCGAATTTCGATAGATTTGAAAAGTGGCGAAACTAGACGACTAATGATATTGATGCAAGAACCATCATATTATAAATCGGATTTTTCAAAAATAGATTTCGGTAGAGATATGAAAAACTTTACTTTTGAAAACTCTGGATGTAATGGAGACTGGCATGAAGCTATTCAATAACCGTAAATAATTCTTCATAATTTTTTTCTTTAACAAACTGTCTAAATGCTTTCTTGAAATTCTTGTCCATCTCAGCATAGTAAATCAGAAATTCCTTCATGAAATTATCAAATTCTTTTCGCTTTTCATCCTGTTCTAGCATGAACTTTAGGTCCAATGGTGTATTGCACTTTTTGCAGAAATGTGACAATATAGAATTTCCTTCATTGCATTTAGCACAAATTCTGATTTCTATGTGCTTCTCATCGGTTAGATTGTCAGTTTTTATACCATTCAATTTTAACAGAGCCTCATCAACATCCTTTCCGCTAAGATGATAATAAACTGAAGCCATCTTGCTGTCGTTCGCCCATCCGAACATTTGTTTCATGAGTGCTTCTGATAGATGCTTGGACAAGAAGGTCGCTCTAGCATGTCTGAAGGCATGGGGATTGACTGGTTTGGATATACCAGTTCTTTCTGCTAAATCTTTCAACATCTTATTGATAGAAGAAGGTGACACAATTTCTTTTGCATTCTCTAGATTAAGCCATATGTAGGATTCTGGATTTTTTGCTGGGTGAATATCTAACCAATTCAACAAGTCCTTAGAATGTTCAACTAATCTTAGTCTCCTCCAACCAGTCTTTCCCATTACTAGAATATAACATCCGTATTCATCAAAAGACACGTCTTTTATTTTAAGATTCAATAATTCTGCTATACGGCATCCACTCTCATAGAGCACATAAACAAATGCCTTGTCTCTTGCATTTCTTGTATTGTTGGCTAGCAAGCTGACTTCTTCTTTGGTAAGTATCTGCTCTGGTGGTGTAATCTTGCTTTTCTTGATTTTTGTTTTAATCCATTTAACAGCTTCTGGGTAGTCACCTTCCAAATTGTTGGTTGTCATCCAGCGATAGAAGAACTTGAATATTTTCTTGAAATCAGATTTCGTATTTTCGGACCATTTATCACTACCATCGACTAGGATAACAAAATTTTCTATATCGACTTTCTCAACCTTCTCAAAACAATTGCCGAGATTGTTATGTATGCTTTTCAGGAATGTCCAATATTTTTCAATCCTGCTGGTCGAGTAATCTGACAACTTGAGAGAATGTTCGAACCTTTCTATTAAAGCACAACAATTAGGGCAATCTTGCCTGAACCTAATCTTAGCCCGTTCTATCTTCTTCTCTTTATTATAGAGGTCCATGTTTTCATTCTCTCTGTTTTAGCCCAAATATGCCAAGTTAGAGAGTCTAACTCCTCCCAAAAGCCCCAGTCGAGAATTGCACTCGAGACCTTTTGCTTACCATGCAAACGCTCTACTGACTGAGCTACTGAGGCATTCTACAAGGTCGTATTTTAACGAATTAATACAGTATTAGGTATGTCAAAATTAAAAATTTTCAACCCCAAGAACCTCATGCTAGGTTTATTTGCTGGACTTACACTTTTTACGGCATGTGGAGGAAAAGAAAATATAACTCCAACTCGTTCCATACCTCCAACTTCTACTAGAGTAGCAGAACAACTTTCTGTAGCTACAACACTCCCAACAGTATCAGTTACTCCATCAACAGATGTAGATTTAAAATCTACTGTGCAAGCATTAGAAACTGTTAATTCAGGATTACTTCAAACACAAACTGCATTGAAATCACCATCGCCAACAACAATTCCAGAAACTTCAACACCAACATCTATCCCGACGTTAACCCCAACAACTACGCCAGAACCAACACCCACATTAACACCAACTCCATTACCATCTGATTTGAAAACAGGACTTTTGATACCTCTTTATATTTATCCCGGAGATACTTGGAATAGAGTTATACAATTAAAAAAATCATATCAAAATTTGGACATTGTTGTTATAATTAATCCAAATAGTGGTCCTGGTGATGCCCGAAACCCTGATTATATAACATGGATCAAACGCTTGAGAGATGACGGTATTACTGTTATAGGTTATGTTCATACAAGATGGGGGGATAGACCAAGCGATGAAGTAGAAAGAGAAATTGGTCTCTATAGAGACTTTTATCCAGAATTAAATGGTATTTTCTTTGATCAAATGGCAAATCAACCAGGAACAGAATCTTATTATGAACAAGCAGCAGATTATGCTCAAAGCAAATCACTCGCATTTATTGTAAATAATCCGGGAACACGTGTTCCATCCAGTCATATAGAAATTGGAAACAATATTGTAATCCGTGAAGATGAGGGCTTACCTGATCCTGAAGAATTTTGTAGACATTCCTACCCACGAGAAAAAGTTGGTTTACTTGCACATGGTGTTAAAAAAATTGAATCATATGTTGAGAAAGTAAAGCATTGTGTAGGATGGTTATTTGTAACGGATGATGTCATGCCTAACCCATGGGACAAACTTCCAGTTTATTTCGAAGATATGGGGAGAGATCTGAGCCAATAATCACAACTTTGGTAAAATCACTCCTTCGCTGATTACACGTTTTCCATATTCTTGTCCAGTTTCAGTGATTTTATATTTGCTTGATTCAGGATGCTTCTCTAGTAACTTTTTCATTTCCAATTTAGCAACATATTTACGAACTAATTTTCGTTGTCTAGCAGGGAATTTGTTCATTATTTCTTCAATATCAATATAATTTTGATTATCCTTATGTATCATAAACACGAATACGATTGTTTTTTCCAGTTCTGTAAGTGTGAAAGGCATGAAACTATTTGTTCAAAACTTTAAATATAAGCAAGTTCTTTTTTGGATTATGAAAGACTCAAATGAAGAAATTGTATACGAGATCATTTGTGAATCGAATCCTACGACTTTGGATAAAATAGAAGAGAGTTCAAAATTAAAGAACACTGCGATAATGAAAGCAGTGAAATCTCTTAAAAAGAAGGGGTTGATAAGTATTGGCAATCCAAAAGAGGAATTTTACCCTGTTAAGTTTAACGAAATCTTGAAGAAATGCAAAGTCAAATTCTAATTATTGAATTTTGTAAAAAACGTGCAATATATTTAAAGATTCAACACTCTTTGATGAATATGGTCAAATATCCATTAATAGAGTGGCCAACAAATTCTCCAAAAGAATTATTGGATAGATTAAGAATGTCGTCTAAAGAATCTGGTATAGCTAAAACTATAGCCAGAGAAATTTATCGGGTCGGAGATGAACAACTATCTCACAGAGTAAATATGATGAAACAAAGATATCACTATCGTAGACGTGTACTTTGTTTTCAAGCAGCCGGTTATAGAAGAGTCGGGTCAGAAGTGCTCTATTTTATGAACCCTTGGGGGGATTATGAGAAATTTAATCCTGCAATCGATGTTATGAAAATTGTTTTTAATGTAATCATTAGCTCAGTTGATGAAATTGAACGGAGGTATATGGGAAAAAATCTTACACCAAGACAGGAAGGTAAATTAGCGGCGTACGAAGCTGATAAACAAATAAGAATTTGGCAGGAGGAACAACGTAAAGTTGATCTCCTAAAAAAAGATCCAACTGGAATATCTTTAGTTGAAGATTTCCTAAATGAAATTATAATGCGAAATCGATCTACACCACACAGACCATTAGAACATTCATTACCTGGTATAAATGCTGCTATTCAGCGTCATAAACAGTTAGCCCGACTATTAACATCTGAATAATTTACTGGATAATTTTGTACACAACATCGCCCGGACGAACTTTGTCAGGCACCTTCAACCCTATGGCACTTCCCCTGTGTGCAATTTTCACAGACTGGTGTTCTATTTGTATACTATCAACTACTTGCTGAATGTTTGTTGAAGTACCTTCGATAGAAATTCTGTCACCATATTCAAGCTCATCTTGCAATTCAATGATGGCTACGTCTAGTTTGTTGTAATAATGGCTTACTTTGCCGATGAGTTTCTTTTCTTCCATAATTTGTATTATATTTGAACATAAAAATAAAGTTGTTTTAATGAACTACAACAAAAGAAACTATCGGATATTGGTAGTGTCAGAAGCTGTGGCTGCTATATCTAGCGGTTTCAGTATCCCATTCTTTCTGATTTTCTTTCTTCAGTTTGGCGGTAGTGTTGGTGTATTTGGAACGTCAATTGCAATCCAAGGAATATTCGCGTCTATTGCCGGATATCAAGCTGGAAAAATGTCCGATAAAGTAGGAAGGAAACCTATAATGATAGTAACCAGTATAGTGGCAGGAATATTTGTTGTACTCTATGCCATGATCGGAAATATTTGGCAACTTTATATTTTGCAGGCATGTGTTGGTATAGCAGCTGCGATGTATAGTGTTGGATCCCAAACATTTTTGGCGGATATAACAAAAAAGATTAACAGAGGGAAGGACATAGGCAAATATCATATGGTGATAGGTATATCCACCGCCCTATCAACTCTGATAGGAGGTTTCTTTGTAGAGAAAATAGCATTCGATATAATTTTTATATTTGTGGGTATAGTTTTCATAATCGATACGATCCCTCTCTTCTATTTACGGGAAAACAAGAAAAGTTAGTGCAGGGGGAGAGATTTGAACTCCCGAAAGCACTAAGCTACCAACACCTCAAGCTGGCGGAATTGACCGAGCTATCCGACCCCTGCGTAAGTATAGATTATACAGAAGAGGTTAAAAGTTTAAGAAATTTCCAAAATTATTTTATTTTCCAACGCAACAGTTAAAATTTTCATCAATTCTGCATTTGTAATAATAGGTACCCCGTACTCGACAGCTTTTCTTCTTATCAAATAATCATTTGTAACTTCAACCTCATCAAAACTCTTAGGAATATTCACCACCAAATCTATTTTTCCATTGGAAATGTAAGTTGATGCATTTGGTTCCATCCCATCTAGAGGCCAGTTAAGAATATTTGTGTCAATTCCATTTTCTTTTAGAAACTTTGCAGTACCTTTTGTTGCATATAATTCAAATCCTATCGCTGAAAGTTTTTTCACTGTTTCAAGAAGATAGATTTTTGTTTTTTCAGGTCCTGTTGATAATAGAACGGTTTTCTTTGGTAACTTGAATCCTGACGCAATCAAAGATTTCAAAAATGCTTCATTGAAATTATTTCCAAAACAAGCAACTTCGCCAGTAGATACCATGTCAACACTTGTTACAGGATCTGCACCTTCCAATCTCATGAATGAAAATTGTGGGGATTTTACTGCAAATTTTGTTGGAACTCTTTCACCATCTTCAACTTTTCCGCCTAAAAAGACATCAGCAGATAATTCCATCAAGTTCACATCAATTGTTTTTGAAACAAAAGGCATACTTCTACTAGCTCTTAGATTACATTCAATGACGTAAACATTTCCATTCTTAACTAGATATTGAATATTGAATGGTCCTTTTATGTTTAATTTCTTTGCAATTTTTCTTGTATAATTTCTAATAGTGTTTTTAATATCGTCATTAATTGTAATTGTTGGAATTGATAATGTTGCATCACCAGAATGAACACCTGCTTCTTCTATATGTTCACTTATTGCACCAATGAATACATTTTCTCCATCGCTTACTGCATCAACTTCAACTTCCTTTGTTTCTACAAAAAATTTCGATACGACGATGGGATATTCTTGTGAAATTTGTGAATTTTTAGTATAACTTTCCAATTCTTTTTCATTATTTACAACTTGCATTGATGAACCTGATAGCACATAAGATGGTCGAATGAGAACAGGGTAACCGATTTCATTTGCAAAAACTTTCATATTCTCCAAAGTATCGAATTTCTTCCAAACTGGTTGAGGAATATTCAATTCATCCAATATTGTACTGAATTTAGAACGATCCTCTGCTTTATCTATATCTTCTGCCGATGTACCCAATATTCCAATACCATTCGCTGATAATTTTAATGCAAGATTATTAGGAATCTGTCCTCCTACACTTACAACAACCCCAGATGCGTTTTCCTTTTCAGATATATCCAAAACTCGTTCCAGTGTCAATTCATCGAAATATAATTTATCTAAAATATCATAATCGGTAGAAACTGTTTCAGGATTATAATTTATCATAATAATTTCACTTGAACTTTTTTCTTTCAATGACCATGCCATATTAACACAACACCAATCAAACTCAACACTACTACCAATTCGATAACAACCAGAACCTAAAACAATTATTTTTCTATTTTGTGAAAATTCTATATCATCTTTATCCCCATTGTATGTGAGGTAAAGATAATTTGTAACAGCAGGCCATTCAGCTGATAATGTATCTATTTGTTTAACAACTGGTACTATTCCAAATGATTTTCTTAGTTTTCTAATTTCAAATTCACTTTTTTCTGTTAATTTTCCTATTTTCTTATCGGAGAATCCAAGTTTCTTTGCTTTTTTTAAATTTTCCTCGTTTAGTGTAAAATCTGTTTCAAAATCAGAAATATTTTTTATTTTATTCAAAAACCATTTATCAATTCCTGATAATTTTGATATTTCCTCATTAGAGATTCCAAGTTTCAAAGCTTTTACAATATAAAAAAGTCTTTTATCAGTAGGATATTCCAATTCGTATCTTATTTTTTCTAAATCATTTTTAATTTCATCAACATCAGTTAATTCAACTCCTATATCAAGCATTCTAACTGCTTTCTGTAGAGATTCTTCGAAATTTCTTCCTATTGCCATTACTTCTCCTACAGATTTCATTTGAGTTCCGATTCGTCTACTAACATTTTTGAATTTTTGTAAATCCCATCGTGGAATTTTAACAGTTACATAATCAAGTGCAGGTTCAAAACAAGCCGTAGTCACTCCAGTTATTTTATTTGTAAGCTCTGGTAGATTATAACCGATTGAAAGTTTTGCAGCAATATATGCAATCGGATATCCTGTAGCTTTACTTGCGAGTGCAGAACTTCTGGATAATCTTGAATTAACTTCAATTACACGAAATTCTTCACTTTGTGGATTCAATGCAAATTGTATATTGCATTCACCAACAATTTTCAACGCACGAATAACTTTGAATGCAGTCATTCTCAATGTGTGATATTCTCTATTTGTTAGAGTTTGAGAAGGCGCAACAACAATGCTTTCTCCTGTATGTATACCCATTGGATCAAAATTTTCCATATTACAAATTATTGTGCAATTATCTGTAGAATCTCTCATGATTTCATATTCGATTTCTTTCCATTTTCCAAGATATTCTTCAACTAGAACTTGATTTATTCTACTATATGCAAGTGCTTTTGAAACAATTTCAACGAGTTCTTTATAATTATATGCAACCCCAGAACCCTGTCCTCCCAATGTATAAGCAACCCTAATCATTACCGGATATCCAATTTCCTTCGCAGCTTCTAGAGCTTCATCAATGGAATTTGCTTTTTTACTTTTTGGAATAGGAATATTATTTTCCAGCATTAATTTTCTAAATTCATCTCTGTTATCACATGTTTCAATTGCGAAAACACCGGTACCTAAAACTTTTACATTATATTTTTCCAAAATACCTTTTTCATACAATTCCATTCCTGCATTCAAAGCAGTTTGCCCACCGAAACTTAATAGGATACCATCTGGGTTTTCTTTTTCAATGATTTTTTCCAAAAATTCCGTAGTTAGAGGAACGAAATAAACTTCATCAACAAATTTCTTATCGCTTTGTATAGTTGCAATATTTGGATTGACTAGAACAACTTTTATTCCATCTTCTCTTAATGCCTTTATTGCTTGTGCTCCAGAATAATCAAATTCACCTGCTTCACCTATTTTGATGGCCCCACTACCTAAGAGTAGAACTTTTTTGATATTATTATCCACTACCATTTTTAATCATCTCAAGGAAATTATCGAATAGAAAACTACTTTCCAACGGACCTGGCCCTTCAGGATGCCATTGAACACCAAAAACTGATTTAGTTTTATGTTTTATTCCTTCAACAGTTTTATCATTAACATTTACATGACTGATTTCAAATTCTGTATTTTTTAGAGAGTCTGGACTAACCGTATATCCATGATTTTGAGTTGTAATGTAAACTCGTCCAGTTTTCAAATCCATACATGGATGATTTTGGGCACGATGTCCAAATTTCAATTTATAAGTATCTCCACCTGCAGCTAATCCTAGAATTTGACTTCCAAGACAAACCCCCATTATTGGCATGTTTATTTCAAGCAATCTAGATACAGCTTGTATAGTTTTTGTACATAATTTAGGATCTCCAGGGCCATTAGAAACAATAATCCCATCTGGATTGTATTTTAAAATTTCTTCGGCGGAAAAATCATATGGAACTCTGATAACATTAACATTTCGTGACAATAATTCTCTCAAAATCCCAAATTTCACACCGCAATCTATTAAAACAATCTTTGGAGATTTACCTGGGCTATATTCAATCGGTGAACTTACACTAACGGATTTTACTAGATCGTTTTTATTTGGATCGGAAACAGAATTTATTTTTGATAACAATTCGTGAAGATTAATTACATCTCCAACTTTCAGAATTCCTTTCATTACACCTTTCATTCGTAATTTCTTTGTCAATTCTCTTGTATCTATTCCAGAAATGCCAGGAATTTTCTCATCATTTAACCACTCACTCAAATTTTTTTCTTGTGCCCAATGATTTGGATTATTTTGCAACTCGGATATACAATATCCCATAACTTGAACTTTGCCAGATTCGAAATGTAGTGGAATATTGAAATTATTTGTTAATTTTGTAGAACTTTTACCATAATTTCCAATCAATGGATAAGTCTGAACAAGTATTTGTCCAGAATAAGAAGGATCTGTTAAAGATTCCGGATATCCAACCATACCCGTATTGAAAACTACCTCTCCTGAGACTTCTGAAGGATATCCAAATCCCATACCTTCGAATATGGTTCCGTCTTCTAAAATCAAAGCTGCTTTAATTGAAACCCTTTTTTAGTTTGATCTTTAAGGCTTAAGAAGTTTTAGATGAATTGAATAAATAATCGACCTATAAAATAAGTGATCGTGATTAGCATATCAGATATATTTCTTAATTTAACTTCATATGCAGTAGTTTTCTTAGGGGGTGAATTTATACTATGGTTATCATTGATTCACGATAAAGCGGGTTGGCATTTTAGATTTGGTTCTATTGACGGATATCCCCAATTAAGGCCGACCATTTCCACATTAAGAGTAACATTTATCTTATTTGCAATGGTGATTTTCATTTCACCTTTCATACTACCATCAATTTGGAATAAAGTAATAGTTGATCTAGTCAAAGTTTCAGAATTACCGGCTCTATTATTCATAGGTAGTGTACTCTTTACATTCTTTTGGATATGGCATTTTGTGGTAGGGAAAGACTGGAATTTACAACAAACTACATTATTAGTGTTATCTTTGGTGATTTTAGGGATTTATTTTGGAATAAATTTGTTTAGCTGATTTTTTTTAGAGATACATCGATTTTAAAATATGCTCCCTAGGGGATTTGAACCCCTGCCGGCAGAGCTCTTCTTTCATCTCAGATATCAAATCTTTCGAAGTAAATCGAAAGTCTGCAGTCCTTGACCGGGCTAGACGAAGGGAGCCTTAAACTTATTTCTATGATATGGATTATTAAAGTTTATTTCTCGGTAATATTTTTCTATCATTTGTTTAGATCCTAAATATATTTGAGCACCTGTATCATTTCTTATGCGCCACTTCGAAGTTTTTAATTCAAGTAATTTCATCGATCTAGAAAATGATTTTTGGATTCCTGTCACTTTGGATGAAAACCATATATACGAATAATTACGACCAGTTATTGGTGTTACAAAACCATCTGTATCTACAAGACCTCTTATACAAGCTTTGATAAGTTTCTTATTGGCAAATATCCATTCAGGAATTTTTACATTATTTTTGACTTTATTTCCTATTGGTATACCAAGTTCTGAAATCTTTTTTACGGTTGACCTCTCTTGTGATCGAATTCTAATTCCATTAGTTTTCGTAATAAGATTCACTTTGAAATTTTTACCGAAATGTTTCTCTAATAATGGTAAGAGAAAGCTTTCATAATATTCGCGATCATTTTTAATATGACCCATCATTGCAAATTGATAAATTTGGTGTTTAACGTTAACATACAAACTTCCATCCCCTAATATTATACCAACCAATTCAGCTAATTCTTCTCTGTTATTCACAAAAGCACCTTAATGTATATCATTTGGAAGTTCATTTATATTGTCATTAGTGATTTAGATGAATTAGTTAAAATCTTGGCTTTATTTTTTGTAACTAGTAATGTATCCTCTATTCTAACACCACCAATTGATGGAATGTATACACCAGGTTCAACTGTTACAATCATATTCTCTTTTAGCATGAAATCTACTTGTGAACTAAGAACTCCTCCATCATGAATTTGCAATCCAACTTCATGTCCCAGGGAATGAATAAAAGTTCCTTTGAATTTTTTATCGATTCTATCTCGAGCCATTTTATCAACATCCTTTCCATTAACACCTTCCTTTACCATATCAATGGCATCTTCTTGTGAAGTTTGAACTGTTTCATAAATCTCTTTCATTTTAGAACTAGGTTTACCGAAAACAAATGTCCGGGATATATCCGATCCGTATCTTTTGTAAGATGCACCGAAGTCTATGAGGACGAATTCATTCTTTTTCAATTTTTGATCAGTTGGTGAATGATGCGGACGGGAAGAATTCTTTCCAAAGGCAACTATTGATGGTGAAAATGCAAGATCGTGTGCGCCATATTTGTATTGTAACTCAACTAATTTTCCAGAAAGTTCTTTTTCAGTCATGTTAGATTTTATGTAAGATGGGAATTCTTTCGCAGCTTTCGAAGAAATTTTACAAGCTTCGGATATACGTTTAATTTCTTCTTTATCTTTTATCGATCGTGATTTTGAAAATGCTTCTGAAATGTCAGTTATTTTTGCATTTGTTAATTCTGATAGTGCACTGTATTGTCTGTAAGTAAAATTATTTCCATTTATTCCCAGATTAGTAACTCCAGACAACAATTCTTTTATTGTGTGTTTTCTTTCGTCTTTTGATTTGAAGGTAGAAATTTTTAATTTAGTTTCTTTCTTTGCAATTGGTTCTTCCAATTCGGATGTAATCAAAGTACCAGTACCATCTCTGTAAGCAATTATCGTACATCTTTCGAAAACACCGCTTGTAATATCGCTAACATAAAAGAAATTTGGATCAATATTCGGATGCTCGGAATTGGAGATTAGCATCGCATCCAGATCCTCTGCTGTGTGAGAAAATACCTTTTTTATTCGATTTTCCATATCTTTTTAAATTTACCTTTCAGAAAATAAAAGTATGCAAATAGAAGATGAACTAATTGGGATAGACGTTATACCTACGGGGCAGTATGTGCAAATATCAGGAAGGGAAATTCAAAGGGTGAAAATTCAAAGAGAGATACCAGTAGGAGTGCAAGTTCGCTATTTTAGAAGTGCTCAAGGCTGGTATTTCACATTCGATGGACCAGAAATAGAGCGATTTGCTCCACATAGTTCTGAATTTTACAGCGTAGTAGATGCACAGCAAGTAGAGGAAATGAGGAAACTTGCTAGAAGAGAAGTTGCTAAAAAATATGGTTTAACTCATACTACAGTTGAAACAATGAAATTAAGAACTCGATAAGAATTTCAAAGTACCATATAATATATGGCAAAACCGTTTGAATTGATTTATGTAGAAAATCGTGCCCAATGGAGGAAATGGCTAATTAAGAATCATAATAAGAAGGAAGCATGGATTGTCTATTACAAGAAACGCACGAATAAGAAATCTGTACCTTATGACGACGCAGTTGAAGAAGCAATATGTTTTGGTTGGATAGATGGTAAAGTAAAAAGTATTGATGAAGAAAAATACATGCAACGGTTTTCACCACGTACTTCCAAAAGTCAATGGTCAACAAAAAATGTACAAAGATATAATGATATGATAAAAGCAGGAAGAATGACTGAAATTGGAAAGAAAGTTTTTGAAGCAAAATTACGAATTTACACACCTGTTTTGGGAAAGAATGCATACAAATGGCACCTTTCACATAAGATGCCTAAAAGTCCAACACTAAAACAGAGAATAGAATGGCACAAAGGTCATCAAGAGAGTTGTGGATGCAGACCAATACCTAAAAGTATTCAACCCTATCTTTAAAATCTCTTATAATTTTCATACATCTTTTCAACAGAACGTCTGTTTACATAATGATGTCCTTTGAACCCACCACCGAAAGCTTTAGGTATGTGCATGAGTTCGTGGATTAAAGTTTTAATTTTTTCTTCATGGCTTAATTTGTTGAAATTTTCTGAGATTACTTCAATAATATAATGAGATCTGATACCAAGTGCAGTTTGCACTGCTTTGGATATTGTATGACATCTTGCCAACGTTCGTCTACTTTTAGAACCAGTACTTACAATGCATTTTACCCGTGAAATATCATGTCCTAGCTCTAGTTTATTGGAAATTTCATTCACAAGCATTTGTATGTCAGGTGCTTCAAAATATTTTATCATGAGTGGGCAAGGAGAGATTTGAACTCTCGACCGCCCGATTATCAGTCGGGTGCTCCAGCCAGGCTAAGCTACTCGCCCTCAGATTTATTAATTATTAGAATTACTTAAGTTTTTATTGTGGGCAGATATATCAGTCCGGTAGATAGCTTCGTTCGCAACGAAGAAGTCACGGGTTCAAATCCCGTTCTGTCCACTTATCAGATCGGTTAAAGATCGCTTGAAATGAAAGAATCTGTCTTCTTTTATTTAATTGCCGTCTTTCACTTACCTTCTGTTCAAACAAATCTCTTATTTCAGAAGGATCATATTCACTGCCTGTTTGATATTTCAGAAATTGTATCGCGACCTTTAATGAAACTGGATCATCAAGAGATCTTCTCAATCTTGAAGGAGACGGTATAACATCTCTTCCTATAATATAACTCCCTATCATCCTTCCTTGGTCTTCAGATGAATAATTTATTCTTCGCATGACAACCACTCACCATTTGAAAATCTTCTTCATCTTATCCCAATAATGTTCAAACCAACCGTCTGAAATCGCATCATATTGATCATCTGGAACATCTTCCTGTGTGAATTTAAGCTCTGTCCCACTATCAATTTTCCTTAATTCAAACGTTGCAATAGAAAAATGTCTATCTGGCCAGTCATTTGCCCGCCATTCTTGCACTATTTTCTTATCAGGAACAAGCTCTAAATTTTTACCTTCAATATACCCATCGTAAGCAACAATTTTTCCACCAACTTTATTACTTATCTTCGCACTTGCTTCTGTAAATTTCGAATGTTTCCTAGAATCCATCAGAACTTCATATACATCATGAGGAGCTGATTTAAATTTTATAATTTGTTTTATTGTTCTGGTTTTCATAAAAATAGATTTACCAAGTTGCTAGAATCGCACCGGCAACTGCAAGAGCAACAATATAATGAGTCACATTTATCAAGTAAAGTTCCAATGGTTTACCTTCCCAAAGAACGCTACCAAGCATTACTGTAGCAACAAATCCTATTGCAACCCAAACTCCTGTTATTGCACCTGTTGCCAAATCAGTAGCTCCAGTTAAAACAACCAAATATGCCAAGACGTAATTCATAACAAATGCGCCAAGGAACATTGCAACATATGAAGTTGTCATTCCTTTCTTTTTCATCTCCTTCATTTTTCTTTCATTAATACCTGAAAGCTTCATCCAAAGTTTACCAAAAACCATAGGGGAATACCAAAGCATTCCGAGAACCATGCCAATTACAGTAACTATCAGAACAGTAATCAAGTTTATGTCACTTAGCCAGAACATACTAATAGGAATTTAAATTATCTTCCTTATAAAGCTTATTTTGATTTAGTTTTTAGTGATTCGACCCAAGAGAATTTTTTCTGTAGCGATGATGTGTAAAGTTTCTTCCAATCTATGCCAGCCTTATCCAACCATGCTTTGTACACTCGAGGATCAATATAATTCTTCAATGAAGTATTGAGGTTGTATTCCTTTGTTTTCTTTGCAAGTTCAATCTCCATCTTCAATTTTTCAATTCTCTCTTTCAATTTTTCTGATTGTTTTTCTGTTTTTGGTTGGGTACCCATGTATTTTGCTAAACGTTCTTGTTTTTTCTCAAACGTTTCTTCCCAATTTTTAGGTGGAGTTTTTCTATGATTACATGTTACCGCAACTTCTAAATTTCCAAGTTTAGCTTGGTACATATTGGAATAACCATCGTTGTGTTTTATTTTGACGTGATTAAGATATGATAAGAGGATTTTTGTTGCATGATATGTTCTGAAAACTTTTGCAGTCAACCCTTTGACAGAATTTCCTAGGAATTGATTGACATGGCGCGAATCTATACCATCAAAAACTAAATCTACTGGTTTTTTATTTTGTGTAAATTCCTTCATATTTTTAACAAATGCTGGATCCGCTTGAGAAATATCAATTTTCTTTTCCCATCTTACACTATCCTTTCCTAGAAAATCAAATTCAATTGAATCAGTTCCGAATTTTATATGTTCTACACGTAATGTCGATGCACCGACAGTATCTGCTTCATCTTCATCTTTTTCATCACCTACTCTCATAACTAATCTATCAATCAAATAGCATGCCGTAGCAACTTGTCGTAATTTTTCATCCTTCGATAACATTCCTTCATGTATGTGATTTCTTATCAAATCGATTTTTTCTCCAATTGAAAGAGCTTTGTCATATTTATCCTTTTCTCTTGTTTGTCGTATAGAAGATCCTTCATGAGGCCAGACATGTTTTACTTTATCAGTTAAAACTTCCTTCCATGATGCAATCCACATGAAATCCGATTCATGAATAATCTTCTTCCAATTTCCTGCAGGAACTGGAGCATCTTTGCCCAAGTTCAAAATAACATCTTCAGAATGAACACGTGGCTTCCATCTCCCACGAAGGGGATGTTGACCACGTCCCATAAAAATTCCAGGTGGTTCTACAAGCCAATTGGCAATTTCTGATCTATTCCCATCAATTTCAACGTAACCATATTTTTCTTTTAATTCTTCTTTGAGCTTTTTTCTTTCAGCTGCAAGTGCTTTCTTCTCTTCTTTTGTCAATTCTTTTTCATTTTCTTGATATTTCACAATAGAAGATACATCAATATCATCAATCGTAATAGTTTTGAATTTTTCAGGAAGAAGTTTTTTGAAATCGGATATAAAGTTTTTCTGGAAAACAGGATCCTTGACATAAGGTGTATTTATTTTCTTAGCCCATGCATAGAGCATTTCCTCTTGCTGAGCATCCAGTTGAACTTTTTCACCCTTTATTTTCACTGGAAATTTTTTCCACACATATTCTGGAGGAAAATACACCCCATTATGCTTGAATGTTTTCCATTTGGCCATTTTCATCATTTACAAATGAGTTTTTGAAACCTCATCCAAATTTCATAACATCTTTTAGTTTAAGAACTTTTTGTAAGTTAGTTTTTCCAATCTCTTCCAGTTCATAATTAACCTGTACAATTGGTTTGTTTATTTTCATCAATTTTGGTAAAGTAACCGGGGTAGCATCTATAACCGCATCACACTTGACGGCATTTATCGTTCGTTCCAGTTCTTTCATTTGTTTCTTACTGTATCCCATGGCTGGTAGTTCTTTTGAAAGATGAGGATAATTTTTGTAAACATTTTTGATAGATCCAATTGCATATGGTTTAGCATCAACTATTCTACAATTATATTTCTTTGCTGCAACTGTTCCAGCTCCGAATCGCATTCCACCATGTGTTAGAGTTGGTCCATCTTCAACAACTAAAACTCTCCTTCCTTTAATTAATTCTGGTTCATCAACAGTAACAGCAGAATTGGCAAGAATTATTTTCGCATTTGGATTTGATAATTTTGTATTTTTAACAACTTTTTTCACATCTTCTTTCTTAGCAGAATCAACTTTATTCACAATTACAATATCAGCTAAAAGAAGATTAGTTTCTCCGGGATGGTAAATTAATTCATGTCCTGCTCTATGCGGATCAACAACAACTACATACAAATTAGATTTTATAAATGAGAAATCATTATTCCCACCATCCCAAATTATAATATCTGCTTCTTTCTCAGCTTTTCTCAAAATTTTTTCATAATCAACACCTGCGTATACAATATTACCAGCATTTAAATGAGGTTCGTATTCTTCTTGCTCCTCAATTGTTGCATTGTATTTTTCTAAATCTTTGTATTTTGCAAATCTTTCAACAATTTGTCTTTTCAAAACCCCATACGGCATCGGATGACGAATTACAACAACTTTCTTACCACTATCTTTGAGGATTCTTGCAATTTTCCTTGTTACTTGACTCTTACCTGATCCTGTTCTTACCGCAGTAACTGAAATTACAGGTTTGGAAGATTCTATCATTGTTGAATTAGGACCGAGTAAAACAAAATCAGCACCATTTGCAAGAGTAAGTGAAGCTTTGTGCATCACATATTCATGTGTGACATCCGAATAAGAAAATACAACTTGATTAATTTTGAATTTTTTTATTAATTTTGGCAAAATTTTCTCGGGGTATATTGGAATTCCTTTAGGATACAATCTACCTGCCAATTCTTTTGGATATCTTCGTTCGGATATACCAGGTATTTGAGTTGCTGTGAACGCGACAACCTCATAATGTGGATTATCACGATAAACCGTATTGAAATTGTGAAAATCTCTTCCGGCTGCCCCAAGAATTATAACTCGTGTTCTCATTAAATAAAATTTATCTTCTATAGAATTAAACTATTATCAGATGGCCAAATTAAGAAGAGTTCTTGGATTATTTGAACTCACAATGATAGGTGTCGGTATAATTTTGGGTGCTGGAATATATGTATTGATCGGTAAGGCCGCGGGAATAGCAGGTAATGGTGTATGGATTTCGTTCTTTATTGCTGCACTAGTTGCTGCTTTTACTGGATTAAGTTATGCTGAATTGTCGAGTATGTTTCCTAAAGCTGGAGCAGAATATGAATATGTGAAAGAAAGTTTTGGAAGAGATCTGGGGTGGTTCACTGGGTGGTTCTTAATTTTCGCAGGTGTTATCGCAACATCAACTGTATCATTAGGATTTGCAGGTTATCTAAATGTCATCTTTGACGTACCCATAATCCAATCATCAATTGTTCTGATAATAATATTGTCGTTGATAAATTTCTGGGGGATCAAACAATCTGCCACGATTGCTATTTTGTTCAGCATTATAGAAACTTTCGGCTTGTTATTAGTAATTTTTATCAGTGTTCCATTTTTAGGATCCGTAAATTACTTGGAAATTAAATCATTCGGCAGTATATTCAGTGCAGCAGCTTTGATTTTCTTTGCATTCATAGGATTTGAAGAAATGTCACGATTATCAGAGGAAACTAAGAAATCACGCAAAATAATGCCAAAAGCATTGATCATGGCCATAATAATTTCTACAATAATTTACATATTAGTTTCATTATCTGCAATTAGTGTTATAAATTGGGAAGTTCTTGCTAGCTCAAATTCACCTTTAGCTGATGTAGCATCCAAAGCACTTGGTAAAGACTCGTCGAGTATTTTATCGTTCATTGCATTATTTTCAACTTTCAATACTGCATTACTAGTTCTTTTAGGTGCGTCCAGGCTTGTTTACGGGATGGCAAACCAAAAATCTTTGCCACAATCTCTTTCAATAGTAGATAAGAAAACGAAGACACCAGGTCCTGCAATTGTAATATCCGGCATTCTTGCAATAATATTTGTTTTCATAGGAGGGATAGAAATTGTAGGATACCTAACTGACTTTCTCATATTCTGCGCATTTATCGTAATCAACCTGTCTGTAATCCAATTGAGATACAAAAAACAGAAATTGGAGAGAGGATTTAAAATTCCGTTTACGATAGGGAAGTTACCTATCATACCACTACTTGGAGTAGTAACGTCCGCATTTTTGTTACTAAGCATTAGAATTGAAGTTTTAATTTATAGTGTTGGCCTATTAATGATAGGTTTGGCCACATATGTAGTACGTTATAAAAGATTCCCATTTACTAAATCTTAGACAGGCTTGTTATAGTGAAGTTTTATTAAATCTTTCAGTAAGCGTATTCTTTTTTTAATTATTTCTTGTATAATCTTTGAACCTGGTTTTGGCGAGTCATCAATTTTATTTTCAATCCATACAACGACATCTTCAAATTTAAATCCACCAAGTACAGTTCTTGTAATAGTTTCCAAAAATTCATCGTCGGTAATATGTAACCTTTTATTATTTTTTGCTAAAAATGCTTCTAAAACAACCACTGACGTTCTTTTATTTCCATCTGCAAAGGGGTGTGTAGCCAATATTCCAAAAAACAAAGTTGCTCCAATTCTTTCTACAGATCCTGGTATTTTTGATTCAGTGACCAGAAATTCTATATCAGCCAACATAAACTTTCCCTTTTTTCCACCTGTAGCTTTCAAGACATCCTGATGAATATTTTCTATTTCCTTTGCAGTCAGATAATTTATTTTCATTTAAACCAAACAAACCAACGGTGGATTCTTCAATAAAACCTCAAGTAGTTTTATTGTATTATCTATATCTTTCCGATGTGCTATACCAACTACAGTATGAATATTTCTTACTGGTAGGCATACAACTCCTGATGGTACTCCCCCTCTTGATAATGAAATTGTCAGTGCATCAGTAACCCCCAAATCACTTACATCATTTTGTAGAGGAATATCATGTTTAACAGAAATATCCTTCAACCAATTATTTATGCACTTATTTCCCAACATACTTGCGTCTTTTATTGTTAGACAAGGTCCTTTACCAATAGATTTTTGGGCATTGTGATAAGCATCATCTGCCGGAGTAACATCAACTGCAATAGCCCATGCAGGATCGATCGTGTAAGCAGAAGTCCTTGCACCATACAATCCTATTTCTTCCTGTACCGTGAAAACATAGAAAAGTTCATTCTTATTTTCTTTCAATCGTTTAGCCAATTCAACAAGAACATAACATCCTAATCTATCATCCAACGCTTTTCCACAAATTATTTCATCGTCACCTAACGTGATGGAAGAAGATTCATAAAAATAAATATAATTCCCAATTCCAATTCCCAATTTTTCCAATTCATCTTTATCGAGACCTGTATCGATATATAAATCACTCACTTTGGGCATTTTATCTGTTGGATCTCCTGCAGACATTTGATCAAGAGTAATTACTCCTCTAACACGAGTTCTTTTGGCCTGTATCGTAACTCGTTGTCCAATTAATGAAGCAGCATCAATTCCACCAATCAAAGCAAATGATATTCTACCTGTTCGGTCAATGTATTTAGTCATGAGACCGATTTCATCCATATGAGCTGCAAGCATTACACGTGGAACTTTACCTTTTTTATGAGCAATTAGATTGCCGAATTTATCCACAAAAACTTCATCAACATAATCTTTGATTTCCTTTTCGATAATTTCTCTCACGGCTTCTTCAGCACCGCTTACCCCATTTGTATTTACTAGGTCTTCCAGGAACCCCATAAAGTAATTTGTGTATTGATAATAAAATAATAATATGAAATCCAAGTTCATTTGCAGAAAACCAGGCCCTAAATCGGTAAAGATTATAGAACGTGACCACAAAGTTATTTCTCCGTCATTGACACGTGAATATTCATTTGTTTTCAAAAAAGCCAAAGGTTGTTATGTGTGGGATGTTGATAATAGAAAGTATTTGGATTTTTCTGCAGGAGTTGCTGTGATGAACATAGGACATGCTAATCCTATTATAGAAAAGGCTGTAAGAAAACAAATCAAATCGGCGTCCCATGCAGGATTTTCTGACTTTTATGCGGAACTGCCAGTAGAATTTGTCGAAAATCTTTTGAAATTCTTACCAAATCATCTGAACAAAGCCTTCTTATCCAACTCTGGAACAGAATCGATAGAAGCTGCATTGAAATTGGCCAAATGGCATACAAAAAGGAGATGGGCAATTGCTTTCAAACCATCATTCCATGGAAGAACATATGGAAGTTTATCGCTCACAAACGCACGACCTGTCCATAAAGAAAGATTCTGGCCGTTCTTGCCTGTAAAACATGCATGGTACCCTTACTGTTATAGATGTCCATTTGGTAAGAAGGAGCATGATGGATGTGTTAACATGTATCTAGAAGTCTTGGAAAGAAAAATCAAGGAGTGCAAAGGGGATCTGGCCGCTATTTTCATCGAACCTATATCTGGAGAACCCGGATATATTGTACCACCAAAAGAATTTATGAAAGGTGTAAGAGAGTTGTGTGATGATCATGGAGTTATGTTGTGTGATGATGAAGTACAAGCCGGATGTTATAGAACTGGCAAGTTTCTTGCTATAGAAAATTTCAATGTCAAACCTGATATTGTATCATTAAGTAAGGCTATCGGTGGAGGAATTCCTTTGGCAGCTACTGTTGCGAATGAGAAAATCATGGATTGGGTGGGTGGAAGTCATGCAAACACTTTTGGTGGGAATCTTCTTGCATGTGCCGCAGGAATTGCAACTTTGAAATTTATGAAAGAGAAAAAACTAGGTGAGAATGCTCTGAAGATTGGAAGTTATATGATGAAACGATTAGAAGAAATGAAAGAAGATTATGAAATTATTGGAGATGTTAGAGGATTAGGATTGATGATTGGTGTTGAAATAGTGAAAGATAAAATATCTAAGGAACATGGACTAAAAGAAAGATCAGATATTCTCTGCAAATCAACTGAAAAAGGATTATTGATGATACCCGCCGGGGCTAGCTCAATAAGATTCTGTCCACCATTAATAATTACAAAATCTCAAGCAAATCTTGGACTAGATATTTTTGAAGATGCTGTAAGAGAAATATCCTAAACTACAAAAACCAAATCTTCAGATACATATTCCTTGTTGAGGACAATCAAAGGAGGGTGTGGATATGAAGTTGAGGATCTTATTGGAGTAATTGTCGTCGTAACATTTTCGCTTCCATCTTCATTATATCCAATGCTTGTTGATATACTGTCGTATGAATAAAGAATCCTCAATGTGATATACCTTAATTCTGCAAATTCCTTTGTATCATAAGTAAGTGTAAGTTTAGAGGTAATGTTACTGTCGAAATTGTTCAAAACTCCCTGTGGAGTAGTCTCTGCAAGCAATTGATTATTTTCTAAAGCAGCAATATTTCTTATTGTAAGATTGGCTTCTGTGAGAGGATTGAAATTTTCCAATCTGAATAAAAGTGAAATTTCACCTGTCTTCAAGAACGGAGTATCCACTTCTGTTCTGAGAACTAGTCTAAAGTTGTCCAAATCTATAAAATCTGAATAAACTTTTTTGGTAATAAGTTCTGTTTTTAATCCAACAGTACATACTGCTTCAGTGGAGCATGCATAATCAACATATTTGTCAAGATTTTCTATACTAGTTATTTTAGCAGAACACTTTTCCATACACAATTCCAAATTAAATTCTGATGAGCATGTACATTCATTTTCATCACCTGGTGAAATACATTTTCCAGGACATGCGAGATCACTGGTACCATCACATTCTTCGTTGATACCTTGATCATTAGGAGCTTGTAAAATACCATCGCCACAGAACAATGGAACAGCTTGGATCGGTTCTTCTTCAGGAGGTCCCACACATCCAGCGATAAAAACTACAGCAACAAGAGCCAAAAAGTAGATACTTTTACGCATAACTATATTTGAAATTTTATCTTTAAATCCAATTATTTCTCCATTTTCTTCTCAAACCATTTAATTGGAACTAGAATCACTAAAATCAGAATTGTAGCTGAGATTGCTATGATATATTCTCCCAATCCTGCCAATACACCTACAGATGCTAAAGTCCAAATCTCTGCAGCTGTTGTCAACCCAATCACACCTTTATCCTTAGATTGGAAAATTAATCCAGCTCCTATAAAACCTATTCCTGTAATAATTCCTGGTATGATTCGTGCTGCTGCATCTTGCACATCTATTAACGTAGTTCCAGCTAATGTGAATAAACATGAACCGAGGGCAACCAATGCATGTGTTCTTAATCCGGCAGGTTTTCTATTTATCTCTCTTTCAAATCCTATCAATAAACCCAATCCTGCAGATAAAAGCAGTCTAATTATAATTTCACTTTCAGATACTGCCATTAAATAAATTTTGTTTCCTTTTAATTAAACTTTACTAATTTTTTCAAATCAAGAATTTTGTCGAGTTGTTTTTTATTGAAAAGTTTCTTCTCTTGAAGTATTTCTCTTATTGGTTTATTTCTTCTATAAGCTTCATATGCTATCTCTCCAGCTTTTTGATAACCGATGTAAGGTGAAAGTGCGGTTACAATTATCGGATTATTTTCTAAATGTTCTTTAATCCTATGTAAATTAGGGTGTAATCCTCTGATACATTTTTCATCAAGAGATTTTACAGCATTAACAAGAAGTTCTACCGAATTTATCAAATTGTATCCAATCACCGGCATCATCACATTTAATTCAAATTCACTTTCTTGTGTCGCGAGTGTGATTGTTGTATCATTTCCTATAATTTGGAAACATGACATTTCAACCATTTCAGGAATAACAGGATTTATTTTTCCTGGCATTATAGAAGAACCTTGTTGAAGAGCAGGAAGAACTATTTCCCCCATTCCACCAATGGGACCTGAGCTTTGCAATCGTAAATCATTTGAAATTTTTATCAAAGTTGTAGCGAGTGACTTTAAAGTTCCACTTACATGTAATTCTGCATATGTATTTTGAGTAGCTTCGAAAAGATTCGGTGCGGGTTTGAAATTTAATTTTGTAATTTTATTTATTTGTCGAATAATTCTTCCTTTGAAGATTTTGCTTGCGTTTATTCCTGTACCGATAGCGGTTCCTCCCAAGTTTAATTCTCGAAGAGAACTAGCAGACGACATTATTCTTTCTAGATCGTTACTTACAGATTGTGTATATCCAGAAAATTGCTGGCCTAATGTCATTGGCACTGCATCTTGAAGATGTGTTCTACCAGATTTTATTATTTTAGAATACTCTTTTGATTTTTTCTCAAGTGATTTTATCAAATTATCTAAAGCTGGTTGTAAATTATTAACAATGAGATCAAATGCGGCAATATGTATAGTTGAATGTATTGTATCGTTGGTGGACTGTGACATGTTGGCATCATCATTTGGATTTACCAACATGTAGTTTCCTTTTTTACCTTTCAAAATTTCTATTGCCCTATTGGCAAGAACTTCATTCATATTCATATTTTGAGAAACTCCCGCACCAGATTGATAAACTGGAAGTGGAAATTGATCTAAGTGTTTACCAGAGATTATTTCATCCGCTGCTTGAATTATTGCCTTACTAACTTTCTTATCTAACTTTGAATTGGCAAAAGCTGCTGATTTTTTAATAATTGCTTGAGCTTTTATGAAGGAAACTGGAAATTTTATTGAATGCGGATAGTTGTGAATTGCTCGTTGTGTTTGTATACCCCAATAAACATTTTCAGGAACATTTAATTCACCAAATGAATCTTTTTCTATTCGGGATTTCATTCAATCACTCCAAATGTTTGTGTGAGACATTTACTTTTTTCAAAAGTTTGATTAGTACTCCTTTAATTCTTGGTACTTTGCGGGTAAATAGTTTCACATTGCTTCCGGATTTCCTTGCTAAGATATTCACTAGCCACTTATCATTTTGTTTTGGGTGATCAGATCTATAATGTGCTCCTCTACTTTCTTTCCTTAACAGAGCACTTTTAATAACCATCTCACAAACAATTAACATATTCTCTATTTCCAAAAGAGTTTTCAATTTAGAATTATTTTTGAGTGAACCAGAAACTTTCAAAAGATTAATTTTATTTTTATATTTCATAATATTTTTTAATGCAATCTTAAGATCTGTCTCATTTTTCAAAATTCCAACATATTTCCACATTGTATCTTGTATTTCTTTCCGAAAATCATCCACGTCAACATTTGATTTACCAAATTTACGATATAGTTTTCTAATTGCATTTTTTATTTCACTTGGAGAAATCGAAGAACTAGATCCATTAAGTGATTTTGAAATTTCTTCACCAACAAGCCGACCAAAAACAATAGTTTCTACTAAACTATTTCCACCCAGTCTATTAGCACCGTGAATTTGACCAGTAACCTCACCTACTGCATACAAACCTTTAATATTCGTCATACCTTTTTCATCTGTATCTATCCCACCCATAGTGTAATGTGCTGTAGGTGCAATTTCCATTTTATCTTTCGATATATCGAGTTTAGCCAATTTTTTAAACTGTGCATACATTTTTGGAAGTCTGTCTAAAATTTTTTTCTTTGGTAGTGATGTAACATCTAAGAATATAGCATTATGTGAAGTTCCTCTTCCTTCGTGTATTTCATTATAAATCGCTCTTGCAACTAAATCTCGCGGACCTAATTCCATTCGTTGGGGATCATAATTTTTCATAAATCTTTCATTTTGAGAATTCCATAATTTTCCTCCTTCAGCACGAACTGCTTCAGTAACAAGTATTCCTTGGGCTTTCGGTGGCCAAACCATTCCTGTAGGATGAAATTGAACCATTTCCATATTTACAAGATTGGCATCAACATCGTATGCGAGTTTTATTCCATCTCCATGTCCTTCATACCATCGAGAAGAACTTCTAGAATAAATTCGTGAGTATCCACCTGTCGCAAGAACAATAGCTTTACATTTGAAGACAATTATCTTACCTTTTTTAAAATCAATACCGAGTGCACCTATAATTTTATTTTTCTTTTTCAATAATCTGAAAATAAATAAATTTTCGTAGAATTTCATTTTTCGTTTATTGGTTTGATTTACAAGGACTCGCATTATTTCTTTTCCCGTTTGATCACCATGAAAACAAGTTCTTCGATAAGTATGTGCACCAAAAAATCTTTGAGTTAATCTACCATCTTTTTCAAGATGAAATTTCGCACCCCATTTGACAAGTTCGAAAATTGCATAAGGTGCTTGCCGACATAATTTAACTACTTGATTATAATCTGCTAAAAATTTCCCTTCTCGTAAAGTATCTGCAGCATGAATTAACCAACTATCTTCAGGATCCATTGTTCCCAATGCAGCATTAATACCTCCAGTAGCTTCAATTGTATGCGCATCACCTTTTCTACATTTCCCAACGATAACTACATTTTTAAAACCACTATCAAAAACTTCAATTGCAGTTCTTAATCCAGATGCACCCGAGCCGATAATTAGAACATCGCAGTCCACAATGGCATATTTCAGCATTATAATAAATTGTTTTAGAAGATTATTTGTTAGCTATGGATATAGCTTTAACAATTGCCTCTCTTACTCCTTTGTCAGTCATCTTAGGAATAACATAATTTTGATTCAATTTTTGTCCAGGGATGTAATTCGCCAAAGCATATGCAGTGGCCAATTTTATTTCATCTGTAATTTTCTTAATTTTCATATCAAAAACTGCTCTAAATAATGCGGGGAAAGCTAAACTATTATTTACTTGATTTGGAAAATCACTTCGACCAGTTGCAATTATTTGCGCTCCACCAGCTTTCGCATCTTTTGGATGTATATCTGGTTCAGGATTTGTTAAAGCAAAAACTATAGAAATTTTAGACATTGATTTAACCATTTCTTTAGTAATTGAACCAGGTTTGCCACTTAATCCTATAACAACATCCGCATTCTTCATCGCATCTGTCAACATACCTTTCTTTTTATCTCTGTTAGTTATCCTTGAAATATCTTCTTTGTAAGGATTCATATTATCCATTCTTCCTTCATAGATTATTCCAGTAGAATCAGTAACAATTAAATTTCTTGCCCCCGCTTTAAGCAGCAATCGTGTTACACCTATTCCTCCTGCACCTGCACCAACAATAACAATTCTTGCAGTTTCAAGTTTCTTTTTCACAAGTTTCAATGCATTTAACAAGGCTGCAAGAGTAACTATCGCCGTTCCATGTTGATCATCATGAAAAACCGGTATATCCAGTTCCTTCTCTAGTCTATCCACAATCTCAAAGCATCGTGGTGAATCAATATCTTCTATGTTGATGGCTCCAAAAGTTGGGGAAATTTTCTTTACGATATTGATTATTTCTTCTGTATCTTGAGTTGCAAGTGTTATGGGAATTGCATCAACATCACCGAATATTTTAAATAACAGAGCCTTACCTTCCATGACTGGCAATGACGCCTCAGGACCAATATCCCCAAGACCAAGAACTCTTGATCCATCTGTTACAATTGCTATCGTGTTCCACTTGATAGTATAGTCGTATGCAGATGCTTTGTTTTTGAAAACTTCCATCGAAGCAGCTGCGACACCAGGAGTATACAAAAGAGTTAGATCATCAAGTGACTTTACATTATACTTACTTTTGATTTCTATTTTCCCGCGAAGTTTCTTATGAAGCTCGATAGCTTTCTTTTTAACGTCCATATACTAAATTAGTTTCCAGAATTTATAGACCCTCAAATGCTTTTAATATATTAAAGACAAGTTATATTTTACTTATATTGAGGGGATCTAAAAATGGTTAAAGTACAATTGGTGTATACAAAAACTTGTGTGTATTGTCCTACCGCAAAAGCAATATTCAAGGATCTAAAAAAACAATATAAGTTTGATTATGAGGAAGTGGATGCAACATCAGCAGAAGGGCAAAAATTGGTATCAAAGTTTTCAATAATGTCTGTACCTTCTATCATTGTTGATGGAAAATTACAATGGGTAGGAGTTCCTCAAAAGGACAAGGTTGTTGAAGTTGTCGCGGGTAAATAGAATGGCTAGACGTCAAGATGACGAAGAAGATCTTGTTGGGAAATATACGCAATTAGTATTTGAGTGTGCTGTTTGTAAAAGAGTATATAAGAAAACTGGTCAATGTAATGTGTGCGATGAAGTTTTGAAACCTAAAGGTGGTTAAGATGGGTGAGACCGTTTATGATTCTATTATAATCGGAGGCGCAGCTGCATCGTTGACTGCTGCAATTTATGCTGCACGTAGAGCAATGAAGACTTTAGTAATTGCAAAAAGTATTGGTGGACAAGCTGCGATGACTGATGTGATTGAAAATTATCCAGGATTTCTAAAAGTTGGTGGCATTCCATTAATGAACAAGATGCTGAAACAAGCTATAAAATCTGGTGCGGAAGTTATTTTCGAAGAAGTAAATGGAATTGATGAAATCCCAAATGCGAATGCTGGAAAACCAATGTTTACTATAAAAACAACAAGTGGAAACAAATACAAATCAAAATCTGTTATTCTTTCCTATGGAAAGACTCCTAGAACATTGGACGTACCCGGTGAAGGTGAGTTTGGTGCTAAAGGAGTTTCATATTGTGCAACATGTGATGCTCCACTTTTCAAAGGGAAAACAACTGTTGTAGTTGGTGGAGGAAATTCCGCTTTGGAAGCTGCAGAATATTTGAGTAAAATCTGTCCAAAAGTTTATTTAATCCATCGCAGAGATGCATTCAGAGGATTTGAATATTTGGTTGAAGAAGTGAAAAAGAGAAAGAATATTGAAATCTTGTACAATAGTGTTGTGAAAGAGATTAAAGGTGAGAATACTGTACATTCGATCGTTGTAGAGAATGTTTCGAACAATAAAACAAGTGAACTTGAAGTATCTGGTGTTTTTGTAGAAATAGGATCTGTTACTAAGACTGAATTCATTAAACATCTAGTCAAGTTAGATCAGATGGGGCAAGTAATAACTTCAAACAATGCTGAAACATATTATCCTGATAGTGACAAAGTAAGACCTGGACTCTTTGCTGCTGGGGATATAACACAAACTCCATTCAAACAAATTGTTGTTTCTGCGGGTGAAGGATGCAAAGCTGCATTGCAGGCGTACAATTATCTTGCCGGACAACAACCTACATTTGTTGCCGACTGGGTTTCGAAGAAAAAGAAGTAAGCTCAATATAATTTCCTATTCCAAGTTTTTTTGCAATTTCATTTGTTAAAATGGCATAATATTTTGTTGGCTTTTCAACTACTCCCCACTGTTTCTTATAGGATTCATCGCCTATTTCTAAATCGTAATATTTGAATCCTTTTTCAATCGCTTCTTCTATATCTTTCTTCAATAAAAATGTAGGAATTGAGAGATTCTTGTATTTTCTATTCCACCAACAACCAAAATAATAAATTGTATTTTTCTCTTCCATTGCTATATGAACAGCTATCAATTCTTTATTGAGATATGCACTGATTGTGTAACATTTTTGCTTCCATAACTTCAATCTTCGTGAGAAATCTTTCTTATCTTCTTCCCAAAGCTCGAGGAACCATTTTTTACTTTTGTCTAACGCGTTTTTCTCATTAATTATGATTTTTACATCTACATTCTTCTTCTCAATTCGTTTTAGATCCTTTCTCAAATCATTATCCATTTTTATTTTTTCAAAATCATCAGGAAGTTCAATAATATTCGTATATTCATCTCTATTTTTTGTTTCAAATCCTATGGGACAATCAGGATGTATTTCTGACAGGAAGAAAGGCTTCGGCAAATTAGACAAATCCTTTTCCTCCAACCATGCATAAGGTAGAAATGGCAAATCTTTCCATGTCCAATAAAAAGTTTTTTTATCAATAAAAATCTTCACAAATTCCATTTCAATGCTCTCCTAGTTTATGCCAATCCCAATAAACAATTAGTTCATGACTTTTCCAATTACCACGGAGTTTTTTTAGATACTCCTTCTCTTTTCGTGTTGCAACAACATGAGCTTCTGAATCCAATCTCAGCCCGAACTTTTCAACTAGAAATTTTTCAATTACTTCGTGGATACACAATGCTCTGAAAGATTTTTCCATATCTTTCTCACCGATTTTTTTATCAATGAAAATCTCTTTTCTTCGCCTGCTCCAATCAGCTACATGATCCTCGTGTTTAACCATAATTTTATCGGAAATCCTATGACCAAAAAAGGTTAAAGATATTTTTCTTCGAGAAAAATTTACCTGAGTCACAGGAGCTTTCAAAAGAATTTTCACAAAAGCATGATGGAGCATATCTTCCTTTACGTGAGGTTTATGTTTCACAATAATAATTAACTTTTTCTATTTATTTTCTTCTCTTTGAAATCCAAAGCTGCTGAATTGATACAAAAACGTTGTCCAGTTGGTTGGGGTCCATCATCAAACAAGTGCCCAAGATGTCCTCCGCATTTACTGCACAAAACTTCCGTTCTAGTCATGAAAAGAGTTTTATCTTCTTTCATTATTACAGCATCTTTATCGGCAGCTTTCCAAAAGCTCGGCCATCCTGTCCCAGAATCATACTTGGTATCGGAAGAAAACAATTTATTTCCACAAGCTCCACAAACATACATCCCACCTTTCTTATTATGGACATATTTTCCTGTGAATGGTATTTCAGTTCCCTTCTCTCTTAGAATTCTATACTGTTCTGGAGAAAGACAGGTTTTCCATTCTTTCTCGGATTTAGGCATTTTTTGCTTCATACTAATTCTTATTATTTTAAGACTAAATTAATCTTGTGCAAAGAACATTGAATATTCGTTCCATAGAATATGCCATGCCTGTAAGCACCCTTAGAAAGATAGGCGAAACTATTGTAAATGCATTCGATGGTGTATTTGGAAAATTTTCAATTCAGACTAGCGAACAAATTATTATAAATAATCCTGTAGATCCTAAAGTTCTGTTGTTGGATATGCCAGATAATTCGAATGATTATACTGTAGGAGTTGTAACTTCTGATCTGAGAGGAGATGAGTCCAGAGATGGGTGGGTATTTGAACTTGCAAGGAATGGAAAACCTGGTGTAGTTGTATCTTTACATAGACTTGATCCACTTTATTATGGGGAAACTCCGGATATAGAACTTTTATCAAGAAGGGCTGCTGTAGAAGCGGCACGGACGGTCATAATTTTTATCTTACTCACCATTCATTAATACAAACAAGAAATCGTTACATGTGTCCTATGTCTAGAAGTGATGCGGATACTCCACGAGAATATGTTAGAAATATTGTAGATAGGAGGGATACTGCATTATGTGATGGCTGTTATAAATTTGTTTCTCGATTTAGCTTATTATAAACTTATTTTCTTTTTCTCCATCTCTGAGCCATCCTAATTCTTTTAATGGTTGAAGGATGTGTAAATAACCAAAACTCCATTAATGGATGTGGATCTAATTCAGCCAAATGTGTATCTGCAAGTCTTTTCTCTGTCGATACTTGAGCATTAGATTTTCCAACATGCTCCAATGCAAATTTATCAGCTTCAGCTTCTCTCCATCGTGAATGTGTGTTATTTAGAGGCATTACAATAAATCCTAAAATACCGTAAACAAGTGCTATCAATGGAAGTGATGCTATATCTGCTATTCCGGATATACCGAAAATTGGTGAAATCAATTCTACAAAATAATCTACCGCAAACAACATTGGGAAAATAAGAATCGATTCTAAAATCATTCCTCGAAGAATATCTTTATTGACATAATGGCCCAATTCATGTCCAACAACAGTTTCAATTTCATCTTTTGTAAAGCTGTTGAGTAATGTATCAAATAATCCTATTCGTCTTGAATTTCCAAAACCCATGAAAACTGCATTCGGTCTTACAGATTTTTCACTTTCTTTTATCACAACAATATTTTTTATGTTAGTCACTCCAAGTTTTCTACATAATGCAAGTATCTTTGATTTCATTGATTTGTCTTTATAAGATTCTGTCTTCCACATGAACGGAATTATGATCAAGGGATAGACATAGTTCATGGTTATATTGAAAATTATGTAAAATATTCCTGCGAATATCCACCAGGGAGATAAATTTCTTATTGTGAAATAAAGAACCGATATCAAGAATAATGAGATCACATAACCAATCAAATTAATTTTCAAATAATCTTTGAACCATCCTAAAAATGTGTAACGGGAAAGATTGAATTTCCTATCAAACACAAGTGTGGAATAATATGCAAGTGGAAATCCCACAATTGAGAATGTTAGAAGAATCAGAAATCCGTAAAATAAAGTTGGTAGAGGATATTGATAGACAAATTCTCTAAGTGTGACACTAAAACCTGTTGCTAATATAAGAATTGATGTGATTACAGAAACTGAGACTCCGATCAGAAATAAAGATAATCTACCTCTACGGTAACTTTTTGCGATTTTTCTTTTTTTAGGGTCAAATTGATATGGGTATTTTAGTTTGGGCATATTATCACAGGATGGATTAAGAATTATAGGGTATTTTTAGGTAAATAATAAATAGTATCTATGGAATTAGAGAATTTTGCCGATGAATTTGGACCAGAATATGTAATTGAAGTGTATAATGCTAAAATTGGTCTAAAGGGAGTGCTCGTAATACACAATACCAATCGTGGAGTAGGGAAAGGTGGGATAAGAATGACTCCAACTGTTGATGTGGAGGAAGTTTACAAGCTTGCACAAACTATGACGTGGAAGAATGCTCTGGCCGATATCCCATTCGGTGGAGCCAAGGCAGGAATTAAAGCATCTCCTGAAGATATCAAAGATAAAAAACGAAAAAAACTTCTTATTCAAGCGTTCTCAAAGGCATTGAAACATGTTGTACCTAAAATTTATGTTGCTGGACCAGATGTAAACACTACAGAAGAAGATATGAAATGGTTTGCAGAAGCTAATGGCGATTGGCATGCATGTACAGGTAAACCTGCGGATTATTGCATGAAAATAAAGGGGAAGAAAGAAAAGTGTGGAATACCGCATGAGCTTGGATCGACTGGATTTGGTGTTGCGCATGCAACAGAGGTAGCTACAAAACATATTGGAATGGGAATAAAAGGTGCTACAGTTGCGATAGAAGGTTATGGAAATGTTGGAACTTTTGCTGCAGAGAATTTATCTAAGATGGGAGCTAAAATTGTAGCAGTTAGTGATAGTAAGGGTACAATTTTCAATGAAAAGGGACTGGATGTGAAAAAACTTTATCAGGTCAAGCAAAAAACTGGAAGCGTTATCAATTTTAAGGATGGAAAAGTTCTGTCAAACAAAGATATATTCGGACTTGACGTCGATGTTCTCGTTCCAGGTGCACTACCTGATGTTATAACTCAAAATAATGTGAATAACGTCAAATCAAAAATTGTTGTTGAAGCTGCAAACATACCGATGAGTGTGGAAATGGAAAATATACTAGCTAGAAAGGGAATTTTAGTTGTTCCAGATTTTGTTGCAAATGCTGGAGGAGTCATTTCTTCATATGCAGAATATGTTGGAGATACTCCAAAACAGATGTTCAAACTTGTTGAAGAAAAAATAAGGAAAAATACAAAGATTGTATTGGACAGAGCGAAAAAGGAAAATTCAAGTCCAAGAGATGCGGCAATGAAAATTGCACAAGAGAGAGTTAACCAATGATTTAGCAATTACCTTCTGTTAATACTCGCATATTTATTCCTTTAGGAGGAATTGAAATTGTTAATTCATAGAAAAGAGTCCTTGTCCACCGTTTTAATTCAAAAGCGTTATAAAAAACTCGATCAAACACCTGTCCTTTCCTTTCATACCAATCTACATCTGATTTAAATCCCCTGAAATCCTCACCCGGAGTGTAAATAGAAGCTGCAAATCCTCTAAATTTACCGTGTGATGCCGGGCCACCTACAATCATTACTGGTTCATTATTTTTTACCATAGTTGCAGCATCCTCACAAGTGTATACCAGATTAGCTGCAAGTTCACCGCTAGGAACGTGAGTATGAAAAGAAGCTAATGTTTTTTCATCCGAACCTAATCTTATACCTTGCCCATCATGGTAAGTATTTCCCCAAACCTGGGGTGTAGTAGACCAGTCATTTAATATCAAGAATCCTGCTTCCTCTTTTCTCCTAATCGAGTCTTGAATTGCAGATCTTATTTGCTCAACCAAATTACGTCTTTGACTTAAATGATATGCCATATCGCGTGGTGTATAGGCTCTTACTAACGTCATACTATCAGATAACTCTTGCTAGTAAGATTTTTAAATCTATTGATGTAGGATTCTAACATCTGTAATTTTAGCGTATTTATCATTTGCTATCAGTGGATTGATATCAAGCTCTTCTATTTTCTTGTATTTTTGAGGTAACTTTGATGTTTTGACGAGAAGTTGTTTCAACAATTTTAGATTAACTGGGATTTCTCCCCTTGTTCCTGTTAATAACCATTGATTTTTTAGATCATTCACCATTTCACCTGCATCCTTCTCATCAATTGGACAAACACGAAATGTAACATCTTTCAAAGATTCAACCAAAATTCCTCCTGCACCAAACATTATGACATGTCCAAAAGTCGGATCATTCTTAATTCCAATAATAAATTCTCTTCCTTTAACAAATTCCTGGATTAGTATCCCACCAAGCTTCATTCGTTTTGTTTTAGCTGTTTTTGTGAAATTCGAAAAGATGGTTTGTGCTTCTTGAAGATTATTAACAATCTTTACTCCACCGACTTCCGTTTTATGAACAGCTTGTGGCGAGATCAATTTCATTACAACTGGGTATTTCTTAATTTTTTTCAATTCGTTGACATTTTTTACTAGGAAACTCTTCGCAAGAGGCAATCCTTGAAGCAATTTTTCAGCATCTTTTCCAAGAAGCACTTTCATATTATTATTTAGATTAACAAAATTTAAACCTCCAGAAAACAAATTTAACATAATGTCTTTGGACAATTTCTTCAAAGCTCAAACTATAGCTATAGTTGGTGTTTCTCGAGATCCGAATAAAGTTGGTCATGTAATCTTTCGAAATTTTGTTGATGGTGGATATCAAGGAAGGATATTTGTTGTAAATCCAAATGCAGAAAATATTTTAAACTATCATGCATATCCATCCATCTCGGATATACCTGAAAAGATTGATTTGGCAATAGTTGCTGTTCCAGCAGAAATTGTACCGAAGGTTCTGGAAGAATGTGGAAGAAAGAAAATACAACACATAATATTGATCAGTGCGGGATTCAAAGAAGTTGGAAATGACAAATTACAAAAACAACTGGAGGATGTGATCAAAAAACATAAACTGAGAGTTATTGGTCCTAATGCTTTGGGTGTGTTTGATACTTATTCGAAGATAGATTCTTTATTCCTTCCTAGATTTAGAATGAGCAGACCTAAAGAAGGTGGAATATCATTTGTATGTCAATCAGGAGCAATTGGATCTTCAATAGTTGATCTTGCAACATCAGAAGGATATGGATTTTCAAAATTCATAAGTTATGGTAACGCAGTTGATGTAGACGAATCTGATTTAATAGAACATCTTGGTAATGATGAAAAAACTAAAGTTATCTGTTTGTATATCGAAGGTGTGAAGAATGGTAAAAAGTTCTTGGAAGTTTGTAGAAAAGTTTCAAAGAAAAAACCAATTATTGCCATAAAAGGCGGTGTTACAAGTGCCGGAGCTAAAGCCACATTATCACATACTGGATCTTTAGCCGGAAGCGCTGAAGTTTATTTTGGAGCATTCAAACAAGCTGGTATTATTCGAGCAGATAATCTGGAAGATCTGTTTGATTTCGCAAAAATTTTAGATAAGTGCATCCCACCAAAAGGTGAAAAACTACAGATAATCACAAACGGTGGTGGATATGGAATTTTAGCGGCAGATGCGGCAGTAAAAGATGGTGTTGAGCTGGCAGAATTTTCAAGTATAACCAAGAAAGAATTAAGAAAGAAATTACCATCGATAATAAACATATCGAACCCGATGGACCTGGTTGGTGATGCAACTACTGAACGATATAAGATATGTATAGACACATGTATGCGTGATAAGAATGTGGATGCATTGATTGTGATTGTTTTAATTCAAACTCCACTAATAGCGACAGATATTGTAGATGTATTAATTGAAGCAAATGATTTGAAAAATAAACCTGTTGTAGTTGTTTCTGCTGGAGGAGAATTTACGGAAGTCATGAGAAAGAACTTGGAAGAAAATGGCGTGTCAACATTCACTTATCCTGAAGATGCTGTAAGAGCTATGAAACAATTGATGCAATATTATAAAAATAAATAGATTCTCAACAATTTTCAATTAATGAAAGAAATTGAGATGGATGTTCTTGATTATACTATTCTGAAAACTTTATGGACATTATATATAAAAACTCCTCTCAGATTCTCATCGATATATCACATAGGGAAAAGGATAAGGGAATGTACATCTTCTGTTCCAAATAATGATATCAACGCTCGTTTAAATTTTCTAAGTTACTATGGTATGGTAGATGAAAGGAAAGGAACTTATAGATTAAATGCAGCAGGAAGATGTTACCTAAATCGCAATTGATGCAATAATTTAAATCATAAAACCGATATAAGATACAATGGCCGACGAATTGTTGAAGTTTTATGGCACGGAATGTCCCCATTGTCACGATATGGATCCTTTGGATGAAAAAATGGAAAAGGAATTAAAAGTCAAGTTGAAACGAATTGAAGTATGGCACAATTCTAAAAATGCACAGATGATGGAAAATTATGATAGAGGATTTTGTGGTGGTGTGCCCTTCTATTTCAACACAAAAACAGGTCAATGGATCTGCGGTGCAGTTGATTACGATACTTTGAAAAGATGGGCTTCTGGGAAATAAGATTATATAAGATTCAAATCCTTTTGAAGTAATCTATAAAGGTGTCGAACATATATTATCTTGGATTTAATCGAATAGATCAATTTACAAGTTTGGCGATGGATGAACTTTTAAGAGAAAGAGCTGAATCAGGAGATACTTTCGTACGAATGTTTAAAATAGATCCTCCTGCTGTAACCATAGCTCAAAATGAAGATTTAGTTGACGTTGATAGTGAATTAATTTCTAAAAAAGGAATTGCATTGACTCGAAGACCTACACCCGGGTCTGCTATATACATAGATCAAAATGTCATGTGCGTGTCGATAGCTACACCAACTAATGGTTATACTGATGCATTTGATGCACATCGAAAATTAGCACGACGTATTGCCCAATCATTAAGAGAATTGGGATTACCACCACTTTATCTAGGAAATTGGTTTAGCATACGAACGACAGATGGGTTACAAAAACCGAATGTTTTAGCAGGATTTAGTGTAGATTGGGATGTAAAAAGTTTTCTGTATCATGGAGTTATCATGCAACATAGACAGGACCAAGAACTTTTACCACAAATCATCAAAATGCGAAATATGGGAGGGATTGATGAGGAAAGTTATGTTAGAAACTTGCCTGTTTTATCTGATTTTGTAAATGTGAATGATGATCAGTTAGCTGCAGCCATTGTGAATGGATTGACGAACAACGATTATGTACACTTTGGTAAAGATGCTTACCAAACTTTATTGGGAGAAGCCAAAGTTTTGGCTGGGTCAAAATATAGAAATGGTCTATGGGTAGAATATGGTATAGAAAATCCTACTGATAAAAAACCAAATTTAGAAAGCAATCAAGGTTATTGTTTAGCCGATCTCTTCTACCCAGAATCCCGTATTTTGGAAAGTGTTTAATTTAATCAATAGAATTGAAATTAGAAAAATATCCTCCAATCCGTATTTAAAAACGTTTGTTGTTAGCTTGACATCACTTTACTTTATTAAATTGGAACTTAATTAGTGTATATGAAGAACAAATCTGTGGATATTGATATGTTTCAAATTTTAAGTGAAGATGGAAAAATTGTAAATACTAAAGAAATGCCACAGTTGAAGAACGAATTTATTAAACAAATGTATGAAGCAATGGTATTTGCACGAGTTTTTGATGATGTTGCATTAAAATTACAACGAGAGGGAAGGATGTTAACATATGCTTCAATGTTAGGACAAGAAGCGTCTCAAATTGGTTCTGCATTAGCGATGGAAAAAAATGATTGGTTTGTACCATCTTTCAGAGAGAATGGTGTTTACGTTACAAGAGGTTATCCAATGGATATGCTTTATCAATATTGGGCGGGTGATGAAAGAGGAATGAAAATTCCTGAAGATATGAATGCTCTTCCAGTTGCAATTCCAGTTGCAACACAAATACCTCATGCAACAGGAATTGCATGGGCTAACAAATTATTAGGAAAGAAATCTGTAGTTGTTTCTTATTTCGGCGATGGTGCAACTAGTAAAGGAGATTTTCATGAAGCATTGAATTTTGCGGGTGTGTTCAATCTTCCCTGTGTTTTCATTTGTCAAAATAATCAGTGGGCAATATCAGTTCCTCTCACAAGACAAACTGCAAGTGAAACAATAGCACAGAAAGCATTGGCATATGGAATCGAAGGTGTACTTGTCGATGGTAATGATGTTTTCGCCGTTTACAAAGTTGTTAAAGATGCACTTGATAGAGCTCGTGCGGG
This sequence comes from uncultured archaeon, assembly GCA_964372485.1. Classification (GTDB taxonomy): domain Archaea; phylum Aenigmatarchaeota; class Aenigmatarchaeia; order CG10238-14; family SCSR01; genus JACOWB01. The sequence goes on along the minus strand of CAYJQI010000001.1, from coordinate 419,204 downwards.
AAAAGGAGCTACATTAATTGAATGTTTGACATACAGATTGGAAAATCACACAACTGCAGATGATTGGAAAAAATATCGTGATCCTGCCGAAGTTGAGAAATGGAAACAGAAGGATCCTATTGCAAGATTGAAGAAATACATGATGGAAGAAGGATTGTTAAATGAAACTTATGAAGCGATGGTACTAGGAGATGCAAAAACGACAGTCAGTGAAGCTGTGAAAAAATTTGAAGCAGAAACACCACCAACACCATTAGAAATGTTTAAGAATGTTTATGCAGAACTTCCTCCTGAAATTGAAGAACAGAGGAAGGATTTCGAGTGATTATATGGTGAAAAATTATAGTACAGGAATAACTGGGTTGATGCTTTTCATTCCTATAATTGTTGGCTTCATATTGGCTTTTTTAGGAGGAGCAGACAATTTCCTTTCTAGCGAAGTATCCGCACTGGGCATCATGGGCATTATAATATTTATTATAGGGATTCCACTAGCCGTAATCGGTTTCATTTTATTAATTATACAAGCTATCAAAGCTATGGGCAAGAGGAAGTAAAATGTCAAAATTAAATTTGGTTCAATCAATTAATCTTGCATTGAAGCAGGAAATGGAAAAGGATTCTACAGTAATTCTTTTAGGTGAAGATGTTGGTAAAGATGGTGGTGTATTCAGAGTTACAGAAGGGTTGTGGCAGCAATTTGGCGATCAAAGAGTTATAGATACTCCACTTGCTGAAGTTGGAATTATGGGTGCTGCAATTGGAATGGCAATCGCTGGAATGAAACCTATACCAGAAGTTCAATTCGATGGATTTTCTGTATCAATGTTAGATCAAATTTACAATCATGCTGGACGAATGAGAAAAAGGTCACAAGGTAAGTGGCATGTACCGCTTGTATTAAGAATTCCCCACGGTGGTGGAATTAGAGCATTAGAACATCATTCGGAATCATTAGAATCTTTCTTCACTCACATACCTGGAATAAAAGTTGTAACACCATCCGGACCCTACAATGCAAAAGGATTATTAATTTCTTCTATCCGTGATCCTGATCCAGTTATTTTCCTCGAACCAAAGAGGATTTATCGTGCAATCAAAGAAGAAGTACCTGAGGAAGAATATACAATTCCATTGAACAAAGCTGAAATTCTACAAGAAGGGAGTGATCTTACTGTTATTGCATGGGGCGCAATGATAAAAACTGTTCGTGAAGCTGTTGAACAATTACAAGGAAGGTTTTCTGTGGAAATTGTTGATCTGTTGACATTATATCCAGTTGATAGAGAAACTATAATTAAATCTATAAAGAAAACTGGAAGGGGTGTGATTGTACATGAAGCACCTCGAACATGCGGATATGGGGCAGAATTAATTGCAACAATCAATGAGAAGGCATTACTGAATTTAGAAGCACCTATTCAAAGAGTTACTGGATATGACATACCTGTCCCACTTCCAAAATTAGAGAATAACTACATTCCTGATATTACTAGAATTAACAAAGCCATTGAAAACGTAATGAGTTTCTAAAAAATTACCCTTGGAAGATTGGGATCATCGATTCTTTCTATGATCTTCTTCTCTATGTCTTTTAAGAACTGTTCTAGCTGCTACTTCTTTTTCTCTACCACGGTATCTTCCGCTTTTTCTTGCGCTTTCTTTTATGTGTTCGTACATTCTCTGTTCTTTTGTCCCGACCCCTCTAACATGTTTTCTTCTAGGCATGATATCACCTCAAATTTTATTTGCTAAACCTAAATTAGAATGGTCTGAAGAGATTTATTAAGGTGTCGCTGCATGTTGTTAATTATTTACTTTGGTAGTACTTCACACTCTGTATTTTTTCATAGAGTGAGTTAACTATTCGCAACATCCATTCGATTGAAATTGTAATAACAGCGAAACGCACTATATCAAGATAGAATTTCGGAACTTCACTAAATCGTTCTTTTAGTAATTCCATTGAGAAAAGGGAGGGGCTTATGATAAAAATTGCGAGTAGTGCGAGAGGAATTAGTTTGCCCACATCTCTTGAAAGATCTTCATTATAATAAGATGTTATTCGGATCGTTGCGACTAATGCCATTGACATTGCGAAGATTGTTCCTATCTCAATGCCTCGAGCTAACAAAATCATGAATGCTGAAAATATCAAGAACCAACCAAACACTAGTATTGGGAAGAAAACAAGATATTCGAAAATATATGCCAATATATGAAGTATTTGCGTTTTAACCGGCATGTAACTTTTTAGATTGATCGGAAATATGTCTCTTTGTGAAACAAACCTGTAAAAATGCCATATGAAAATTGTATAAAGAACCATGCTCAGTGTGTATATTGCAAAATTAAAATTGGCATAAGTTACTAGATGATTGTTAAAAAAGGCAGATAACTCCATTGAAAATAATTAAATTTCCGCCAAGATAAACAATATGCTAACTTTCTATACTTTAAAAACTAAAACAAAATATGCCTAAAGAGTTCAAATTCCCCGATATCGGAGAAGGAATCCATGAAGGAGAGATAATAAAATGGCATATTAAGGAAGGGGATAAAGTAGAAGAACATCAAGTTGTTGGTGAAGTTGAAACTGATAAAGCCGTTGCAGAAATACCATCCCCATACGCTGGAACTGTTCTAAAAATAAATTTTAAAGAGGGTGACACTGTTAAAGTAGGTGAAGTTCTGTTTGTTATTGGTGAAGAAGGAGAAAGTGTTGAATCTAAACCTATTGAAGAAAAGAAAGGACCGACTTTCAAAGCAGCAGGTGCTGTAGGATATTTGGAAGAAGCTCCTGATGAAGATGAAAAACCAATCAAGACTGTTGCAAAACCTGTTTCAGTTGAGCCTTCTATATTAGCAGCTCCTATTGTACGAAATCTGGCAAAACAAATGAACGTTGATTTAACTAAAATTACTGGTACAGGTCTAGGAGGAAGAATAATAGAAGATGATGTTAAAAATTTCTCAGGATCGAAAACAGAAAGTAAGGAAACTTCTGAAATGAAAATCACAAAGAAATATGACATGTGGGGATATATTGATCATGTTCCTCTCAAAGGAATAAGGAAAGCTATTGCTAAACACATGGTAGAATCTGTACAACATGCACCGCATGTAACAACAATGAGTGAAATTGATATCTCACAACTTGTTAGAAAACGTGAGAATGAAAAACAAAGTGCAGAAAATCAAGGAATCAAGTTGACATATCTTCCATATATAATGAAGGCGTGCTTTGTAGCAATGAAAGAATTTCCACTTGTAAATTCGATGTTAGATGAACAAAATGAAGAAATCATAGTCAAGAAATATTATAATATAGGATTTGCGGTGGATGTAGATGGTGAAGGACTTGTTGTGCCTGTTGTAAAATATATTGACAAGAAAAAGATTTTGGATATAGCAAAAGAAATACAAGAGCTTGCTGAAAAGGCTCGTCAAAGAAAACTTGACATCCAAGATATGAAAGGTGGAACATTCTCAATAACTAATTATGGAAGTATCGGTGGCACTTTTGCAACTCCTATAATAAATTATCCTGAATGTGCAATTCTCGGTGTAGGAGCTATTTACGAAAAACCTATTGTAGCAGAAGGTAGAATAGAAGCAAGAAAAGTTCTTCCGCTGTCGTTAACATTTGATCATAGAATTGTTGATGGTGCATATGCACAAAGATTTTTCAACGCACTGACAAAAGCTCTTCAGACTCCAGATACGCTTGACTCAATCTAAGTTTATATCTATATCGACTGAATTTATCCACTATGGTCATACATTATGTACTCACCATTCTTGATGGGCTTACTGCATTTGTACTTGCAACACATGTAGCTTTGGGTTGGTTTTCTACAGAAATCGTAACTTATCATGCGGCATATATAATTTTGAAAGGTTTGATCTTTGTTTTGCATGACTGGGCAAGCAGAATTGATGTGCTAGTTGGTATTTACATGATCTTAGTTGCGTTCGATATATTTTCGTTTGCAGTAATTACAATAGTTTCAATATTATGGTTAGTAAGCAAGAGTATTTCCGCATTTATAATGCCAATTTTCAAAATATTTTTCTAGTGAAATTATGTTGGAGTTTTTCAAAGTAACATTGGAAAAAGTAGTTGTAGCAAAACTAATAGGATTTCCTTTGCTTATTTTTGATTACTATTACAAAAATTTTCTTACATCATCGTTGATATTAAATATTATAGTTTTGATTCTAGGTGGATACACTCTTTCATGCATTGCAATATATTTCTATTCTAAACGAAAGTGAAGGCAAATATAAACTTGCTTACCGAATTTTGATTTAGTGGTATAATTGGAGACGAAGAAAAGCCACAATGCCCCATCAAATGAGAAACATTTCAAAGGTAAGGAAATAAGTCAGATTATCTTAGGTGGACAAGATGGACTGGTTAACATCCTTGGTGTCGTACTTGGAGTTGCCAGTGCTACAAATAATCCTTTTGTAATTCTCGTAGCAGGTCTAGCAGCCACCTTTGCCGAAACAATCTCTATGGCAGCTGTTGCATATACCTCAGTAAAAGCCGATAGGGATTATTACATGAGCGAAAGGAAGTTAGAAGAGGAAGAGGTTGAAAAAATACCCGAACATGAGATCGAAGAGATTCGTGATATCTATTCGAAGAAAGGATTCAAAGGGAAACTTCTGAATGATGTCGTCAAAGTTATAACATCGAACAAAAAAGTATGGGTGGACACTATGATGACTGAAGAACTTAATCTCTCGCAAGAATTCAGAAGATCGCCATTAAAAAGTGGGGTGGTTGTTTTTATTTCAACATTGATTGGGTCATTAATTCCCTTGATACCATTTACATTATTCAATATTTTTTCAGTAGGAGAATCAATTGTGATTTCATCAATTCTTTCTGTAATTGTTTTATTCATTGTTGGTGCGATAAAAGCACGATTAACCGTAGGTAATTGGGTTGTAAGTGGATTAGAATTAGCGGTTATAGGAGGGCTGGCTGCTTTAACTGGGTATATGATAGGACTAGGTTTAGGAAATATTTTCGGGGTAAATATAGCGAATTGAACTGGCTAATTTGAACTATTTAAAGAAATTGTTCAAAACTTTAAATTCTTTGTGTATACCCATCCAGTATGAGAGATGAATATTTATATTTTCATTACATGATATCCATCAGTATCTATGGTAAAACTTTGGGGAAGAGAAACAGAAGAAGATTGGAAAGAACTTCTAAGCGATGAAGCAAAGCAAAATTTGATATCTGTTTTGAATACTACAAAGCAACACAAGAATGCATATTTCAATGCTGACGATGTCAAGGTTGCTCAATTGTGGACAGCAGTTGCAGAAATGCACAAACGTTTGAACTCAATTGATTCTAGAGTGGGAAATGTAGAAGAACCTTTCAGAGTTGTAGTTGCAATAGGCAATGTTGAAAAGAAGAAAGCGATTGAAAGATTAGTTTCTGAAATCTTCAAGTCAGCAAACTCAGACAATAAAGAAATAATCAACAGGCTCGTCGAGAGCTTGATGAAATATTAGGGATTAAAAATGACTGGAACACCTGGAGTAACAAGAAGACAATTTATTGGAACTGCTCTTACAGCAGGTGGCCTTGTAGGTTTAGGTGCCGCAGGCTTCTGGACAGTTGATAGATATGTCCTTCGTGAAAAAGGCAAAAAAGAAGTTCCAGTATTACAAAGTGATGCAACAGTTTATCCATTCTTATGGACTAGACCGCATCCGGGAAGAGAAATTTTTGATCCATCATCAATGTTGGAAGAAATTAATTGGATTCAATCAACAATGGGATATGCTCCAACTGTATTTACTTCTTTCAGTCCAATGCAAACCGATGATTCAATAGATTATATAATGCAAGTCGATGGGGCATTAAGAGCTCCTGCAAGACATGTTGCAATGCTTGAACCTTTAGATTTAACTAAGCTCGACGGTGACAAAACTCTAAATGTTAGTCGTAATGATAACAGACTAAATCTTGAAAGAGCTATAGTTGCAATGCAGGAAAGTGGTATATTCAAAGGTAAGAATTATTTACATTTTACACAAGATGGTAAAAAAGTACCAGGTATTGCCATGTATTATGCACATGGTATGAGAGGGGATGTTGATACTTTCTATAATGAAATAGAACAAGAAGGAATTGGTTTATATGGTGGTGATATGCTTCACCGCTCAATATTAGACCAACCTAATTTGCGCCGAAGATTAAGACGATTTAAGGTTGCATTTGGCGTAGGTCTTGGTGATAGAGATCGTTTTCTTTATGATGAAGAAATACCTCAAGTAGTTCAGGTAGCCAGACAATATGTAGAAGACAATGGATTAAAAACAATCGTCCCAACACCTATTGATGGTTCCAAATGGGATCTTAGTCTTCAAATGGCTTACAACGATTGGAATAATGGTGTTCGTGATTATACTATTTTCAGATATGGCCAACCAGGAGATCCTCACGATCTTTCCAATCAACCTGAGAGACGCGATGCGCTTCAAAAATTATTTGGAATACCATCGTGAACTAGGTGTTCGTTGGTTACCATGCAATATAAAGAACGAGACGAAAGTTTTCAAAGAGAAAGTTATAGAGTTAATCGCGGGTTAAGGTATGCACTTGTTTTTCTTACGGTCTATCTGATAGCAATCTCACTTTTACCATTATTGTATAATTTGTTAAACGAATTCGGTTTTGAAATAATAGGACTTACTCCGTATACAAATTCATTTAGAACTACACCTGGTTCATATGTATTTTCTTCCGATGAATATGAAGTTCTTCTTTCAAGTCCTGCTGTAGAAAGCAATAAACCTAAAATTGCAACCTTTGATAACTCTCTTCCAGCAGTTCTAATAGATCTTGTAGAACTTTCTGATGTAGAAAGTACAATAAATTCTGTTCCAATAAGCCAAAGTCAACAAATAACACAATTAATCGACGAAGAAACTTTGGTTCAGAAATATATTTTCGATGATTTTACAATTGAAAAAACAATCGAAGTTACTGAAAGTGATATTATTGTAACGTACAGTTCAACTAGATTGGTAGATTTCAAATTATCACTATGGCGATGGTATTATGAAAAAATTAACAACGAAGACGTATCATCATTCGACGATTCGGAAAAAATTATCTTAAATAATCAAAATAGGATTGATTTTACATTTAACGAAGGTGCTATAGGTGAAGGAAATATTTTAATTTCCAAACCAAGCAGTTTAACAATTGAGAAAGATAGTCTAGGAATGAATAAAATATTACTTGAGACTCGCACGAACAATTTAATTTTGAAAATAAGTGGAGAAGTTGAAAATGTTCAAGCATCTCCTATAACAATTCTAATTGCACGAGCACTAAACAACATCATAGCTGCAATAGTTTTCCCTATAGTAACTACACTTGTTTTAATTTTAGCTTGGAAAAAGTGGAGTAAATGAAAACAATTGCAAAAATCCTCATTTTGGCCTTTCTTATAAGAATAGTATTAGCGCCTTTCTTTGTACACTCATGGGACATGACAACCATACAGGATTCAATGGAAATTTTCTTGAATGGTGACAACCCATACACAGAATATGCTACAATTACCAGAAACATCCAAACTTCAACAGGTACACAAATTTTCTTTGAGGGTTATGCTTACTTGCCACATTTACTCTATATCTATGCACCTGTGTACAAAGCTTATTTGCTGCTTGGAGGCGATCCAACACCTATAAATAATGCACATCTACCTACAGCACCAACAAATGTAGCATTTTCTCCTGATGTTTTTCTATTTTTAACAATCATGAAACTGCCATTGATATTTGCAGATTTGTTAGTTGTTTACTTTTTATACCAAATGAAACCGAAATTAGCAACGATATACGCATTTAGTCCATACATTATTTTGATAAGTGCTATCTGGGGAATGTTTGATGCATTACTTGCAGTTTCTTTGTTACTATCAGTCTTACTTTTCTATCAGAATAAATTTTTGTCGGGAATATTCTTCAGTTTATCGTTAATAAAACCTATCGCACTTCTTTCATTGCCGATTTTCATAATCATGTTCTTAAGAGAGAGAAAATATAAACAGTTATTGTATTTCTCAATTGGAGTTGTCTTGATTCAAATTCCAACGATCGCATATCTTTTGATCGACACTGATTCATTCATTAACACTACCACATTATTCCATTTGAAAAGAACACCTGCTGGTCTAACACCACTAAATATTTTCCTGAATATCCCAGATCTACGATTTAGCATCGAAGCAGTATCATACCTGACTATCATATCAATTATTGCATATGTGGGAATGCTGTTCTTTGTTGTAAAGAAGAAAATATCATTAGAATATGGAATTATTATAACAATATTGTATTATTTTCTCTTTGGAAAAGTAATCAGTGAACAGCTTTTTGTTTTGATATATCCTCTATTATTACTTAAACTTGGGGATGTTGTAAGAAAATTCGATAAATACATAATAGCATTTGCATTCATCAATCCGACGATTGTATATTTGGCATTCCCACTTCTGTCTTTGTTTAGTATATCTCCTGATTTTGTTTCTGCATGGTATAATTTCCTTGGAATAGAATCAGTAGACTTTACAAGACATGTCTTAATTTATCTTATGGGTGTAATATTTTTCTTAGAAATAGCAGCATTGATTTGGTTTGCATATAAAAAGTACAAAAGAACTGTACCTGTATCGGCAGATAATAATTTTAAAATGAAAAATTAGGAACAACCTGTAGTGGTTCCGCATCCTGTACAAACATAACAGCTTCCACTTCTAACCATCATGCTTCCACATTCATGACAGGTTGGCGCATCTCCAGTGAGATCATAATTTTCTTCTTTCTTTTCAGCAAATGATGTTAATTTAGCAACATTCTGACTTGGATTATCAACTTCTTCGACTTTATTATCAGTAACAACTATATGTTCTCCATTTAGTAATCCCAATTCTTTCAAATCGTCTGGTGGTAAGAATCTAAATGCCATCCATCTGAAAATATAATCCATTATAGATTTGGCGACAGGTATGTTTTCATTATCTGTCCATCCCATCGGTTCAAATCTGCTGTTGATAAATTTACTAACCCAAACTTTCAATGGTACTCCATATTGTAATCCGATGGATATCGTTAATGCGAATGCGTCCATCAATCCTGATAATGTACTGCCTTGTTTCGACATTGTTACAAACAATTCTCCTGGACTTCCGTCTTCGAACAATCCTACATGTAGATATCCTTCTTGATTACCTACTCTGAACTTGTGTGCAACTGCATTTCTTTCAGACGGTAATTTCTTTCTTTCAGGTTTTCTATCTTCTTTTTGTTCTTTGAAAACTTGTAATGGTTGTATCATTTTACTTCCATCACGATAAAGTGCAAGTGACTTTAAGGCCAACTTCCATGATTCCATATAAACTTTCTTTACTTCATCAACAGTTGCATGATTAGGCATGTTAATTGTTTTACTGATACTTCCTGACAAAAATGGTTGAACTGCAGCCATCATATACACATGTGCCATATAATCAATGTATCTCTCACCTTTCTTTCCACATTTGTTTGCGCAATCGAAAATAGGATAATGTTCTGTCTTCAAATGTGGTGCCCCTTCGATAGTCTGTGTCCCGCATATGAATTCATTTGCAGCATCAATTTCATCATCTCTGAATCCTAACGCCCTTAACAAACTAAAATCAGACGCAGAATATTGTGATTCCTTTATTCCCAATTTCTCTAATGTTTCCTTTCCTAGAGTAGCTAGATTGAATACAAATGACAAATCTAAAATTCCTGGTAATAATTTTTCCATTTTTTCTATATCAATATCATCAAAACCTTTTCTCTTCAATATAGCTGTGTTGATGTATGGAGACCCTTCGAAAGTATTACTACCAACAAGATATCGTAGAATATCACGAATCTGTTCATCTGAATATCCAAGATTTCTCAATGTTGGAAGAACACTCTTGTTAACAATTTTGAAATAACCTCCACCAACTAATTTCTTGAATTTAACAAGTGCAAAATCAGGTTCAACCCCTGTAGTATCAGCATCCATTACAAAACTTATCGTGCCTGTAGGTGCAATCAATGTTGCTTGTGCGTTTCTGTAACCATATCTTTCTCCAAATTCCAATGCTCTATCCCAGGATTCTATTGCAGCTTTCAACATGTATTCGGGACAAACTCGATGATCTATACTCACTGGTGGAATATGTAAACTTTCATACTCATGCTTTGGCGCATTATAAACAGCTCGTCGATGATTTCTAATTACACGCAACATATGTTCTTTGTTTTTATCATATTCTTCAAATGGTCCAAGAACACTTGCCATTTCTGCAGATGTAACATAACTTTCACCACCCATTATTGCAGATATTGCTGCGGATATCGATCTACCTTTTTCAGAATCGTATGGAATTCCCATTATCATCAATAAAGATCCAAGACTGGTATATCCCAATCCTAAAGTTCTGAACTTGAAACTTAGATCTGCAATTTCTTTTGATGGGAATTGAGCCATTAAAACAGAAATCTCCAAAACAATCGTCCACAATCTTGTTGCATGTTTGAATGCATCGACATCAAAAATACCTGTGTTCTTGTCCAAGAATTTTTCGAGATTAATTGAAGCCAAATTACATGCTGTGTTGTCAAGAAATGCATATTCACTGCATGGATTTGTTGCATTCTGTCTTCCGGATGCAGGGCATGTGTGCCAATCATTATATGTTGTATCAAATTGCAATCCTGGATCTGCACATTCCCATGCAGCTTGTGAAATCATATCCCATAGTTGTCGAGCTTTGAGAGTTTTTGCAACTCGTCCATCTGTTCGCCATGTAAGATTCCAATCTCTATCTTCAACAACTGCATTCATGAAATCGTCTGGAACACGAACTGAATTATTAGAATTCTGACCGAAAACATGTTCACCAGCAGATTCTACATTATAACCATCTGCGAGTCCTGCACCAACCAATGCTGCAAATTTTTTCTCTTCAGTTGATTTCCATGTTATGAAAGCTTCTATTTCAGGGTGATCAACATTCAAAAGAACCATCTTAGCCGCACGACGAGTTGTACCGCCGGATTTAATTGATCCTGCAACCGTATCGTAAATTTTCAAAAATGATATAACACCACTAGAAGTTCCTCCACCTGATAACGGTTCACCTTTTGCTCGCAAGTTTGAAAAATTAGTTCCTGTTCCTGAACCGTATTTGAAAATTCTTGCTTCTCTAACTGCTAAATCCAATATTCCTCCACTATTAACCAAATCATCAACAACTGGTTGAATAAAACATGCATGAGGTTGAGGATGTGAATATGCATCCTGTGACATTTTCAATTCTTTTGTAATCGGATCTGTATACCAATGTCCTTGTGCAGGTCCTGTAATTCCATAAGCCCAATGCAATCCTGTATTAAACCACTGTGGAGAATTTGGAGAAGCAAGTTGAAACAACATCATATACGCAATTTCATCATAGAAAGCCTGTGCGTCTTCTTCAGATGCAAAATAATTATGTTTCTTTCCCCACCATGTCCAACATCCTGCAAGCCTATGAACAGCTTGTCTTAACGATGTTTCACCACCAAGAACTTGTTGTCCATTCGCATCAAGAACTGGTTTCCCTTCAACATCAAATTGTGGCACTCCTCGTTTTCTAAAATATTTCTGTGCAAGAATATCCAATGCAGTTTGCGACCAGAATTTTGGAATTTCAACATTTTCCATTTTGAAAACAAAAGTACCATCAGGATTTTTTATCAATGAAGTTCTTTTTTCCCATTCAACTGTATCATAAACATTCTGTCCGAGTTTTGTAAATAATCTTGGTATCTTTAATCCCTTTTGTTCCCCCACCAATTGAACTCTTTGATCAATACCGTCCATATTTATCCCCGCTTTAATTCCTTAAGTTCTTTTTCGAAAGATTCGATATCTTTGAATTTCTTATAAACTGATGCAAATCGGATATACGCAACTTCATCCATTGACTTTAATTTTTCACTCACCATATCACCAATAATTTTTGATTTTATTTCTATGGTATCCATGTTTCTCAAGTCGTTCTCAATTTGGTCAACGGCACTTTCAATTTTTTCTTGGTTTATAGGCCTTTTCTCACACGCCTTCATTATTCCAAGTCTTATTTTGTTTCGATCGAATGATTCCCTGCGTCCATCTCGTTTTATTACAGTTAATGGAATCTCTTCGATTCTTTCGTAAGTTGTAAATCTCTTATTGCATTTCTCGCATTCCCTACGTCGTCTGAAAGTTGTATTATCACTTGGTCGCTTGTCAATGACTTTTGTTTCATCACTGCTGCAGTAGGGACATTTCATGTTATTAATTGTGCTTCCGAAGTTCTTAAAACACAAGATCTTGTGTTTTTGAGGGCTTCTACCTAAATTTTATGTTCGGTTTAAATACAGTTTTCTATTTCTGAAAATATATTCCGAAGATATGAAATTACTTGAGTGTAGTTAACTTCTGAATAAATTTGTCGAGTCTGTTACGTATTCATCTATGGCTTCTGATATTTTTTCTGTAGCTTGTCGTAATCGTATTTACCTTTCAACTTTAGGATTGCAAAACCAGCTATGAGAATAATCATGACGCTCGCGAAAACAGTTAGGAAAACACCATAATTTTGTTTTTCATATTCGGAGTGCTCGCAATCGGCATCTTGATCACTTGAACAATCCGGATCACATTTATCATCCGGAATTGCATCACAATGATCATCCCTGGACCCAGAAGAACAATCTACAATACAAGATTCATAGCTTTCATGCTCCTGACATATGCTGTCACCGCAAACGTCCGCAAAATGCGCCACAGAAAATTCCAATATTTTAGCATTGTTAGGATTATAGAGATTAAATTTATTGCCATTTGCAAAATATGGAATTTCAAGCAATATAGTCTGATTGCTTAGGTCTATATCCCGAACAACAAATGTTCCTGTTTGCGGATCAAATTCTTCTTCGTGTGCACTAGTTTGAATTTGGAAAAACTTTGAAAAAAGTATTTTTTGATCAAAGGAAATTAATTCTATACTATAGCCATTTGTAGTGGTATCTGATTGGTAATTAAAAGGTATAACAGTTAGGTCGGTAAGTGACAATTTTCCATTTAAATAGTTTAATTCTATCAGATAAACTCTGCTACTTTGAGCAGAAGTTAACTCACTGGATACAAAAAATAAGACAACAAAAATCATTGCACATAAAATTTGATTGTTCATAATCATCTATAATTATTGAGTAATTTGTTGAGTTGTTGGATTGCTGCAGGACTATATCCATTAATTGCATTCTTGGCAATTGGATTAGTAATAGAGGAGGTGTAAGACATTATTGTGTTATGAAAAGTTGATCTAAAACCGCTTGTTTCACCGCAATGGTGAAAACAACCTGCATCTTGAATGCAATTTGAACCGAAGTTTATATTTTCATCGGGAAATTCACAGATCATATTGTTATCCTCATAGCTAAATGCCCATTTACAATTATAATTGACTCCATCATATGAATATAATGTTTTCAGGCATTCATCTTCCGTAATTTTTTCATAGCATTTGGGCTCGTCATAAATAATTTCACCGCTGCACCATTTCCTACAACCATTCGCATCACAATTTGGTATTTCCTCCAAGTGATCCTTATATAATTCATTATTTGTAATTACGGTTCCTTCGTGACGTAAATCTCCAAAAGAATGGCCGAATTCATGAAGGAGAGCTTTATTGAAAACATTTACCCCATCTGAATTTTCTAGAAAATCAGTGTTTACACTTGCGAAATATCCCCCTATACTCGCATAAGTTGGTTGACCAGGACCAAGATTTATAATTTGATCGCGTTGACTGCAGAAATTGCTATTTCTTATGGCTAGTGAGGAGCACTGCCCTTCACAATTTAGTGTGGTAGGTAAGGCAACATAATAAAAATTGAACTTTTCCTTATTAGATTTAAAAGGTTCTACTGCAGTCAGTCCTTCGATTACTTTTGGTACGACATATGATTTAAACTTATCAAGTTCATTTTCATTATACATTGAAGCTACAAGCACAACATCAATTTTGTTGGCGGCATTTCCGTTTATTAAAACTGGTTCACATATTTCTTCAGAAAATATTAAAGGACCTGTTTTTGATAAACTTTCTGCGGTATTTCCTTCTGAATCTTTGGCTATTATTTTTAGTAAATAACTCCCGCTGGGTCTGTTAGAAGAATCCCACATATTTCCATATTTATTATCATTAGGATTTTCGTCTCCGTGAAAACCATCATCGTAAAGTGTCATAGAATCTATTATTCGACCATCAAGAATAATCTGCATTACAACAGAATTCAAAGAATTGAAACTTTGGATTACAATATTAATTGTAAATATAGTACCAGATTTCCCTACCTGAGGATGATGTTGAGTAAAACTTAATAGTGGGGGTATTCTCTTTGCTAAAATTTCTATATCATTATCATCAATTTTATGATCGCCGTTATAATCACATAGCTCACAACTAGTGGATTCATAAAAGGAATTGTATTTTCCATAGCATCTAAAACAAATAGACATATCATTACCGTCTATTTTATGATCTTTATTAAGATCGTATTCACTGAAAGTTTCCTTGATCGGTTCATTTGTGATCTTGATAAAGTCGCCTGATTGTATTCTTCCCGCCGTTGCAAAAATACCTGATATACTCCAACTAGGACCCCATTCTTGAATTATTGCCTGTGTTGATCCGTCGAACGTCTTTTCGATGTCACCCTTTCCTACAAGCAACTGGCTGTAACCAGCTACTCCGGAAGCTGTAGCTGAAGAGCTCAACACTTTGTAATTGTATGTAGAACCTCCGTATGAAACGGATTCTGTTGTACCTGTGTTAATGCCTAATGCAACTCTAACACCTATTGGATCAATGATCTCAATATTTGCTTTAGCTAAAGGGTATGATTGAACTACCTTGAACGTCAAGTCCCCTACAGTCATTGATTCTCCATCACTCAAAGTTTTGACAGTTGCTGTTAAGGCCGTGAATGAAGCTGGTGTTGGAATTGCAACTATTGAAAACTCTTTGCCTGCAACGTTCACTTTAACCGGATTTTGATAACTAACAATATTTGGTGATACAAAATTAAAATCAACATCACTAATAGTTTTATCAAAAATGTATCTATATTCTATACTATTTTCAGATGTCGTTGTAGTTGTATGAAAGTTATAAATAATTCCTCTATATTCAAATTGTCCTGATATCTCATCCAACGAAGGCCCTATTAATTTATTTGTCGGTGTCGGCAATTGAGTTGAAATAACCACATCATTGACCGAGGTCCCCGTTGTTTTGACGGCTTTAACGCTTGACGAACCTAACAATGTCGCATAATTTCGTAATACAGCTCCCGCTAATTGCAAATCCTCAATTCTTGTTCCCCCAACTATTAAAGCGACTTTACCGCTGACAAATGCATTGTCAACAATTTCTAATATACCAAAATTCTCTCCAGGCCAATTTTCACAACTATATCTAAATATTCCTTTAGCAGACAATTCAGCAATCAGCGAGTTGGTGCACGGAGTACCTACAAGGATTAAATTTTTACCTTTGTCCACTTCACTGATTTGCAAATCTATTTTTGTTGAAATTCCCAAACTGTTTGCCACATCAACCGTCACCGAATTTTCCTGGGCATTGCTACCAGAACCGCTTACAACTATCGCATCTATAACATTATTCGTGAACAAGAATTTCGGATAGTCTTTCAATTGCTTAGACACCGTTACATCTTTCGGACATATTTCATTAAAACTAAAACTTGTCGACAGCGCACCATTGATTAAAATTTTGCCTGTGGCGGAATCAGAAAATCCTATCATTGCATGAGTTGAATTTAAAAATATATAGAAACTGCTGTACGATACACTTTCATAAGTAATCGGTAAATTTATCCTGAATCCATTTAATCCTGATAAGTAAATTGCTGACTTTATTTCATGCGAATATGCTGTCACTCCGCTGACTTGTGAAATCACAGATGTTGGACTAGACAATCCTGATTCAGCCGAAGGGCAAAATTCCTTGAGATTGATATTTGTAACTAGCGAGGAAGAGAAAATCTTTGGTGAAGTACCTGAATCATAAGGTACCACTGATCTGCCTGTAGCATCATCCTTGAAGGACAATATAACTCTTGGTGTTTTGTCAAACAATAAGTAAAATTCATTATAAGCTACTTCGCGATATTTTATTGAGGAATTTATTTTAATGCCGGTCGTTGTGACCATGGTCGAATATTCTGTCGGGTGTGTAGAACTGTAAACGGTTAATCCATTGATTTGTGTTAAAGACAGGGAAGATTTTGGTGGAGGCACAGGCGTATTAGATATAGTCCATGTCCTTGTCGCAGGTGTAAGATCTGGATTACCCGCCGAGTCAGTGGCATTTACTTCGAATGTGTGAACTCCTTGAGCCAGGTTGGAATATGTTATTCCAGTTGAAGGGCATGATGAAAATTTACCTCCATCAAGTTTGCAGTTAAAAGTACTTCCACTTTCTGTGCTTGTATAAGTGAATGTTGCTGTCGTAGAAGATACAGTTCCAGACGGCCCGGAAGTTATTGTTGTGTCTGGTGGTGTTGTATCTGGAACTTTAATTGTGAACGATATCGGATAATTATCAGTATTTTTGTTGTTTGCAGAATCCTTGCATTTCACATAGAATGTGTAGCTGTTTTGCGACAAGCTCAATGAATGAGAATGAGTTGTTCCTCCTGTTGTTTGAAATACTCCTGTCATATCATCGTAAGCGAGCGTCGACAAAGATGAATATCTGCATGTAGCCGCTTCATTTGTTGCAAGCGACATTGTTGGTGTAGTTGTAGATATTGTTCCAGATGGCTGACCGGCCGACCTTACAGGCGGAGAGGTATCTCCTGGTGTGGGATTGCATTGATTGTTCGAACAGCCATTGGCGCAGGTGATAGATGTTGACGAATAACTGCATGCTCCAGCGCCGCATGTACCTGGACTAGTATATGTCCTAAGTGTGTTTGAATCTATACATATATTTGCCGGAGGTGCATTGCATAATATTGGATTTCCGGAACAGATCAGCGAACTTCCACTAACTTTCCATACATCTCCTGTTGTACAAGAATTTGCATCATTACAACCTTCGCCAGGCGAGGGGCTACATATATAATTGCCATCTATCGAAGAATAGATACAGCTCTGACTAGAATAACCGCATGATGAGCCTGTAGAAGGCTGGGAAGTTGACGGTTTGCCTGAAGTTGTACCGCAATTATTAAGATCTGTACATGTTCTTGTTTGTGTGAATGTCGCCCCACATATCTGCGATGATGTAGTTGGTGACCAGGAAGAACATGACCAATTAGGAGTACAGGTTGGAGGAGTTGGATAAGAATATGGAGTGGGATAAGTTACAGTGCTCAGAGCAATTGTGTCTGCGACAGCCGAATTATCAGGCATCCAGTTACCGGCGTTATCACGATACACAACATAAACCTCTCTTGATCCGTCTGATCCAGATTGAAGCGTCCATGATTTTGAAGTCGTGTATGATTCAGCAATTGCAGAACTCAATCCGGAGAATGTGTTGGAAATCTTCATTTGGCTGCATCCGCTAGAATCTGAACACGATAATGCAAGCGTAACTGATAACGTATTTGTGGAAGTAACACCATTGTTAATTATTATTGAACCCGTAGGTGGAGTTGTATCGGGTGTTGTTTTAGTAAAACTTATCGTGTATGGCACGCCATTTGTATTTCCCAATGAGTCTCTACACTTTACATAAATTGTATATGACCCGTCAGAAGTAGCAATTGAACTCGAATGCGAAGCACTTCCTGTCGAAGAGAATACATAAGGCATCGCGTCGTAAGAATCGCCGAAATTAAAACCAAATTTACATGTGGCTATTTCATTCGTACTAACCGAAATTGTAGTAGGGTTAGTGTTAACAGTTCCTATAGGTTGCCCATTGCTTATTGTAGGCGGGGTTGTGTCCGATGGTGGCGTTGGATATAAGTAAGGTGAACAATCGCTAGGACAACTTGTTGCAGATTCTCCGCTATCACAAATTCCATTACCGCATTCAGCTACTGGTGTTGAATATACAGGAGTGGGGTAACTATACGGACTTCCATAAGCCGGTGTACCATATGAAGGAGTTGGATAACCATAAGGAGTCCCATAAGAAGGTGTGGGATAAATATAACCGCAGCTTGAATCAGGACCACAGAAGAAATTACCTGTAGATGGATTGTAAAAACAAGAAGAGAGGGGGCCGCAATATCCTTGGCCCTCACAATATTCCCCACAGGCCAATGAAAGTGTTGGTACTGTTAATATACTGAAAAAAAGTGAAAGTATTATCAAGAATTTCATCCGATCACTTTAAGAGCCAAAATAGACTGATCATTTACATCGACATGTACAGAAAGTTTATTTGCTATAACTCCATTTGAAATCTCGAAGCGCTTGGATAAAAGTATTTCAATTGCCCAAGTGTCATAAAAACTAGTTTCCGATGGATTGATCTCGGATGGTATACCAATCTGCACTTTTGATATCTTTAAAATTTCACCAGGATATTTTGTGGATACTGTTTTAACTGAATTTACACAACTATCTTCATCTGGCGTATTTTGATATGATTTACAATAAGTTAGAAACCTAGAATCAGTTCCAGTTGATCCGGTTATTCCACCCAAAATTTCTGAAATATAACTTCCTTCAGGAGCAATTTGCGACAAAATAGATACGATAACGAAAGCTCCAATAATGAATAGAAGAATAGTGATGAAAGAAGTACCTTTCATAGTATTATATAGTATTAGTTTAATTAATTACTTCAGGAGTTCCTTCAAAATCTTTTATTTCGAATTTGAAATCTTTATCAGATTTTATTGTTCCACGTTCCTTCAATATTTCCCGTGCCAAAAGCCAGAAAATTGTTGCAACTGATCTCTTTCCTTTGTTGTTCGCAGGGATTATCAAATCAATATCCTTAACTTCATTGAATGTATCGCATATCCCAACAACAGGTACACGCGCTTTAACAGCCTCTTTCAAAGCCTGTATATCATTCAAAGGATCTACAATAATTATAGCTTGAGCTTCAAAGAAATTTTTATAAGTAGGATTTGTTAAAGTTCCAGGCATGAATCTTCCTGCAACAACTCTTGCATTTATGACTTCAGCAAATTTCTTTATCGAGTCGAACGCAATGTTTTTTCTGGTAACCACCAAAATATTTTCCTGTCTTGCTAGGAATTTTGAAGCTGTTTGTATTCTTTCATCGATCATACTGAGATTAAGAACTGCCAATCCATCTTCTCGAATTTTATAAATGAAATCTTTCATCTGGTCTGTCTTCTGTTTCATTCCGATGTGTATACCTGAAGCTAAATATTCTTCCTTTGGCATCAAAAGCTTCGTTGACATGAATATCTTATTGTTACAGAACACTTTTAAACTTTTAGAAATAGCTATCCGATGTAACTTAGTTCCTCGCCGCCTTCTTTTCCTTTAGGAGGTGCCTGTTGTTGCATCATTTGGGATATTGCTTTTCTCTGCATTTCCTCTATTTTCTTGATAAAGTCTTCCATTTCCTTTGCCTTTTTCTCAAGTTTATTCATATCCAATCTAACACTCAGAATTTTAATCAATACATTCAACACTGCTTCTGCAGCTTTTGGATCTGGAAGAATTGGATATCCAGAAGTTTCACCTAAAAGACATATTCCATCCATTCCATAAACTTTTCCCAATCCCAATAACAATCCCGAAGCACCAATTATAGTACCAACCTTATTTCCTGCATCAAACTCTATTCCAAGATTCTTATATTGTTTGTGTAATTTTTCATCGCTTACAGCACCAATAACTTTCGGAGCTTCTTTGACTTCACCTATTCCTAGTCCGCCCAATGTTATCATATCCTTAACTCCAAATTTTTTCACGTAATTCAAAATCTCATGCGCAATTTCATAATGGCCTTCTGGATCTAAACTCTGAGAATCGCCAATCAAAATAATTAAATCTCTTTGATTTTTTCCTTTTGATTTCACATAATAAAACTCGTTCTTCAATAAATGAACCGAAGATGATTGCTGCAATAGAACATAATGTGCAAAATGAGATGATAACAATTCAGCAAATTTCTTTGCTTTCAATTCTTCAACAAGAAACTGCGCAGCTATTCTCCCCACATGACCTATACCAGGTAATCCTTCAATAAACATAGGATTTTTCAATTTTGGCTTTTCAAACTCATGAATAGTTGTTGACATATCTCTTATTTTGTTTTATTTGTTATTTAAATTGTTTTCCAATTTACCCAATCTTCGATATTTCCCATAAATATCATCTGGCGAATACTTTGGTGGGTTTGGATTCTTTGTTTTATTGTTACATTGAGGACAAATTTCCTTGAAAGTATAAGTTTTGCAATTTTCACATTTCTGGATTTTCATTGTATCATACTATAACTAATGTCGACATTAAGTTTACCAGCTTCATCAATCACTTTTTGTATTTCCTGTTCGAATTTCTTGGTATCTGTCTTTGGATTTTTCGTTTTCAATTCCAATCGATACTTTGGTGCGGATATATAGGAAACGGATATACCGTTCTTTTCTAAAAGTTCCAATAATTTCTTTATTCTGTCTACACCGTCACTCTCATAAGAGAGCATTTGAACTTCAGCTTTTATTTCAAATTCCTTTTCGATAAAAGTTTTCTCAAGAATTTTAATAATTGGTTCGCGCAAGTCTTCATCTATTCCTAATTTCTCCAACAAGTCGGGTGATTTATCTATTTCTTCAAAACCTGAATACAGATCACCAAATTCTTCTTGCAACTTAAATCCTATCTTCTGATAGGCGTCATCAAGCGATATACCAAGTTCCTTCGCAATAACTTTTAAAATCCCCGTTGCTCGTTGTCCTTTCCTGAAATCATTCCACTTGCTTCTATCTTCGCTTTTAGAAACACGTTTCAAACTCAGGTTTATTACATTTGCAGCAACATCGACCTTTACGACTTTCGCAACATATTGTTTGTTGGGTTTGATAAATTTCTTGATATCATGTACCCATTTTCCCGCAGCTTCTGATATATGAACCATACCTTCGAGATTTTGATATTCGTCAAGAGAACACCATGCAGCAAACTGACTAATCTTTTTCGCAGTACAAATAACCAATTCTCCCATTTGCGGATATCCTTGTTTTGCCATAGACTATTATGGAACAGATATTATCTTAAACGTTTAATTTATCGTATGGTATTAGCTATTGCACTCGTAACTGTATTCATTATAAGTCTTATCGGTATAACTGGCGGTCTTCTTCTGATATATCGTCAGAAATGGGCCAAAATAGTTTCAAGATATTTGATTACTTTTGCAATTGGATCGCTTCTTGGTGCAACATTTCTTGATCTTTTACCCGAAGCCATTGAAGAAATACAAGTTGAAAGTGCCCTATTTTACACATTAATTGGAATAATCACATTCTACCTCTTGGAAAAAACACTCTTATGGTATCACCATCATTCTATCGAACATATCTGGCATGGTAAAAATGTTTCTGAAAAAGATGCGCATCCGCACCCTGTGGGATATCTCGTTACCATTAGTGATTCATTACATAATTTCATTGATGGACTGATTATAGCTGCCGGATTTCTTGTGGATGTCAGACTGGGAATAACAACATCTCTTGCTGTTTTGTTTCATGAATTACCACAGGAAATAGGAGAATTTGCTGTAATGCTACATTCCAAATTCACTAAATCAAAAATTATAATCTATAGTTTGATTGCTCAAATGACTGCAATAATTGGAGTACTAGCAGGATTTTATTATCTTCCTTTATTTGAAAATTTGAAAGCAATCTTCATTGCAATTGCAGCAGGCGGATTTATTTACATCGCAAGTACTGATCTGCTCCCTGAAACACATAGAGAAAAGGAAATGAACAAATCTCTTCTCCAAATAGGCCTCCTTATACTGGGTATAATTGTGATTTGGTGTGTGGGCCAAATCTTTCCTGAATGAGTATGTAGAAACTTTATAAAAGACAACTTGATTAATAAACTGTATGTCAGTAATACCAAGTAAGGAAAACAAGAACATTGAATTCAAAGAAAAATTAAGCAGTAACACCCATCTGAAAGAAGATAAAAAACAACATTTGGCTTCTCAAATGAAATATCTTTTGGAAATTGGTAAAGGTACTGCTATCTATGTTATTGGTATTGATGACGATGGAAAATCTAAAAGTTTGAATGAATTGGAATTTGAGGAAACTTTGAATGTTTTGAAAGTTGTTGCATCTGAAAATAGTGCCAAAGTTACAAAAATAGAAAAATTCCCAGATAATGGTGGAGTAATTGGAAAGATTATAATCAACAGAGCATCAACGAATGGATTTAAATCGCATATAGTTATTGCAAGCTCAGGGCATGTCAATCACGGTAAATCAACATTAATCGGGACTTTGATGACAGGAAAACCTGATACAGAGTTAAAAAATTGGTTATTCTTAGATACATTACCTCACGAGATTGAAAGAAATCTATCAGCTGATTTGCATTACGCATTGATGGGATTCAAAGAAAACAAAGCCATACATTTGAAAAACCCGCTTGATAAAAAAGAAAGAAGTCGAGTTGTTGAACAATCCGATAAACTTATTAGTTTCGTTGATGCACCTGGTCATGAAGGATTTCTAAGAACTGCAATTCGTGGTGTGGTTGGACAGGATATTGATTACGGATTGTTAGTTGTTGCAAGTGATGATGGGGTAATGAACATGACGAAAGAACATTTGGGATTATTGCTTGCGATTAATTTACCTGTTATAGTTTGCATGACAAAAATTGATAAAGTTGGTAAAAAGAAAATTGAAGAAACTGAATTACAAATGGAAGAATTGTTGAAACATGTCGGGAGAATTCCGTATTTGATAAAAGATCTTGGAGATCTGAATGTTGTTATTGATAAATTAGATACGATTGTTCCAATAATTAAAACATCTGCTGTAACTTTGGAAGGATATGATATATTACACAAACTTTTATTGTCTTTACCTGAAAGAAGAAGAAATTTAGACAAACCATTTCTGATGTTTGTTGATAAAATATATAATGTCTCTGGTGTAGGAACTGTTGTTTCAGGAACAATAAAACAAGGAAGACTGCAAGCGGGAAGTGAATTATTGCTAGGGCCTGATCCTGCCGGAAAAATGAAAAAAGTCAAAGCAGCTAGCATAGAAATGCACTATCATCGACTTGCAGAAGCCGATACAGGATTTGTTGTTGGAGTTGCACTTAGAGGAATTAATTCGGATGATGTAAAAAGAGGAATGATATTATGTTCCGAGGAGATCCATCCTAAACCTGTAAAAAGTTTTGAAGCTGAAGTGCTTGTTTTGACACATCCAACCAGAATAACAAACGGATACGAACCAATAATCCATCTTTTCACAGTTGGAGAATCTGCTAAAGCTGAGCTTCTTCAAAAGGATTATCTAAAATCCGGAGAAAATGGAAAAATCAAATTTGTTTTCAAATACTCACCACATTATTTGGAAGAAGGAGATAGATTTGTTTTTAGAGAAGGTAAAACTAAGGGAATCGGCACTGTAACTAGAATTTTAAATTAAGAAAATAAAAAAAATGTTAAAAACTTTAAGGGCAACTTACAAATCCTTGTGCACTACTTGCACCGGCAGTAATTATTACTGTGTTAACACCTGGTTGAGCATCTGTAAAACCTTGGTTACCTGCTGTTGGTCCGTCTGTATCACAAACCCCTATAGAGCTAGCCCCAAGTTGACCTGCATTCTCGCAATTATCTGTTGCTCCAGATCCTTGATCAACTGTTAAAGTTGCTCCACCTGGCGATTTACCTGATATCTTTATTGTGGACCATTGAACCGCTGCTGTCCCATCGTTTTTAATTCCAACTTCAATAAGCCTATCTGTACCTGTTCCTGGTGCATCAACGCATACTGATGTAGCTGGATCAACTGATAGAACGTTTGAAATTCTCTGTTGTGTTGTCCCTACTATGTATGTATATGCTAGACCACCTAGCACTATTGTAATAATAAGCACGATTAACGCGCCTATTACTGCAGAAATTCCTTTCATATTATCTATTTTTAAATCTGAGTATATAAAGCTATATGGCTTTCGGATCATCTTTTAATATATTTCATTATCTCAAAACAGCTGTTCCACCAGAATGATGACTAGCTCTTGGACGGATTCTTACTGTGAATATTTTTTCTAAATTGTCATCAAGGATGATAGCTGAACCGGAAGTTCTCGGTAAACGATTGATGTACTTCTCCAAATCTTCCTGGACATAGGTTTGCATTACAGAATGGAGTGATTGCAAATCGTCTCTGCTTGTTAATCTAAATGAAATTACAACATCAGTCTGTGATAGAACATCTTGATGGATTTTGTTAGGCATTTGAGTAATTGTGATTAATCCAACTCCCGGTTCTCTTCCTTCTTTCGCAACTCTTTTTATATCTGCACTTGAACTTGTTTCTTTATCCGATGGACAAAAGTTATGGGCCTCTTCAAAAACCAGCCATGTCAATGGAAATTTAATTTTCGCTTTATCGCCCATCATTTTCTCAATCTCTTCTTCTTTTCTTGCAAGAATTCTAAGGTGTAAAATTTCTCTTGTGAACAATCCTGCAACCAGTGTCTTAACTTCTTGTGACTTCATTCGTGAAAAATCAAAAACAACAACTTCGCCTGGTTTAATTAATTCACTGATTTTAACACCTTCTTTTTTAATTACACCCCATTGCGAGAGTACATTCAACAAACTTGTCAATGCATCTTTAGTTTCCTTTTTCGCTTTTGTGTCAGATTCTATTACATCAATGACATCGTCCACTCCAAACAAAATTTTTGACTCTTGTAAAGTATTGAAATTTTTCTCCAATGTGATTGCGAGTTCACTTGTTCTTTCCAAATTAAACGCAAGTATCAAATCTTCTGCAGTCAAATCACTCAAGGATATACTAATTGTTCCATCAATAGGTATGTCTGCTTCACGATATTCGTCAACTTGTTTTTCTGGGACGTAAACTTTGACGTTGTTAAATCCCCTCGGTTCAAGATTCCATTCATTCAATAAATTTACCTGTGAATCGTTTGGGAATTTCATGCTCCAATAAATCCCAACTGGATCAAATATGACAAATGACATTTTTTGTCGGAATTCTTCTAGGAGAGAAAAGAATTCTTCAAGAATTACAGATGCAGAATAGGATTTGCCTGAACCGCGCTTACCTGCAACAAGAATTACATGCGGTTTCAACAAATCAAGAAATACCTTTGTTGTGAGATGTGCATCTTCGCCTGTACCTACGATATGTTTTCCGATATATCCAGTTGCTATGTTTCCGAATTTTTCATAATCATCCTTATTTCTTCCAACAATTGTTTCAGTAATTATGGTGACAGGTGTTTCATTAACCATATATAAAGAATTAGTTTACAATCAAATATTGTTGGGAGGGTCATATAGCTTGGTCTAGTATTTGCCCTTGGGGTATGGTACAGAGTGGGCAACGCCTGGGTTCAAATCCCAGCTCTCCCATTAATTTAAAATAATAAGATCAATCATTTTACAGGGGGTCGTCGGCTAGCTTGGTCTAGGCTTCGAGCCTTGGGCGCTTGAGACACGAGTTCAAATCTCGTCGACCCCATTTAATTCTTCAAATCAAATTAAATTTATGCATCGTTCCCAAAAACCTGAGTGGCAACAACAAATCGCAAAAGAAAGGATAGAAATTTTATTCAGCCTAGCAGACAAAGAATTCAAACATCATCCTGAAAGAAGTAGACGTTATGTCGAACTTGCAAGAAAAATAGGATTACGATATAACGTCAGATTATCGAAAGACAAGAAAAGAGAATTCTGCAAAAACTGTGATACTCTCCTAAAACCAGGAATCACCAGTCAAGTTCGTCTCGATAAGAAAACAAAATCAATCAGGGTGATATGTTTAAACTGCAGAAAAGTTTATAGGTATCCTTATAAGTGAAATCTGATAAATAATGAATAATGCCCGATGATCGACGAGATTATAAAAATATAGCTATCATATCCTGGTTCATCCGTATTGTAAGTATTTTGTACATGATATTAGCGGTTCTCGCTATTGTAGCACCTGTTGTGGGATATACATCCTTACTTTACATCATATTTGGGTTACTTGTACTCCCTATAACGCAGTTCGGAATAACTATTAGGCTTGATATATTTTCAGGTGTCGAGAAAAATTTAAACTTTGTTCCTATTCTGGGGATAATCGCACTAATTGTTGCAATTCTTGCATTTTTATCGGCCAACAAAATCAAAAAACTAGATCGTAAAGGAGTTTTAATTTACTGTTCTATTGTATCACTTTTATTAATAGGTAATATTTTGGATATGGTTTTTGGAAATACGGGAGCAATAAAGTTACTAATAACACTATTTTCTAATCCTGTAATTATCATGAGCAATCCACTTGTTTTAATATCTACTATAATGGAAATTGTTTTCATAGCGATTGCAGTCTATCTTTGGAAAAGTTCTAAAAACTGGGAAAAGATATAAGTTATAAAACATAGATCATACAGTGATGAAAATGAACCCAATAATTAGTTTAGCAGCGGATTTTGGAGATTGGTTAACCAGAATGTCCAAGAATAAGACAAATGCAATTATACTAGTTATTCTGTCAATAATTTCTCCTCTAGGATTTCTCTTCGCAACCTGTATGATAGCCAACAATTACAGGAAAAACAAGGGAAAGAAGTAACTATTAAAATATTGTGATTCTAAAGGATATAGTATGGTTTCAGCAAGAGAAGTTGATGCACACAAATTCAACGGTTTGTTAAAGGAAGAATTGAAAAAAGTGAATAGTATAGCTCCGCCAGCATGGAGTTATTTTGTCAAGTCAGGATTACCTAAAGAAAGACCTCCTGAACAGGAAGATTTTTGGTATATACGAAGTGCAGCAATTTTGAGAAGACTTTACATGGATAATTCTGTAGGAGTTATGAAACTTAGAAGTTATTTTGGTGGTAGAAAAAGACGTGGGCACAAACCTGCTCGTTTTAGAAGATCTTCAGGGAGCATAATAAGAAAGATTTTACAACAATTGGAAACTGCAGGATTGGTTGAAAAGAATGCCAACAAAGTTGGAAGAAAACTTTCACCTGCTGGAAGGAAACTTCTCGATAAAATAGCATACGAAGTGAACAAACAATGAACGAAGAAGCTGAAGAATTGCAAAAGATGGAAGCATTGAAGAAGTCTATTTTAAAAAAACTTTTAACTAAAGAAGCTACAGAAAGACTTGGAAGGATAAAGCTCGTCAAACCTGAAATTGCAAACCAATTGGAACTTTATCTTGTGCAATTATATCAATCTGGAAAAATACCGGCAATGATCACAGACGAACAATTAAAAGCTATATTGGAACAAGTAAATACTAAACCAAAGTTCAGAATTTTAAAGTGATCTCATGGCAACAAAAAAGGTTGGTTCATCAGGAAGATTTGGTCCAAGATATGGTAAGAAAGCTCGGGACCTAGTTAGAGATATTGAGAAGATACAAAAACAAAGGCATACATGTCCTAGATGCAGTTTACCTTATGCTGAAAGAGTTTCCAAAGGAATCTATTTATGCGGCAAATGCGGTAATAAGTTCACTGGACAAGCATATTTTCCAAGAGGTAGTGTAAGTGTATAAATGTACAGCATGTAAAAAATCAATTGCAAAACTTGAAGATCGTGTAAGATGTCCTTATTGCGGAAGTAGAGTGTTTTTGAAGGAGAGACCTGAAATTGTAAAAAGAGTTTTAGCGCGATAAAGTAATTTAAACTTTCTTCCTGGAACAATATTCATGTACGAAGCAGTTCTTACTCTGAAATGTTCAAAACCAAATTTGATAAAACAAAGCATGGAGCCCGACATCAAAAACGATGAAACTGTTGAGACTTCTATATCTGTCAAAAATGACGTTCTCGAGATAGTTATAAAAAGCAAGAAATTGAACTATTTGAAAGCTGTTATAAACTCTTATATCTCAACTGTGAACATGCTTGAGGGGGTAGATAAAATTGAATGAAGAGCAGACAAGGGAAATACTAGGCCAATTCCAGCAATACCAACAACAATTACAATCCATTCTTATTCAGAAAGAAACAATGCAAATGCAGCTTATGGAAATTAACAAAGCACTTGAAGAACTGAATTCTACGAAAAACGAGAAAGCTTATAAAATCACGGGACAGATAATGGTAAGCAGACCTGTTGAAGATTTGAAAAAAGAGTTGGCTGAAACCAAGGAAGCTATTGATGTCAGAATGGCATCGCTTGGAAAGACTGAAGAAAAAATAACAGGTAAACTCAAAGAAATGGAAACTGAATTGAGGAAATTGGTGAAATAAGGTGATTCAAATGGAAATGCAAGAGTTTGAGCCTGTGATCAGGATATTGGATGATATTATTAATGATAGAACAGTACCTAAAAATATTAGGGCTGCTGCTGAACAATCTAAGACTATTCTTAGCAATAACGGTGAAACTTGGGAATTGAAGATAAGCACTGCAATTCACATTCTTGACGAAATCACAAACGATCCTAATATGCCCCTTTATGCTCGAACTAAGATTTGGAATGTTGTTTCTGTACTCGAACAAAAGAGAAGAGAGCTAAGTTAAAATTTTATCCGTTCAACTTTCTAGACGTAGTAAGCTTTATATATAAAATCACTACTTATAAGTGATTAATATGTCGGCGATAGTAGAAGTTTTGGTCCCTGCATACAATGAACTCTCAAGAAGTGGAGAAGAAGCATTTTTAAAAAGACTTGACTATTTTGATGAATTGGTAGAAACTCATCCACAACTAAGGGTAGCTATAATAGATGATGGTTCAACAGACGGAAGTCGAGAAATATTACAAAATTATGTCTCAGGAAGAAATGCAAAATTTAGAACTGTTTATAAAATTACCAATGGTCAAAAAATAGGCGCTATTAAAGATGGAGTTAGTTCATCTGAACCAACTAACGGATTCTTCCTTTTAACTGATTTCGACACCTCACTCACTGAATCTAGTGCACAAAATCTTCCTTATATAACTGATCAACTACAGGAAGATGTAGGAATGGGTGCTATACGAGTCGTTCCAAGAAAAGGGAATTTTCTAACCAAATTACAAAAATACGATTATCTAATGGGAAGAGGAACTCAAGCTCCGTTGAGAAGGGAAATGAAAATAAGATGTATATCCGGAGCGGGTGGGTTATGGAGAAGAGATGTTTTAGAAGAAGTTTTGCCTCTACATGATGGTTCGCATGCAAGTGACGATTTTCTTCTTACAACTTTAGCCCAAAAGAATGGATACAAAACAGAATATTTTCCTCAAATGGTTGTAGAAACAGAAGCTCCATCTGCATATAGGGATCTAATCAAACAAAGAAAGAGATGGGATATAGGTGCGTTTGAAACTTATGAAAAAGAACTTCCATTTTTTCTAAAAGAAATTCCAAAGATTGTTAGGGGAAAACTTTATGGCTTATCCGCATTGTTAGAATGGGCTAGTTGGGCTGCAACACCTTTTGGCGCATACATAGCATCGAAAGCAGTATCATCGGATGATTACAAGCACTTGGCATCTTATTATTTAACAGATTTAGCTGTTTCAGGTGCACTCATGTTTCTCCGTAGAAAGGAAATAGAAGATAAAAAAGAAGCTACAATGTTGCTTCCTCTTATGCCATTTTATAGAATGGCAGTGTATTACCCAGCTAGAACTTGGGCTGTAGCATCGCATTTAAAAGATAAGATAAACTCTGCAACTTCATATTTGGTAAGATCACAACCTGCGAAAATCGAAACCACCTGATTCAATTATTTAAATTTATAAACCAAATCTAGTATGTGAAATGAATGGCGCTTTTTAAGAAACAACCTGAACAACCAATGGAAGATCGAGTCGAGCTTGACGAAGATGTTTTCAGAGAAGAACGACATGTTGGTGTTGTAGTAGAAAACTTGAAAGCTTTCTCAGATGCTGAAAAGATACAAGATATGATAAGAGAAGGTAAGGTAGTATTTTTGAGGATTAGAGAAATGAGAGAAACTGACATAAATGAATTGAAACGCGCTGTTGAAAAATTGAAAAAAACTGTTTATGCGAGCAATGGTGACATTGTCGGTGTAGAAGAAGACATGCTTATAATCTGTCCGCCTTCTGCAAAAATTTTCAGAGGCTGACTAACTTTTTAATTTCGTCAACTAGTTTTGTTGTCTTGACTCGTGTTTGTTTTGTGGTATTTCTATCTCTCACCGTAACTGTGTTGTCTTTCAAAGAATCATTATCAACAGTAATACACAACGAAGTACCTATTTCATCCTGTCTGTAATATCGTTTACCAATGCTGCCCGACTCATCATATACAGCATCAAAGTGTTCTTTCAACTCCTCATAAATTTTCATTGCCTTTTCTGGAAGTTTATCCTTACTGACAAGTGGAAATACAGCAACTGTGAATGGTGATAGATTAGGTGGGAGTTTTACAAATACTCGATCTTTTTCTTCAGCATAATTCAATTCCAATAACGCGTAAAATATTCTATCAATTCCGAATGATATTTCCAGAACATGTGGAACAAATCTTTTTTCATTGTAAAATATTTCCTGCGATTCTCCTGAGATTGTCTGGTGACCGGTTAAATCATGATCGGTTCGATAATGAACCCCACCAACTTCCTTGAAACCTATTCCATCCAATTCAATTTCAACATCAAAATGAATTTTGTTATAAAATGCTTTTTCTTCATCAGATAATTTTCGTAATCTGAATTTTGCTTTTGGTATTTTCAATACATCCAAAAAGAATTTCTGCACTTTTGCAAGATGATATACGTAAAACTTTGATAATTTTAATTTCTTAACAAGACTATCACAACTGACTTCTTCCAATTTCCTGTTTGAGAAAACAGAAAGTTTGTATGTCGCAACTTCTTTCCATTTTTCATGTTCATCTATTTTTCCTGGATCAAAAAATATCTGCAATTCTGCTTGAGTGAATTCTCTTTGACGCAACAATAATTGTCGTGGAGATATTTCATTCCGATATGATTTCCCAACTATCGCCAATCCTAATGGTAACTTCATTCTTAGAATGTTAAAATGACGTAGAAAGTTTACATAGGCTCCTTGTGCGGTTTCAGGTCTAAGGTATGCACGAGATTCTTTCCCAGCACCAATATCTAAAGGAAACATCATGTTCAAAACAGAAACATCACCTAGCTCTCCTTTACATCTCGGACATTTCACATTATGTTTTTTAATTATCTGTGTCAATTCTTCTGCAGATTTACCTTCAAAATTTTCATGTAGAAATTCTTCAATTATCTGATCGGCGCGATGAAAAGTCCCGCATTTTTTACATTTCGCTACAGGATCTACGAAATTTGACAAATGTCCTGATGCTTCGAAAACTTTTTCGGGCATTATGTTAGAAGTTTCAATCTCAAAAAAGTTATCACTTAGAGAAAGAAAATATTTTTTCCATGTGTTCTCTAGTTTTCTTTTCAGAATTGTTCCCATCGCACCATAATCGTAAAGACCGGCAACGCCACCGTATATCTCACTGCTGACAAAGAAGAACCCCCTTCTTTTAGCAAGTTCAACCACTTTTTCAGAAACTGCCATGAAAATCATTTACTTTATTAGAATTTATTTTCTCATCCATCCGGATAAACTGGACTGTTTCGCTTTTCCTCGACTTTCCAAAAGCTTGTCAACAACTTTCTCCATTCTTTCTTGTGAAAAATCATGTTCATCAACCAGAAACTTTATTAATTTTTCTTTATCAGGAGTAGTGGATTGGAGATTGTAATTATCTGTAGATGGGGGATTTAGAAAGAAATTGTAAATTCTCTCGATATCTATTTCACCTGGGAATTCAACTGCGGACAAAAGCTTATCCAAAGTCTTGTGTTCTTTAACCAACTTCAATGCTGTCTTTGGTCCAACACCTTTTACTCCTTCATTATAATCAGTCCCAATTAACAATCCAATCATTATCAATTGTTCCCGAGTCAAATCAAGTATTTTCAAAACATTCTGTAACTCTATCAACTGTGGTTTGACTTCAATAAAAACTTCTTTACCAGGTAATTTCTTTCTTCCACTTATTGAAAGATTTCTAGCAAGTCTCGGTGAACCAAATAATATACTATCAGAATCTTGTGATCCTGTTGCAAAAACATCACCTTTTTTACACATATGTGAACATTGTGCTTCACCTTCAGATGGAGCTTGTATCCAAGATATTCCCATTAAATCTAGAATTTTTTTAGAACTCTCCAAAATTTCATCACTCATTTCAGAAGCTGCTTGTGCATATTTCATCGCTTTCTCTCCTTTACGAACAGCTTCCTCCCATTTTTTCATTGCTTCTTCTCTAACCCGTCGACGTGCTTCCACAGTTTTTTTCTTGAACTCCGGATATGCACCATCAAAAACAAACACAGGAGTTATTCCGGCTTCAATTAAATTCATGTTTCTGTATAACAATCCTGAAAGATGGCTTGTAATATTTCCATTATGATCTTTCAGAGGTTCTCCTGTCATTCGGTCTCGAATAATTGAAAGAAATTGGAAAATTGTGTTGAACGCATCAATGGCTATTTTTTTCCCTGATAGATCTGTTAATTCAATTTCTTTAGAAGGAATTATGCTGGATATTTGAACTCCCATAAATATAGTTGTTTAGCTTTTCTTTTCTTCTTTAGCAACTTCTTTTTGCATCTTAAAGCTATCCCATTCCAACCAGACAATTAAAAGTCCTACAAGTGCAATAAATGGAGGCAATCCGCCATTGGCCAAAACTATCAAATCAGCAAGTGCTGGTCTGCTTGTTACAAGAGATGAGCTTTTCACAGGATCTATGTAACTAGAACCTTGAGCAATCCACCACACACTTACGACAACAAGAATAGCACCAATTATTATTTTGAGTAAGGATCCTGACATTTTTAACCTAAGATATTAAATGGAAGGAAAAAGATTTAAACCTTATCTGCAAAGTGAATGTATGGTAAAAGGGTTTTACGGATTTTTAAGGCAAACTTGGAAGAAGCCTAAAGTAAATTTACGAGAATTACTCAAATACCGATTAATGGAATGGAGAACACAAAATGTTGTTGTTCGAGCCGATGGACCAACAAGATTAGATAAAGCACGAGAATTAGGTTATAAAGCAAAACTCGGATATGCGATTGCACGTGTTAGAGTTAAGAAAGGTGGACGAAGAAGAAGAAAACCTGAAAAGGGAAGAGGACCACGACACGCAGGACTTGTTCATTTTACTCCAAAATCACTTCAATGGATAGCTGAAGAAAAAGCACAAAGAAGATTTTCCAACATGGAAGTTTTGAATTCTTATTGGGTTGGATCAGATGGTGTAGATGATTGGTACGAAATTATAATGGTCGATCCTAAACACCCTACAATAATCAGTGACTCGAATGTTAATTGGGTATTGAATCCTGCAAATAAGAAAAGAGTATTTCATGGAAAGACTTCTGCTGGAAAGAAATCCAGAGAATTAAAACATTGAATTGTAAATTAGTTTATGCGATATTTCGATCTTCATGTTCACAGTGCATTTAGCGGTGGACATAGTAGTTTAGAACAATTGGCATCAACTGCAAAAGAACTTGGATATACAGGAATTTGTTTTGCCGAATATTTTGAGAATGACGATCAAATAAAAAAACTCAAAGAAGATATTGCGAAGGTCAGTAGAAAAGTTGGAATTGATATTTATCTTGGATTTGAAGCAAGACATCCGAAAGAATTGCACAAGCTTGTTGAAAGAAGGAAAATGTTTGATGTACTTTTAGTACAAGGAGGGGATTTAAAAATGAACAGATTAGCATGCGAAACTCCAGAGGTTGACATATTAACTCATCCTGAAAATAATAGAAATGATTCTGGACTAAATCATGTTCTAGTTAAATCTGCTGCAGAAAATAATGTGGCAATTGAAGTAAATTTCCGAGAAATAGTTCTAGCAAGTAAACGTACAAGAAATCTCATTATGAAAAATATTTTAAACAATATCAAATTAGCTAAAAAATTCAAAGCACCAATAATTTTGTGTTCTGGTGCAATTTCTCATTTCGAATTGCGAGATCCACAAGTGATGATATCCATATCAAATCAACTAGGTCTAGATTTAGATGAAGGAGAAAACTCTGCATCAAAAATTCCAGAAAATATTTTAAAACAATCAAAAGAAAGAAAATCTAAAAAATGGATATTACCTGGAGTTAAGGTAGTGAAATGAAACAACAAGAAAAATTAAAAATCCTCTCACCAACATTACGAGAGAAGGAAAGGTATATTTCATTTAAAGTAATTTCCGAAGAACCAATTTCATATTCTGATTTAGAAGCAAGTATTTGGTCGACATTATTAGATTTTTATGGTGAATTGGGAACTAGTCAAATGTCGATATGGTTAGTAAAAAATCTGTGGAATGAAAAAGAACAATCGGGTGTAATAAGATGCAACAATAAATCAGTTCCCAAAGTAATCGCAGGACTGGGATTGATAACCAGACTAGGTGAAAGTAGGATAATTTTCAAGATACTCAAAGTGTCAGGAACGATAAAAAGCTTAAATGTAAATTAATTTAAATAGTGGAAAGAAATTTATTCTCAAGGTGATTTTGAATTCCAGATATAATGCCTGAATACATGGGATATGATCGTACTATGGCTATGTTCAGCCCAGATGGACGATTATTCCAGGTTGAATATGCAAAAGAGGCTGTTAAAAGAGGAAGTACTGCTTTAGGTATAACATTCAAAGATGGTGTTGTTTTAGCAACTGTTAAACCTTCTGGTAAATTGATCGTGTCGGATGCGACTGAAAAGATTTTCCAAATTGACGATCACATGGCAGCCGTAGCAGCTGGTTTCATTGCTGATGCACGTGCACTCTCACAAATGATCCGAGTCAAGGCACAAATGCACAAAATAACATACGAAGAACCAATCGACGTTTGGAATATCGGTAAGGTAATTGGAAATAGAATGCAACTTATAACACAATATGGTGGATTGAGACCTTTTGGTGTATCAATGCTCTTGGGTGGTGTTGACAGAACAGGGGTTCATTTGATTGAAACCGATCCTTCAGGAACATTGTTTGAATGGAAAGCACAAGCCATTGGGAGAGGTGCTGTTATAGCAAACAAGATATTAAACCAAAAATGGAGGGAAAGCTTGACTGAAAAAGAGGCGTTTGACATTGCTTTAGACATTATAGAAAAGACGGAAAAGGCCGACAAGGAAAAAAGAGAAATTGTAACTGACATGGCTGTTATACGAAAGGATGGTAGATTCAAAAAAGTAAGTGAAGAATACGCTAAATCATTAAAGTGAATGATTTATCAAAAGCTATTTAAATCCTATTAATGTACTATATTGAGTGATTGTAATTATAAGTGATTCTGTTGACGGTAAGTATAGAAAAGGCTGTAATAGCGAGGTTGAATTACTCGAACCAAAGGTTTGAACTGCTTGTAGATCCTAATAAAGCGATGGATTTTAAGAGCGGTAAGGCGGTTTCTATGGAAGAAATACTTGCATATCCGACAGTTTACAAGGATGTTAAGGCTGCAGAAACTATGGCTGACAGTGAACTACAGAAAGCCTTCGGGACAACTGATGTAGCGAAGATAGCTCCGAAAATTTTGAAAGAAGGGGAAATACAAATAACCACAGAACAGAGAAAAGCCATGGTCGAACAGAAAAGAAACCTAGTTGCGTCAATTATTTCGAAAAGAGGAATAAACCCTCAAACAAATACGCCTCATCCAGAACAAAGAATATTGAATGCGATGCACCAAGCTGGTGTGAACATTGATCCTTTTATTGATGCAGAAGCCCAAGTTGAAAAAGTAATTCCTGCGATCAAGCCATTGATACCGATCAGATTCCAAAAAGTTACAATTCAAGTCAAAATCCAACCACAAGTTGCTGGAAAGTCATTTTCAGTAGTCAAATCCGCTGGAAAATTATTGAGTGAAGAATGGTTGAATGATGGTTCATTGCAAGTTAGCATAGAAATGCTTGCAGGAGTCATGGATGATTTTATTCAAAAACTTTCGAATCTAACTCATGGTAGTTTTGAATCAAAAATATTAAAGAGGGAAGATGTATGAGTTCAAGAGAAGTTGTTTTACCGGGAGATGAACTAGAAGAAAGAAAAGGTAGGAAACTTGGAATGGGTGTTTATGAAGAAGGAGAGAAAGTATTCTCGAAATTCTTAGGTATGCCACGAATTAACGAAAATGAAATTTCAGTTATTCCATTGGCGGGAGTTTATCTTCCAAGATTTGGTGATAGAATTTTGGGTGTTATTGAAGAAGTTGAACTTTCAGGATGGTTTGTTGAAATAAATTCACCATATTCGGCATTCTTACCATTGAGCGAAGCGATCGATGAATTTGTCGATAAGAGAAGCGATTTGAGCAGGTACTTTGATATAGGCGATGTTGTTTTTGGAAAAATATCTCGTGTTACTAGAAACAAAACAATACAACTTTCAATGCGAGATTTCGAATCAAGAAAATTACGCGGCGGAATTACAATGAAGATTACACCATCGAAAGTGCCAAGATTAATTGGAAAGGAAGGAAGTATGATATCAATGATTAAAACGAAAACAGGATGCGAAATAATTGCGGGTCAGAATGGATGGGTTTGGATAAGAGGAGATGAAAAGGATAAAGCTATTGAAGCAATTCTCACAATCGAAAGAGATTCGCATACTACCGGATTGACAGAAAAAATTGAAAAAATGTTAGGTGTATAAAATGGGAAAGAAATCTGATATTGAATTGATAATCGACGGGATAAGAACTGATAAAAGAACGTCAGACCAACCTAGAGAAATTAAAATGAATGTTGGGAACATTACGAGTGCGAATGGATCTGCACAAGTTAGCTTTGGTCACACAACTGCACTGGCAGCTGTCCATGGACCTAGACCTGTTTTCCCTAGGCATATGCAAGAATCACAAAGAGGAATTTTACGTGTAAGATATAACATGGCACCATTCTCTGTTGATGATCGAAAATCTCCAGGACAGGACAGAAGAAGTACAGAATTGTCCAAAGTCATAAGACTTGCATTGGAACCTTCATTATTTTTGGACGATTATCCGAAATCAACTGTTGATGGATTTATTGAAATCATAGAAGCTGATGGTAGCACAAGAGTAACGGGAATTAATGCATTAACACTTGCATTAGCATCTTCAGGCATACCAATGAGAGATTTGGTCACAGCATGTTCTGTTGGAAAAATAAATGGAACATTGATTGTTGATTTGAATGGAATAGAAGACAACAATTCAGAAGCTGATGTAGCAGTTGCAATGATGCCAACAAAAAATCTTGTAACATTACTTCAGATGGATGGTGTTTTGACAAAGGCGGAAGTTATGAAACTTGTAAAAATGGCGAAAGAAACATGTGAGAAAGTTTATGAAATGCAAAAAGTCGCATTATTAGAAAAATACAAAGGTGAAGAATAATGGAAACATACGCATTAGAATTGATACAGAATAATAAAAGAGTTGACAAAAGAGAATTTACGCAATTTAGAAATATTGAGATTAAGGAAAATGTGATAGAAAAGGCGGAAGGGTCTACTCATATTAGATTGGGAAATACACAAGTTCTTGTTGGAGTGAAAATGGGTGTTGGAACACCTTTTGCTGATACGCCGAATGAAGGAGTGCTGTCAGTAGGCGCAGAATTTACACCATTGGCATCACCTGATTTCGAATCAGGTCCACCTAGTGAAAATGCAATCGAACTTGCGAGAATTGTTGATCGTGGAATTAGAGAATCAAAAACAATTGAAATGGAAAAACTTATTATCACGCCTGGTGAAAAATGCTGGAGTGTTTTCATCGACATTCATATAATTGACAATCAAGGTAATCTTTTGGATGCAGCTGCATTAGCAGCAATTTCAGCTCTTTTAAGTGCAAGAATGCCAAAGCTTGATGCAGAAGGAAAGATCATAAAAGGTGAACGTGAAGGTAAATTACCTATTGCACACAAACCTGTAACAGTTTCTGTATGCAAGGTAGGTGACAAATTATTTTTGGATCCGACAAAAGAGGAAGAACCAATCATAGAAACGAAACTTTCAATTGCAGTTAGAGAAGATGATAAGATTTGCGCAATACAAAAACAAGGATATAGTGGAATAGAATTTGATAGATTGGAAGAAATTTTTGATATAGCGATTGAAAAATCCAAAGAATTACGAAAGTTGGTTAAATGAGCCGAAAAACAGTTGGTAAGAAGATAAAACTTGCGAGAATTCACAAAGTAAAGAATGCTCCAAGATGGGCAGACATAAGAAAATTTGGAATGAAAAAGGCAAGGAGAAGAAGAATACAAATAACATCAATAAAAAGATGGAGAAGAACTAGAATTAAGGTATAATTATGGCAGAAGAAAAATTAGTCAAGTTAAATCTGAGAAAAGAATTGAAAAAAGTTCCTGTTTGGAAAAGACAAAGTGCATTTGCAAAAATAATTAGAGAAAAATTCAAGGATGATAATTTGAAAATTTCACAGGGACTTAATGAAAAGTTTTGGTCTGAAAAAAATCCAAAAATTAGAGTAAAAATTGTTAAGGATGAAAAAACTACGAGAGTAGAATTTGTTGAATAGTTAATTTGTTTTTAAAATTTCTGAATATGTACATTTACCGCATGTAAGTCGATTCTTATGTTGAGCTAAGATAGATGTTCCGCATCGTGGACAGTATCGTCTAGTTCTTTCAACTTTCCCCTCTTTAATCAGATAATATTTATGCTGTTGGACTAGCTTGTGTTTCAGTTTGCTCACCTTTTACTTCTTGTGGTTTCGGAACTTCCTTAGGTTTCTCATTTAAAATTTTACATTTTATGAATGTTTCCCCAATTCCTCTCTGTGAAGAGACGTAATTGATAACAACCTGTGAATTATCAACACTGTATTTCGTCGCGAGTTCTTTTGTCAAGTCAACTTTTGATGGTGTAGAATTTCCTGTATGTTTTACTTTGACTTCCAAATCCTTTCTTTTGAAAAATGGATTTTCCTTTTCTGTAACTATTGTTAATTCCATAAAATCACTCTACATAAATTGCATAACGACCTGGTTCAACTATGTTTAGAAGTTTAGCCATCTCACTGTTTGCATCTGTAATAACAACCAATCCTTTCCAACTTGTAGAAAGATTAGTAGATTTGCAAAATTCACATACTTTTTCGCTTGTAAATCGTCTACAATTTCTACAGACCTGCAATCGTTTAGCCATTCAATCACTTCTCTTTCGTAGCTTTTAATTGTTTCTTTTTATCAGCTTCTATCCATTGTAGAGCGCCAAGAAGAGGTTGTCTCATTGTTAATCCAATCTTATTCCCTTCTTCCCAAGAAATTGAAATTACTCTTCCTCTGACAAGATCTCCTTCTTTCAAAGTCTTTTTGGTTTCCTTTCCTAAGAATAAAGAATTTTTGCTGTCAAAACTCACATAATCATCCATTAATTGTGAAATATGAACCAATCCGTCAAGTGGACCGACTCGTACAAATGAGCCAAATTCTGTATTGTCGACTACTTCACCAAAAGCTAGTTCGTGTATTTCTGGTCTGTAAACCAAAGCTTTGAAAATAACAGGGTAATGTATACCAGGATCTTCTGGGAATATCTTTCCTTCGCTAATCTTGTCAACATTTATAATCATCAAAACAACACCAAGCTTGGGTTCAATCAAACACTCATATTTATCAGATAGTGCTTGCCTGACTGCATCCCGAGACTTCATTGTAAACTTTTCAGGGGGTACTCTAATTGTATCTTCAATTGTCATTACTCTATACATTTATCCCAACCACGAATACTTTATTATTAAAACAGCTGCTAAAAGAGCAACCATATTCATTACTTTTATTAAAGGATTTAAGCTTGGTCCAGCCGTGTCTTTGTAAGGGTCTCCAACGGTATCACCTACAACAGCTGCTTTGTGTGCTTCAGAACCTTTTCCACCAAAGTTACCTGCTTCGATAAATTTCTTAGAATTATCCCATGCCGCACCTGCATTCGCCATCATTATTGCCATCAACAATCCTGTAACAATACTTCCTGCCAACATTCCACCCAGAGCTTCTGCTCCAAGTAGAAATCCAACTGCTAATGGTGCTAAAACTGCAATCACTCCTGGAACAACAAATTCTTTCAATGCAGCTTTCGTTGTTATATCAACACATGCCGCATAATCTGGTTTAGCTTTACCATCCATAATTCCTTTAATTGTCTTGAATTGTCTTCGAACTTCTTCAACTATTGAAAATGCTGCCTTTCCAACTGCTCTCATCAAAAATGATGAAAACAAAAATGGAATCATTCCACCAACAAACAATCCAATTACTACATTCACCTTCAATATGTCAATAACTTGTAATTGTGCAGATTCTGCATATGCAACAAACAAAGACAATGCAGCTAATGCAGCAGATCCAATTGCAAATCCTTTTGTAACAGCCTTTGTTGTATTACCCACAGCATCAAGTGCATCAGTAACTTTTCTTACTTTTGCTGGCAATCTTGCCATTTCAGCAATTCCACCTGCATTATCAGTTATTGGTCCATAAGAATCAACTGCAACAATCATCGCAGTTACAGAAAGCATTCCTAAAGCTGCAACTGCAATTCCATAAACTCCTGCAAAATAATATGCTGCGAATATAGCAACTCCAATCAATATTGCTGTAGGGTATGTGCTTCTCATTCCTAATGCAAGACCTGCAATTACATTTGTACCTGCACCTGTCTTTGCTGCTTCAGCGACTTCCTTCACAGCTTTTCTATCACGTGCAGTGTAAAATTCAGTTATATAAGTTATTCCAAGTGTTGCAACAAGACCAACTAATGATGCGTAAAATATATTCAGATTTTTGAAAATGAAGAATGACAATAAGAAGAATAAAACCGCTGAAACTCCTGCCGTAACAAGAACTCCTTTGTACAATGCATTCCAAATATTCTGATCGTTACTCAATCTTACAAAAAATGTTCCTACGATCGAAGCTACTATTGCAGCTGCACCGATTGTAATTGGGAACAAAACTGCACCAATTCCTATTGATAATCCCAAAAGCATTGCTGCGATTA
The DNA here is from genome assembly GCA_964372485.1 of uncultured archaeon. GTDB lineage: Archaea > Aenigmatarchaeota > Aenigmatarchaeia > CG10238-14 > SCSR01 > JACOWB01. Next base: position 377,815 of record CAYJQI010000001.1, on the reverse strand, counting down.
ATGTAATGGAATATGATTCAAAAAGATCAGCAGCCATTCCCGCACAATCACCAACATTGTCACCAACATTATCTGCAATCACTCCTGGATTTCTTGGATCGTCTTCTGGAATTCCTTTCTCGATTTTTCCTACAAGATCTGCACCAACATCAGCTGCTTTTGTGTATATTCCACCACCGACTCTCATAAACAAACTTATCAAACTTGCACCAAAACCAAACCCAACCGTTAATGCAACATCTTCTGTAAAAAATAAAATCGAAGTAACACCCAAAAGTGCCAAACCTGCAACAACAAATCCTGTAACAGCTCCTCCTTTGAAAGCAACATCAAGTGCTTTTGATAATCCTGATTTTGCAGCTTCCGCAGTTCTAACATTTGCACGAACTGAAATACTCATTCCGATGTATCCTGCCAATGCCGACATTACAGCACCGGCAACAAATGTAATCACAGTCCATAAACCAAATGTAAAGTAAAGTATGACTGATAGAACAACTAGAATAGGAACAAGAACTTTGTACTGTCTAACAAGGTATGCATTTGCACCATTTCTAATCGCACTCGCAATTTCGACCATTCGATTGTTTCCAGCTTGTTTAGAGTTGATACGTAGGATAAGATAGGTTGCATATATCAATGCAAGTACCCCAGCGCCGAATCCGAATAACACTACCATTTTATCTAACCTATAGCTAAATGTTTTTTAGATTTTAAATAAATAGATTTCTTCCCCAAAGCTTTTAACTCTTTCCTCAAGCCACCATCATTGGTTGCTACGATGGTTTTACCATGGGACAAATTCACTAGTTCTTCGTCGGTTCTTTTACCTGATTTAATAATTTCCAAATTTTCTACCTCAATTAGTTTCAATGCGACCTTGGCGTACATAGATTCTTTCGTTTTTCTGTTGGATATAGTTCTTAATTCTTGTAAAACTGGCGTTATAACGGCTAAAGAATATTCAGAATCTATCAATTCATCAAGTTCATTCAAATCTACTTTGAACCTCATCATATCGATAAGGAAATTTGTGTCAAGCAAAATCTTCATGAAACTCTCTTATAGCTTATATTCGGAAGTGTTAAATATAACTCAGAGAAGATGAAGGCGATTTCTGATATTATTGGAAACCTAATTATGATGATTATTACAATTAGCTTAGCTGGAGCAGCTTATATGTTCATTTCAATTATTTTTTCGCAACAAACACAAGGAATGCAACTTGTTGATGCATATTGTTTTAAAGATCCTACGACGGGTATTTCCACTGCGAATATATTGGTTAGAAATATCGGCACATCCCCCATAGATTCTTCAAGTATAATTGTAATGCAATCTGATTCAACGACAAGTGTTACATGGAGTAAAGAAAACATATTGTCTGAAGCGCTTGTTACTATGATAGATGAATGTGAGGGAACAGAGGGAAGAACATGTGTTTACAGAATTTCACCTCCAGTTGGTAAATCAATAGTTGCAGCTGTTTCTTGCCAGTGATATTTAAAAAGCGGTCACCAAATATTTTATAAAGGTGCTGTATGAAAGGGGTTTCGACGATTATTGCTACTATTCTGATGCTGATGATTACAATAGGTTTGGCAGGAACTGCTTATACATTCATTAACGCTTCATTCAAAAGAGAGCTTCAAGGAATTGATATTTCTGATAGTTATTGCACTGCTGGCACTCAGGCAAGAATTGCATTCAGAAATATCGGTACAAGTGAAATTACATTTGTAGGTAGTGGAGGAACTTTTGCAGATTGTACAATATCAGGAAACGTAGCAACTTGTGGATCAGTAACAGTAACTAGAACTAGTGGTGGGGGTACTCTAGACATGGAGGGTGATAGATCTCCCGTAGGGGCTGGTGCACCAGCTAATTTAATAGATCGTGGATGCACCACCGTTGGGGTTGCAAGAAGTTGTGTTTATAGAATAACCCCACCTGCAGGAAGAACAATTGAAGCTGCAGTATCTTGCACAGGATAATTATTTTAAAATACCGTAACCGACTAATCTCCATCTTCCCTGGATTTGTCGTGAGATAACAATTCTATCATTAATGTTTGCACAGATTGGAATCTTGAGGTTCAATTGAATTATTCCCTTCTTTGAAGAAAGAACATTTCCAACAGATCTGCTAGTTCCTCTGTTTATTAATAATGTCTCGTTCATTTTGATTGGTTCCACAGTTTCCAATTCTTTTGCACCGACAACTCTTTCCAATAAATGCAATTCAACATTCAACGAAGTCATAACTGGCGGTAATTTACCAGGCATTCCAACTACATTACCGACTAAACCATCTGATTTTGCTAATGACGGATCTAATTTTGTCATCAATCCCAATAATCCTCCTGCACCGGCTTCTTCTAATTTTTGATGTCCTTTCTCCAATTCATTTATGGTAGTTTTCAAAGAATAGTAAACATTTTTCTTGAGAACACCGGGTTTAATTTCTATTTCATCACCAACTTTAAACTTGCCTTGAACAACTGATCCTCCAATTACTCCTCCTGATAATTCTTCAGGCTTGTAACCAGGTTTGTTGACATCAAAACTTCTCGCAACAAACATTAATGGATCTGTGTCCAAATCTTTTTGTGATGAGGGAATAACATTTTGTATTGTTTCAAGAAGAAAATCAATATTGATATTGTATTGTGAAGAGACTGGAATTATAGGAGCATTTTCTATGCTGCTTCCTTTGACGAATTCTTTTATTTGATTATAATTCTCAACTGCTTGTTCTTTTGTTACAAGGTCTATCTTGCTTTGAACAATGATTACATTTTTAATTCCAACAACTTCAAGTGCTGTTAAATGTTCTCTTGTTTGCGGTTGTGGACATTTTTCATTTGCGGCAACTAAAAGAATAGCACCATCCATTAAACTCGCACCTGTAAGAACAGTCGCCATCAGAGTTTCATGCCCTGGCGCATCAATAAAACTTATTGTTCTAACAACTTCTGCACTAGACAGACAATAAATACATTTTTGATTAACTGAATACTTGCCGCAACTTGAACATTTGTAAATTGTAGTATCAGCATAACCCAAACGAATAGTTATTCCACGTTTCAATTCTTCCGAATGGGTCAATGTAAGTTTCCCGGTCAATGCTTTTACAAGAGTTGTTTTACCATGGGACACGTGTCCGACTATACCAATATTAATTTCTGGAATCAATCGAGGATCAGCTTGCTTTTGGTTCTGTACTTCCATCGCCCCCTTCCTTCTTTTCTTCTTTCTTACCAAAAACTTCTTCCAATGATTTATCTCCTTTCTTTACAACTTTGCAATTGATTTGTGCTATTTCATTTGAAACTGTATTTCCACGTATAGTTTTTCTTCGTCTTTCTCCCTGAGCAGTTGGGTGAAATCCAGGAGGTTTTCTTAAAAGTGCTCGTCTTCTTCCTTGTCCTGGAAATTCTGGACTCATTGGAAAACCATCCCTATCGCTTCCGCCTGTTATTTTCAATGAATAGCCGGATATACCAAAAATATCACCTGATATTTCTTCTCCAAGTTTCTTTCCAACGAGAGAAACAGCATTATTCTGATCTACCAAAGTCTGGTAGGATTTCTTCGATTCTGGATCTGATATTACAATTGTGAAGTTTGCCATAATCTTATCACAGATTACATATTTTTAAAGCTTAAATTAGTGGGGTTGGTAATTAAAGATGAGTGGTATGTTCCAATGGAATGCCTTTCAGCAATAGTTTGTAGATTTTATTTACTCAGATTTCTAAATTACTTCTTAACAGGATTATGATTCTATGGACATCCAGAATAAGATAGATCCATTTGGAGCATCAGAAGTAAAGGATTATTCTAAATTAATAACAGAATTGGGAATAAAACCGATTGACAGTGCTATTTTAAAAAGAATAAAACATCCCAACAGATTTCTCAGAAGAGGAATTGATTTTGCACATACAGATTTTGATAAATTTTTAGATGCATATGAGAAAAAAGAACCTACGGCCATAATGACGGGTATCAAACCTACCAATCAATTCCACTTGGGAAGTAAAATTACTGCAGAAAAAATAATTTATTTCCAGAAAGAATTCAAAACTAAAGTTTTCTATGCTATCGCAGATTTGGAAGGAATGGTCGATAATGGTTTACCTTTAGAAGAACAACTGAAAACCGCAATTGATAATGTTGCTGATTTACTTGCGCTTGGATTAGATGCAAAAAATGCATACATTTACCGACAATCTCAGGAACAACATGTAATGAACATGGCGTATCTTTTCAGCAGAAAAGTTACAACAAATCACATGAAAAATTTGTATGGTGAAAGAGAACTTGGATTGTATTTTGCAGCATTGACACAATGTGGTGATATGCTTTTGCCACAATTACCAGAATTTGGTGGACCAAAAATAGTTTTAATACCAGTAGGTGCTGATCAAGTTTATCACATTCTTTTATGCAGAGACATTATAAGGAAAACTACAGAATTCAAATTCTTACCAATATCCGGAATCTATCACAAATTCTTCCGATCATTAAAGGGTGATAGTAAAATGAGTAAAAGAGACCCGCTATCGATGCTTTCGTTAAATGATCCTCCTGAGATGGTGAAGAGAAAGGTTATGGGCGCTATAACGGGTGGGAGAAATACAATTGAAGAACAGAGGAAACTTGGTGGGGTACCAGAGGATTCAGTCGTATATGAACTACTTTACTATCATTTCATGGACGATGACAAAAAAGTGAAGAAAATCTATGATGATTATAAATCAGGAAAGATGCTTGATGGAGAGATGAAAGAAATTACAGTTGAGATTATAACCAAATTTATTAAAGACCATCAGAAGAAAAAAGAGAAGATGAGATCTAAAGCAGAAAAGATATTGAAAAGTGATTAATTTATAAAGTTAATTCTCAAATTAATTTTCAATTGGTTCAAGAGGAGTCAGAATGACTGGTGAATTACGGTTCAGAAGGTAAAATATTCGTCCCATTTGATCGATTATATACTCCACAACGGAATGTTTATGGAAGCAAAGTAAGGGATTTTAGAGAATTATTGTGTCGCGGTGTTGATTTAGGTCCTCCAATTGTTATTAGATACAATCCACATAATGGAGAAAAAGATTGTTTCGGCCTAGACGATGGAAATCATAGAGCAGTCGCATGGCGCATGTTAGGTCATAAAGGTATCTATGCAACTATTACTCATCCTAATAAAAATCCCCCAAGAACATGGAGAAAATTGAGATACATTCATGTACTATCGGATGAATATTTAGATAGGAACCGATGGGTAAAAGTAGGATTGGAATAAACTGATTAAATAATCTAAATCAAAAGATAATTTATGGCAAGTGCTGAATACAAGCTAACTGAAGAAGGCCAGGAGTACTTGAAAAGTGGACTTCCAGAGAAACAACTTCTAAAAATTCTAAATGAAACTCCCTCAAAATCGATCTCTGTCGAAGAAGCAAAACACAAAATAAAAAATTTCTACATAGCTCTGCAATGGGCATTAAAAAATAAATGGGTAAAATCTGATGGTAAAAATATTGAACTTGTACATTATCAAGAATTCAGCCCTGAACACGATACTCTTGAAAAATTAGACAAAGGAGAAGAAACTGATCCACATATAACCAATATATTACTTCAAAGAAAATTAATAAGAAAAGTTGTTACAAGTGAAGCTGACGAATTAGTTGGAAAGGAAATTACAAATCTTACACCGCAATTATTGAAAACAGGATTATGGAAACAAGTAAAATTACAAAAATATGATGTGAATGTTCCTGTATCATCAGTATATCCGGGAAATCTTCATCCGTATCGTCAAGTTATTGAAGAGTTTAGAGAAAAATTAATTGGATTGGGATTTGTTGAAGCAAAGGGTCCATTGGTTGAATTGAATTTCTGGAATGCAGATGCATTATTCATGCCCAGTGATCATCCAGCACGAGGTATACATGATGTTTACATGGTAAAGGATCCTACACAAGGAAAAATTATTAACAACGATTTATGGAAACGAGTTGAAGAAACTCATAAGAGTGGTTGGATAACTGGAAGTAAAGGTTGGGGGCATTGGAATTTAGAACTTGCAAAGAAATTAATTCTCCGAAGTCAAACAACAGCTGTATCTTCACGAGTATTATCAACATTGAAAAGGGAAGACTTGCCGCATAAAATGTTTGTTATTCATAGAAATTTTAGACCCGATGTAATTGATGCAACCCATTCTGTTGATTTTGATCAATGTGAAGGAATTGTAGCGGGTGAAGGATTAACATTCAGACATTTACTTGGATATTTGAAAGAATTTGCATTAACAATTGGTGCAGAGAAAGTTAGATTCAAACCACATTACTTTCCATTTACAGAATTCAGCACTGAAATGTATGTTTACTTTAAAGATCTTGGTTGGGTAGAAGCTGGAGGATCAGGAATATTCCGTCCTGAAGTTACAATTCCATTAGGTGTAGAAGTTCCTGTACTTGCATGGGGAATTGGAATTGGGAGATTGGCAATGTTGAAGCTGGGAATAAGTGATATTCGATATCTTTTCTCGGATGATATTAATTGGGTGAGACAGAAGGAGATGGTGAAATAATGCCAACAATAACTTATGATAGAAAAGATTTGATGAATCTTATTGGTAAAATTTCTCATGAACAATTGGAAGAAGCGATACATTTACTGAAACCTGAACTTGAAACTTTAACTGAACATGAAATTACTCTGAAAATGACTCCTGATAGGCCTGACATGTTTGGTGTTGAAGGATTGGCAAGAAGTATAAAACAATTTCTTGGAATACAGATGGGAATGAAAAAATATACTTTATCAAGTGCGAGATTGCAGATTAAAGATTCGCATGTTCCCAATAGACCGTATTTAGCAGCCGCTGTTGTAAAAAATGTTCCCATGTCAGATGCATTCATTAAAAGCATGATGAACATTCAAGAAGTTCTTGCTGAAAGTATTGGAAGAAAAAGAAAGAAAGTTGCTATAGGTATTCATGATTTTGATAAAATTGTTTCAAACATAACATATTCAGAAGTAAATCCAAATGAAACAATCATACCTCTAGGCATGAAAGAAGAAATGACTTTAAAAGAAGTATTGGAAAAAATTCCCAAAGGTAAAGAATACGGCCACATTGTTTCAAACAATCAAAAATTCCCTGTTTATTCGGATACAAAAGGAATTTTCAGTTTTCCACCAATAATAAATTCAGAGAGAACCCGTGTAACAGAATCAACTAAAAATTTACTTGTAGAATTGACGGGCACTGACCAAGAAGCTGTATTACAAACTTTGAATATAATAGTAACAAATTTTGCAGATCGAGGATGTGAGATAGAAGGAGTTAAAATATTTTCAGGAGATAAGTATTACATCACACCTGTTATCAGCCCAGTTTTTGTTGAAATTACTCTAGAGGAAATAAACAAATTGCTTGGATTGGAATTACAAAAGATGGACGTTACTGCTGTACTAAATAGAATGGGTTATGATGTTGCAGAAAATAGAAATGCTTTAAGAATTTTCATTCCTGCTTACAGAACGGATATACTTCATAAAATGGATGTAATGGAAGATATCGCAATAGGATATGGATTCAACAATCTAATACCACAACTACCAAATATCGCAACAGTTGGCCGTTCTCATACAACAGAAAAATTATCATCGAAAATCAGGCAATTAATGGTTGGATTTGGTTTGCAAGAAATTATACAACCTATTCTGACGAATAATAAAAATCTCTTCGCAATGATGAATGTAGAGAAAGAAAAAATAATAGAACTAGAAAATCCTGTATCAGAAGAATACACGTGTTTGAGAAGTTGGTTGTTACCAAGCCTGATAGAAGTGTTGTCTAAAAATAAACATGTTGAATATCCTCAAAATATTTTCGAAGTTGGGGATGTAGTTGTATTTGATTCATCTGAAGAAACAATGTCAAAAACTGTTAGAAAATTAGCGGGAATAACATGTCATTCAAAAAGTAGTTACACAGAAATAAAAGGAATTGTAGAAACATTATTACGGCAAGCAGGAGTAAAATATTCATTTAAAGAAAATTCAAATGGGACCTTCATTGAAGGAAGAAGGGCTGATATAATATCGAATGATAAATCTATTGGAATGATAGGAGAAATATCTCCTGTAGTTTTAGGAAATTGGAAATTAGAAATGCCTTGTGCTGCTTTTGAAATAAATCTTGATCTTATCTGAAATTATTGAGTAACATTTCAAACAATCCGCGTCTATGATTGAATTTCTTTCCCACAAGATGATGACCCAATCGTCTAAATTCAATTGATGCTGGTGATTTTGGACTGTAATCGACTACAGCTGTTCTTGCAGCTAATGCTTTCTGAACATTCACATCTTCTGGTATTTCACCGATGATAGGATATTTCAAAATTTCTCCAATTTCATCTGCTTTCAAATCATCCTTTCTTGTAGATCGATTAACAACCACACCAAGAATACTTTTCTTGAGCGATTCACTGACTTTGGCAACTTTTAGTATATCCAAAACTGCAGGTAAATTAGGATTTGTTAAAAGAATCAATTCGTCAGAAACTTTCAATGACAATGTTGCTTCCTTTCCTAATGATGGTGCAGAATCGACTAAAACATAATCAGTTTTCCCAATAAGACTTAGAGTTAAACTATGGAATTTGTCAGCGTTAATCCCAACGAGATCACTAATAGACAATCCCGCAGGTATAACTTTGAATCCATAGGGATGAGGATAAATGACATCTTTCAACTTTGCATCGCCGCGTAGATAATCATGCAAAGATTTCGGAACCATATGATATCCGAGATGTAAACCAAGATGTGGTGTGGTTAAATTAGCATCAACAGCTGTAACGTCCTTGCCTAATTCTGTCAAAACATGTGATAAATTAGATACTAGGGTAGTTTTTCCAACCCCACCCTTGCCAGAAACTATACCAATTACTCGAGTCATTAAAGATAATTAAGTTTTTATTCGTTTAAATGTTGCAGTCTGGTAAAATTCAAATAGTTGAAGGTTCACATGATAGTATGAGTAAATCTGGAATGCGTCAATTTTTCGAAGATTTACAAGCGGAGCGATCTCAAAGATATACAGGCAAAAATCCATGTTATTCAGGTGTGCTGCCAAGATATGACCAGAGAAATCCTGAAGATGTCCAACTAGACATAGAGAGGGATGCGAAATGGGAAAGACAAAGACAAGCTAGAGCAAGAAAAGCTATAAATGATTTCATAAAAGAATCGGCAAGATATTTTGACGAGCATGAAACCTTTGTGGGTATGCCTTTAACAAAAACAGAAATAGCTGCTTACACAGGTCGACGTTCCTAAAGTTTTCTATAGTTTAAAGATTGTGCCAACCCAAAAATACACACAATAAACCTAATTTAGGCAATTCTAAAAGTGCAGCACCAGAATATCCCATACTTCGACTAGTCCATGTTGGTTCAACAAGTCTTCTTACGTTATACAAATAACTTCCTGGTACATTTAATTTCAATGCAATTTGGAAAAAATTATCGCCTCGGTGAACATCAAGATAGCGTAAAGGATTCATAATAATATTTATCCATTTGTATAAATATGCCCCCGGAGGGATTTGAACCCTCAACCTCTTCCTTAGAAGGGAATTGAGCTATAATATTTGCTCTATCCAAGTTGAGCTACGGGAGCATTGATTTCAATAATATTTATAAGTTTTAAAGTTTTAATGAGTTTTATAAAATCAGTGATTATTGATGAATTTGGGACCAACTCAATTATTGAATCTTGATTCTAACATTATTATTCTACTCTTGAATGTATTGATACTACCTCTGTTGCTCGTTTTGGGGCAATAGGGGAGGATTCTGCCAAGTGGTTGCAGAGGACCCTTAACCGATTTCTGAATAAGGAGGTTTCTTAGATGCAAGATTTGATTAGAGAACTTTATCAGCAACCATATCTGAGCATACCATTTAAAAGACCTGCTCATGACAGACCATTATCCAGGGAATTTTATTTTAACGGTACAAGACCGAAACCGGGAGACTATTATAAAATTGGTATGAAATCGTCTACACATGTGAAACGTAAAAGAGAAAGAATGAGACTGAGATTCTATGAGAGTCCTGTTCCAAACAGTTTACCTGTAAGCCAAAGACTAGTAAATGCGAAAGGTGTGAAAATAATTGTACAAAGATTTAGGGGGAAAAGTCCACAATATGAATATTGGGTAGAGCCAATAGAAACTTAATCTAAATTAGTCAAATGATTTTAATGGATTTCCGAAAAATCGATAAAAAATGGCAAGCAAAATGGGAGAAATATAAACTTTTCGACACCGACATCAATACTAAAAAATCAAAATTCTTCACATCGATTGTTATTCCATATGTTAATGGAAGACCACACATCGGTCATTCATTCACAAATACAAGAACTGACATATATGCTCGTTTCAAAAGAATGCAAGGATTCAACACTTTGGAAGCAGTTGGATTTCATGCAACTGGAGAACCTATAATCGGCACTGTTGAAAGACTGAAGAAAGGTGACAAAACTCAAATAGAAACATTCAAAATGTATGGTGCAACTGAAAAAGATTTGAAAGATTTTGTAAAACATGGACCAGAATTTGTAGCCAATTATTGGGCAGAAAAGTTTGTTGAAGATTTGAAAAGTATCGGATATTCAATCGATTGGAGAAGAAAATTCATTACGGCAATAACACCTACATTCAATAGATTCATCGAATGGCAATACAACACACTAAAAGAAAAAGGATTTGTAATTCAAGGAACACATCCTGTTATTTGGTGTCCACATGATCAGTCACCAACAGGTGACCATGATAGATTGAAAGGTGAAGGAGAAAGTCCTACAGAATTTGTTATTTTGAAATTCAAACTAGATTCTGGTGAAATACTTCCTTGTGCAACACTCCGACCTGAAACAATTTTCGGCGTAACAAACCTTTGGATAAATCCAAAATCGGAATATGTAAAAGTAAAAATTGACAAAGAAACTTGGATTGTGAGTAAGGAAGCTGTGGAAAAATTAAAAGACCAATTGAAAAATATTGAAATTATAGGAAAGATATCTGTTAATTCATTAAAAGATGCTACAAATCCATTAACAAATCATAAAGTCCCTATTTTCCCAGGAGAATTTGTAAATTCGGCAACGGCAACTGGAATAGTAATGTCAGTTCCATCACATGCACCGTATGATTATGTTGCATTGAAAGAATTGGGAAAACTTGAAATGATAAAACCTGTCCCAGTTGTAAATGTAGATAATTCAAAAAATCTTGCAATAGATATTTCAGAAAAAATGGGAATAAAAAGTACAAAAGAATCTGAAAAGTTGGAAGAGGCAACATCTCAAGTATACAAAAAGGAATTTCACACAGGAATTCTTGGAGAAGCTTGTGGAAAATATGCAGGAAGGAAAGTTTCTGAGGTAAAAGACGAGTTAATTGACGATTTTGTTGATCAAAATATAGCAGATACAATGTGGGAAACTACAAATGAAGTTGTATGTCGATGTACTACAAAATGCCATGTAAAAATTCTTGAAAATCAGTGGTTTTTGAAATTTTCAGACGTTGTATGGAAGGAAAAAGTAAAGCATGCAATAGATCAGATGAAATTTTATCCAGAAGAAGCTCGAATCCAATTTCTTAACACAGTAGATTGGTTGGATGATAAAGCATGCGCAAGAAAAAGCGGGTTGGGAACTAGATTACCATGGGATAAAGAATGGATTGTTGAAACATTGAGCGATTCTGTGATTTACATGGCGTATTATACAATAGCTCGAGTGATAAATGAAAATAAAATAAAAGCAGATAGTTTAACCGATGAAGTTTTTGATTATGTATTTTTAGGCAAGGGAAATTTGAAAAATATTAGCAAATCATCCAAATTGAAAGAGAAATTAATTGAAGAAATGAGAGGGGAATTTGAATATTTCTATCCACTTGATATGAGAAACTCTGCGAAAGAATTAGTTCAAAATCATTTAACTTATGCACTATTCCATCATGTAGCAATATGGGATGATCCAAAATATTGGCCAAAAACATATGGTGTAAATGGATTTGTTACAGTAGCCGGAGAGAAAATGGCTAAATCCAAAGGTAACATAATTCCATTGACAAAATTAATCAAAAATTATGGTCCAGATTTAGTTAGAATTAACATCACAACATCAAATGAAAACATGGATGATGCAGATTGGAGAGAAGATTCTCTAAAAACATTTTCGATCAGATTGGAAAATTTAGAAAAACTAGTAAAAGATTACAAAACTGCTAAAAGGAAATCCAAAAATGATTTGGACAAATATATTTTAACAATTCTTCAAAATTGTGTGAAAGGTGCAACTGAAAGTTATGAAGTTATGAAATTTAGATCTGGATCACAGTTTAGTGTTTTCCAACTAATGAACGAAATACAATATTACATAGAAAGAAATGGCGGAATTAAAAAAGCCAATAAGGAAATTCTTGAAGAATGCATATCAACAATGGTGAAGCTCATTGCACCATTTACACCTCACATATCTGAAGAATTGTGGGAAAAATTGGGGAATAAAAATTTCATATCGACAAGTTCATGGCCAACCTTTAATGAAAAATTAATTGACAAAAATGTACTCGAATTAGAAAATATTTTCAAAAAAACCCAACAAGATCTCCATCAAGTATTGAAACTTGCTGAAGGAAAGAAGAATGCATATTTGTATTTTGTAACAGACAAAGAGCTTGAATATTTCAAAGAAGGTAAGGATTATATTAAGAGTTTGTTTGAATTCAAGAAATTAGAATTATTCAAAGTTTCTGACAAAAGAAAACATGATCCTGAAAACAGAGCATCTAGAGCAAAATACGGCAAACCGGCAATCTATTTAGAATAATCACACGCCTATTAACACGCTTTCTATGAAAGCTCCAATGAATAAAAGAATTACAGCTGCAAGAATAACTTTCATACTATCTATCATGACTATTTTAAAAAATGCTTTTCTGTCCTTCATGACTTCTGCGGATAGAATTCCACCCGCAATTCCACCCAAGAAATATGCAATTATTTCAAATATACCATGAGGCATATAAGTTGCAAGTGCAACAGGAATACCATGAACACCCCCAACTGCTTTTGCAGTTAGGCCTATAGCTGCGGATAAAACTGAAGCATTCCATGATAAAATGAATATTGCACCTGACCCAAAAATAAATGCAAACAAAACTGAAATCAACAACACGCCAATATTGTTAATTATTATTTTCAAGAAAGTTGTTGAAGATAGGAAATTTCCCCGTATTAATTTTATTTCATTTATCTGATCCTCAAAAAGTTTAGTTACTGTACCATCGGGCAAAAATATGAAAGCTAATGATAATGCAACGATCATTCCGGAGAAAAATGCGCTGTAGACCATCAAAATCCCCCAATGTCGCTGGAAAAAGTTTTGCATCTTTCTTTTCTTAATATCCAACTCTGTCATAAACATTTCATACGTCAAAAGATTGACCATGAATGGAGTCATTATGAAAGTTATCAAAACCGTTGTGAAAAGCCCAACAGAATCTGGAAACACCCAGAAGGATAAGAACAGACTTATTACCGAAATTATAGCCCCAATAGCAAACATCCACATAGGGTGCTGGACAGCTTCACGTATCGTTACCAGCTTCTCAAGTACCATATTCTTAAATAAGTAATTTAAAAATTAATGTTTATGAAACTCAAAGTAAAGACATCCTGGATTGGATTGTTTTTGATAGCTACAATGCTTTTCTCAACTTTTGCTTATGCCATAATTCAATCTTTCTCCTCACCGTCACAGAATCTGCAATTACCAGAAACAAATATTATCAATTACCAATTGGATCCTAATCTCAGAGCTGCGTTATTACAGTATGGTGTCACTTTAATGACATTTGATTACAATCTAGTATGTGAAGATTGTGTTAATCAGAAATCAAATCTAGAATTTCTCGCAAATGAATACAAAGAGCAGATCTTTCTTGAAGAGATAAGAGATGATAGTTTGAGTGTATCAAAATTAACAGTAGAAAGTGTTTATGGGAAGGATGAGCTGGTGGGAGCAAACGAAACTCAAATTTTCCACTCACTCTGCAAGCTTATGGTAGCACCTCCTGTTTCTTGTGCGCTTATATCAAAGTAAACTAAAATATTCTATTATGATTGCAATCGACATACCGGATATTGTCAATCTGTTCGCTTTTTCTGGTCTAACTGCCGCTACATATACCATCTTCTATCTCGGAGGACTGATAAGCCCGAAAGTTAGTGTTAACATGTTCTCACTGGCTGTGGGGGTAAATCTTATTGGAATATCGCATTTGTTTAGAATGTGGTTAGACCAAGACACTTCACCTGTGGTAACTGTTACTGTAGCAGCCGGATCTATTTTTACCGTGACTGGAATTGTGTGGGTATTTTATGAAAATGTTATAAGATTATCGAACTTGAAAAGAAGATCGGGTGAAATAAAGGAAGTCATCTCCAATCTCAAGGACAAGTATTATAGGCAGGAAATAAGCGAGAAGGAATTGGAAGCGACATATTCTGGGTTATTGAAAGAATTGGCCGAAATTGAGGTCGAATTAAGCCAGGTAAAAAGTAAAAAAGGCAGGAAATAAATAATTATTATGCCTACTGAAAGAATCGAGACTGGTATTCCTGGATTGGATAAACTCATACAAGGTGGGCTGGTGAAAGGTTCTGTTAATCTTCTAGCCGGACAAACAGGTGCTGGAAAGACAATTTTCAGTACACAATATCTTTTACATGGATTGAAAAGTGGTGAGAAAGGATTATACATTTCTCTTGGTGAAGAAGTTGATGAAATATTAGCAGATGTTGCTGCATTCGGATGGGATGTGGAACTGAAAAATTACATCAAGCAAGGAAGATTTTCATTAATCGCACTCGAACCAACAAGTATAGAAGATCTTACCATGCAAACAGCTGAAGTTGTAAAGAAAACGGGTGCGACGAGATTTGTTTTGGATAGTTTATCAATTGCAACAATGGGGTGGAGAATGGGAGCGTTGGATGTTACTAAAATAAGAAGTGAGACTTTTGGTTATATGAAAACTTTGAAGCAATTAGGGGTGACGAGTTTGTTGATAACAGAAGTTCCTGAAAATGATGTGAAAGCATTGAGCAGATTTGGGTTTGAAGAATTTCTTGCAGATGGTGTAGTAATGCTCAATTATTTGGAATATGCAGCAGGTGGAACTCCTAGAAGTTTAATGGTAAGAAAAATGAGGAGAACGTCACATGGAACTGATATATATCCATTCGAAATTTCGAAAAATGGCGTGTCTATTAAAAAATAGTTAAGAAAAATATTTTGTTGCTTTCGGATATTGTTTTTTAAGAGCTACCTTCTGACCGGCAATAACCTCACATGTTTCCTTGCCGGAAACTATACACCTAGTTTCTAAACAATCAATATCTTCTGAAAAGACGAAAGACATTCCTCCAGCAACCAATCCACACCAATAGACATCGACAGTAGTTGTATCAGTTACATTGTCCATATTACCGAAAAATGCAATAGACGGCAATCCTTTGAGATGAAATACTGCATTTTTTTCTATATAATCAATTTTTATCGGAGTTATTTCGCCATAGCCGTTCATCTCTGTTAAACTAATTAAAATCTCAAGAACTTCCTTATTGCTTATTTTCAATCTCTTTTGAATACTTTCACAAAATTTTATTACTGATTGTTTTGAACTTTCGTAGACAGATTTTGCTAGTTTTTTATCTTTCATGGATTCTTTTACTAGAATTAAAACTAATTCCAATGGGATTATTAAAACTCTTTCTCCAAAGATAGACAAATTACCTTTTTCAAATTTAAGCTGACCTCCAACTAGTAACTTTGTGACGAATGGTAACATTTTCTCTAATATTATTTAGAACCGTGCTCAAATAGATTATCGAGGTATGCTTGATAGTTTTCTTCCATTTCTCTTATCATTTCTGGTGAATGATCGTTCAATCCAAATACTCTACGATGATCATGTGCCAATACACACTTCAAATACAATCTCCAAGACCGTTCAGAAGTTGCATCATCCAACTTTCCTACCATACCAATGTCAAAATGTTTTCTGGCTATTTTCAATCCTTCTAAAAATGGATAATCGTCTTGAGGTAGATGTTCTTTACCGGCAAGGCCTCTCATCCATTCAGCATGTTCCAGGTACCATTGAACAGTAAACCTACCATATTCAGGAGGTACGCCAAGCTCTCGAGCTTCCCTAAGAGCAAATGTCCCCATATTACCAAATTCTGGATGTGATATAATACTCTCGTCAATAAAAGACGGTGGATTTGAATATATTATTCTATCATAAGCTATCAGGACAGCCATTTTATTGAGACCTGCTTCTAAACATCTGTCAAGACCAACAGGAGTTTCACGGTAGCGATCAACAGCATGATATGAATGTCCAAATTTTTCTCCACCTAGACGATAATTTCCTTGATCGTGAAGAATAAAACCTTCCACTTCTAATTGCGCCGCTCGCCGCGTATTACTTTTTCTTAAATCAATTGAGGTTACCATAAAATCATCATTATTACTAATAAATTTAAAAACGCGAGGATATAATACGCAAGGATTCGCTATAAAGACGTTCTGTTTCTTCATCACTCATATGCACATGATGTATTTCACGCAACCATTGCGGAGGGTCAGTTTGTAGAAGATTAACAGCGGGAGACTCTCTTGTAATTAACATATGATTTACTAGTGGTTCTGTATGCGTCGCACATCTCCAGTCTAACTCTTCAACTTTTACTGTACCATCTCCTGTGGCCAACCACGATTTACCATATAACGGTTGAAATGTTTCAATTGTATCAGGATGCAAATGTGCAGAAGTCCTACTATAAGGAGGAATAATTTGTACCGCATGTCCTTCTCGTTCAGCAATGTAGATGGCAGCCGAGCCTTTAGAACCATTTAGGGGCGATGCATAAAGTGTCCACCCTCTTTCATGAGGAAACAAAATACGTAAACCCAATCCATATTTTGTCAATGGATAAGTATTAAATGGTGTTACATCGTTCACTGTACGATTATTTTCAACTAAAACAACTAAAACATCAGGATCCCATAAGGAACTCGAATCTATCAATGAACATTCTAAACGAGGGCCTCTCATCTTAACGATTGGCATAATAATTATTAGGAGGGAGTCTATAAATCACTCTTTTTGACGCTTCAAGAGAAAGCCGTCTTCAATTTCTTTACAATTCCAATTTCATCATTTTTCAAAACCCTTGAATAAGGCGCTATATTTTTACCTACTATTTGTAGGAAAGTAAAATCTCCTTTATATCGTGGAACAACATGAACATGCAAGTGATCAACACTTTGTCCAGCCAATCTCCCATAATTAGTTCCTATATCCAATCCACTAGGTTTGAGAACTTTATGAAGAATTTTTGCCGTCTTTTTTACAACTTCAAATAATCTATCCACCTCTCTATCAGTCAGTACCAGCATGGACTTAACATGTTTTTTAGGAATTACAAGCGTATGACCAATCGTGACAGGTTCGGCTGAAAAAAACACTAAATTATCATTAGTCTCATAGAGTATTTCGTGCCTACCAAGGTTCTCCTTATCACAAAACGGACATTTTTTCATTTGTCTCTATTTAAGAATTGCTTTTATTCTTCTAATACCTGCAGCAACTGACTCTTCCTTGATAATTTCAAATATCCCAAGTTCACCAGTATTCTTCACATGCGGACCTCCACAAAATTCTTTGCTGAAAATATTTCCTTTCTTGTCTTGTGCCACATAAACAGAAACTATATCTCCATATTTCACACCAAATTCCATTTCTGCACCAAGTTTGATAGCTTGATCCTTCGACATTTCTTTTCTCACCATATCCAAATTCTCTTTTATTTTTTCATTAACAAGATTCTCAACTTTATTCAATTCTTCAGGAGTCAATTTAGCTGGATGTGAGAAGTCTATTCGTAATCTTTCTGAAGTGATATTACTTCCACGCTGATGCACATGATCACCTAAAACTTTTCTCAAAGCTGCTAACAAAAGATGATGTGCTGTATGCAATCTCGTAGTTTGCATCGATGTATCAGCCAACCCTCCTTTGAATCTTCCCGCAGCAGCAGTTCGTGAAAGTTCCTGATGTTCTTTCATTTTTTGTTTAAATGATTCTATATCAATAGTTTTTCCATCACGTTCTGCCAATTCTTGTGTCAATTCAATTGGAAATCCATGACTTGTGAATAAAATGAAAGCTTCTTCCCCTGTAATTTTTTTACCCAAAGAATCGTAAATCTTCAACCCCTTCTTCAAAGTTTTCCCAAACTTTTCTTCTTCTAATCTAAACACTTCACTGATCTCTACAGTTTTAGCAAGCAAATCAGGATATGAAATTTTATACGAGTTCGTTATCGTATCTACAAGCACATACAAATCAGAAGTTTGTGAATTGAACTCATGTGCGCTATGAATTGCTCTTCGTATTAATCTTCTTAAAATGTATCCTTGCTCTTTATTTGAAGGAGTAACTCCGTCTCCAATCATGAAAACTGCTGAACGCATGTGATCGGCAACAATTCGCATTGCTTTCTTTTCCTTTTCAGTCGCATCATTATAATTCCATCCATGACGGATTCGAATATCTTCAAAAAGTTCCTGAAATACATCATTTCTAAACACATCGGGGTCATTTGCCATTGCAGCAGCTATTCTCTCCAATCCTCCTCCAAAATCAACATTTTTCTGTTTTAGTTTTTCAAATCCTGCTGCAGATTTTTTATATTCCATGAAAACTGAATTTCCGATTTCAAGAAATCTTCCACAATCACAATTTGGATGACACTTCTTCCCGTATTTTGTATCATGCTTCACATCAGTGAATTCATAAAAAACTTCCGAATCAGGTCCGCCTAGTTCGCCTGTAGGCATATTTTCTGGAGAACCGACTCTACTCCACCAATTTTTTTTAGCACCATATGAAAAAATCCTCCCATCTTGCATTCCCAACTCGCTTCCTTTTTCAGTTGTAACAAGATCCACAGAGTTTGCATCAATACCTTTCTTTGCGAATAATTTTTTCCAAATTGCAATAGATTCTTCATCTTTAGGAACTTTATTTTTCTCATCTCCAGAAAAAACTGAGACGTATAATTTCTTTGGATCAAGTTTCAATTCTTCTGTAAGAAATTCAAAAAACCACGATAATTGTTCTTGTTTAAAATAATCTCCCAAAGACCAATTTCCCAACATTTCAAAAAACGTTGTATGTCGATTATCACCAACCTCCATGATATCTTCAGCTCGGAATGATTTTTGGGAATTACATAATCTTTTACCCATGGGATGAGGTTGACCAACTAGATACGGGATTAATGGCTGCATACCAGATCCTGTAAAAAGTGTAGTAGGATCATTTTCAGGTATAAGTGATGCTGAAGGAACTATAACATGGCCATTTTTCTTGAAAAATTCGAAATATCTAGATCTTATGTCATCGAATGATATTTTCTTACTATTTACCTTGGATGTTCGTGACTTTGGCATTTTGTTCTAATTAAATATTAGTAAAGTAAAAATTAATTTAAGATGGAATAAAATTTTATTTTATGTACATCATATTTCAGGCTGGAAAGAATCACAAGACAAGCACACAAAACTAGCATACTTGATCTTTTATGTGTTCTAGAAATTCAATAGTGGGTTTTTGAAGTTTGATATTTCAGTTTCATCGTGGTTGTTTCGTTCATAGATCAGTTCTTTCGAATCTTTCGACAATTTCATCAATTTTCAGTATACTACCCAACAAGGCACCCCCGGAGTTCCCGTCCAACGGATCCCAGCCCGATTCGAGACTCGGCCACTCAGGGGTCCCGAAGTCCCAACGGAGAGCATTGAGTCCATTTGGATTTTCTTCTGCGTATTCCAAATTAGCTGTGTAATGAGTAGTATCTGGATTTGCTTCTGTTGCTACCGTCCATTCCTGAGTAATGAAGTCTATATGTTCAGGCACATAAACTGGCACAATATCTCTTTCTGGATCATGCATGGTCAATACATCTATCTCATAATCCCTTTTCACTGTCCATGGTCCTCTGTATAAAAGTGCATTCTTGCCTTTAGGAAGTTCCAATCCTCTTAACTGAGGTTGTGAATCCATAAGTTCACCCCACACGCTCATATCGGAATCCCGTATTTCACCATCGAATTTGGATAAGGCTTCTCTCATTTCATCAATAGTCACCTTTCCTGCTCTTACAAGAGTCTGACTTCTTGCTAATGAGTCGTATCTATCCGATCTTGCACTCTGAAGTGCATAAACAATTCTGTTGATTGTTCTTGAATCATCTAATTCTACTTCACCATTATCTGGATTTTGTGTGTATCGCCTTATATCAAATTTTGACTTACCTAGCAAGGATATTTCTGGTCTTATTGGTCTTTCTACGCCATTCAAAACTACATATAATCCAAATGGTATTATGGCCATGAATTAGTAGAGGATAGAAAAGAATTTAAAGATTCAATAGAGCAAAAATAAATGGATTAGCTCCGGCAAAAAATAACAATGTAGGGACAATTAACACACCCATGCATGTACTTCTTTTTACTCCAAGATAAGTTGAAAGTAAACCTATTCCTGTGGCTGTAGCAGCTATCAACAATCCGTAAAATCCAGTCAAACCAAATATAGACAGTAATAAGAAAATTATGACACCTAAAGATAATTTTGTATAGTTTAATTTAATTAAAAATTTTGGTACAATCTTCCCAAGATAGATTGTTATTGGTGCTATCATTCCTGCAACGAAAATCATTATTCCCATGAAAAGTAACATATCATAAAAACCAATCTCCGGCATTATTCTTTCTATCCCCACTGATGCACCAGATCTTGGATTTGATATAAGATATAACGAATTAAGTGAAACCACTTCATTTGCTGTGTTAATTCCGGATAGAGTGGTTAAAAACATTCTTGGTTCTCCTAAACCACCTATATATTGCATAAGAGTTGCACCTTGAGATACTCCAATTGCAGGTAATAATCCTATCAATATACCTGCAATAACTCCAAAAATAGCAGCTTTTATTATTCCATTTTTTGGAAGATTTAATTTTGAATCAATTTCCTGTTTAGGCATGTTAGATTTTTCAGCAATAGATGTTATCAAAGTACTCAGTGCAAATAAACCTGCAAATGTTGGAAAGAGAGAATTTTGTTGCGGTACTAGAGAAGAATTGAGTACAATTAATCCAAAAATTCCTGAAAGTAATATTATCGAGAATGCGAAAACTTTCTTGTTACCCTTCTCACTGAATACCATGAACAATATAATCAACATCAGTGCATATGTGATGTAAGGGCGTGAAAATTCGTAAATTTTTGCAAAGTAGCTTCCTAAAAACAAAACAATCAACGCTGAAGTTAGTAAAGCTATGAAACCTCCGATCACTGTCAATTTAATTGCTTCATATCCTCTTCCCTCGAAAAGAAGTCTGTGACCTGGCAAAACTGATAGGCTATTACTATCTCCATCCGGAGCTCCCAAATAAATCGACGGGATGAAACTAGTGAATATCTGACTTATTGCAGTGGATACGATCAATGTAACTATGTAATATGGGGAATCTACAAATGGTAATAACAACAGAAGAAATGGTATTATGTTATTCAAATGGAATCCAGGTAATAACCCCAATGCAACCCCAATAATCATTCCAATTAAACTGAAAAAAATAATTTCAAGAAACATTATCCACCAAAATTTTTATTTCTTCTGGACTTCTAGGAACTATTTGTAGTTTACCTTTGTAAATTTCAAGAACACCACCAACAGAAACTTTTTTACCGAACTTAAATTCCTTGGCGGAAATACCAAAATTTTCCAATGTGGTCATCATATCTGAAAAAAGCGGAACATCTATAGTTGATTTTCCATCTGATAAAGTAAGAAACAAATGACCATCTTGATGTTCTCGTTTTTGAGTGATGTGACCTACCACACTTATTTTCCGTCCTTCCAATTCTGGAGTAATATCGCTTATTTCGATTTTGGCTGGTTCAATAAACAGAGTCGCAAAATATATTACAATTAATCCGATTATAGAAATGGAAAGGCTGGCTGTCAACAATGTTTTTCGTGACAGTTCCATAAAATCAGACTCGATCAAAGCCGACTTCAACGACTTTATCTTCAAAGTTTACTTTACTTTTGTATTCCCCGTTGAGTTTACCTGTTGTTATTTTCGTAGCACCGACTTCCTTCTTTATTATATCGATGTGCTTTGTTAATATTTTTTGTGTATTATCATCAGATTTTATGAAAAGTGAAATGTGTTCCTTAACGTTAAAGTTATTTTGTTTTCTCATATTTTGAATTTCTCTTGTCAATTCTTTTACCAAAGCCTCTTCGAGAACTGATTTATCCAAAGTTTTGTTAACATACACTTTACCTTGTTCGAATTGAGTTTCTACAAAATCTGAACTTAAAGGTTTCTTTGTTATTTTGACTGTTTTCGAATTTGTCATGAATGCTAAAGTACTATCCAATTTTGCGACTGTTTTAATCACATTTTCATCTTCACTTTCTACAAAAAATTCTGCAATTGGCCATCTTAATTTTATTCCTGCTGTTTGTCTTGCTGCAAGAACTGCTTCAGTTATTTTCTTTCCAATTTCCATATGAAGTTCTAGATCTTTGTCAATCAATTCTTTATCTTCTTCTGGCCATTCTGTCATGAAAACAGATTTCTCGGTGTTATCCAAGTTCTGATATATTTCTTCTGACAAGAATGGGGCTATTGGAGCCAATAATTTTGAAGATGTTAACAAACATTCATACAAAACTGATAATGCAGCTTGTCTATCCTTACCTGTTTCACTTACCCATACTCGATCTCGAATTAATTTGATGTAAACTCTACTGAGATCATTAACAATAAAGTCAACAATCTTTCTTCCCGCATGATGAAATTCAAAATTTTCAAGATGTCTAGTAACTTCTTGTATCAAAGAATTCAATCTTGACTGTATCCACTTGTCTTCTATTTTTAAATTTTTGAAATTTGGTTTGAAATCTGATGTAACATAAGTTGTAAAGAATGAATATGAGTTCCATAATATGTTTAATGCTCTTCGAATCTCTTCAGCAGTTTTGAAACTGAAACTTTGAACCTCCCATGGTGCAACTTCCCAACAATAATACAATCTCAAGATGTCTGCACCTAATTTTTCTAAACCATCATTCGCCCATACAACATTTCCTAATGATTTGCTCATCTTTTCTCCTTTCTCATCAACGACCCATCCATTCAATCCAACAGATTTATACGGTGATGTGCCAAAAGTTGCAACACCGCAAAACATCAAAGAATAAAACCATCCACGTATTTGGTCCTGACTTTCATCTACAAGATCCACTGGCCATAATTTTTCAAAAAGTTCTTTATTTTGATATGGGTATCCCAAAGATGCCCATGGTGCAATTCCAGAATCAAACCAAACATTCATTGTATCAGGAACACGATTCATTACGCCAGAACAATTTTTACATTTCAACTCTATCTTATCAACAACATGCTTATGTAAATCTATGTTCTTTGGCAATCGTTTTGTCGAACGTTTTTCTAAATCAGACAAACTTCCTATAACTTCAATGTTCTCACATTTTCCACATATCCAAACAGGTAATGGAATTCCCCAATATCTTTGCTGAGAAATACACCAATCGACAGCATCTTCCAACCAATTATGAAATCTTTCCCTACCAAATTCAGGTAACCATTTTACTTTTTCATTTTCCCTCATCATTTTTTCTTTTATTTTATCGACTTTGAAGAACCATTGTTTGCTTACACGGAAAACTAATGGTGATTTACATCTCCAGCATAATGGATATGAGTGTACAACCCAACTGAAATTCAGAAGAAGATTTTTCTTTTCCAACTTTTCAACTATCATCTTGTCTGCATCTTTAACAAAGATTCCTTTTAGTTCTCCACCTTCTTCTGTATATCGTCCTTGTTCATCAACTGGTGAAACTATTGGAAGATTGTAATGCAAACCCATCAAATGATCTTCAGGTCCATGTCCCGGTGCAGTATGAACAGCTCCAGAACCTTCATTCATCGTAACAAACTCTTTAACATTTTCCTCTTTCGTCTCTTGTCCTTCCTTAAATCGATGTTTGTAAGTTTTCTTCACTAGAACTGGAATTGACAAAATTATTTTTCGTGCATTCGAATTTTTATCTAAGTTTTTCTGTGATGGAACATCAAGTAGAGGTTTGTATTTTATTCCATCCAATTCCTTTCCTAAGAATTTTTCTAGAATTTCATATTCTTTATTTAGTAAATCTTTCAAAACAGGTTCTACTCGTTTTTCTGCAATTATCAAAATTTCATTTCCAACTTTAACACGCAAATAATATTCATTCGGATTTACAGCTATTGCAACATTTGAAATTAATGTCCATGGTGTGGTTGTCCAAACTACAATATATTCATTTTCTTTTCCAACTACAGGAAACTTGACATATATCGAAGGATCTTTAACATCAGCATAACTATCACTTACTTCATAACCTGCTAAAGCCGTCTCACAATGAGGACACCAATGAATTGATTTATCGCCCATTACTAACATTCCCTTTTCAAAAAGTTGTTTGACTGTCCACCAGCCTGATTCAATATAATAATTTTTGAATGTGATGTAAGGTTCCAAATATCCGCGCCATGCACCGAGTTTGCGATACATTTCCAGCCATTTTTCTTCATTACCACTTGCAAATCTTTTGCATTCTTCGAGGAATTTATCAACACCCATCATTTCGATATCTTGTTTTGATTTTATTCCGAGTTTCTTCTCAACCATATTTTCTATCGGTAATCCATGCATGTCAAATCCAGGTTGAAACCACGAAGTAAATCCCTGCATTAACTTGAACCTACTCCAAATATCCTTCAGAGTTGTTGTTTTAACATGCCCAACATGTGCATCAGCATTTGCATAAGGTGGACCATCTAAAAGATAGAATTTTTTCTTCTTAGGATCGAGTTTAGTCAGTTTGTTTGGTATCTTGTTCTTCTCCCAGTGTTCCCTGATTCTTTTTTCCAATTCCTTAGGATTGTAAGGGCCTTTAACTTCCTTTATCATTTCATCACGATACCAATTTTTAGAATTAGGAATAGTAAAGTAAATAAGTTACGCAACAATCCGTAAACCACTCATAAGAAAGTTTTATAAGTTAATGTTTATAAAGATTGAGTAGATGAACACTATAAGAGATGATATTTACGGAATGTACATGTTGTGGAAAAGATTTTCCAAAATTAAATCCTACCAAGATTGAAGGGGCCATTATTGACGTTTGTGAAAGATGTTCTCGATTTGGAACAAAAGTTTCTGTATCTCAACCTTTACCGTATACACCAATTAAAAATACCATTTCTGTAGCAAAATTAGAAGAGGATGGAATGGAACTTGTGCCTGAATATGGGAAATTGATAACTCAAGTTAGAGAAAGTAAAGGGTTATCAAGATATGATTTTGCAATCAAACTTAATGAGAAGGAATCGATATTAAAACGAATTGAAGATCAGGATTTTGAACCGCATGAAGATCTTGTAAAAAGAATAGAAAATTTTCTTGATATTAGATTAAGAGAAAAAGTTGACGGTACACTCTTACGTAGAGATGAAAAGAAGAAAATAGACTTAACCGTCGGGGATATTGTAGAAGTTAGTTAGCGCGAATGTTTTCTAAACATCATATAAAGCGCGATTCCGAACAATATGAAAAATGTTGCAGTTGCATAAATATTTGTTATTATTGGAGCACCACTAAATCTTCCTGACATACTAGAAAATTCGAAAAATGTTGATAAACTACCTAAAGCTACGAGTGCGAATATTAATGGAATCAAAATTTTCTTGTTCATAATTACCTTTCTCGTAGTCAACTATTAAAAGATATCCCGAACTTTTCTTTTGATACTCATCCGAAATATCCACACAAAAAATAAAATTGCATCCATTCCTGCATATACGAAAGGCACTTGGAAATTTGGTAGAAGAGTTGAAATACTATTGACTTCGAAATACGATTGACTTAATGGGTAGAATAATTGTATAGAACCTGCTGTTACAAAGTCCAGTAAAACATGAAAAGCTGTTCCTATAGAAATCATGAGAAAGATTTTTGCCAAATTATGTTTTCTGAGAGAGTAAAAAATTAAAAATATTGTTAAAAATACAAATGGTATCCACACAGTGTGAGTTATACCTCGATGAACTAGTAAACCCGGGAATAACAATGAAATTGGTATATCGATATCAGGAATTAGTCCTCCCAAACCTGCAAATAGTACATATCTATTCGGTAATTCTTTTTTGATTTTAGGAAGTTTGTGTCTTAGGAGATCAAGAATGAGCATTGGAATAAGCATATGAGTTACTGCATAAGGCATTATTAGAATTTGTTTTAGAGGGATTTAACGATTATTGGAATGTTTAAATATTTAACATCTTCCTATAAAATTATGAATCGTGCAATCAAATCTCTGACTTATGGAATTGGAGGATCTGTCCTCGGTAGTGCAATAGGTGTTGGAACAGCACTAGTTCTACGACCGTATTTGTTTGAACGGTTTGGAGTAAATGATTATATTAAAAAACTTGAAACGGGTGAAACTTCTATCAATTGGACATTGTGGCCATTAGATGCTCCATTACATACTTACATTCCAGTAGGTATAGCCGCTGGATTAATTGTGGTAGGAACAGTTGCAGGCTGTACTATAGGTACGTACTTGGGCAACAGAAATTCCCGTCGGAATTCTCACATGAAATCTGCTTAAATAATTTACTATCTCCATATTAGTATGAGTTTAAAGAATCGAAAATTAATATGGATCAGTACAGCTATAGGTCTTGTTTCTTTAATAGGTAGTGTTTACGCTACAAAACCGGGGAATTGTCCATCAGTAAAAGAAGGTCCTTCTGATAAAACTTACAGTGTAGCATTTGTATATGGTGGTAATAGTGAGTTCAGAGCTACAGAAGCTGCAAAATTATACGAATCTGGTTATTTTAGAAGAATGATTCCGCTTGGAACAGAAGGAGAGATAGATCGAATGAAAGATGTAATGATTGATAATGGTGTAAATCCACAAGATATTATTGAACCTGTCAAATCTTCCGTTGACACCTTTACAAATATTAAAACTGGTAATCTTACTGTTGAAATTCTTGGTTTAGGGGATGATATTGCTCACGTAAGTGGTGATGCACATATTGATAGAATCGCTATGTTGAATGAAAAATTAGCAGGTCATTTAAATTCGCATAATGACGGATATTTTCCAATTGAAGGCGACATTTTCGGAAGACGTTTTTGGAAATCTCAAGGATTACGTAACTCTGACGTTGCTGCATGGTATGCTTGTGTAAGAGATCGACAAAGAAATTAAAAATATTTAAAGTCAGAAATCCTTCTATAATCTGTGATTAAAGTGAACGGCGGTTTACTTCATTTCAAATGAACGAACTTTAACTAGTCCTATCCCTAAAAATAAATTGAGGAACATGAACTTCCAACCTCCAAAAGGTACAAGAGATTTGTTACCAGAAGATGCAAGCAAATTACAACAAATAATAAAAATTTGTAGAGAAGTTTATGAAAAATACGGATTCAGCCCGTTGATAACACCTGCTTTTGAGAATTTTGAACTGCTCTCAGCCAAAGGTGGATTGGGTGAAGCGGTAAAAGATGAAATTTATTATTTCAAGGACAAGTCCGACCGAGAGTTAGGATTGAGATTTGATCTAACAATGCCTCTTTCGCGAGTTGTTTCATCTGGATCATTTCCAAAACCATTCAAACGGTATGCAATTGATAAAGTCTGGAGATATGATCAACCAGGTAGCATGAGATTCAGAGAATTCTGGCAATCAGATATTGATGTTGTTGGAAGTACTTCTCTAATTTCAGATGTAGAATGTTTAACTGCAATATGCGAAATTCTTGACAAGTTAGGATTCAAAAATTATCAGATACGAGTTAATAGCAGAAAATTACTCCAGAATGAATTTGAAAAAATTGTCAAAAAGGAAAGAATAATTGATGTTTTCAGAACAATTGACAAGTTAGATAAAATTGGATTTGAAGGTGTGGAAGCAGAATTGAAAACTAAAGGATTAGAAACTACTAAAATCGTTGCAGTATTGAAGTCAAATGAATTAAGTAAACTTCCTAATAGTGAAGGTAAAACTGAATTGGAAGAATTATTCAAACTTGCGAAGAAATTTGGAATTGAAAAGAAATTGAAATTCGATATCTCACTTGTACGTGGATTGGAATATTACACTTCGGTGGTTTTTGAAATTAATCTTGGTGCCAAAGTATCCTGTGGTGGTGGTGGAAGATACGATAATTTGATTAAAGCAATCGGTGGACAAGAAATGCCAGCAACTGGTATATCATTGGGATTGGATCGTATTTTGGAAGTTATGAAAGAGAATAAAATGTTCAAGGATGAAAAAAGCAACACAAAAGTTTTCATCGCAAATGTTAATGATGATGTAAAAGATGATGTAATAAAAATTGCGAATGATTTGAGAAAGGATTTAAATGTTCAAATTGATCTAATGAACAGAAGTTTTGTTAAACAATTGGAGTATGCGAGTTCTTCTGGAATTCCTTATGTTCTGATTGTGGGGAAAGAAGAGTTGAAAAAGAAAAAGTTTAAACTGAAAGATATGAAAACTGGTGAACAAAAGGAGTTAGTGTTAAGCAAGATTGTTTCTTTATTAAAATAGTTCTATAATTGATTTGTATGGTAGAAAAGTTGAATAAAATAATTTTAGACACGAGCATAATTGTCGATGGAAAGATTTCTCAGATGATAAAAGATGGTGAATTGGAGAATGTCGAGAT
The DNA here is from genome assembly GCA_964372485.1 of uncultured archaeon. Classification (GTDB taxonomy): domain Archaea; phylum Aenigmatarchaeota; class Aenigmatarchaeia; order CG10238-14; family SCSR01; genus JACOWB01. Next base: position 348,790 of record CAYJQI010000001.1, on the reverse strand, counting down.
TATTATACCTTATGCGGTATTAGATGAATTGCAAGCTCAAGCTTCGAAAGGAAGAGAAACTGGATTTGTAGGATTGGAAGAATTAAAAAAACTTCGTGAAATTTGTAAACAGAAAAAACTGAAGATGAGATTTCTAGGAGACAGACCTTCAATTGAAGATATCAAGCTTGCAAAATCTGGAAGGATGGATGCATTGATACGAGATGTCGCGAAATCAGAAAGCGGAACATTATATACAGCAGATTATGTTCAAGCACTTGTTGGTGAAGCTGAAGGTGTAAATGTAGTTCACATCGCAGCTGAAATAAAAACTGAAGGACTCACATTTGAAAAATTCTTCACGCCAGATACATTATCACTTCATTTAAAGGAAGATATTGTCCCAATGGCAAAGAGAGGAAAGCCTGGTAATTTCGAACTTGTAAAAATAAATGACAAACCAATGACAGAAAAAGAACTCGAAGATATAATTTTAGAAATTTCAGAAGCTGCACGAGTGGGAAGTGAAGGTTCATTTGAAATAGTCAGATCAGGCGCAACAGTTATACAACTTGGTAATTATAGGATTGCTATAACTCGACCGCCATTCTCCGAAAGAGTTGAAATAACACTTGTAAGACCAATTGTAAGATTGACTTTGGATGATTACAAATTATCAGAAAAATTGATGAAAAGATTGAAAGAAAAAGCAGAAGGTATTGTTATCGCAGGTCCACCAGGATCAGGTAAATCAACATTATGTGGATCGATGATTGACTTTTATCAAAAGCAAGGAAAGATTGTAAAAACATTAGAATCTCCACGTGATTTGCAAGTTCCACCTGAAGTTACACAATATGGTCCATTGGAAGGTGATTTTGAAAAAACAGCAGATATACTACTTTTGGTAAGACCGGATTATTCGGCATATGATGAAGTTAGAAAGACTAGAGATTTTGAAATATTTTCTGACATGAGATTAGCAGGAGTTGGAATGATAGGAGTTGTTCATGCAAGTGAAGCAATTAACGCCATTCAAAGATTCATCGGTAGAATTGAACTCGGAGTAATTCCACATATACTTGATACAGTAATTTTTGTAAAAGCTGGTGAGATAAAGAAAGTCTACTATTTAGAATTGAGTGTGAAGGTTCCTTCAGGGATGACTGAAGCTGATTTAGCAAGACCATTAGTTGAAGTAAAAGATTTTGAAAGTGGAACAACTGAATATGAAATTTACACATTCGGTGAAGAAAACGTTATTGTTCCTGTCAAAGAAGGTAGTAATAAAATATCTCCTGTCAAGAGATTGGCAAGTGAAAGAATTGTTCAAGAAATAAGAAAGTTCGATCCTGATGTTGAAGTTGAGCTTGTATCTGAGGATAAGGCAGTAGTAAGAGTTGATAACGATATTATTGCACGATTAATTGGAAAGGAAGGTGTGACAATTAATGGATTAGAAGAAAGATTAGGAATACGTATTGATGTTGAACCAAAAACTGGAGTTACTGGAAATGAAATTCAGTTTGATATGTTTGAAAAGGGAAATAGTTTTGAATTTGTATTCAACAGAAGTTTAATTGGTAGAGCTGCAAGTGTATTTGTTGAAGATCAATTCTTATTTTCTGCAACTGTTGGAAAAAAGGGAGATATCAAGATAACTAAGGATTCTGAAATTGGTAAGGAATTGTTAAGAGCTGTTGTCGGTAAGAAAAAAATTAAAGCTTTCTTGTAAATTATCCTGATAATAAATCAAAATCTAATTTCGTCAACACTTTATGTCCAAACAATTTCAAACTCTTGAACAAAAGATTTGTATGACTATCTGAAAATATCTCAAATGTTTTTCTCATAATCATTCCTTTTCGTATTCCCATTGATAATTTCTTCTTCCATTCTGCATCATAATTATTTTTGAAAAATGTTTTATCAAATCTATTTTCATCCAAAGCTTTGTTTGCTGCATCTGCACAAATCTGTGCAGCAGTCAACCCATAAGTAATTCCTCCACCAGAAAATGGTTTGACTTGACATGCAGAATCTCCTACAAGCATAATATTCTTAGCTGAAGTATCTTTCATTACACCAAATCTCATAACTCCTGCAACATCAGGTTTCAATCCATTATGTCCTAATCGCGATATTAGGAAATTTTCATAAAACTTTTTCGGACTAATGGAAGCTCCCACACCTATTCTTGCGGATTCTTCATGTTCTGGAACTACCCATGCAAAAAAATCAGGTGCAATTTTCTTACCAAACCAAAGTTCTGCAACTTGTTCAAAATTTCCTTTTGCTGTTGTTTGAAGTCCAATGTAAATATTTTTAGGTTGCTCTAAATTAGCTTGTTGTGCAACTGTAGAATTGGCACCATCTGCACCAATTAGAATTTTTGTATCATAAGTTCCTTTTGTAGTTCTAACCTCAACATGACTGTTTGTATATTTGAAAGACTCAAAATGTTCTATCTTAATATCAGCTCCAGCTTTCTTTGCATTATCAAATAAAAATTTATCCAATCCTGGTCTGTCAAGAACATACGCTGGTTTCTTTGACTTTAATGTGAAATTAGTTCCGTCTGCTGCGAAGAATTTCCCAATATCCAATTTGTTCGTTATCAATCTTTTAGGAAGTTTAAGCATCTCAGGAGTTCTCCAACTCACCAAACCAGTACATTTACATGGTAAACCGATTTTTTCATGTTCTTCAATCAATAGAACATTCTTTCCCTGTTTAGCTAAAAGTCCAGCTGTTCTACTGCCTGCTAGGGCTCCACCTACAATTATCGCATCGTACAAATTTACACCAAAAGTATAACAATGAATTATATGTTAATTATTTAAAATTAAGTTAAAGGCATTACTATGTCCCCGTAGCTCAACCTGGACCAGAGCGAATACGAAAGTAGTTCAAATCCGTCCTAAGGATGAGGTTGTGGGTTCAAATCCCATCGGGGACACTACCTCAATTTCTTATAAGCAACAACCAAAGAAGTTGTGTACCAAGCGGAAACAACTGTTGTAAGTACAGACAATAACATGATACTAACTATAGAACTGACAAAAGCTACAGGAAGTGATATTACACCCGCAGGTATAAAGGATATAACAAGCAGCAAATTAAGTGCAAACATTCTCCACCAATTTTTATCAGTAGCTTTCCAACTTTTCTTGAAAGAATCCATTACTCCAACATTTTCAAAAAGTATAAAATACTGGAAGAAAACCAGCTTTATTGAAAGGAAAATTCCAGGTATTATCAACGCAATGAAACCAGCTACAATTGCAATGAAGAAAAGAATAGTACCTAATATTACCTGAGGAACTCGTTTAAGTGAAAGTTCAGCTGCATCCCCAATTAAAATTTTTCTTTTTGTAAGCGCCTGCCAAGTCATTACTATAGTTACCAGGTAAAGAAACCCCTGAACAAGAGCACTCGCAATTGATATCAGAAAATCATCAGGTGTCAAAAAGGAGGCAACTGTCGATATGAACACAGGGACGAATATAATAGGATAATTTTTCAACAGTTCAAATCCTTCACTCAATGTTTTGAAAACAGGCAATTTAGTGGATTTCATATATGATTTAAGCATCTGGCACAATATAATCTTATGGTTCTAGAATTTTTCTTCGGAGTGGCACTATTAGTAATAGTGGCTTTCGTACTGTTTAGAATAGTCGGCAGTATAGCGATTGGTGCTTTGCTTGTCATTGTAGTTTTCCTAGCAAGCTATCTTCTAGTCGGATCTTTTCCAAGCATGTCGGATATACCACTTGTTGGAAAATTCATCCCCACCACAGGGAAAACAATCGCCGTGATTAAGGATAGTGCCTATAATATGGATATTATAGGAGTTTACACAGGATCAAATGGTAATTTGCTTGCAACGGTAGTCAACACTGGACAATTGGAACTTTCAAATTTCACCGCATACATCGATAATGAACAGGTGAACATTCTGAATAACAAAGATTCTATAAAATCTGGAAATGTCATAGTTTTCGAATTGGACTGGAAAGAAGAATTCAACAAACTTGAAATCAAATCAGACCAAACTCAAGCCGGTTATGGCAAATAGCTTTTCCTTCTCAGAACTCGGCAAACTATTCATCTTGTATCATGCCGCCCATCAATCTTCATTGAATTAGGAGCTAAAAGCATTATTTTATACAAAGTTTAAATAGAATTAATAGGGATTGAATGACAAGATTGATTATTCTCTTTTCTTTATTGGCTTTCTTTATCGTAGTGAGCACTTCTTTAGCTGCGACATTTACAGCTAGTTCCAGCCCAACAACACTTGCATCTGGACAAAGCAGTCAACTAATCAACTTTTCTATTGCAAATACAGGATCTGTAAACATCACCCACTTGAATATCACACTACCTCCTGGATTTGCATTCACGGGAAGCTCCGGTACAACAAATACAAACCCTTATACAGCTTCATCATCTTCTCCTGCATGGACAAATAGTTCTATACTGGGACTAATTGGAAATGGAGCCACACAATATTTCTGGATATACGTCGACACTCCGCTATCAACTGGAAGTAATGGATTCAACATATCAACAACAGACATAACCGGTGCATTTACTTCCAACAATGTATCATTAACATTATTTGACATCATCGCTCCTGCATATTCAAGCAATACAACAACTCCAAGCTCAAACACTAGTTATGCTCAAAATCAAAGTTACTGGTTTAACATAACATGGACAGATAATGTGGGGATTTCAAAAGTTTTGTTAGAACACAATATAACAGGAAGCTCTACCATCCATAACGAAACAATGAGCAATTCAAGCAGTGTGTATTATTTCAACACTTCCGATCTTTCTGCCGGTACGTATGTTTGGAGAGTATATGCAAATGACACAAACAACACATTCAATTCAACAATTCAATTCACATATTTAGTAGCGAAAGCGACCAACACATTAAAAGTATATCTAAATGGGTCATTAAACACAAACATAACAGCTATAAACAATACCGCAATCAACATAACTACAAATGCAACATGTTCTCAAACCAATTGTAATGTTACGATAACGAGAGACAACACCACAACAGTTGCGTCTGGTGTTCCTAACACATACACGATAAATGATGTGATTACATCAATAGGATTGCATAACTATACTGTTACCGTTGCTACAAATACTAACTATAGCACAAATACTGCAACTTATTTTGTTGCAACAGTTCCAAGTTATACAACAACCACATCAAATATCCCTCTTACATTTTCAAACACAACTTATAGCATATTCAACACAACATTTGCAAGTAATCCTGGCTTTGTAACTTCGTTCATAGAAGGAGGATGGAGTACAACTCAAAATTTCACTTTAACAAACTCGAGTCTTTACTATTATTATAATGCTTCCTTGCCGGCCGGCACTCATTCATGGAGAATATTTGGAAAATATCAGGATCATGTATTCAATTTAACTCCATCAACATCATTTACAATTAATAAAGCCGCTGCACCATTAACTCTTACAATATCTCCTCAATGGGAATTGGACACTCCTGTGCAAACTGTTGTAACTTGTTCGGTAGGAGTGAGTGGATTAACAGCGAATCTATACAGAAACTTGACGTCTGTAAGTAATCCCGAAACACAAACCTTCACTGCAGGAAGCAAATATGAATATCTTTGTAACAGCACTTCAGATCAAAATTACACAACTGGAACCAGTAAGAATACATTGTCTATAAAACTCACTCCATCGGCCAGCATAAGCTTCATCCAATATCCTCAATTGATAGAGATAATCCAGAACCAAACCAATATAACAGAAATTAAAATTAAAAACACTGGTGGGGTTGAACAAAACATAACTTTGGATATACTAGATCTCGATAAAAGTTGGTATACTATTGATCAAGCGACTAAGAAATTTGCAATAGGACAGACACTTTCATATACAATTACATTCACAATAAAAGGATTTGATATAAGGGATTATGCTGCAAAATTCTCTGCAAGTAGCACAAACACAACAGTAACAAAAGATTTCACATTAAGAATTCTTCCATCGGCTGAAACAAAAATTAAGATAAATGATACATTAATTTTATACAAATTAGAAGCAAGTAAATTGGAAAGTGAATTTAACGCAATTAAAAATACTACAAACAATACTGAGCCTATAGAACAAAAATTAAACGAATTGAAAGCTGCATTGAAGCAAGCCGAAGATTACATAACCGCTAACGATTATTTCAACGCAGAAGAAACTTTGGATATTGTCCAAGCTCTCATTGCAGAAATTGAGGCACGAATTGAATCTGCCGAGCCTAACGGATTATTGAACGTGTCTTCGAGTGTTTGGATAATAGTTGTAGTGATTCTTATTATAGTCATCGTAGCATTTGTAGGGTACTTGTTCTGGCCATCGAAGAAAGGATATAGAACTGCAACCGGATATGTATTCGCAAAACCTGCTGACGAAAAGAAACCGACTGGATTGAAAAAATTCTTTTCAATGTTTGGCCGCAAAAAGAAAACTATTACTGAAAGCAAATGAGATCACATAGTTCTCATTCTTTCTAAAATTTCAATTTGTCTTTGAATAAGTTCAATCTGTTTATTATATTCTTCCTTTTCATCTATGAATTCTGCCAAGTTTAACTTGTTAGTAATTTCAACCTTCTTCATTTTCAAACGTTCTATTTCATTATCGATATCGTCCATTCAAATCATTGAAATGCGCGATTTCTTCATATGTCGAATAAATAAATCATATACAGGTAAAGTTATTTTTGTTTTGAATGTAGAATCTAATTCTGCTATTTTATCGAATGATTCTGCTTCCAGGACTTTTTCTATAATAAGCCTTCCATTATATGCTATCGAGTCAACTAGATTCAAATCTATTTCCGAATAACGGGATGCAACAATTGCAATTATCTTATCAAGGTTACTCACAATGGCAATTTTATGACCCTCTATGTACTTTTTTTGAAGATTTGAAGAATTCAACTCTCTCTTTATCGGAACTAGTTTACTTCCAAGCACTTTATCGCGTCCTCTTAAAAGCAGGTTATCAGCAAAATTTTGTTGAAATCTTCGTGTGTCTATAAGATCCTGAGTAGCCATACACAAACCCAGCGGGATTACTTCTTGGAGAGTCAATGCCACAAAATCACTAATTATTAAATGTGAATAAAAACTGATAAGCTTGAATTCGGGACGTATTTTGGATATACTTAATGTATTTAAAAGTTCTCATTTGTTTTATACAATTGATAGTATGATACGATCTCCAATTATCCTTACAGCGGGTCATGTAGACCATGGTAAAACCACTTTACTGGACAAAATCAGAGGTACTACAGTTGCCAAATCTGAACCAGGACTTATAACCCAATCCATTGGTGCAACAAACATTCCTATATCCACAATAAAAAATATCTGCGGTCATCTTTTAGGAAAATTCAAAATTGAACTAGTTATCCCAGGATTGCTATTAATTGATTCACCTGGCCATGCGGCATTTATCACATTAAGAAAAAGAGGAGGGAGTGTAGCTGACTTGGCAATTCTGGTAGTTGACATTACGCAAGGGTTTCAAGAACAAACAAATGAATCTCTGGCTATTTTGAAAGAATATAAAACTCCATTTGTAGTTGCAGCTACAAAATTAGACAAAATGCAAGGATGGTTTTCCAACTCAACATCATTTATAGAAAATATACCTCGACAACAAGAATATGTTAAAAACGAACTCGATACAAAATTATATTCTATTGTTTCTGAACTCGCGCAAAGGGGTTTTGAATCAGAAAGATTTGATAGAATAACAGATTTTACCAAACAAATTGCCATTGTACCTTGTTCTGGCACAACAGGAGAAGGTATACCTGAATTGGTTTTGATGTTAGCTGGGTTATCACAACAATTTTTGAAAAATAAACTAACTCTATCCAATGTTGCTAAAGGTTCTGTGTTAGAAGTCAAAGATGTTCGTGGATTAGGGACAACAGTGGATGTGATATTATATGATGGAATAATTCGAAAGGGGGACACGATGGTAATTGGTGGGAAACAACCGATTGTAACCAAGATAAAAGCTATATTGCGTCCTAAAGAACTGAAAGAACTACGAGTAGAAAAACAATTTGACACTATTGAAAAAGTTGAAGCTGCTGCGGGAATTAAAATTTCTGCACCTAATTTGGAAAATGTAATTCCAGGATCACCAATTATTGCAGTCAGTTCTGAAGAAGATGTGAAACAGTACGTAGAAGAAGCGCAGAAGGAAGTCGAGGAAGTCGAGTTCACCAAAGATATTGATGGAATTGCAATTGAAGCTGATAGTTTAGGAAGTGTTGAAGCAATGATAAAACTTTTAACTGAAGAAGGAATATCGATAAGACATGCCGATGCCGGACAAGTCACTAGAGAAGATGTTATAGCAGCACAAGGCAATGAAGATCTACTCAAACGAGCTATTCTTGTTTTCAATGTAAAAGTATCAGATGAAATAAAATCTATGGCCACTGACTTGGGAGTTAAGATTTTCGAAAATAATGTAATCTATCGTTTGATTGAAGATTATAAGGAATGGGTGGAAAATAAAAAACAAAATTTGACTGAAGAAAAATTAAGTAGAATAAATCGGCCTGTTGAAATTAGATTAATCAAAGGTGCTGTATTCCGTAGCTCAAATCCAGCTGTTGTAGGTGTGGAAATTTTAAGAGGTTATTTGAAAACTGGAGTTTTACTCAAACGAGAAGATGGAAAATTTGTTGGTAGAGTAAAAGAAGTTCAGAGTGAAGGTAAATCAATAGAATTTGCAAAGAAGAATGACAAAGTTGCAGTCAGTATTGAAGATGCAACTGTTGGCAGACAAATTTTTGAAGGAGACGTGTTAACATCCGTGTTAAATATGGATGATGTAAGAGTTCTTAGAGAAGTTTTTGATGAACTCACAGAAAGTGAAAAAGAATTGTTGAATGAACTAACTTAAAATTTCATCAAGTTCATCCATATCCGATGAAATCTGTTGAACTTCTTCGTCGCCCAAATCAGAATCGGCAATGTCTGTGTCAGTTATGCTTTGTTGTGTTGTATCTACAAGAGGAACATTTCCTGTAATTACATCTTGTTCTGCCGGAGCCTTAGTACATCCAGCAAGAAATACTGAAATACCAATCAACAATATCAATATTTTATTTTTCATTTTATGATCCCTCATTTATTTCTACTGCTTCTGGTTCACCCACCTCAGCATTCAAATCAACTTCCACATTAACGAGTTCTTCTTCTTTTATTTCAACTTCTGTTTCCACTGTTATTCTTTCTCGAATACTTGCAGAGATGGATTTCAAAATAACGTGTGCATCTTTCAGCAATTGATGTGCTTCCCTTGATAATACACGAGATTCGTTCAATAATGATTTAATTTGTGACGACTCGTCGTCCGTTATATTACCATCTGCTCTCGATGCATTTCGCAATTCCTTGGCTTCTTTGAATTTTGATTTAGATTCTTCTATCTTAACTCGTGCTGACTCTACTTTATCAGAAAAATCATTAATTGAACCGTTCAAATCAGAAACATCAACTCCGTGTTTGTCTGCGAAGGCAAGTACTCTTTCCAATTTTCTTTCAAGATGTCGTGCTCTGCTCAAAATTTCTCCTACATCAGAAAGTATTGAATTTGCAGCGTGTAATCTGGCGCGATGTTCAATTCTTTTCCAAACAGCTTTTACTTGTTTAGCTAAATCACGCAACTCTGCAAGTGTAGTTGCACCTTCTACTTTAGGTTTCAAGGCTTCAAGTTCTGCAATCGCGGCATCTATATCTGCTATAGCTTCATTCGCTGTAGTTTCATCAATGTCATCATTTCCTTCAATGTGAGCTTTGATTTTATTGAGGTGATCTATTGCAAGATCAATATTTCTAAGAACTACTTTCTTTCCGTGCTCTAATGCCCTAGATTTCGTTTCATTACATTCTACAGAAGTCGAATTTTTACATGATTTTAACTCATCTCGTATTTCTTGAAGATCTTTCTTGCTCTCATTTATTTCAGATCTCAGATCTTTTATTCTATCCTTCAACTCATCTACTTTTTCTCGTGCTTCCTCTATTTTTCCTTGCAGAATATCTCGTTTCTCCAACAATCGTTCTTTCGTCACTCTTTCAATAGTTATATTTTCCAATCTTTTTTTAAGCATCTCCCTGTCAAGAGCTGATAGTTCATTCAATCTACTTTTTCCCAATAAAGTCAATTTTTCCAATTCATCTGGATTGAGTTGTGAAACCTTTTCAAGAGTAGGTGTATTTAATTCGCCTAGATTTCTTGTTTTCTCCAATGTCAATTCTCGCAACCTTTGTTGTTGTTCTGGAGTTAGTTGTTCTATCTTTTGTGCAAAATCTCGAAGAGTGCCTGTTTTTGAACCAGTCTCGTCTGCATGTGCAAAACCCACAATCGATGCACTCATCACTACCAATACTAAAGACACAAAAAAGGTAGATTTCATACTATCCATTTGTGTTTTATCGTTTAAATTTGTTCTTTTATTGAACTCAACAATCCCAAATACGTCCCATCAAGAAGATATGTACGCATTGTATCCAATTGAACCATCTCATTCACTAATAATGGTCCTAACAGATCTTCGGTTGATATAACATTCATACTTCCGATCATGGAATTGAAAGAAGGAACAATTATTATATTCATTTTTCCAGTTGATTTGGTTTTGTACAACTTTTTTACAACGTCGGGATTTAATTTACCTTTCAACCACACTTGTTGACGGGTAGCATATCCAAAACCATCTCTAAATTCCACTGAAGGCTGCAAATGACCTATGAAAAGTTGATCACATTTTAGAAGAGTCTTACCAGGTTTTGCATGACCATGAAAAAATCCATATTTTCCAATTTTGAATCCTTTGCTCCCGTATATTTTAACTCCAGTTGGTACCATTGTTTCCAAATAATCGTCATGATTTCCTTTTGTTATAATAACTTTTACTTTTGAAGAAAGATTTTGTAGGAATTTAGGTATATCTCTCAATTCTTGCATCGTTGCTCCAGGAACTTTGTGTTTAACATCTCCCAAAATTACCAAAGTTTTTGCATCTGTTAATTCGATCAATTTGTAAAGGATTTCCTGGAATTTTTCTATTTGCTTATGAATTCTTACTCCAGCACTTCCAAGTTCCGATTCTAGTCCTATGTGGATATCAGAGATTACAAGAATCTTCTTATCCGTAATTAAAGCCGCTGGGTAGTTCGTGATAAACTTGATGACCATACATTTATCTTTTTACATTCAACTTAAAAACTATGCGAGAGATTGGCACAGTTATTTCATCTGAGCTAGGCCCAAACAGTACGGAATTCTGGTTCGTTCTAAATGAGAATAAAGGTGTGCCTGTAAGGAAAGGTGAATTTATTCAATTGGACACTCAAGATGGAGTTCTAGTTGCTCGAGTGGAAGATATTATAAAAACCAACCGTTATTATCAACGTGCAGAATCTGTGAGTGAATTTGAACGTTCAGGCAAACCTCTCATCGATCAATTTCCTGTTGATAGATGGGAATATTTAATTGCTCAGGCGCGTCCTTTAGGAATTTTCTCTAATGGAATGCAAAAACGAGTAACATTTCCCCCATCACCTGGGAATGATGTATTTCCAATTGATGAAACTTTATTGAACAATGCTTTGGGATTGGATGTTAATTCTGGATTGAATCTTGGTAAAGTTGAATTTCATAATATCGATGCTAAAATTAATATTACAAAACTATTCCAAAAACATCTAGCCATACTTGCAATGTCCGGTGCAGGAAAATCATATTTAACTTCAGTTTTATTGGAAGAACTTCTTAACAGAGAAAGAAATGCAAGGCCGTCTGTAATTATTGTGGATCCGCATGGTGAATATAGTGGATTTGCGCAGGATGAAAAGTATAGATTATCCACCAAAGTTTACAATGCAAATGAAATCAGTATATCGACGAATAGTTTGTCTGCATATCAACTTTCAGTTTTACAGCCAAAAATTTCTGCTGTTCAAAGAAGAGAACTTGGACCTGTGATTAGAAAACTCAGGGAAGAAAAACCTACATACAACATGCAAGATCTTATTGATGCAGTATTGAAAAGTGAGATTAAAGACAATACAAAAGAAGTTCTGGCATCTTGGTTGCATGAAATTGAATATACAGGATTATTTTCCAACAGAGACTATCCTTCGATAAAGGATCTTGCATTCAAAGGAAATCTAAGTATTTTTGATTTGTCGGATATTGTGGACATTAAAAGAAAACAAATAATTGTTGCTTACTTTGCATGGAAATTATTCGAAGCGAGACGACAAAAGAAAATATCTCCATTCGTTTTATTTGTAGAAGAGGCGCATCAATTCGCACCGGAAGGCGAAGAACATGATCTTGCATTATCTAGAAGTATAATCGAACAAATAGCTCGTGAAGGTAGAAAGTTTAATGCTTGTTTAACATTGATAACACAAAGACCTGCCGGATTAGCTACAACCGCACTTTCACAATGCAATACCGACATCATTATGCGTGTAACTAACCCGTACGACCTCGATCATATAAAAGAAAGTTCAGAAGGAATTACAAGCGGTATATTAAGTTCAATTCCAGGATTAAAAGTTGGTGAAGCATTTATTGTTGGAGAAGCTGTGAACTACCCTATTTTGGTTAATGTAAGAGAAAGAAAAAGTAAAATAATTGGGAAAGGAAAAAATCTTGAAGACGAACTTTTGGGTTTCGCTGATTCTAATCTTAGTGCTACTGATTTAGAGACTTTTATGTGATTTAAGTTTCAATTGTTCCGCTAACTCGACCTGCTGCTGTGAAATTTCTTCCACTTTCGCTGTAGCCTAGTATTATATCAACTGCATAGCAGTCACCGGATGATGAATCTTCTGGAGGATTGAAATCAAATGTGACTGTTTTTGTTGCGCCTGTCGCCAATATCGCATTAGGTTCAGTTGAGTTCAAGTCGATATGTGCTGTCTTGTACGTTGCATTTGCGTGATAGAAATTTACTGAATTGGCTCCGATTCTTTTGAAGTCCAATACTAGATCGTCGCCACCTCCACTAAATCTCGGAACAGATGCTTCGAATCCACCACCTGTGAATCCTGTTATTTGTGTTCCTGTCCATCTACATGGTTTTGTAAGTCCTAAAGCGTAAAGGGCACCGATAGCAATGATTACTATCAATATAGCCCACCCGTAAGTCATCAAGTATTCCAAAGCCGTTTGGCCTTTTCGTACTATTTTAAACATATAACTCATATTTCGTTTTCCTGCCTTATAAAGCACTATCCCGCAAGTGTACCAAAAATACCTTTTAGAGCGATCTGAGTTACTGTAAAAACGCCCAATCCAACAACTAGAAGAATCGGGAAAAACTTCAAACCACCTTTTTCAGTGCCTTCCTGAACCAGTCCTATCAACAAACTACCAAAAAATGCTGTCACTACTATAGCAATATAGGAATACGTTCGTAAGAAATCCACATCTATCTCAGCCGATCCAAATTTAAGCAATGGTATTGAAGATTGTGTCAAAGAATCTCCCAAATCAACAGAGCCCCCAATAGTTGTCATTGTTTGTATCAAATACGTTGCAACAGAGTAAAGCAAAGGTCCTCCGACACCAGCTGCAAAGAAAATAAATATTCCATACATCATGACATATGATTTTATTTCATTTCTGAGCACTCGAGCCTGTCTTATATCATCTGCCACGCTATCCAATAGACTTGTTATGCTTCCGCCTTTCGATAATCCTTCAACAACAAGTGCAATTGTCTTATCTAAACTTTTTGATTTAATTTTTGCAGTAACCCCTTTCAACGCATCTTCGAAAGATTTACCCGATAAAGTCTCCTTTGCTGCTTTTCTCAATTCTTTCTCAAGTGGACCAAATTCCGGTCGTGCCGATGTCAAAATTGCCTTATCTGGAGTCAATCCTGAACGCATATTTGCAGAAACTATCTGTAGTGCATCCGGTAAAATCTGTTCTACGAAATTTGCTCTGCCATCTGCAACGAAAATCAAAGTGAGATGACTCAATATTTCAAAACCCATCAACACCGCTATCCAAGTAATAAGAAAACCAATTAATCCGACAATCCCAAATCCGTACAAAAGTAAACCTGCAGCAAATCCTGCCATCAGACCAAAAATTATCAAGAAACCAATTAATTTTATTGGCGATACTGAAAAATCACAATAGTTGAGTTGTTGTGTAACCCACTTCCTGTATTTCACAGGGCTGAGTGCATAAAAGAATCTATACATAAACTTCCACCGATGGTCTTCTGCTTTTGACTATTCCAAGAAAGTTAAACTTGAAAATAACCAGAAATCCCAAAATCGCCCAGAAGAAATATTTTTTAATTGGCAATCCTGCGAAAGATGATAATATTATCAACAATGCTATGCCTAAACTTGGCATTATTACACCAAACATCATGTAAAGAAATGCAAGAGGATTAAGTTGTGAACCGTATTTTCTTACAAGTATTCTTTGTTCATTCGCAAGATTTTGTATGATAATTTCCAATGTGTTTCCTATATCAGCTCCGACTCGAATTGCATTTGACACTTGCCAAAGAGCTCGTCGGAAGTATAATGATGGATTTTTCAAAGCCAATTCTTCCAACGCCTCTACATCTCTTACTCCTGTACTGATCCTTCGAACAACTTCATTGAATTCTTTGGATACCAAACCATAATTTGCGCGTGCGACAGATGCCATCGAATCAAAAAGAGGTATACCAGATTTTGCCTGAATCATCAAATGTCTTAATGCGAATAGCAAATTCTTCTCCAACTCACGAGTTCTTCTTGTAACAAATACTCTGGGATAAAAAATTATATACAAAAATGATAATCCAAACATTGCAAAAGAGACCGCTGTAATAATTAAAGGAAAATTAGAAGGAAGTGTCGCTACTAATGAAAGAAACATTCCGAATGAGAATGGAATTATAAACCATGTAATAGCAGAAAAAAGGGCGATAGAAACATATTCACCTGCGTCATGAGTTGATTCTGATTGATACAAGTAAAGTGAAAGGAATGGAAATAATTTTGAAATTCGATTACCTATACCAAATAATCCAAGGCTCCTTGAATAATTTAAAATTCTATTAGTGGAAAAAAGTACAAATGGTATACGGCGTTGAGGCATATTCACACCTGAAGCAGTGCCGGTGGAACAAGCGTTGTCGGATTCTCATTCTTTTTAACAACACTCAAAACTTTATCGGGGTCAAAATAATATTCAACAACTACTTTTCCTACACCATCGACTGTATTGATTTTCTTATCCTTCATCCATTTTAAGATGGATGCTTTTTCTATCAAATCCTTTTGGAATTCTTGATCAGTCATTCCTGTATGCAGTTTCAATTCATCTAAAACTCGCACACTTTCTTTAACTTTTTTAATTATATCGTCTGCAGGATTCCATTTGTACAAAACGTTAATATGTGGACTGTACTCTTCCCATTTTGTTACCGGAACAATTTCAGCTATTTGGAAAATTCTACGTATACCTTTTCTTCTATCTCTGAAGGCAACCGCAATAAGATGCAATGCTTCTAACAATGTCTGCGGAACATTAATTGGTGGATTAATCAATCTTCGATAAGTTTGCTCTGCTGTATCTGCGTGAAGTGTTGCATAAACACTGTGACCTGTATGCATTGCTTCAAACAAAACCTCTGCCTGTTCACCTCTTCTAATCTCACCGACAACGATTCTATCTGGCCTCATACGCAAGCTATTCACAAGAAGGTCCAACATTGAAACTCCACCTTTACCCTCAGGGTTTGGTTCTCTAGTTGTTAATGGAACCCAGTGCAAGAATCTTGGTAATTGAATCTCTCGTGTATCTTCTATGCTGAGTATTCTTTGATTTGGCGGGATAAATGGCATCAGAACATTTAGAAAAGTTGTTTTACCAGACCCTGTTCCACCTGAGAAAATCACATTACTTTCATACTGAATCGCCAACCACAATAAAGCGGCTATATCCAAAGACAATGTGTTGCTTTCTAAAAGTTCGGTAATTACCCATGGTTTTCTCCTGAATTTTCGTATGCTTATCGTATTTCCAGAAGTACTGATAGGGAATAACGTGGCATTAACCCTATCACCTGTCGTCATGTGAGCATCCATCAATGGAGCCAGTGTAGTTATTTGTCTACCAACTCTTCGTCCGATTGTTGCAGCATAATTTTGAATTTGTGATTCTGAGGGGACTACAACATTGGTTTTAAGCCATCCATGTTTTCTATGATATACCCATATCGGATCTTCTGCATTGTTGATTACAATATCCTCAAGTTCCCCATCAGCAATTAAAAGTTCCAATCTACCTAAACCCAACATCTCATAAACAAGCATACCAGCAAGAAACTGCCACACGTTTTGAGTTTCATTTGCCAATTCTCTGCTAACTAATTCATAAGCCCTTTCATAAAATTTTACTTTGAGGTCTTCGAAAGCTTTTGGTTCTAATAATTCTGTCGTCTTAATTGCAGCTTGTGCTAAAATCTTTTCTCTTATCTGATCCATCAAAGCCAAAGTGGCTGGCTGTATCTCGGGGAGTTTCAAAACATATAATGGAACAAATTCCTTTATAGTTCGTTCAACACTAACTTCTGCTTTAACCTTATACCCCTCTATAAAATATTTTGCAATTACTTCATTTTCCTTCATGATATCTTCTTCCTAAATTCTGGCTTTCCAATAGGGGGATAGAACATCTCAATCAAGTTATGTCTTTCTAGAATCTTACCCCATTCTTCAATTTTGTCTTCAGGTATTGTTAATCTTTTCTGAATTTCATCCATCCCGATCGATCCTCTCCTTTCAACAATTTGAAGAATCTCATCAATATCCGTATCTACTTTCATAACCTCCTGTACTTCGTGTTTTTGTAATAACTTGAATAATAATTTCTTGGAGACTGCACGCATTATATCGCTACGTGATAAAACTCCAGTTAATTCTCGTCGCTCATCTAAAACTGGTATTTGTGTGATTCCGTATTTATTCATCAAATCCGCTACTTCAGATAATTTTGTATACTCACGCACAGTAATTGGATTTCTATGCATAACACCTTCCACTTTAATCTCCCCGAGAGATTTCAGTCCCTTTCCCTGACCTAATAAAAGTTCCTTGCTTCCTATGAGTTTTATTATATCAGATTCAACCAACATACCTACCAAATTGGTACCTTTCACCACTGGGGCACCACTTATTTTTCTATCTGAAAATAATCTGATCGCGTAACTTATTGTATCATTCGGTTCTAATGAACTAACATCTCGTGACATAACATCGGCAACAATAGCTTCTGTGATATGCTCTGTAGGAATTTTTGTTACAAATGATTCTTTTTTAGTTTTATGTGGAATTGGTGATCGCAATTTTTGTTCGCTAGATTTGTTTATTCTTCGAAATGATGGAAAACTAAGATGAAACCGACTTTTTTGAGCAGGTTTTATTACATTACTTTCTTGTTTTGGAGAAGTTGATAGATCACTTTGTTCTAGAATTTTTTGCAATTTCTCTACTGAAGAAACTTGAATTTTGGGTATTTCAATTTCTTTCTCAGGTGCAACGGTGCTTATTCGAGGTGGTTTAATTTTCACAACTGATTTTGTACGAGTAGTTTTTATTTTTGCTTTTGTTCTTCTAACCCGTTTAACCCTTCTCTTAACTTTTCTAATTGGTTGTGATGGAGGTTCTATTGGCTCTGAAAGTGTGATTTCAACTTGCTTTTGACGTCGATTCAAAAGATCTTTTATAATATCCATTATAGTTCTCAACTAACCACCAATATTCCGGATTGTGTCATTCTTTTCTATTCTATATAGGGTTTCCTTTATCTTTATTTTTTGGAAAAGTGACTCTACGCTTACCTTTCCTGTTGTTTTAGTCAAATTCAATGACACTGCCGACGTAATGTTGCAATTAGGATGAATTTCTATATCTACTACACCATTATCGGTAACGTCGGAATTTTGATTATGGATAAGGTGAATATAGCCTAATCCAGCCGGGCATGATATATCATCAATATTGTATCTACACATTCTATTGTAATTGCTGGTAGTCGCAGAAGGACCTAATGTGATATCTTTACCTGCGATAGTTATATTGAGTCCTAACCCTGGCTTATTGCAACCTGGACCGCTCCATCCTGTAATAGATGCTCCAGATAAATTACCATTTGGCCTGAAAATAAACGAGTATCCATTCACATACTGCCAACTGGATTGTGGATCTACAACAACTTCTGTATGAGCACTTACACTCAAACAATCTATCCCAGGATTATGTGTATATGTTATATTGTATGGTTGAATAACGAAGGAAAGGCATTTAGCATCAAGAATTAAATCAACTGCTATATTTGTTTCGTTTAGTTTCGTTTCTGCGAATCTTTCAAAGTTCTCCAAATCTTCATTAAATTTAGAAGAGTTTACATATCGTGGTAATGTTTCATTGAAAGTAACTATTGTAAAGTTATTTTGATCAGATATAGTAACATTAATTCCACCATTTGGGGATACAAAGAGCATCAATTCTTGAACGGCATGTTCTATTGAAATAAATGTATTATAAACCTTATCCAGCACAAGATTTCGTATTACTATATCATCCAGTTCCAATGTTTTAGATGAAAAGCTTATTGCAAGTAACAAAGATACAGTGAAAATTAACAATATAATTAACGTAGAAACAATTCCCTTCATAAATTATTTATTGTATTTGCTTATTATTAGATCCTAGGAACATAATATTCTTATATCATCGTAAAATGCTTCTTCGTTATCATCACTCGCTTCATGATCTATCCTTAATCGGAAATTGTTATCGAAGACATAGTTCTGTGAAGTGAAGGAAAACTTGAAACGATGCCATTCATCATCATCGATCAGGTCACCGTCTATTTTTAGAACCCCATAGTGCCAACTGCCATCGTATATGTCTAGGAAAATATCATCAGTCGTTTCCCAGTTACTGTCTAAATTAACATATAGTTTTAGAGTACAGCTCGAATAACCAGCCAAATTTATTAACCCTGCCGCAGTGGTAAGTGCAACTTCTCCTTCATCGCCTTCCTCCAGTTCAGCAGAAAAATCGCCAGTGTAAGAACGAGCATCTTGCGTTGTAGCTTCATTATTATCACCACCTCTTTCTATTGGATCCCAAACCGTAGTATTGAAACAATTTTCGCCCTCACAACCTAAATCTTCAAAACTATGATAGAAAACACTTTTTGGATGGAACTCTGTTATTATATCTCTCAACCACATTCGTATTTCAGCAATGTTGAAATATTTGATTCGATTACTGTCGAAAGTAAGGAAACTTCTCCGTGCAATAACATAATTATCAGCTTCTCCGAAAATATCCGCAGCTATTTCATTATAGATACCTTCCAATTGATCACTGGTAGGTGCAAAGTAATATTTTCCTCCTGAAGTATTTGCAATAGTTTGAAGTTGCTCTACATTCACATCTTCACCTAATCCTATAGTATAAATTGGAACTCCAATATCCACAGAATCGTCGGTAGCCATGAGCGGTTCTAGCCCCTGATTGTTCATACCATCTGTTAAAAGTATTATAAAATATTTTGAATCTTGTCTTCCGTTACTTTGAAGTTCTTGATTTGCAACATTTATTCCGTCCCCTATAGCCGTATTACCACTTGCAACAAGGTTTGTCAACCCATTTTTAATTGACACATGATTATATGTAAGAGGGTTGGATAATATGGCAGTAGTATTAAAAGCAACCAATCCAGATCTGTCATTGACAGGATCTAATAAATCAATAAAGCCTTTTGCAGCTTCTTTTGCATCACAAATAGGTTGCCGTTGATTAAAACAAACTCCTGGAGACTGCTCTATACCATCATCATCCATACTTCCCGATGTGTCAAACACAAGCACAACATCTATTTTTGCAGTTGGAATGAACATTATGGTAGTGTTTGTCTTGCTGAAATTTTGACATTGTTGATTAAAGCATTGATATGAATCGATTGTAATTTTAGAAGCAAAATTTGATGCGATCGTATTGGATAACATATTCCTTATGAAAGACGTGTTCAATGTTTCGAGTGTTCCATTTTTATCGGCGGTTATCAGAAGATCATTTGCAAATTTTGTCATGTATAACCTACTGAACGCATCAGATTCATTGGCATTGAGAAAATAAAAAGTTCCTGCAATTAAAAATATTGCAATCGTAATTGCCAGAGCTGTATCTAAGCTAAAAACAAATCCATGTCTCATAGCCATAATACCACATCCACAGAAACTATATTGTTGTTCCATATTGCTAGGCGTTTGGAATTTACTATCATACTAGCATTTGAAGTTGGTTTTAAACCGGCATCAAGATTATTTCCAGAATAACTTAAAATATTTCCAAAAAGGTCAGTAACTTTAAAATAGAATCCATATGCAGATACACCTAGCGAAGTTTTGAGTGAAGGGTAATTCATTTTTTTCAATTCCAAAGTCTTATTTATGTTTAGTTTATTGTCTCTATCCACTAGTCCTATAGAAAAATTTTGACCTGGCCTTGTTTCCCAATCAGATGGGACACCACTAGATTTTAAAAGTTGATCGGAAACATCTATAGCAGTAGTTCTTACTTCATTTCTTACCCTGTTTTCAACAATTTTGTCCGATATGGTATTCCACATGAATGTAGCAACAATGAACAAAAATATTATAATTGACATTGTTACCAAAAGTTCTGTCGTGATAAATTGTCCTTTACGGTTCAATTACAACAACTCCCTCAACATTTTTTATAGTCGACGTTCCGCTTTTTATATTGAAAATTTTACTGAAAGTACTGTTAGTGACATTTTGAACGACCATCGTACATGAAAATACATTTCCTTTCCATTCAACGGATATGGATCGGCTAGGAGAATTAACAGTCACGTTAAAATCATTATCTTCCAATTTACTGGAAACATTCAATGGCAAATTCGCACCAGGTCCATCAGAAAATATTTGATTTATCACATTTTTGATTTCAAAACAAATTGTTTGTGCTTCTATATGTTCTCGTGTAAAATCCACCTCCCCGCGTTTTGTCACATATGCTATTATGGAAAAAATTAAAAGTATCAGAACTAAAGAGATTGCTATAAGGACTTCAAATCCACTCTGACCTTTCATAACTAAACCTTCTTAATTTCCACATTTGATCCTGTCATATTGACTAATATTGAATATGTAGCTGATTCTATCGGTATAGTGCCAATCAAATTTGCACGTGAAGAAGCCGTAACATTTGTAACACCAGAACTAGTATGCAATTCGAGTATGATAAGATGACCTTCCAAAGCACTGCGTTTAATATTTTCAGGTATTGTTATCTCAATTTTTGTAGATGATCCAGTACCTAAAGAATAAACATAGTCACTTGTTTTTGCTAAAGTATCTACAACATCCTGAGTTTGAGCTACAAGAACGGAATCCGATGAATTCGTTAATGCATAATAGAAGAACGGTATTACAACGATCAATGCCAACCCAATAACCATAAGATACTCTAGAGCGACCTGAGATTTCATATAATAAAATTGATTTGCCGGGTAATAAAATTCTAATTTAATTGTGTGATCTGAGTATATCCATCATTTACTTTATCTCTTTCCAATCGATAAGCCATGCCTGTAACAGCTTCCTCCAGTTCGCTTTGGTGTGTTATTAGAAATGTCTGATCGATGAATTCATTTATTCTTTCCCTTAATACAGATGAAAGCATAGCAACGGCATTGGAATCTAGATTATGTGTAGGCTCGTCCAAGAATATCATCCTAAGGTTAGGCGCCAGAACTAGGGAAAATGCAATCCTCAATGTCAAAGCCGCTATACTTCTCTCACCACCTGATGCAATACCTTCAACATTTACCCATTCATTTCGTGATTGCAGTTGCAAAACATAATCTCCTTCATCAATATTCAACCGTATTCCTGTGAAATCCTGATATGGATAAAGCGTCTGCCATAATTGAGACATGGAATAATTGACGAGTGTTATGAATTCTTGACGTAATTGTATCTGTGTTTGTTCGAGTGATTTTTCAAAAATCTTTAATTGTACGGACAAATCCTCGAATTTCTTTATATTCTGTCTTTCTTTTGTAGTTTTGGTAAAGGTAGAATCCAATTCCTTCAATCGTACTTCTCTTTCTAGTAAAATTTGGTCTAAAGCAGCTAATTTAGCCATCAGTTCTCTTTCTTGACCTACAAGATTCCTCAAACTTGTCTCCAAAGAAGATGATTCTTTTCCTGTTACCAATTTTTCCAAAGTTTGTAGATGACGGTTTATTTCATCTCTTTGTCTAATCAATTCATTTATTCTGGATTTCTTGGTTTCATAATCTTTCATTTGTAATGATATCAAATCATACTTTTGTTTTTCACTTCGTGTTTCTGATAGGGTTTTCGACATTTTTTCAAGATCTATTCGTGTAGTTTTTATTTCCTTCTCTAGTTTCAAAGAACTTTCTTCTAACACTTTGTATATATGTTCAGCATTTTCCAGATTTGACTTTATAGCATCCAAATTTTCTATTTCGTCCAGTATTCTATTTAATTTAACAATCGACATTTCAAGATCCTTGAGATCTTGTTCACTCATTTGTTTTTGCTTCGCTGCATGTTCCATTTCTTCATACAAATCCTTAACTTGAACTTTCTTTTGCTTGATCAAAATTATTTTTCTAGCTTCAGTAATTTTTGCTTCACATATTGGACATTTTGCTTTTATGGAAGACAATTGATCTATTATGTTCGTAGCATCCTCAATTTTAATTCGCATTGCTTCCATTTTACCAACGTACTTTTCAACTAGTTTCTTCTTCTCCTCCATTATCTTGTCGACACTGCCACCTATCTGCTTCTTGAATTTGTTCGCATCCCTTTGTAATTGAAGTTTTTCCTCAAGCTCATTTTGTAATCGACTTATTGTTTCTCTTTTGTACATTTCTGCTTCAGCTTTAGCTTTAGAAAATTGCTCTGCAAGTTTATGATATTCTTCCTGTCTTTCAGCAAAGGTTTGTTCTAATTTTGTTGAAATATCTGAAAATGATTTTATATTTTTCTCTATATCATCCCCATTCACTCCCTTTAATGACTCCTCCAGTTTTTTAAGAGTAGATGCTATTTCATTGATTGCACTTGAGAAAGCTATTTCTTCTCTTTTCAAAGTATCAAAATTGTCTTTAGTTTTATAGAAAGTCTGAAGTTCCTTTTCCAAGGTTGCTCTTTCAAGAGAGATTTGTTTTATATTTTTTTCAATTTGAACTTTCTCATTAACAATATTTTCAACAGAAGATTTTAGATTATCGATCGTATTTTGAAGTTCAGTCATGTTAACATTCGTAAGTGACGATTCCATTGCAGATTTTCTTTCTATTATTCTGTTTATTAATGAAATTGTGTTACTTCTTGCCCTTTCAAATTTGTCAATCATCAATAATTCATCGATCTTTCTCATTCGTTGACCTTTAGGAATAGTTAGGAAATAATCCATTGCGTTTTGTTCGGAATAGATTGCTTTGCTAAAAAGTTCATAATCGACTTTCATTATTTTTTCCACAAGTTCATTGACTCTTTGTGTACTAGGTGCTTCTTGCAATTTCCCATTTACTCGCAATTCAGAATATGACGTACCTTTTCTTTTTTCAATTATTCTTTTCACAGAATATTCAGTTCCATCAACTTTGAAAAATACTTCTATTTCAGCAAGATCTTTAGGTGTTGGTTTGTTTGTTATTAGTTCGTCTAGTTTTAATTTTCTTGATTGTATTTCTGGATTAGTGCCAAAGAGACCAAAACAAATCGCATTCAATATTGAACTTTTTCCGCTACCCATTATTCCAATGAGTGCATTAGTTCCTGGAGAAAATCCCAATGTGGAATTCTGATGCGATCTCCAATTCTTCAATATTACTTTTGTAATCATAATGATCTTTGCAACGTTGCTTGTTCGCCAAGTAAAATATTCAATACACTATCCGTCTGGTCATCGCTTAATAGATGGAATAAAGTATCATAGTCCATAGATTTCTCAGCTCCAAATTCTTCTAGATTTTTATTCAGTAAATTAAGTCCCATTTCTTCAATTGACATCTTTTGTTCACGTAAACTTTTCAAAAGTTCTCGTTTCTCTGCAATTTCCTGGGATTCCAATTCCTTTACAAGTATCAAAATTGCCTTATCGGAGAATTTATTTTCTATATTCCTGAGTTCGCTGTCCATTACATTAAATTCGTTTCCCTTTAGACGTAATCTGACCACAGGTTTTTTGTTATTCCCAGCCATCGCTATGACCTGTGCCAACTTTCTCTCTACTTGATCTCTCACTGTTAATGATGATTGTTGAAGTTCGAGTTCCTCGTAATAGAATTTCCTATTTGTTTCTAAAGGTACAAATTCCGTTATAACTACATTATTCTCAATAATGGCTCGCGCAATTACTTTTTCTGTTACCGCTTCATTTTTTTCAAATTGTGTTATCACCGTACTTCCCGGCATTATCAAAGTGGTTTTGTCATCTATCTTTTCTACGTTGTGTCCGTGAAGATGACCATTGATTATCAAATCAAATCCTTTTGGAAGGTTCGAAAGACTGATACTTGGTGGTTCTAAGGGAGAATAAATGTAAGGATCGATACTTTGATGAATTAAAAGAATGTTAACACAGCCTTCTACAGGTTTAGGATTCCATCTATCAAGAACTTCTTTAGCATATCTTTCAGGAACTGAGGACATTCCATGTATTGCAACTTTTGTTCCATTTTTTTCAAAAATTATCGTATTGAGATGGAGATGAATAACCAATCCTGCATTCTCCAAAGCTTCAACTGTATTAACATCACCTTTAACGAGACGTTCATGGTTACCGTGAATTGATATGACAGGAATATGATTCAAAGTCCGTTTGGATATGTCTTTAAGTTGCTTGTCTGTTTCTACTAGACTTACACCTGAACTCTCTTGAAGAAGTGGTTTTGATAATATCTTCAAGGCCTTCCCCCATGTTTGTGTCTTAGGCGCACGAATATCAAAAATATCACCAGCAAGAATTATAATATCTGAATCAAGTGATTTCTGTATAGCTTCTTCTGCATTATCGAAAGAATCATTATCCAGTTCGGTTGAATAAGAATATCCAAAGTGTAAATCTGACAAGATCGAAATTTTCATACTACTAAACTGTAACTAAATTTATTTATCCATGAAAAGTTTATAAGCTGACGAACTAAATAGAATTTGGATACTGTGCCTGTTAAACCCATAGATGTTATGGAAGTTGGAAGTTTGTTCTGTTTTGATGGCGATTATTTTCTACCTGACGGTATAAAGGAAGTGTCAAGTCCGGCAGGTGGCTCTCTAAGATATAGAAATGCTACAGTTATATCAAGTTCGGCATGGGGGGCTGGTAGGACATTGCAATTTTCTCGAGGAACTCAAGTTCTTCCCGTCGAATCAGCACCTCTTTTGTTATATGGTGAATGTTTACCTGTGACGAATGTTTCAGCGGTTATCTCCGAAAAAACTAGATCATACTCATCAAATCAGTTACGACTAATCGGATGAGTTATTTAATTTTTAAAGATCATACTAGATTATGGCTGAACAGCAAGGGATGACAGTCAAAAAGCTGGAAAACTTTTCTGAATGGTACACTCAAGTTGTACAAAAGGCTGACTTGGCTGATTATGGAATCACTCAAGGTACTATCGCATTCAAACCAACAGCATATGCCATTTGGGAGAAGGTTCAACGAATATTCGATGATAAAATAAAAGAGACCGGCCACAAGAATGCATATTTCCCACTTTTAATTCCTGAAAATCTTTTGAAAAAAGAGGCTGAACATTTTGAAGGATTTATTCCTGAAGTGTTTTGGGTTACACATTCAGGTGATAACAAACTCGGTGAAAGATTGGCAGTAAGGCCTACATCCGAAACAATTATCTACAGTTTTCTCTCGAAATGGATCAGAAGTTGGAGAGATCTTCCACTATTATTGAATCAATGGTGCAACATTCTTCGTGCAGAAATAAAATCAACCAAACCATTCACTCGAACAAGTGAATTTCTCTGGCAGGAAGGGCACACAGCACATGCAACAGTAGAGGAAGCTGAAAAAGAAGTGATGTATATCCTCGAGGAATATCGCGATGTTATAGAAAATTATCTTGCCGTGCCTGTTTTGACTGGAAAGAAAAGTGAATTGGAAAAATTTGCAGGCGCAATATATACAACAACCTTGGAAGGGATGATGCCTGATGGAAAAGCTCTGCAGATGGGAACATCACATAATCTTGGACAGAATTTTTCACGACCATTTGAAATAAAGTATCTGGATAAGAATGGGAAGGAGCAGTTTGTTTGGACAACATCTTGGGGCATATCCACTAGATTGCTTGGTGGACTGATAATGGCACATGGTGATGATAAGGGACTCGTACTTCCTCCAAAAATAGCACCAACTCAGATCGTGATTGTACCCATATATTACAAACCTGCTGAAAAGAAGACTGTATTGAAAAAAGTTGAGGGAATTAAAAAGAACCTCGAGAAAAAGGAATTCAATGTGGAGATTGATGATAGAGAAGGTTATACACCTGGTTGGAAATTCAACGAATGGGAATTGAAAGGTGTGCCACTGCGAATTGAAGTTGGACCAAGGGATGTTAAGAATAAACAAGTTGTCGTTGTAAGAAGAGATACGAGTGAAAAATCTAATGTGAAGGATAAGGAAGTTGTTACTCAAGTTTCAACATTGCTCGATTCCATTCAAAAAAATCTATTCAAGAAAGCTGAGAAGAATCTGAATGAAATGATTACTTCTGTTAGTAAATATGAAGAATTTAAGAAAATTGTAGAATCTAAAGGAGGATTTATTAAAACATCCTGGTGTGGAGAAAATCATTGTGAAGAACAGATTAAGACAGAAACTGGAGCTACAATTAGAATAATTCCCTTCAAAAAAGATGGTAAAGTTTCGAAATGTATTTATTGTGGAAAGGATGGAAAGGAAGTTGTTTATTTTGCGAAGGCTTATTGATGTTCGAACAAAACTTAAATACCTTAACAATAGACAATTCTTATGCCACAATTACAATCGCTAGAAGATACTAAAAACTGGTTAAGTGGTTTATACGGTGAGGAGGGTATTATTTATAGAGACATACAGGGTCAAGTTGTTGATAAAAGTGATCCCGTAAAATTTCATCGTGTTATGGGTTTCAAGCATGCAAAATATTCTCCTCATAGTGAAAGATCTCAGAAAAGATGGAATGAAGAAGGACCGTATGTGTGGACTGTATTACTCGAAGAAAAATTAGAGTGGGGACCCTCATATCATATTGTTACAATATACGATGGTACACACAACGATATGGTCAGAGCTTTTATAACGAGTGGGTTTTTTTCAGAAGAACAAGCATGGGAAGCATTTGCATCTCATGAATTTAGAATGCGTTAACCAAAATCTATTTAAAGCCTGCGATGCAATAAGTTTTAACTGATTCTTGTGATGCCTTTGAAAGAAGAAATGAGCAAATCCGTTGAAGTGAGAAAAACGGGAACAACAACACTCGGAATAATATGCAAGGATGGTGCTGTTCTTGCAGCAGAGTCAAAATCTACACTTGGCTATCTCATAGCAAGCAAAGAATCCGAGAAAATAATGCAATTGGACGATCACATAGCAATGACGATAGCCGGTGCATCAGGAGATGCAGAAGCTTTGGCAAGATACATGAAAGCGGAATTAAAATTATTCTCAATTGAAAACCAACGAAGAATCTCAACTAAAGGCGCATCAACTCTATTGGCTAACATTTTGCAAGGAAGCAAATATTATCCTTATTATGTTCAATTAATTCTTGCCGGTTATGATAGTTCAGGAGCCAAAATATTTACAATGGACCCATTAGGTTCAGTTGAAGAAGAAAGAAAATTCTTCTCGACAGGATCAGGTTCCCCAATGGCATTAGGTGTTTTAGAAGATTCGTACAGAGAAGGAATGACAATAGAGGAAGCATCAAAATTGGCAATGCGCGCGATAAAATCAGCTATAGAAAGAGACATAGGATCTGGTGGAAAAGCAATGGACATTGCAGCAATCACAAAAGATGGAATAAAAATAACCAGATACGAGTTAGATAAAATTTCAAAGTAATTCATACTTTTCTTAAGTGCGTAGCATGGAAATTCTTGAAAAAGTAAAATCCTTACTGCCAAAAGAAGCAGTAAGTAGGGTAGAATTGGAAGGGAGTGAAATAATTGTTTACACGAAGGACCGTGATTTTTTCAGAGGACATGAGGATCCTGTAAAACAAGTCGTCTCACAAATCAAGAAACGAATTGAAGTACGACCTGAAAAAAATCTTGTGATGGATGAAGAAGCTACGAAAGATACAATAAAACAAATTGTTCCTGCGGATGCAAAGATAAAAGACATTTACTTCGAACCTGAAAGAAGTATCGTAATAATTGCTGCACAGAAACCTGGTTTAGTTATTGGAAGAGGTGGGGAAACTTTCAGAAATATACGAAGTGAAACTTTCTGGATGCCGAGAATTGAAAGAGTGCCTGCAATAAAATCGGAAATTGTTGAAAATATTCGTAAAGTTATTCATAGTGAAGTAAAGTTTAGAAAAGATTTCTTGAATGGGGTAGGAGAAACAATATTCAGTGATAGAAAATCCAGTAGAGATTGGGTAAGAATAATTGGATTGGGTGGATGGAGAGAAGTGGGAAGAAGTGCCGCACTTTTAGAAACTCCAAAATCAAAAATTTTAATGGATTGTGGAATTAAAGCTGGCGCAACTGGATCAGAATTAATCCCCATCTTCAACACGAAGGAATTTGATTATAACGAACTCGATGCTGTTGTAATTTCCCACTCCCATCTTGATCATGTAGGTGCAGTTCCAATGCTGTATGAATATGGCTTCGATGGACCTTTGTATATTACAACTCCGACACTTGATCTTGCAACATTATTGTGGTTTGATTATGTTGATGTCATGCAAAAAAGCACAACAACTCCACTATATACTGTACGTGGAATTAAAGAAGCTGTCAAACATGCAATACCATTGGAATATGGGGAAGTATCGGATGTTGCACCTGATGTTAGATTAACTTTCCAAAATGCAGGTCACATTCTAGGAAGTTCATTAATTCATCTTCACGTCGGGGAAGGAATGCACAATATTCTTTATGCACTTGATCAGAAGTTCGGAAGAACAACATTGTTAGATCCAGCATTTACAGACTTCCAAAGAGTTGAAACATTAATAATGGAATCTACATACGGTGGTATGAATGACATCCAACCTAACAGAGCAGATACTGAAAGAGAATTAATGGATGTTATCAATGAAACTGTCGCAAGAAATGGAATTGTATTGATACCAAGCTTCTCAGTTGAAAGAGCACAAGAAGTTATGGCAATTTTAGCTGAACATGAATTTCAATATCCAGTATATCTCGATGGAATGATTTGGGATGCAAATGGAATATTCACTGCATATCCAGAATATCTTGGAAGGAACATGCAAAAAAGAATTTTCCAAGGAAATGATCCATTCTTGAATTCTATTTTCAAAAGAATTGCATCTCAACAGGAAAGAGAGAAGGCGTGGAATGATAAACCTTGTGTAATTGTTTCAACATCCGGTATGTTAACTGGTGGACCTGTTATGCAACATTTGCATCAATTAGCTGAGAATCCGAACAACACATTATTATTTGTAGGTTATCAGAGTGAAGCATCTCTCGGAAGAAGAATACAAAAAGGGTGGAAGGAAATACCAATATCATCAGATAATGGAAGAACATCTTCGATTGAATTGAAAATGAATGTTCAAACAATTGATGGACTAAGTGGACATTCGGATAAAAATCAATTATTAGGATTTGTTGGGCATTTGAATTCTAAACCTGATAGAGTTATTTGTGTACATGGTGAATCACAGAAAACTCAGGAATTGGCAAGAACAATAAATAGAATTTTCAGAATTCCAACAGATGCACCAAGTGGACTAGAATCATTGAGATTAAGATAACTAAAACGGCTGACCTAAACTAATTTCCACTTTGTAAATTTCAAGAACATCTACGTTATTGACATTAACATACGATGACACCTGTCCTATTCGTTGCTTTTCTTCAGGTTTCTTATTAGTAGCAGAAAGTATTGATGAAATTAAAAGATTTTTGTGATCATCACCCACATTTGCTATACCACTTCTTGCAAAATCAGCCATCCAAATAGTTTTTCCATTCTCAGTTCCATTTAAACCTACTCCAGTAATTGGTTTCTCTTCTCCTATATCCCAATACCCCATTGCAAGTAAAGTACGAGTTTTACTTCCTGGAGTGTCTATGACTACTTTGTTGGAATTTTCATCGCCAGAATTTATGAAATCAGTAAATTCATAATCAGGTTTGAAAGAAATTCTTATCTTGATTGAACTATCTATATAGTTTAATAGAAACTCGGATGTTCCTAAAGAGAATTTATTTTTCACTAGAACGATTGTATCAGCAATATTGTTATCATCTGTATCCCAATACACCGAACTCGTACCGCATATCCAAAATTGGTAAGCATCACTTAATTGGAGAGTACCAGTAGATGATGAGAATGTACAAGCAGATATACCTCCTTCTGTAGGTATGGATGCTGTTGGGGTTCCAGTTAATGCATATGGAAAATGATAGAACCATTTGTAAGATTGATAGGATAAATGAAATGCATTCGCAGGCTTCAAAACTTCATCTGGACGAGAAGGAAAATTACCCTCTTCAGCAAATCTCAACCCGAAGACACGTTTTTGTCCCACGTCGTCATCCCCACCACCATCAATTCTAGAATTGGGTATGTCAGCTATCTCAATCAAACCAGTCGAATTACTTAGAAGATCTAAAAGAAGGTCTGCATAAGATGTAAGATCTTTATATCCCCAAATAACTAAAGCATCAGGATATTTTTCACTAGAACCACAATTATTTATTGTGGGTAACGTTGTACTGCACACAACTACATTCAAAGTTCTTGTGTTGAATGTTATATCGGACATAATTGTCTCTAAGAATGTTGTTTGTTCAGGAGTACAGTCACATGCAATATACAAATCTGTCTTTATCGTCCCTATAGTTTCAGTTCTTACAACAAAATCTTTTATCCCATCTATTCTATTAAGAAGTTCGATATTAAAGTTGGATGAGAAGGAATAATCGTAAAGTTTTCCCAATCTATCAGCTGTAATTAAAATATCCCGTCCTTGAGAAACAGCTTTTGCGTCTGTCCATTTTGTTTGAAAGTCAACAGGATTTATAATAATGGAAAACGCTATGAAAAGTGCTGCTGCAGAAATAATTGACTCAATAATCGATATTTGTCCCTTCATATTTCCCAAACCTCAACTACCAATTCACCAAATGCAGTTCCATCGATGGAAACTATTCTATTAATCACGAAAGAAGTTTTCTTATTTGTAGGTGCAGAAGATTCGCATGTTCGTGTTATATCAATCAAAGGTGTGTGTTCAATAAATGTTATCGAGAACTCGTGTTTTATATCCAATTTTCCTTTAACATCTTGATAACCTGTTACAGATGGACAAATAACATCAAGCAATCGATTAATTTTTGCTCTCGAAAGATAATTCACAACATTTTTTGTAGAATCTGACAATCCAATTCTGTTAATACTTGCCAATGGCTGTGTTTCCCAATTGGCAGGATGCCCACCATCATTAACTAACAATTCAGAAATTTGATATGCTTCTATCCTAACTCTTTCTTCTTCCAAGTTTGCAGAACTCTGTGGAATTATTTGGAATAATTGAAATACAACATACCCAAGAAATCCCAAGAAAAGTATCAAAGCAATGTAAAAATCAAATGAAAGTTGCCCTTTACGCGCCAAGAACACCTAACCTCACTAGAATACTGAAGACGCCAAATGTTACGCTGGCCAGAATCATGCTATGTCTCGCACCAGCCACTGCAGATCCTTCGCTAATAACACCTGCAACCAATCCCGAGAATATAGCCTGTATAATACTGATGTAAAAGAACAAAGCTGTATAATATGCGTTTATACTTCCAGAATCTAACCCAAACACATTCGCAGATGTAGTATCATATACAACACACACTCCACATTCTAATCCGACACAAGCACTACATGGATTAGACAATCCGAACTCTCCTCCTTGTTGAGATATAGTAAATATAGGTATCATCAATTTGTTGACAGCAACAACTATTCCAATGAAAATTATCGATATCACATACATGACAATTACATATTGATTGAGTGTTGATGACCTTTCTTTTCCAGTCTCGATTAATGTCAACTGTGCATTGGCAATAGAATCCATAGTTGATACAACATCCCCTCCAGACATGTATGATTGCAATGTAACCTGAATTGCAGAGGCCATTCTCTTACTACCTTTTACTCGTTGAGCGAATTGAGTTAGAACCTTATCAACTGGCATTCCCCATGACAATTGCTTGGACATGATATTAACTTCCTTTGATAGACTTCCATAATTTATTTTTTCCGCGCTCATGATTGCTTTATGCAATGGAAGTCCAGCACGAATTGATTCTATAATATCACGCAGGAGATTTGGAAACTTTTCTTCCATTTCTTTGAATTCCCTGAATTTTTTATAACGAACATACAAAATCGGAGCTGCAATTATAAATGTGGAAAGTATTATCGCATTACCAATTATTCCTGTATCGGATGTTGCAATACCTATCGCTATTAATGACGCTGATATACCAATTGTAATAAACAAAACTTGTCGTGCTGTAAATCTTCTTTTCATTTATTCACCTGTTGGAGAGAGCATTTTAATGAACACCATGAAAATCACGGATAGCAAAGGTACGAAAACAAATATGATTAGAGTTTGCAACAATATTATGTTGCCTCCTGAACCTGAAATTCCAGAAAATATTGCCGTCAAAACTATGAAGAATATTGTTCCTAAAATTATTGCGGTGAGGTATATTTCTATGAATAATGTAAGTTGTTTTGCAAAATTATTTATTGATCGTCTATAATCCTCCATCTGCGACAAGGATTTTTCTCGCAAATAAACTGCAACATCCCCACCTGAGAGTGAAGTTGACAACAATCCGTATAACATTTCTCGCAATTTCTTTGAAGGAGATCTATCAATTGCCCGTTGCAAAGCTGTATGTACGTCTATACCAAAAATATCCATATCATTAGTCATCAATTGAATCTGATGAGTTGCCTCACCATACTTACTATTCTTCGCGAATATTCTGAAAACTTGATTCAATGGGAGTTTTGTACCTGCTATTGTTGAAAGAAATAACGCTGCGAATGGAAGATATACATCAATTTTCTTAGATCGTTCCCCAACAACCGTATTCGGATATCGCGTAAACAAATAGAAAATCAAAATTGCAAACAAAATTGAAATTGTTACAGCCGTGATCAAACTCAATAAAATATTCTGGAAAAATATACCAAAGATGAATGACATCAAAACTATTTCAACCAAAAAAATTAATGCCGATGTTAATATTCCTGTACTTATGTATTCTTTGTTTGAGATTTTCATTCCAGCTCGTTTCAAAGTTTCTGCCAAATCCGGAAAAAATATTGCAAGTTCTTCACTAAGACCGCCAAAAAGCACGAATGCCGTTCTTGTGTAAAAATTCACTCGCTAGCACCTTGGATAATAGACAACACTCTCTCTGGTTCTGTATAGTAAAGTGAAAATACTTTGTGAACATCTCTGTAATCTGTTATGTTGTTATCTTTCATCCAGTCGATGATTGCCATTCTTCTTTCGATTTCTCTCTGAATTTCCTTTTCATTTATTCCAAAGAACTCAGATATTTTCTTCAGAGCTATGCTTTTGTTGTCAACTATAAATTTATCGGTCTTCGGATCCCATTTGTAAACTCTGTTATAGATAGGAGCATTATTTTTTTCATCAAAGTCAACTATCTCAACTACTTCGACTATTTTTCTAACAAATTTATTCTTGTATCTTAAACGTGTTACAAAAACTACAATATCAAGACTGCTTATCAAGCCACCTGGTAATGAAATTGGTGGTGTTGTAAGTCTGTTGACTAATCTTTCCATATCTTCAGAGTGGATAGTTGCAAGGCTAGGGTGACCTGTAGATATCTGTTGGAATAAAATATATGCTTCTTTACCCCTAACCTCACCTACGATTATATAATCTGGTCTTTGTCTCAAACTTTCTCTAAGTAATTCGAACAAATCAACTTCTGATTTTCCTTCTGCAGCTATTGTTGTTCTTGCAACCGAAGGTACCCAGTGTGGGTGAGGTAATTTTAATTCTGCTGTATCTTCAATCGATACAATTTTCTTATCTGGTCTTATGAAAAGTGAAAGAACATTCAACAACGATGTTTTACCTGATGCAGTTCCACCTGATACAAGAATACTTCTTCCATAATCAATTGTCAACCACAAATATGAAAGTATTTTCGAATCAATTGTTCCGTAATTCATCAAATGTACTGGTGTCAATGGTTCTTCTGTGAATTTTCTGATTGTAAAATTACTTCCTCGTCTAGCTATATCTGTTCCCAATGTTGCTTGAATTCTGCTTCCATCAGGAAGTGAGCCATCAAGAAGTGGCTGTGCAACAGAAATTGATTTTCCAGCTAATTGAGCTAATCGTATAATGAAAGAATCCAATTCTTCTCCAGATTGGAAGGAAACATTTGTTGCAACAGAAGCAACATCTGGATTTCTATGGAAAATAAAAATAGGAATACCAACACCATCGCAACTTATATCTTCTATATTCGGATCTTGCATCAATGGCTCAATCGCATCCAATCCTGTGAAATCTCTTTCCATGAAATACTTTAGAATTCTTTTTTCGTTCTGACTAATTGTCAAATTGAAATATCTCAACACTTCATCTATCTGTGATGAGAGAAATTGTTTTGCTTCAATTTTTTTCAATTTTGAAAAATCAACATCAAGTCTTTGTTCTAACATCTCTTTTACTTTTTTGTAAATCTCTTTCATTTTATCAGACATTGTAGGTTGTCGAAGATCATACACATGACTATTGCTTGCTGGGTCCCAGTAGACTTTTGCATAAGCAAAAATAGGTTCACCCCTTTGCGGATTTTTAGGAATTAATGGGTATGCCAGATTGACAGGATTAATTTCTCCTTTCCCTTCCAAACTTCCGATCTTTAATGATTTAGTAGCTGTCTTAGGCATCTCAATTCCACCTTCAATTTTAATAGAAATATTTTGAACTGTAGGGGAAGCTGATGGTGGTTGTGCAGCTGGTTGTGTTGTAGGTGTAGCTGGAGGTGGAATCATTTGTGGTACTGGAATAAAAGGCGGCATAAATTGTGCATTTGGCATTTTCTCCCCACCAAAATCAGGATATTCTTTCTTCGCATTTTTCATAGCTTTTGCTATTCTGCGAATTAGACTTGAAAGACGAATCTTTGGTACATCATTCGGATATGACACACCCTCAATACTCTTGAATAATAGTTCAACATTCTGACTTTCTTTTAATCCATCAGATTTTTCAGTATTTTCAGCAAATCTTGGAAAAGCCGTCATCGCATCACTAATTTATTGTTTGTTCTGTCATACGTTAAAGCTATAGTTTTGACAGAAGACACATCATTTGTGTCATATGTTATCGAATAATGGAAATTATGCATGGAAGATTGAAGATTTTTATTCGCAGGTTCTATCTTCAGTACAACACCATTGGATAATTGGTAGATAGGATAGTATCCTCCGATGATTTGTGGTTGTAATTCAACTTTTACAGTATCGCAGAATTTACATGAAGTCACAGCTTGAATAGAAAGTGCAGATATTTTACTTGATTGTAGTTGTGAACCGAGATCAATTATGTCTTGTCGTATCAATCCAGATTGAAACCTAAAAAGATTACCGGCCAAAAGGAAAAAGGTAAACCCTATAGTAAAGAAAAGTACGAACTGGAGAATAAGAGATACGCCTTTCATATAAGTAGAATTTTAATTTTCTTTGTAATTAAATTTTCTGAACCAACCATTTGCTCTGTACTATCCTCAAATGTTATTTTTACTGTCTTACTTGTAGATCTTGCAAGTCCTGTAGGATCTTGTTCAAGATCAATTTTGAATCCTTGAGTTGGGTTGGCAGGATTGTCATTCAACTCTCTAAACCAGATTTTGTATTTTATTGTGAAAAAGTCTGCTTCAGCTACTGCCGACACACATACAACCGATGCACTATCTGGTCCCAATATTCCAGTCACTGGAACTGGAGAATGTAACGGAGTTGTTCCTGTACATTGTACACCGGGAGTTATTGATACAGGAGTAAGTGTATTTGTTGCAATATTTGCAGTTTTACTTGTGAACGTAAATTCCAGTGAATCTTCGGCTGGATCCAAAATCCAAATCCCATCCCCGCCTGCAGTGAAAGATTGAGTACCTCGATTGTTTGCAACGTCCTCGATTATTTTTGGCAATGAATTTTGATTGGTTTGTAAAAATTGGTTGTAAATCCTATCAGTCACACTCGCTTCACTTCGTTTTTTTATCAAAGGTCCGCCCCATATAAGTGCAGTTCCTGCCAGACCTATGGAAATAGTAACAATCATTATTGCAGCAACAATCGTAGAAACAGCTTTTCTATTCATTAGAATCTTATAATAATTGGAGTTCGTGTTTTATCTTGGTATGGGTTTCAACATCGGTGGTCGCTGAGGTATCATTGAAGGAGGAGCTCTAGTTTTCTTGTCAATGGATTGTAAAAGTCCAGAAATATTTTCATCATTTTCGATGATCTTTTTGTTCGTTTCAATTAATTGGTCGAGTTTTTCTGTAAGTGGTTTGAATGTGTCTGCACTTATTGATGTTGATTCTTCTACAGCTGCGGCTTTAATATAGGAAATAAGTTCATTGAGGTTTTGATTAGTTTCCTCGATTTTGGCTGGAAGTTTTGATATTTCAATTCTAAGTGCGTCACTTGATTTGGCCAGTTGATCGACAATTTCTTGATTCATTCTGATAATTGCAACAAGTTCACGGAAGAATTCCCTAACGTCAACTCCACTTGTATTATTCTCCATTCTGTCGAGTCGTTTCTCCAATCGCCTTATAGGAGACATTGGAACTAATTCAAATTCTTCGTCGTTGGGCATGGATACTTATATTATTTGTGAGGTGTGAAATAAAAGCTTTTGAATTATTAGAGGATTTTAGACACATATTCCATCAAAGTAGATATTTATTAGTTGAGTAAAATTGTCCACGGGTTAAAACTAAGAAATAAACTTACATACAGACTTATTCTTCATGATGATCCATTCCCGGCATTCCACCAGGCATACCGCCACCACCGCTTAACTTGCTGGCAGTGATAACATCATCAATTCTCAATATCATATCTGCAGCTTCTGCAGCTGACTTTATCGCTTGTGTCTTGACCTTCAAAGGATCAATAACACCACCATTAATAGCATCCATGATATTTCCGTCAAAAACATTAACACCATATGACTTGTTTCCTTGGTCGTGTGAAGCTCTCAACGCTACCAAAATATCAATAGGATCCAATCCTGCATTTTCTGCAAGACTTCTTGGTACAATTTCCATCGCATCAGCAAAGGCTTTTATCGCCAATTGTTCTCTTCCCGAATATTGTTCTGAGAACTTTCTCAATCTCTTGGCAACTTCAGCTTCTGGAGCTCCTGCGCCAGGAACAACCTTTCCTACTTCAACAGCTGAAGCCACTGCGCCAATGGCATCTTCAACGCTTCTATCAACTTCATCAACAACATGTTCTGTTGAACCTCTTACTAAAAGTGTAACAGCCTTTGGATCTCTACATCCTTCTACAAATGTCATTTGTTCTCCGCCTACCTTTCTTTCCTCAACAACTTTCGCATAACCTAAATCGTTTGAACTAAGATCATCTAAATTAGAAACAATTCTTGCACCGGTTGCTTTAGCCAAAGCTTCTAGATCAGATTTCTTTGCTCTTCGGCATACAAGAATATTTTTCTTCGCCAAGTAATGCTGTGCAATATCATCCAATCCTTTTTGACAAATAACAACATTCGCACCGCTTGCAACAACCTTCTCTGTCATATCTTTCAACATCTTGTGTTCCTGTTCAATGAATGCCTGCATTTGATCAGGTGATGTTATTCTGATTTCTGCATCAGTTTCTGTTTCCTTTACTTCTAATGCAACATCCAAAAGTGCAATCTTTGCTTCATCAACTTTCTTAGGCATAGCAGGATGAACAACTTCCTTGTCAATAACAATTCCTTGTACTAAAACTGTATCTTCAGAACTTCCACCATGCTTCTTTTCTCTTTTAATATTATCGAGATTTACGCTGATTTTATTGTCCTTATTTTCAGCAACTGTAGCAACGGCATTTACAACAAGTTCAGCCAATCTTGGCGAAGCTCTCTCAATTGATTTTCCAGACATTGATGTTACAGCGATTTTCTTTAGAATTTCCTTGTCATTCACTGAAACTGGTGTACTGATTTCTTCCAAAACTTTCAATGCTTCTTCTTTTGCGATTTTGAAACCTTTTGTTATAACTGTAGGATGAATTTCCTGTTCCAATAATTCTTCAGCTTTCTTCAATAGTTCTCCTGCAAGAATTACAGATGTAGTTGTTCCGTCGCCCACTTCTTCGTTTTGTGTTTTTGCGACTTCAACCATCATTTTTGCCGCAGGATGCTCTATTTCCATTTCCTGTAAAATTGTTACACCGTCGTTTGTTATGACAATATCTCCTAGAGAGTCTACAAGCATCTTGTCCATTCCTTTTGGACCTAGAGTTGTTCTTACGGCATCAGCTACAGCTTTAGCAGCAACAATGTTATTCTTTTGAGCGTCTTTACCAGTAGTTCTCATAGCTCCTTCAGGGAGAATAAGTACAGGCTGACCTCCTAGATTTCCTACCATAGCTTGAACCATATTTCACCAATTTAATAAGACTAATAGTATACCTACATACAGATATTTAAAGGTTTACATTCTAGATTTTATTATGACTCAACAAAGCAATTCTAGTGATATAATAGTAATACCAGCTGTTCAAGAATATTTTTCCTTATTAGGAAGAGAGGGTCCTCTATCAATTTTATTTATATTAGACGAAAATTCTGGGGAAGCAACCTCAGACAAATTAAAAGCAGAACTTCCGTCCTATTTACGTAGGCGAATACCAGGTGCCACACTCAGTAAATGGACAAGGGAGTTGACCTCTATAGGTGCAATTGAACGGCAAGGTCCTTTAACAGGTAGAGTATTAAAATACAACCTTACGGAGATCGGTAGACAGGGAATAGAAATATATTCAACAGCCGTGAGAAATACGCTACCACTTTTACGTGCACATCTTGATACACAAACTCAGAAGCTATTTAGTCCTGTCGTCTATAATTCTCGCTAATTCCTTGGAAGATTGTAGTTCACTCAATTCATTTTCAGAAACCACCGGAACTCCAACAGATTCCTTGTAAGATTTTTTAGAAATAACCACAGATTTGGATGATAATATCAAAGATAACTGCTTCATCTCAGAAGATTCTTTCTTCACATCTGATGGAATTGAAGACAAATTAGTTATAAGTGAAAAATTCTCCTTTCCTATAATCTCAAATGATGTTGAATGAAGAGATGAATTATCAATCCCCATTCTGGAAAAATGCATACTAACATTTCTTTGAAAGTCATCCTTAGGTTTTCTATATACAGCTTCTGCATGTTTCATTTCAAATGGCAAAGCCAGTTCCATTCCAAGTATAGATTCCAATCTTTTGACAGTATCATCCTGCGGATTTACTCTTTTATTTTCAATCTCATACATTGATTTCTTTGATATCCCAACCAATCTCGCCAATTCTTCAAGCGTATAATTCATTTCCTTTCTCTTCTCTTTCAAGCCAAATGCATTAATTTCCTGTGTATGTCTACCTTTCGATGAATGTGTGACAAACATTTCCTCTTCTTCAATCATATTTTTGAATAACTGCGGTGTGATTACTGATATTCCGAATCTAGAATAAACAACACTATCGTCAAGATGTTCCCTATTATTTCTCTGTGATACTACAAAAGGGTATGCTGATAGAAAATACGAAATTGCTCTGAGATCCATTGCATGTGATTCATCCAAAGCATCGACATTCAATAAAGTTTTTATCAATAACAAGTGTTCTCTTCGTGCAGCTATATCAAAAGATCCGTGTGTAGTGAAAGTTTCGAACTGATTTTCTTGCAAAGTGCCTACTACCTTGTTTGTCAGAATCATCTTGTCGAACATATTAATAAATTGGTGTAGGATAATCATATAAAGGATTGGGCGTGTAGCTTAGCCTGGTTAGTGCTCTACCAAGAGTGACCATAGCTTCTGTCTTATAAGGCGGGTTAAGCGTAAATACAGAGGGTCCGCGGTTCAAATCCGCGCATGCCCATTATTTAAATCATTAATGTTGCATCATTTTCAATATGGAAAAGGATCAAAACCTAATTATATATGACACTAGCTTTTTGGTAAACCATAGCAATCATGACATTGGGGCATTCGTCTCAATGTGCAATCTCCAAAATAAAATTGGAGATGACAATTATACTCAGATTGTTCCCGAACCTGTTAGATGTGAAGCTGTAAGCTTATTTAATTCCCCTTATAATGGTTCACCTCGTATGTCAGCTACCACATTGAAAGATATCCATAAATCTGTCAAAATAGATCCTCTAACTGACGAGATAAGATCGCCTGACAATAGAAGACTTTCTAGAGGTTTGTGGGAGTCGTCCTCAAGGAAAGCATTTACATCATTGTCCCCATCCAATACGGATTTGGATACAATAACATATGCTAGAAAAATGGCTGAAGAAGGTAAAATTGTTTTTGTCTTTACATATGACGATGATATAGCATCGCCTTTAACATCTCTCAAAAGCGCACAAAGAGGAATACACGTCGTTGGATATACTCAAGCAAATAATTTTTCGGTGATTGCAAGAAAATCTGATATTTTTTTAACTGAAGATGTTTTTCATTCGCTTTGGGCAATGCCACCCACACATAATGCATACATGCTTACATCTAAATTCAATATAGGAGATATTCGAGCACCCCTTGTTTGGAAGGTATGTGCTCCACTGGAAGGTAGAAAAATAGAAGAAGGACCGATAAAGAGAATTCCAACAACAATAGTTGAAATGGAAGATCTTCCATATAAAGACCGGAGCAATTATGTTTTAGATCCAGATACAGAAGTTATTCTAGATAAAAATGATGAAGAAAGAATTGAGAACAGAGGAAAAATCTTATTAAGGCAATATAAAAATACGAGATTTATTCAAGTAGTTAGAAATAGAAGACAGGGTTTACTTCTGATGTGGTACAGTGATCTCACCCAATCTGGAAATGAAAGTGAAATTCCAACAAATCATTTAGATTGGT
This sequence comes from uncultured archaeon, assembly GCA_964372485.1. Classification (GTDB taxonomy): domain Archaea; phylum Aenigmatarchaeota; class Aenigmatarchaeia; order CG10238-14; family SCSR01; genus JACOWB01. The sequence continues at coordinate 307,184 of CAYJQI010000001.1, read as the reverse complement.
TCCTATTGCCGACATACTTTATGACAGGATATCATTTAGACTGGTATGCTAACATATCAAAAAGAATGTTGGAATATAGAAGTTGATAGATCAGTCTAATTTGATAGACTTGATTTCACTCAGATCCGACAAATTATTCGCTTTAACAAACTTTTGTGAAATTGTGTAAAGAACATCTTCTATAAAAAGTGATCTGCTTACATACGCATTTCCGAAAACATCTTCTCCAGTTGAATGGCTTATAATTCCTCTTTGCTTAAATCCATTCTCCAAATCAACACTGAAAATATATGCACCCTGACTGTTTTGGAAATAATTTTCATACACTGAAATAGGCAACACTAGCAAATTCTTTTCTTTACTGAACAAAAATGCCTTGTGATTATACAAAGCTTCTGAGTATGTTCCTCTTCCACCGATTATTAATTTCGAGATCTCCTTTGGATTGGCAACATCACTAACATCAAACAATGAAAGTTTCATTCCGGTAATCATCCCTTCTTCAGTCGCGTCTCTTCCTATTCCAATTACATGATTCTCATCATAAGGATGAAGGTAATCCGATACTCCTGGTATTTTCAAATATCCTAAAATCTTTGGATCGGCTGGATGTTTCAAATCTATAACAAACAATGGATCAATTTGTCTGAAAGTTACCATGTAACCTTTATCGCCGAGGAATCTAGTTGAATAGATTCTTTCTCCTTTGGCAAGGTCTTCAATTTTTCCTACGATTTTCATATCCATGTTCAAGACATAGACATTATTTACTGAACTCACATCTCTGGAAGGGATTATAAAGTCTATTGGAGGTGTTCTAGGTTCGCTAATAGATGGTTCAATTGGTTCTTCATTAGTTGCATCAGGATCACCAGGATTTGATTCTGAAGATTGTGGTTTTATGCCTTGTCTCACAGATCCTATTGTTTCTACATCTACCTGATTTTCAATCACCGCAGTGGCAATCGGGAATCCCCAAAAACCACCAAAGTTATTTGTTGTAGTTGCAATTCTAAAATGATCATTGTATTCATCCATTGAAAATTGATTTAATACTTGACCGGGAACTTCTCCACTTGATTTGTAGGTTAGTTCACCGTTATTAATTTCAATTCTATGAATAATCGTTTTATCAAATTCCTTTGAAATCTTCTCAACAACTTCTGGACCTTTAGTTGTAAGGATATCTTCCCATCTTTCAATTTCTTCTTGATTACCAGATAGACTTTGGAAGTATTCTGAAATTACAAATGAAACATTATAATAAATTTCATACTTAGGAAGATCCGAATCTCGTATTTCATTTATTTCTGATCTAGTTGAGGCTGGAAGATTTGAAACTATCAGCTCATCAACTACTCTATCCATATAGTCGTAATAATTGTAAGGTTTTGCATGTGTGATGTAGATGTTATTTGATGACACGAAAATATTTTGGCTTGTTCCCATCAAAATTGTTTCTTCAGAAACTTCATTGTTTGCAAGATTTATTGAAATAATTTCAGTGTACTGGTAGGAATAATCAGGGTATATTGTGTATGAAATTTCTTCTGCGGGAATTTCTTTGACTTTATCATCTTCTTGTATTTGTGGTAAAGCAATGCGATCTAGATTTATTGGCGTGTTCACAACAATGTAAACATAATCATCAATCATTCGCGAATTTGCATATCCTCCTTCGAGTGTAATATTCTTAACCAAAACTGGATTTTCTTTGTTTGAAATGTCGTAAACATAGATAAACACACTAGGCTCGTATGAAGGAAATATCTCTCCCTCCATTAACGGACTTGACTTAAAAATGCTGTAACCATATCTTTGACCAAAGACTACAAGTTTGCCATCATTTACGAAAATGTCCTGGGGATATTCACTAAGATTAATTCGTGAAATGATTTTAGCATTTTCTGGCGGATATGCGTCTACAATATTTATTCCATAATTTGTGTAATCATTAGAAATTGTATATATGTATTTTCCGTCTGTTTTGACTATATCAGCTTCGTCTACTCCAGAGACCTGAATATTTGTCGATGAATAATCTATAGATTTAGATCCAGCATCTGATTGTGGGGCTGCTGTACTAGCAGCTTCCATTTGGGACCTAAATATATTTCCAAATCCGGAAGAAGTATCAGCATTTTCTTTCAAATAATTTGACAACTCCTCAAAAGAGGAGAACTTACTAACGGTAGATTGTATTTCAGGAGTTGATAAATTCACAAAGTTTAATGCAAACAAACCTGCTACTCCAACTATTATTAAAATTGCTGTAACAACTTGAAGTTGCTTCATACAGATTATTTATTACAGACGTATTTAAACCAGTTTGAAGATTTAGGGTGAACAACCTATATCTTTTTATGAGATTTCAAGTACATCAAAAAGCTTACTGTGATTAGTATCAATAAAATTCCTATAATGGATAAAATTATGGTAGGCACGATAAAGTCTGAAACTGCAACATCAGATGGTAAACTCGAATCTTTTTGTTGTATTTCAGTTGCTGTTTGGAATTCTGGAGAACGAGATAACATTGAAGATGATTGATAAAAAGATGTGTATCCAACTCCGAGAAATGCAATTGTTAAAACAGAGATAGAAAGTACAAAAACCCAATGATAAGAGGTTGGTTTCAAAAGTTTTGTACCATCATGAGTAAGTTTGTAATAAATCCATTTGTGACCCGGTCTTTCTATTCGTTGAACAAGATTATTCTTTTGTAAAACTTCCAAATGTTCAGAAACCGTTGTAACATGTTTCTTTAATGCCCTTGATAATTCGGAAGCAGTCATTTGTCTTTCCGAAAGTTGTTTTATAATATCACGTCTAGTATCTGCATCCAAAGCTCCAAGCAGTTTAGAATCAACTGTAAACGTGTCTTCCATAATCAAACCATGATAGTGAACAAATAAAAGGTTTTCTAAGATTTAGGGTCTTTAACCTAATTTCAGATAATTAAAAATCCATTGTGATGTGAATCCAAGAATTATTGGTATCAATAGAGATACTGCGAATCTTAAAAGAACAAATTTGTAACCAAAGAAGGGCATTTCCCACATGAAGATTCTATGCAAACCCAAAAGTGACCAACTGGTAAGATATGCGACTATAACACCTATGCTAGTTCCCGCTTTCCAAAATCCGACAAGAATAGGAAAAGTCAAAAATGGTCCTCCTGGAGTTAACATTCCCAATAATGTTCCTAATGACAATCCTCTTAATCCAGAGTCGTCACCTAACCACGCGGATATTTTTTCTTTAGGTAAAATAATCACTAACATGCTTGAAAGAAGGAATGCCGAAATGATCAGATACATAAAACCATTATTCGGATGGAACAATTGATACAAGGTAGAATTAAAGGCAGATTTTACATGAGCAGGATTTTTCAAATATACAATCAGGTATAAAATTACAGCGATTAGAACAAATACAAGCACTGTCCAATTCATTTTTCTTTCTCCTTCTTTAATTCAATCTTCATCATATCATGAGCTACTTTCGTACGAGGAAATATTTTTCTCGATCTATTTTCCATTTCAATTATGTCATCCTTATTATATCGTCTACTGATGTGGGTTAGAATTAATTCCTTGACTTTGGCTTTCTTTGCAATCTTTGAAGCTTCTGTAACATCCGCATGATATTTTCCTTGAGATTCATCAAGTTCAAGAAATGTACCATCATGAATCAACATGTCGGCATTTTCAGATATCTTGACAACCGTTTCACATGGTTTTGTATCTCCTGTATAAACCACTTTTAATCCTTCAGTACTATCTGCGACATCTTTTAATTTAATTTTTTTACCTTTAACTTCAACACTACCTTTTTCCTTTAATGTATTTAACCAATTTCCACGTTTTACCCCAAGTTCTTTCAGTTTATTCAAATCTATGTTCCACTTTTCTTTTTCTTTAAAACAATAAGCCGCACTGGGAACAGTGTGAAGGGTGGGGATAGATAGAATCTCGAAATTTTCCGTTTCAAATATTTTTGTTATTTCATCTCCTTCAAAAGGAACATTTATCGCATTTATTGGAAACCTTAAACCGAAATATCCTAAATCTATTATATCCGCGACAAATCTTTCAGCTTCAGGACCATAAATATTCAATTCTTTCTTTCTCTTCTCCATGTTCATTGTTTGAATTAATGGAATCAGACCTGCAAAATGATCTGCATGCCAATGTGAGATGAAAATGTTGTCAATATCCATAAAGTTAATTCCATTTATCATCAGCTGTTTCTGCGTACCTTCACCACAATCAAAAAGAAGGGTTGATTTAACATCTGTATAATGTTCGAAAATTATTGCAGAATGATTTCTATCTTTCGTAGGAATGCCTGATACAGTACCCAAAAATGTTATCCGGAGCATATATTTTATTTGTACCGATAGGTTTAAAATAGAAAATTTTTTATACTTTACTGTTCATTATGAATTATGCCGGCCATACAGGGGATTGCTTACAATCTAGAACCTGAAAATGATTTTTTGTTGTCTGGGGACACAACTAGATATACGGTTGTGAATGTGTTAGAAGTAGGTGGTAAAAGAAGGATAGTGTATAGAGATGCAGCAGGTCGGACAAGTGAAATACCTCAAAATAGAGAAGTTTATATCATTCCTAAATTCAACCCAGAGGATATGCCACAAGTTCCATCATCCGGCCGTGTCGGACGTATGCCACGCCATATAACTTTTGAACGTCACCACTAACTTGTTTTTCGAAAGTAATTTTTCAAAAACACTCCAAAATTCACATCTTTTTTAGCAAATCTCATCAAATCATCGTTATGAGAAGAAATTTTGAAACCTTTGATCAGCTGTTCAGCAATATAATTAGGTATTCCTTTAGCCTTCAACACATCAATATTTTTCTTTAAACTATCATTCAATTTTTCATGGGCAGTTGTAAATTTACGTTTTATTTCAACCGTCCAATTATTATTCTCAACAAAAGGTCCAACCAATGGTGCTTTGTATTTCTCAAGGAATCTCTTGGAATCCATCACATCAAACACACTGGGACCTGTCCTTTTTTGTATAGGTGGTAATTTTCCTACTTCCATTTCCAATAACACTATAGCTAAATCTTTCTGATTCGAATATACATCTCTTCGGAGAACTTTAAACTCATATTTTGTCTCTTCCAATATAGATTGTAATCTTTCAGCAAATCTTCGTAACTGTGGCCATAGTATATCTGGTACTACTTTGGGTGGTGTAAATTTAACTATCAATAATTCTGTTCCTCTCTGAGATCGTGCTTTTGAAAATTCCTTAGACGTAATTGATTTCATTTTTTTCTCTAAAAAGAAATTTTCATTTGGCTTACTTAGAAATTCTTTAGACAATTTTTTCATTTTAATGAAATTTTCAGTTGAAAGTGCAGAAGCTGCATTTCTATTCTTATCAGTGGGATCTATTAGAATTAGTGAATTGTCTTTGAATTTATTTTTCAAATTATGATGTTCTTCTTGTTTGTAAGAATTTTCTAGATCAATAATTTCTCCTGGATTCCAATTAGAAATTGATTTCAACGCATTCTCAAATCTCTTATATCTAATCGTCAATAATTCGCAGACGTATCCTGAGAATCCTTCTGTTTTAGCATCTGCACCATACATTCCATTGGCGGTAAGAAATTGTTTTAGTAATCTAACATCATCCGACATGGAGAGCGATAGATTTTTTTCCATATATCGCACATGAAATGGAGTTCTATCTACAGCAGATTTTATTTTCTCTGCAGACTCGACTGCATAACAAGGAACTATATCAATATCAATCCCTCCTATGCTCCCTGATGCATAAGGATGTTGGGCGTATTCAATTGAAAACTTTCCTCTCAGATCCTTTATTATTTCCTTCCCTAATTGAAGACCATACTCTTCTAATTTGTCTTCAGTTAAATCTGGTGGGAATAAAACAAACACATCAAACTCACGTTTTCCAGGTAACCATGTATGACGGGTTATACTTCCTGCGAGAATTGCTTTAGCATTGTATCGTTTTGCTTTAGTTTCAGCGAGTTTTAGTGTTTTTTGAGCAAGTGAAAATAATTTATTTTGTTCTCTCTGGGAAGGTTTGATTTTTTTAGAAACTTTCAAAAGTGTTTTCCTGTAATCTACCATACATTAAAATTGTATTTTAATTAAGAAAAAGTGACATCTTTCAATATATCGTCGTAATATGCATCATCAAACCCAACTTGTCTCACTGCAATCAAGTTGAAAAGTAAGGAGATATCATAAATATCTTTTTCTCCGTTATAAACCTGTCTAGCATGTGTACCTTGTTCTACACTAGCTTCAAAATGCCCGCTCAGAGAATCCTTCAAATCACTTAACTTTGACAATTGAGCAGAAAGATCTAAATCTCCCAATTTTTCAAATTCTCTATTAACTACTACCTGATATGATCTGTAAGATTCTGGTGTTAACATTCCTTTTTTAGCCAGGTAACTTAAACGTCTCACTTTTCCTAGTACAATTTCTTCTGGTCGTACAATTTTTATTCTACTGGTCGTTTCTGGAATTACAACTTCATTTGAAGTTGAATACTGTCTTTCTTTTGTTCCTTTAACCTTTTCCCAATGAGGTTTAGTTGTTTTTTCAAAATGGATGAAAAATGGTAAAGTGTCGTCACTTAGATGAATAAAAAATCCTTCTCTATCTCTTCCTCGCCTGAGTTTATATTGACCTAATGGAGTTTTAGAAGCTTCATATATTTCATCAAAAGTTGCATGATCTATAGGTTGTGTTCTTGCGAAATCGGCGTCGTTTGTAGGTCGGAGTAAACCGGGGTAATGTGGGTAGATGTACAATTGATTTGCTATACCGCCAGCTAAGTAAATTCCATGTGGAGAAACTCGTGCAACTGAAGCCAAGCCATCTCTAACTAATTTATCGTTGAGTGTATACCGTGTAGACATGATCTTTTATTAGTTAAGCCTACTATATAAAGATTTCGCTACTGGAGAATAGTAAAAATAGAAAGGCTTAAATAGTTATTACCACTATATAGTGACTATGAAAACGAATAACAGTTGGTTAATAGATCAACATAATGAGTACTTGCAGGAACAACTAATGGAAGCTCAGCAATCACTATTTTTCGCTAAAAGCGTTAAGGAAGCTAAATTCCTTCAAAATAGAATTGATTTCTTGAAGAAACAAATAAAATCTACTAACGGTCAAAAGAAAACTCGATAAATGTTATAGCCCCGAGCGGATTCGAACCGCTGTCCGCGGAGATCTCCTAATCATCCAGAGTCCGCAATACTTGACCACTATACTACAGGGCTGTTTGATAAGTATTTGACACGATAAATTATATAAGATAAAGTATGGTAGAAAGCTTTCTTAGTATACTGATAAACAATTTCTCATATTTGGGTGTTTTTATTGCTAGCATTATAACTAGCGCATCTATTCTCATTCCCTTACCCGGACAATTAACTGTTATACTTGCTGTTTTGCTGGAACTAAACCCGATTATAACATCCCTTTTGATGGGAATAGGTTCAATGATAGGTGAACTCCCGGGATATGGTTTAGGGGTTGCGGGTGGAAAATTGATGAAGAAGAAATTCAGAAGACAGAAGAAATTGGTCGAAATAATCAAAAAATATTACACTAAATATGCATTCTGGGTAATAATGGTAACTGCATTTATATTTTTCCCATTTGATTTAGTTGGAATATTAAGTGGTGCCACTAGATATGACCTCAAAAAATTCTTGATTGCCGGTTTTATAGGAAAATTCTTCAAAACATTGGTACTATATTTTCTAATTCAAAGTGGAATCCAAATATTCGGATTCACCGGATTGTAAAGGATGAAACATGCCACGTAAAACTAAAAATGCACGAAAAGCATCAAAACTTGAAGTTTTTGTGGACAATCTAATACCGTATGCCATCATATTGATAATCGCAATTACAGTCGTTGAGATGGTTTTCGCCAGTTGGGCACAAAAATATTTCTTGATAATAGATTTGATTGATTTGTTTATTCTGTTTGTTTTCTTCCTGGATCTGTTGTTTAAATTCATTCACTCGAAAAGTATTCCAGATTTCGTGAAGAGATATTGGTTGTACATAATAGCATTATTTCCATTCTTCCTGGTCTTCAGAGTGATCGAAAGATTCTATCACATCTCTACAATTTCGCCCAGTTCAACTATAGTATTGGGAAGATATTTTGCAAGTCTTTTATCAGAATCTCGACTTGTTAGAATTTTATATATTTTCAGAGTTCTGACTGTGTCATCTCGGTTAGCAAGAGCATTGTATTTCTATGAAGATCCTAAAGTAAGGCACAAAATAAAAGCAATTAAATTTTTAAAACTGAAATAGTGATACCATGAGAATACTCCAGTCACATGCTGACTTTATAGAATTCGAACCTACAGAAAGGGAAATCCCTCAAGCCGAGGAAGTTGAGAAAAAGAAGGTCAAGTATGAAGATGTTATTGTTATGTTTGTTTCTGTGGAAGAAAATGATACTTCAGAAACTTACAAGAAAGCTATAGATGATGTTAAAGAATTCTTGAAGAAGGTAAAGGGAGATAAGATTTTATTATATCCATTCGCGCACTTGAGTAGAAATTTAGCAAAGCCTGATACAGCATTAAAGATTGTCAAAGATATGGAAGCTTATGCAAAATCGTTGAAGATAGAAACTTATCGCGCTCCATTTGGATGGACAAAAGCACTTCATATAAAAATTAAAGGTCATCCACTTGCTGAAACTGCAAAACTTTATGGTGCTGAGAAAGAAGATGGAAAAGAAATTAAGAAAAAGGTACAGCATGAAGAACCAAGCGAACATTCAATGCAGGCCAAAATGAAAAGAAGTGATTTTACAGGATTACCTGAAACAGATCATAGGATAATTGGAGAGAAGTTGGATATATTCAGTTTTCAAGAAACATCGCCAGGAATGGTTTATTGGCATGACAAAGGTTTGAAAATAAGAAATCTCTTAATGGAATTTATTAGATCGGAACTGGCTAAAAGAAATTACATTGAAATCAGTGCACCTGTAGTTGCAAATACAGTTTTGTGGCGTGTTAGTGGACATTGGGATCATTACAAGGACAATATGTTTTTAACTAAAATTGGAGAAGAAGATTTCGGATTGAAACCAATGAATTGCCCGTCGACATTTTTGTTTTACAAATCTAAAAAATGGAGTTACAAAGATCTTCCGTTAAGAATTGCAGATTTTGATCAACTATTCAGAAATGAATTGAGCGGTGTTGCAAGTGGACTGTTTAGAGTGAAAATATTAACACAAGATGATGCACATATTTTTGTTAATGAAAAACAAATTGAAAGTGAATTCGAGGAACAAATCGATTTGATGAAAAAGTTATACGGAATTTTCAATCTTAATTATAAATTAAAAATTTCCACAATGCCTGATGATCACATAGGTACGAAAGAACAATGGGATCAAGCAACTGACATATTGAAAAAAGTTGTGAAGAAGATGGGATTGAAAGCTGAAATAAAAGAAAAGGAAGGTGCATTCTATGGACCAAAGATTGACGTTGATATAAAAGATTCGATGGGAAGAGAATGGCAATGCGCAACATTTCAGTTAGATTTCCAAATGCCAGAAAGATTCAAATTAACTTATACCGGCGAAGATGGAAAAGAACATCAACCAATTGTAATTCATCGTGTGATATATGGAAGTTTGGAAAGATTTATTGGAATTATTACTGAACATTATCAAGGAAAATTCCCAACATGGTTAGCACCAGTGCAGGTTAGTATATTATCCATGTCCGATGAAACTGTCAAATATGCGAAAACTGTTGAGAAGAAATTAATTGAAAATGGAATTAGAGTGTCAAATGATTATGAATCGAATACAATTGAATATAAAATCAGAAACGCACAGCTTCAAAAAATTCCTTATGTTCTTGTAATTGGGAAGAAGGAAGAAACTGCAAAAACTGTGGCTGTTCGGTCACGGGATGGAAAAGTAAAATATGGTGTAAAGCTAGATGGTTTTGTTGAACAAGTTCAAGATGAAATAAAAGAATTCAAATAAAATATTCGATTTATACCTTTGTAATTCTTTAGAGAGATGACCATTTACTTGTTACAATATGAGAGTATCTGGAGATCGACTATTTTAATATATTGTCACTAATTATGTTATGAAGTTTTTTACTATAGCAAGTATTTCAGTTATAATATTTCTTTCCGGATGCGTACAGAACACTGAAGATAATGAAAATTTACAGAATCAAATAAATAACTTGAACAATCAAATAGAATCACTTCAAAGCACAATAACAGAACAGAATAACACGATAACAAAATTAAACAGATCTGTATATTCTTGTGAGGATGCTAGTGACTGTATTTTAACTGTAGCTGGATGTAATGTTTGTCCAAGTTGCAACCAATATAATCTTACTGACCCAGAAATTATAGCTGTAAATAAAGATCTTTATTTCTGCCCACCAGAACCAAGCGGTTTAGCTTGTATAGCATGCGTTGATTCTTTCAACTTTAATCCTCAAACTAACGTAGATTGTGTAAATAATAGATGCGTGAAAAGTAATTTGTAAGGTAACATTAAAATTAATTCACAGGTTTTGAATTATTCCAAACCATTTTGAAAATAGGCTCCAACAAACTGGAAGCAGCATGTTCACTCTTGCTCCAAAATGCCATATGTTGCGTATCGTGAACTTTTGAATCTGTTAATGATAAAACCAATTCTTTTCCATCAACAACAGCAAATCTACCAGCAATTGGAACATCTTTCGAACTCAATGACCTAACTTCAGCCAAATTTCCCAATCCTCTTGCAACATCAGATGCTTTTTCCAATCCTGTAGCAGCAATCTGAACCTTAACTCCCTTTTCAGCCGCACGTTTAAAATCATTATAATGATTCTGTACCAAATCCTCCAATCCTTCAGCCGTAGTTATCATATTAATTTTCTTGCTCGCAGACTTGATCATCGTTGAAAGTTGTTGTGAAACAGAAGATTTTCCTTTCAAAGCACCGCTCATGTCTTCAGGTGAAACAACATCCAATCCTTCATTATGAACAGATGTCAACTCCTTCAACATTGATGATGCTCTCAATTCATCCATTCTTTGCATAGTTGTTTTCATATCATCTTCGAGTTTCTTTTTAGCTCTTTCCAATGCTTCTCCAGGAGGAATTGCAACATATTTTAATGGTTTTGAAGGTTGAACAACAACAAATCCTTTTTCAGCAAGACTTTGAAGAATATCATAACTTCGTGATCTAGGAACATTTGCTATTTCAGACAATTCACCTGCAGTTGATGTTCCACGTGCAAGTAAGGCTACCCATAATTTCCTTTCGTAAAGGTTCAATCCAATACTTTTCAAAGCATCCATGACTTTTTGTGAAGCTAAAGGCATTTTCCCACTGTCAATTAAATTCTAAATCTAAGCTTAAAAGCCTTTGTGTTACTATGAGATAATTAAAAGTAGGAAAAGACTTAAAAGTCTATCCAGCACGTCCTTGAGATTCATAAAGTTTCTTAACACGATCCAATGAATCAACATCATTTGGTCCTTTATCATCACGTATTCTACTTAAAGCCGGAAATCGTAATGCCATTCCTGATTCATAATTAACAGATTTTTGTATTTCCTGATATTTGACTTCAATAATTATTTTTGGTTTCACTTTAACTGTTCTTCCCTTTTCTTGTGTAATCAATGGTTTGAGAGTTTCGGTCATCATTTTATATTCTTCTTCTGTAAGTCCTGTGCTCATCATTCCACAACTTAGGAATTTTCCAGTGTCAGGATCGCGACAAGCCAATTCATAACTCGTTAACCATTTTGCCCGACTTCCTTCTCCCCAAGTTGCACTAATCACAATCAAATCCAATGTTTCCATAACTGGTTTTATTTTATACCAACCTCCAACATGTCTTCCAAAAACATATGGAGAATCTAAAACTTTCAAAAATATTCCTTCTTGTTTTGAATTCAATGCTTCTTTATAGAATTTTTCCAATTCTGTAAGATCGTTTGATACAATTTGTTTTGCTAGTTGGAATTTACCGGGAGTTGGCTTAATTATTTTATTCAAAATTTCTTTTCTTTCTGTAAGTGGTTTATCAAAAAGATTTTTACCATTCAAATAAACAATATCAAACAAATTCACTTGGATAGGAATTTCTTTAACCATTTTTTCAATATCATATTTACGATGTATTCTCTGGCTTAGAATTTGAAAGGGGATTGGAATTCCATTTTTATCAATTCCTAAAGTTTCACCTTCAACAATACATTCGTCGACTTTAATTCCATCTTTAATCATTTTCACTATATCAGGAAACTGTGGTGTAACATTTTCTAATCGTCTTGTATAAACCCAAACTTTGTCCCCTTTCTTATGACATTGAACACGAGCACCATCGTATTTCCATTCAGCAAGAATTTTATAATTTTCCGTAACATCCTCAATCTTTTCCGCCGTTATACCAAGCATAACTTGCACAGGTTTTCCTAATTCAACTTTTACTTTTCTCAATCCAGATTCTTTTTTCTCTTTAGCAATTCTCGCAACTTCTCCAAAATCACTTAAAATATTCCATGCATAATCAACCGCTTCAACAGCTTTCTCCTTTTCTTCTTTACTAGATTTTTCATCAATCAAAAACGCAGATACAACAGCATCTCTAATTATTCCTTCTGCAACACCAACTCTTAATTCCCCCAACACAGTTCGTACAATATATTTTGCTTCCTTTGGTTGAGCAGAGATTATTAATTCCGAGATGAGACTCAATTTTTTATTTTGGGAACCTTCACCGGTTATAACAGCAAGTTTTTGTAAATTTTCAAATACATGATCGACTGTAAGTTTCTTTTTGAGAAGACTTTGTTGCTTTCTCGTCTCAATACATTGTTCAGCGGTTAATCCCAAGTCTCCATTCCTTTTCAACATATCTTCTACCTTTTCTGGAGAAAATCCTGAAGCTTGTGAAATTGATTTAATCATCATTTGCGTTGCTATACCCAATTCAAATTCCGAATAAGATGGAAAGACTCTACCTTGTAACAGGAGAACAATCTTAGGTAATTCTGAAGATGAGATAGATTTTAGAAATCCTGAAATAATTTCTGCTTTTTTTAATTTAGAAGGTATTTCTTCCAATTTTTCATACTTGTCTACAAGTACGGAATAATCCATACAATAGATATAATTAGAAAAGCTATAAACAGTTAGAGGTTGATCGGAAGTGACAATTAGCCACACATATTCATCTAGTTGGAATCATTCATTTTGTGAAAACTGTTTGAAAAATTCACATGAAAAGGAAAAAATGGATATGAAAAAGATTATTTCCACATTCGACGAAAGCAAATTTTCTGAATTGTATGTCTGTTCAAAATGCGGGTTTACTCGGAAACTATAAAGGATTTAGACTTAACTGCTAAATTAATTCTAGTGAAATAATGGATTTTTTCGAGGCAGTTACAAATCTTGGAATAGTCAAAAAATACGAGAAAAAAGAAGTTGACGACAAATTAATTGGCGTAATGTTGCACATGGCAAACAATGCCGATTCTGCTGGAAGTGTTCAAGGATGGGAATTTATTGTTGTAAGAGATCCTGAAATAAAAACTCAGTTATCAAAAGCTGCACTGAAACTTGATATTGTGAAAACCGCTCCTGTGGATATTGTTGTTTGTGCCGATTTGAAAAAATTCAGCTTGAAATACAACGAACGGGGAGAATATTTGTATTCTATACAGGATACCGCAGGTGCTATAACATTAATGATGGTGACTGCTCAACTTTTAGGCCTGGGTACAAATTGGATAAGATCATTTGATGAAGAAAGTGTCAAACAAATTCTTGCATTACCGAATGAGGTTAGACCTGTTGGCATTATAACTGTGGGATATCCTTATGAAAAGACCAAAAAATCAGATCTAAAACCATTTGAACACATGACATCAGCAGAACAATTCAAAAAGAAGTATGATATTTCATACATGACTCAAGTCGGACCTAAAGAAGAGGTGTTCAAACCTATCGTACAACAAATTATGGAACAAATTAACAAGAGAAAGAGAAATTAAAAGTTTAAAATATATAGAAACGAAAATATTATAGTGGATTCATGCGTAAGCTGCTAATTTTTGCATTTGTCTTCGTCTTCATGACGAGTCTATCTACCTGTTTTGCGGCTGGATTGGAAGTTACTATGCCTGCTAGCGCTGTAGCATACACAACAGAAACAACAAGTGTAGATATTGTAGTTAAAAACACTCAAAGTCAGAGCGATACATTCACATTGTCATTATTCCCAACTCAATTTGAGAAAATAAGTGCAAATTTAGACACTTTTCTTCTAACTCTTGCACCCGGTGAGGAAAAAACGGTCAAATTAGTTTTCGTATCACCTATTGATGCTGAACCTGGATCTACAATCTTCGAAGTTATAACAAAATCGACTTCAGATGAATCTGTATCAGAAACTAAAAATATCATTTTGACTGTTCAACGAATAACTTCAATATACATTCCAGAATTATCTCTTGAAAAATACACACTAAATCCAAGTGAACCAGTCAAGATCACAGCAACTGTCTACAATCTTGAAGATGTATTATCCGAAAAAACTTTTCTCAAGATTGCTGTTAAGAAAGGGACGGAAATAGTTCAGACATTTGACGAGAGCTTGGATTCAATAGGTGCGAAATCATCTGTTACAATATCAAAAAGCTTTGTTCTTGATCAATATGCACCTCCAGGAAGTTATGCCGTTGAATCTGAATTAAGAGATGCGACAAATCAATTGAAGTATTCAAAAGCTGTAAACTTTCAAGTCAACACTGTAACACAGCCTCCTACTGAATATTCAAAGAAATCCACAGGATACAATGTTATCTTTTCATTAGCTTCGATTAAAATCAAAAACGAAGGAAATGTCGAATTACCATCATTCACCGTAACACAATCATTACCACGATTTGCACAAAGTTTGTTTGATCCTGAAATAGAACCAACATCTTCTGAAACAGAAGGGACAAGAGTTATATATAATTGGGTTGTGCCTCCTTTACAACCAGGTGGACAATACACAATTTCTTATAAAATAGCCCTGTGGAGAGTGTGGATATCATTAATCATATTAGGCGGAATTGTATATGGCGGGTACAAACTATTATCAAAGCCGAGAATTGGCAAGAGAACAAGTCATCAAGGAGAAATAAGCAGAGGCAAGGAAATTTTGATTATGTTGGATGCTAAAAACAGAGCTTTCCACGAAATAAAAGATGTCGAAATTGTCGATGTAGTTCCAACAATTGCCAGAGTCGTTGACAGATTCGACACATTAAGACCAAAAGCAAAAAGAGTGCCGGGAGGAACTGAACTTAGATGGTCATTTGGTTCTATGAGACCTGGTGAAGAAAGAGTTGTCACGTACAGAATAAGACCTGTAGTCGATGTAGTCGGTCACTTGTCATTACCACATGCACAGATGATATTTACAGATAGACACAAAGTCAAAAGATTGAGTATATCCAAGCAGGCATTGATTAAAGCAGCATAAAATTTATTTTAATTCTGGTAGGTTTATTAAGATAGACTGACTTAATACGGAATATTAAATCCCGAAGTAGCTCAATGGTGGAGCGCGCCGCTGTAGCATGGCACTATCGTGTTATGAAGAGCACGCGTTCGGATACGGTGAGGCTGAGAGTTCAAATCTCTCCTTCGGGACAAATCTTTTCATTTATATTTTTAGTCACATATCATATATTCATGAGTGACGATTTACGTCTTTTTCGAAGAACAGTTCGTACACTTTTAAATGAAGTTTCTGGTGTGGAGAGGTTAGAAAGAGCGTATGTTCCTACATCGCCACCATATCCAAGAGAACGACATGTGTATTCAATTGATGAAGGTGAAATGGTAAAATTATACAGATTGTTGGATTGTATTGGTGTTCCATATTATCGCAATAGATTTCCAAGAGTGGGGGATATACACAATTCGAAAACAGATATACCTAGAACCTTGCATGATGCACGTTCCGTTGAGGTTTTAAAAAAACTTGACGATCAACAATTTGACTTTACAAGAGAGTTCGTTCCTTCTATGGAATATATAGGATTAGCTGAAGTTGATCCTGATGGGAATCTTATACAGTTTACTGTGGACAATTCTATACGTGAATTAGTAGCCGCTCTAAAAAAACTTTAAGAACACAATTTTCCAGTATATTTCTATTGACGACCAAAGCAGACTGGCACCACCTGTTCCCATTTCGAACACAGAAGTGAAACAGTCTAGCGTAGTGATTGGTACTACAGCGTAAGTTGTGGGAAATTCACTGCGTCGTCAGCCTTTTTTAAATTTATAAACAATCCATGTTATATTATTCTTCAAGCCCTGATCGTCTAGTGGCCTAGGATAAAGATCGAAAGATTATAACCCTGTCAAGAGGCACACAGAGCGGCTTCGATCGAGTTAAACTCGAAGGTATACGCGGGTTCAAATCCCGCTCAGGGCGCTTTTTTTTAAAGGATAAAAAATTGCAATTATGACTCTGGAAAAGTATGGAATCAGTTCGACAAAGTTAGATGAAAGAAAATGCTGGGAGAGTGTATTGAAAAAGTTACAAGAAACTTTTCAATTTAGTCCTCATAGAGGGACTTGGAATGTACTCGCTGAAGAAAATGGTAGACAACTTTATAGAGCTATTCTCAGAGAACAAGGATATAACAAAGAATTAATTGAAAGAGAATTGCAATCTCACTATAACTTATTCCCCGCTGCAACTTTATACACAGGTGACCTGCATATTAATCCACCGTTCAAGTATATAGTTTTTCTAGGTCGTCCTGGAATCCTGCCACTTGTTTTAGGGGAGGAAATCACTCACGGTGAGCACATGGCCTCTTTTGCAGATAAAGGATTTAGTTACAAGGAAGATTTCCATCAAAGATTCGATGAAGTGGCTCTAGAATTTATAGGCCATCTTGGTTATTGGATTATATTGGAAGATTTACAAGCAGTGGAAACATTAGATGACAGCTTCCAAGCTAGAGATTTGAATACAGCTTATGAACTTTTAGATCATGCAATTGCATATACCGCCGTTGAAATTATTGCAAAAAACTTTGATAACATACCGTATCCAGATTTATTCCATGCTTCCAATCAACGTGACATGTGGGGTATAGTACGCGATGGTGTTAAACAACCTCTTCCTATCAAATTTAAAGTACCCTTCGATCCACCACCTATAATTAAAGACAGGGCATTAGAAATTGTCCGAAAATCAGGAGCAGAAGATTTGATACAAGTAATGTTTGAAGTTGATAGGGATTTGGAGACACTACCGACTAACAAAACTGTATTTCCGAGGAAATGATGAAATTTCATATCGTAAATAATAGTTTCTCTATTCCGTGGGTTCAAATCCCGCTCGGGCGCTTTTATTTATTCTTTTAATTATATTATAAATCATGGCCGAGAATGATTTGTTCTCAGACAAAGATGTTCCTTCTCTAGATCAAGCTATTCGATCAATCGAAATTGGATTTCAAAGAATCGTAAAACCATTGTTAGATCCAGCACATTCTGAGTATAATGCATGTCGACATTATGAAAATGTACGCGGTAGTTTACCAAGAACTGTGATTCACGAATTGTCTAGAGGAGAAAAGTGCCCATATTCGCCTCGCCAACCTTCTAGGACAAATTCAAGTCGACTATACCGATAAATTTAAAAGCTTGCGAATCTTATATACGATATCCGTTCGGCCTCGTGGGGATAACATTTTGAATCACAGATACTTTTCTTCACGTAAGTACGTACTCCTCCCAGTCGCTACTCTAGGTGAATAGAATGAAAGAACTAGACATAACCAAAAATGAGATGGTGCCCAAGCACATATTGCTTAATGAAGAAGAAAAACAGCAATTGATGAATCAATACAAGATCACATTACGACAACTTCCAAGAATTCTTTCAAATGATCCTGTTATTATGAATCTCGGTGGGAAGATTGGTGATGTTGTAAAAATTTCGCGCAAGTCTCCAGTAGCTGGTGAGTCTGTATATTACAGAGTTGTGGTGAAATAAATGAAAGAAGGATTTGTACCATTATTGGAAAATTTTATTCGTGAAAATGGATTTGTAAAATTCCAAATAGAATCTTATAATGACTTTATTACTCGAAGAATACCGAAAGTTCTAAGTGAAATCGGTGTGATAAAACCTGATGTTCCGGATCTTGGAGATATTAAATTGAAACTTGGTGACTTCAAAATCGGTGAACCTATAATTAAGGAAGCTGATGGAAGCGTAAGACCTATCATGCCTTCTGAAGCAAGAATAAGAAATCTTACTTATGCGGCACCAATGTATGTTGAAATAACTCCTGTGATAAACAAACAAGAAGGAGAACCTGTTATAGTTAATTTTGGTGATATGCCTGTAATGGTCAAGTCTAAAATCTGCCCATTGGCATTAATGTCACGAGATCAATTGAAAGAAGCTGGTGAAGATCCTGATGATCCTGGAGGGTATTTTATTGTTAATGGAACTGAAAGAATATTGGTACTTGTTGAAGAAATTGCACCAAACAGAATAATCACAACAAAAACTGGCGGTGGAAATATGACAGAAGTTGCAAGAATTCATTCTGAAAAAGATGGTTACGTACAACGACATTTACTTGAAAGAAAAATTGATGGTACAATAACAATAAGTTTTGCAAATGTCACAAGATTACCAGTTGGAATATTATTGAAAGCTCTTGGATTAGAAAATGATAAAGAAATAACAACAGCTGTTTCTGAGAATGAAGAAGTGCAAGAAGAATTTTACATAAATCTTTATGAAACTGAAGCCGTGAAGAAGGAACAAGGACTTGATGAAATTGGAAAACATTTGAAAATTCCACAGGAACAATATAGAATGGATCGTGCAATAAAAATAGTTGATAGATATTTGTTGCCTCATCTCGGTCAAGACCCTGCAGACAGAATGTCAAAAGGATTGTTCCTTGCAAAAGCTATAGAAAAATTAATTTTGCTTCATTTGGAAAAAATTGAAGAAGATGATCTTGATCATTATGCCAACAAACGACTTAGATTATCAGGTGACTTGTTAGAAATATTATTGAGATCTATTTTGCTTGGAAAGTGGGGATTGATAACAAGAGTAACTTATAATTATCAAAAATTAACAAAAAGAGGAAGACTTCCTCCACTACAATCAATTATCGAATCAAATGTTCTAAGCAATCAACTAATATCCGCATTAGCTATTGGTTCATGGGTTGGTGGAAGAACCGGAGTTAGCCAAAGGTTAGAAAGAGGAAGTTACATCAAAACTATTTCCCACATGAGAAATGTTCTATCACCATTAACATCAACACAAGAACATTTTGAAGCACGTGAATTACATTCAACTCATTTTGGAAAATTGTGCACAAGTGAAACACCTGAAGGTGCAACAATTGGATTAAGAAAATATCTTGCAATAATGTCCGAAGTTACAAAAACTCTTCAGGAAAAAGATGTCAAGCCCGTAATGGACTTGATAAAAAAGTGATAACATGGCGTCAATATTTTTCGATGGAAAATTCATGGGTAAAACATCTGAACCACATAAAATTGTGACAGATATTAGAATGAAAAGACGAAGCGGAGCAATTCCAAATCAAATTAATGTTGCATTTCATCCTCATCTTGATGAAGTTAGAGTGTTATCTGATTCAGGAAGAGTTAGAAGACCATTAATTATTATTGAGAATGGTGTATCAAAACTTACGAAAGATCAAATAGAGAAATTAAAGAAGAATGAAATCTCATGGACTGATCTAGTAAAATTAGGAGCATTAGAATTTCTTGATAGTGAAGAAGAAGAAAATTGTTATATTGCGTTAACTGAAAAAGAATTAACTCCTGAACATACGCATCTTGAACTTGATCCATCAGTCATTCTTGGATTATCAGCATCATTCATTCCTTATCCAGAATTCAACAGAGGAGATCGTGTTAATTATGGAGCAAAGATGGTCGGTCAATCCATTGGAGTTTTTGCTACAAATTTCCTTCTGAGAACTGATACAAAATCGAATGTAATGATTTATCCTAACAAACCACTTGTTCAAACTCACGCTTATTCAATCATTCCTTATGACAAACATCCAAATGGAAACAATGTTGTAATCGCAGTTGCGTCATTTGATGGATACAACATGGAAGATAGTATTGTTATTAACGCTGGTTCACTTCAGAAAGGTCTTTTCTGGTCATACATGTACAGATCGTATGAAGCTGAACAAAAAAGATATTTGGGAGGACAGGAAGACATCATAGGAGTTCCTGAAGCGGGTGTTAGAGGTTATGCAGGTGAAGATGCATACAAACATCTTGATGAAGATGGTATGTCATTACCAGAAACTGATTTAGAATCTGATAAAGTCATTATTGGGAGAGTATCGCCATTAAGATTCCTTGGAACGATGGATAGATTTGTAACAGGATTGGAAAATATTCGAGAAACTTCTGTAAGATTGCGACATGGTGATAAGGGAATAGTTGATAGAGTTTTTGTTACTGACACAACAGATGGTACAAAATTAATCAAAGTTGTTGTAAGAGATTTGAAAAATCCAGAAATTGGTGACAAATTAGCATCAAGACATGGACAAAAAGGAATTATTGCACTAGTTGTGCCACCTGAAGATATGCCTTTCACTGAAAGCGGAATCGTACCTGATATAATTTTCAATCCGCATGGTATTCCATCAAGAATGACAATGGGACAATTATTGGAAATTATCGGGGGCAAGGTAGCGGCTATTACAGGCAAGCCTATTGTTTCTCCTGCATTTAGTCCAACTCCAGAAAAAGAATTGCGAGATACACTTGTTAAAAATGGGTTTAGAAATGATGGAAAAGAAATTATGTATGATGGAAGAACTGGAAAGAGATTTGAAAGTCAAATTTTAATTGGATCTGCATTCTATCAGAAACTTGATCACTTGGTTTCAAACAAAATACATGCAAGATCACGTGGACCTGTCACATTATTAACAAAACAACCAACTGAAGGAAGAAGCAAAGAAGGTGGATTAAGACTTGGTGAAATGGAGAAAGACTGTTTGCTTGCACACGGTGCATCACTTGCATTGAAAGAAAGATTCGATTCTGATAAAACTACAATATCAATATGTTCTGTTTGTGGTATAGTTGCAATACAGGATAAGATCAAAAACAAAAAGATTTGTCCAGTTGATGGAGAATCAAAGATAAATGATGTTCAAATAAGTTACGCGTTCAAACTTATGCTCGATGAATTGAAGAGTATGATGATATATCCGAAAGTAGTGGTGGATGAAAAATGAAAGTGGAAAGAATTGAATTCAGTATACTGTCGCCTGACTTTGCAAAAACAATGGCAGCTGCAAAGATTACAAAGACTGAATTATATGACCAAGAAGGTTATCCAATTGAAGGAGGATTGATGGATCCTAGATTAGGTGTTATTGATCCTGGAGTAAGATGTAGAACATGTGGTGGAAGTGTTGGTGAATGTTTTGGACATTTCGGTTATCTTGAATTAACACGTCCTGTTGTTCATGTTCATTATTCAAAAATTATTTTTGCACTTTTGAAAATATTTTGTAGAAAATGCAGTAGAATTCTTGTTGACCCGAAGGATATGGAAAAAGTTAAAGGTAGAAAGCTTTCATTCAAAGAATTGGTACTTGTATCAAAAAAGAAATGTCCTTATTGTAATACAGAACAGAAGAAATTGAAATTAATCAAGCCTTACACATTTGTTGAAGGTGCAGAAACATTAAATGCATCTGTTGTTAGGGAAAGATTTGAAAAAATAACTGAAGAAGATCTTACAATAGTAGGATTGAGAGCACGACCCGAATGGCTTATTCTATCATTATTACCAGTACCACCTGTTACAGTAAGACCTTCAATAACATTAGAAACAGGTGAAAGAAGTGAAGATGATCTAACTCACAAACTTGTTGATATTGTAAGAATAAATGACAGATTGAAGGAGAATATTGATTTAGGTGCACCTGATTTCATTATTGAAGACTTGTGGGAATTGTTACAATACCACATATCAACATATTTTGATAATGAACTAACTGGAGTTCCTCCTGCGAGACATAGATCAGGAAGAATTTTGAAAACATTATCACAACGATTGAAAACAAAAGAAGGAAGATTCAGAGGAAATCTAGCAGGAAAGAGAGTTAATTTCTCTGCACGAACTGTTATTTCACCAGATCCTAAGATTAATTTGGATGAAGTTGGTGTTCCTGAAGTTATTGCGAAAGAATTAACTATACCTATACGTGTAAATGAAAATAATCTTGAAAAGGCCAAAAGTGTTGTATTGAATGGATCTGAAATTTGGCCAGGAGCAAATTATGTAATAAGACCTGATGGAAGAAGAAAGAAAATCACAGAAATTAACAAGGAAGAAATTGCAAAAGAAGTTGTTCCTGGATATATTGTAGAAAGGCATTTGCAAAATAATGATATAGTTGTTTTCAATAGACAACCAAGTTTGCACAGAATGAGTTTGATGGGTCACAAGGTAAAAGTAATGCCTTTCAAAACATTCAGAATGAATCTAAGCACAACTACACCATATAATGCTGATTTTGATGGGGACGAAATGAACTTACATGTTCCCCAAACAGAAGAAGCGAAAGTTGAAATAGAAAACTTGATGATGGTTCCGAAGAATATTCGTAGTCCCAGATTCTCAGGACCAGTTATAGGAGCTATTCGTGACCATATTACTGGATTATATCTCTTGACGAAAGATGATACCAAGTTGACGAGAAAACAATTTGTACAATTGATAAGAGGAGTTGATACTGAAATAGAAATACCTGATAAGGAAAGCTTGACTGGAAAGGAGGTATTTAGTTTGTTCCTTCCAAAAGATCTTACAACAGAATTCAAATCAAATTCCGGTGAGTTGGTTGCCATTGAACATGGTAAACTAGTAAAGGGTGTTATTGATAAAGTCGCTGTAGGTGCAGAAAGCGGAAGATTGATTGACAAAATAGAAAAATTATACGGCGATGAATACACAAAAAGATTCATTTACAATGTAACAAGACTTGCAATAGAATTTATAATGCAAGGAGGTTTTTCAATAAGTATAGCAGATCAGGATCTTCCTGAAGTTGCAAGGAAAGAAATAAAAGAAGTTATTGAAAAAATCAGAAAAGATGTTGATGATATAAACAAACAATATGAGACCGGTGAATTGAAATTATTGGTAGGTAGATCTCCTAAGGAAAGTTTAAACCATATGATAAAAACTGTTTTGAGAAATGGATTGAATGATGTTCAAAAAGTTCTTGAAAGACATGTTAAGGATAATCCAACTCTTGCAATGGTCAAGAGTGGTGCAAGAGGTTCATTGGTAAATATTACACAAACTGCTGCAATGGTCGGACAAGAAATGGTCATGGGTGAAAGAATTGAACGTGGTTATTATCAAAGAACGTTCCCTCATTTCAAAAAGGGTACTGTTAGTTTAGAAGCAACAGGATTTGTTAGTAGAGGATTTAAGGATGGGGTTACTCCATTTGAATTTTTCTTCGATGCAATTAACAGTAGAGAATCTCTGATGGATAAATCATTGAAGACTAGACATAGCGGTTATATGGAAAGAAGACTTGTAGGTGCAATGCAAGATCTTAAAGTAGAATATGATGGAACAGTTAGAGACAGTGCAAATAGAATTATACAATTCTTGCCTGGTGAAGATGGACTTGATCCGTCAAAAGTAGAAAAGGTAGGTGTAGATGTCAGATCAATCGCAAACAAACTCTGAGAAAGTACCACAGAAATTTTTAGAAAGTGTGGAAGAGGCTAGTAAAGAGTTTAAACTAAGTAAAGAAAAGAAAGAAAAATTAATTGAAGAGGTAGAGACTGCTTATTTACAAAGCAAGTTCGAACCGGGAGAAAGTATTGGGATTCTTGCAGCACAATGCATATCAGAACCATCAACACAAATGACAATGCGTACTTATCATTTTGCAGGAACTGCAGGTATAAGAGTAACTTATGGATTACCGAGATTAATAGAAATTTTTGATGCGAAAAAAGAACCAGAAACTCCAATGATGACTATATTCCTTAAGAATGAATTTAACAATGCAAATGAAGCTGCGAGATTAGCTGAAAATTTAGTTGAAAGAAAAATAATAAACGTAGCTAAAAGAATTGCATTGAACTTGAATGAGAATTCGGTAGAAGTTGATTTGAGTGATAAGAGAAGAGTTGAGGCTGCGGTAAAAGCTGTTAAGGAGAATTTGAAAAACGTTACTGTGAAAACAAGAGAGGATAAAATTGTTGTGTCATCAAAGGTTGAAACTGTAAAGGAACTTCAGAAATTGAAAGAAAAAGTTCTAGCATTGCAAGTTGGTGGAGTTAAGGATGTTAGAAATGCTATAGTTAGAAAAGAAGGTGAAAATTGGATCATTAACACTATTGGGACTAATTTGAAAGATACTTTATCAATAAAAGAAGTCGATGAAAAGAGAACTTACACGAATAATATTCATGAAACTGCAACAATATTTGGAATTGAAGCTGCGAGAAATGTAATTATAAGAGAAGCATTGAAAACAATGCAAGAGCAAGCATTGGATATTGATCCAAGATATGTAATGTTAGTTGCGGACATGATGACTTTTGGTGGGGATGTTAATTCTATTGGAAGATATGGTGTTGCGGGTGCAAAAACATCTATTTTGTCAAGAGCTGCATTCGAAGAAACAATAAAACATCTTGTAAGGGCATCAATAAGAAATGAAATTGATAATTTGCAGGGAATTTTCGAAAATGTTATGGTCGGACAAGTAGTACCTGCAGGTACAGGAATGTTTGAATTGATTGTAAAACCCGAAGAATGAGATTTGTTAAATATTTAAATCCTTTTTACGATTAAGTTGTAGATAAAAATGACATTGAACGATGAAATTCAATCGGGAATAAAATCAAACAAAGTAGTAATTGGATACAATGAAGCAGTAAATTATTTAAAAACAAATACACCTAAAATGATTATTGTGGCTAATAATTTACCAATAAGCGTTAGAAAAGAAATTGAACATAATGCTAAAGTTTCGAGAACAAAATTTGAAATATTCGCTGGTACAAGCAGAGAATTGGGTGTAATATGTGGAAAACCTTTTCCTGTAACAACAATAATACTGAAATGATGACATGCCGGTAACACTTGATACAGAAACAATAAGATTAGTAACTCTTTTTGAGAATCTAACTGGGGCGGGTGTCAGGGATTGTATAGTGGATGATGGGAATAAGATTGTTTATTTTGTAATAACTGAAGGTGAAGTAGGTAAAGCTATTGGGAAGAATGGAAGTATTGTAAAAAAGACTGAAAATTTACTAAAAAAAGACATTAAACTTTTTGAATTCTCTGATAACTTGGAAAAGTTTGTAAGAAATTTGATACCGCAAATAAATTCGGTGAAAATCCACAACGACAATGGGAAAAACATGGTCGAAATATGGGTGGATAAAACAAACAAAGCTGCTGTTATTGGCCGTGATGGAAGGAATTTAAAGATTTACAAAGAATTGTTACAAAGACATCATGGTATAAATGAGTTAATGGTAAGGTGAATGAATGCCCGGAGAATTTGCAGGTAGAAAACTATCGAAAACAAGGAAAAAGTTTAGATGGAAGAAGGTCGATTTTCTTAGAAAAAGGATGAAACTGTGGAAGGAAGGACCATTTGCAGGTGCACCACAAGCTCGAGGACTTGTTATCAGTAAAAGAGAAATTGAAAGAAGAAAACCGTCTTCAGGATTGGCAAAAGCTGTTAGAGTACAGTTGATCAAGAATAATATTCAAGTCACCGCATTTATTCCAGGATATAATGCAACACAGCACATCAATGAACACGATGAAGTTTTGATAGAAAGCATTGGTGGTGCACAAGGTGGGGCTAAAGGTGATACACCAGGACTGAAATGGAAAGTTATTGGAGTTAATGGAGTTGCATTGGAGCAAATTTTATCTGGTAAGAAACAGAAACCAGCGAGGTAAGTAAATGAGTGATATGAAAATTTTCAATAAATGGGATGTAGAAGGAATTGTTCTAAATGATGCAGGATTAAGAGCCCATATAAATTTGACTCCATTTATTTTTGCAAAAAGTAGCGGAAGATTCTCACAACAACAATTCCACAAATCAAAAATGAGCATTATTGAAAGATTAATTACAAAAATGATGGTACCTGGACACAAGAGCAAGAAACATTTCATATCATCAGGAAGAGTTGTTGGAAGATACATCACCACATATAACATCGTCAAGGATGCATTTGACAAGATTAATGAAAAAACAAAAAAGAATCCTGTTGAAGTTCTTGTAAGGGCAATTGAAAATGCTGCATTAAGAGAAGAAATCGCAGGATATCAGGTTGGTGGAATAATTGTACGAAGAGCTGTTATCACATCTCCACAAAGAAGAGTTGATTCGGCATTAAGAGTTATCACACAAGCTGCTTTCAAGAAAGCATTTGGTAAGAAACTAACTATTACAGATGCTCTGGTTGATGAAATAATTGCAACTTATAATAATGATGCGTCAAAAAGTGATGCTATCAAGGAAAAGGAAAGAGTGGAGAAGGAAGCTGAGGGTGCAAGGTAAGTTTTCTTCAATAAAGAAAATTAATAAAGTTTGTTATACAAATCCTAATTTGCATTCGTGAATTTATGGCCGGTAAAGATATATCAGAAAGAGTCGTAGAAGTGATGAAGGATCCAACGAAGATCCGTAATATAGCAACTTCTAGTCATGTTCATCATGGAAAGACAACGCTTACAGATAACTTGATGGCTGGCGCAGGGATGATTGCAGAAGAAATGGCCGGTAAAGCAATGGTCACGTGGTTTGATCCTGAAGAAAGAAAAAGAGCATTAACTGTTTATGGTGCAAATGTCTCAATGGTCCACGAGTTTGAAGGAAATGACTATTTGATAAATCTTGTTGATACACCAGGTCACGTTGATTTTGGGGGTGACGTTACTAGAGCGATGAGAGCTGTTGATGGAACAATAATTTTAATTGATCCTGTTGAAGGTATCATGCCACAAACAGAAACAGTTCTGAGACAGGCAATGAGGGAATACGTAAAACCAGTTTTATTCGTTAACAAAGTTGATCGTTTTATTCGTGAATTAAAATTAACTCCGGAACAGATGATTAAAAAATTCGAAGACGTTATTCGAGATGTTAATATTTACATTCAGAAATATGCACCTGAAGAATATAAACAGAAATGGATTGTAAACGTTCTTGATGGTTCTGTTGCATTTGGTTCTGCATACAGAAGATGGGCAATATCAATTCCGTATATGAAAAAAACTGGAATGTCATTTAAGGATATAATTGATTTAACTCTGTCAGACAAAGAAGACGAACTCGCAAAGAGAGCACCGATGCATCAAGTTGTTCTTGATATGATTGTAAAACATTTACCTCATCCTGTCGATGCACAGAAATACAGAATTCCAAAAATTTGGAAAGGTGATCTTGAATCAGACACTGGAAAAGATATGTTGTCGTGCAATTCAAATGGAACACTGGCAATGATTATTACAAAAATGGTTCCTGATCCTCATGTTGGTTTTGTTGCAACTGGAAGAGTTTTCTCGGGAAAAATTTTCAAAGGAAAAGATGTGCAACTGCTTACAATGCACAAGAATGAAAAATTGCAACAGGTTGTTGTTTACAAAGGTATACAAAGAATTCCAGTTGATGAAATAACTGCAGGAAATGTTGTAGGAATTGTTGGAATTCCAGACGCGTTTACAGGAGAAACTGTTACTGATGTTGGAAAAACTATAGAACCATTTGAAGAAATTAAACACATATTCGAACCTGTTGTTACAAAGTCTATCGAACCGAAAAACCCGATGGAATTACCAAAGTTAGTTGACACATTGAAGAGATTGGGTAGAGAAGATCCAACAATGGTTGTTAAGATTAATCAAGAAACTGGCGAATATCTTGTTTCAGGACTTGGAGAGCTTCATCTTGAAATCAAAGTCGAACACAAACTCAGAGATTTAGGAATTGATGTTGAAATGTCAAGACCAATTGTTGTTTATCGTGAAACTATAACAGAAAAATCTCCAGAAATAGAAGGGAAATCTCCGAACAAACACAACAAATTCTCAATAGTTGTTGAACCTCTTGAAGAAGGTGTTTACGATGCAATGATAAATGCTGAACTTCCTAGTGATGGAGAAATTAAAAAGAAAAATGTTGAGTTGTTCCAAAAATTCAAAAAATTCGGAATGGATTACGATGATGCTACAAGTATTGTAATGATGCACAATAAAAATGTTCTAATGGATCAGACAAAAGGAATTCAATATCTTAACGAAATTATGGAAGTTATCAAAAGTGCATTTGTCGATGTTATGGAAGATGGTCCATTGGCAAGAGAACCATGTACAAGGATTAAAGTCAAATTATTAGATGCTGCATTGCATGAAGATCCAGTTCACAGAGGTGAAGGACAAATAAGACCTGCAGTAAGATGGGCTATTAGACAAGCAATGTTAAATGCTAGTGCACAATTATTGGAACCTAGACAGGTTATAAGAATAGATATTCCAAGTGAATTGATTGGTGAATCGATAAGGGAAGTTGAAAATAGACGAGGACAGGTTCTTGATATGAGAGAAGAAAGAGGAGCTTCTGTTATTAATGCAAAAATTCCAGTTAGTGAAACATTTGGATTTGATGCAACATTGAAATCTGCGACAAGTGGAAGAGGATTTTATTCATTAGTTGAAACTTCATTCGAAAAAGTTCCGAAGGAATTGTTTGAAACTACAGTCAAGTCAATTAGGAAGAGAAAAGGATTGCCAGAAGAGATGCCTGTGTCGGAAGTTTAAGGAAAACCTAACACAATATGTTATTGTGTATCTTCTGAAAGTTTATATTCCATTGACTTAGAGATATTCGAGACTCGCTGAGAAATTTCTCTTCTTTGATTACGATCTGATAAATTTTTTAATTGGAGGTGCATAGACCGAAAAGAAAAATCAATATAAAATCCTGCATTGTCGTGTATAGGACTGCCTTTATACCCTTCTAAAATTATATGCGCACCAATTAAGGAGATTGATGTTAAATCTGGAGAAATAGTTTCAGGAGCCATCAATGATAAAGTTTTATCACCTCTCTGACCAAAATCGACATGAGCTACATTTGGGTCGCAATATATGTTATAGTCAAGTTGACGAGTAGTATAGGATATTCCAGCACCATTAAGCCGATGACCAAGATTCTTTAATTGTTCTTCAGCTTTCATGGAATTCATATCAAAAATAAATTATTTAAATCTATCTCCCATAATAGATTAAGTAAAATTTGGTGAACGAGTGGCTAACAAACCGCACATAAACATAATGACTTCAGGTCACGTAGATGCAGGAAAGTCTACTTTAGTTGGTAGACTCTTGTATGATACAGGTGCTATCAGAGAAGAAGAAATGAGAAAGTTGAAGGAAATTGCTACTGAGTTCAAGAAAGAAACATTCGAATTTGCTTTTGTAATGGATAAGGTCAAGGAAGAAAGAGAAAGAGGAGTTACAATTGACATTATGCATCGTCCTTTTGAAACTAACAAATGGTTCTTCACAATTATTGACGCTCCTGGACACAGAGATTTCGTCAAGAATATGATAACTGGTGCTTCACAGGCAGATGCTGCTATTTTTGTTGTTTCAGCAAAACCAGGTGAAGGAATTCAGGACCAGACAAGAGAACACGCATTCTTGTTAAAGGTTCTAGGAATCGGTCAAATGATAGTTGTTTTGAACAAAATGGATGCAGCTAATTGGGATCAAAAAAGATTCGAAGAATTGAAAGGCGAAGTTACAAAATTGTTACAAGGAATCGGATACAAAGTTGCAGAAATACCATTTATTCCTGTATCAGCCTATCTTGGTGAAAATATTGCAAAGAAGACAGACAAGATGCCATGGTACAATGGGCCTTCTTTGATAGAAGCTTTGGATACCCAATTGAAAGAACCAGAAAAGCCAGTTGACAAACCATTAAGATTACCAATTCAAGATGTTTATTCGATTACAGGAGTTGGAACTGTTCCAGTTGGAAGAGTTGAAACAGGAGTTATGAAGCTTAACGAAGCAGTTATTTTCGAACCTTCACACGTTACAGGTGAAGTAAAAACTATAGAAATTCATCATCAGCAATTACCACAAGCTGCTCCTGGTGATAATGTTGGTTTTAACATAAGAGGTGTTGACAAGTCACAAATAAAGAAAGGTGATGTATTAGGTCATCCTAACAATCCTCCATCAGTTGTTTCTGAATTTACAGCACAAATCATTGTTTTGAATCATCCAACTGTATTAACAGCTGGATATACACCAGTATTCCATGCGCATACTGCAGCTGTTGCATGCACAATTGAAGAAATAATCGCAAAGATTGATCCAAAGACAGGACAAGTTGTACAAGAAAAACCTGACTTTATCAAGACAGGTGATGCGGCAAGAATTAAAGTCAAGCCTGCCAAGCCGATGGTAATTGAAAAACAATCAGAATTCCCACAATTGGCAAGATTCGCAATCAGAGATATGGGTATGACAGTTGCTGCTGGTATAGTTTTAGATATTGTTCCAGTTAAAAAGTAAATTTCTAAATTTACTCCAAGCTAGATAATATTTGTTTTTATTTCATCGTCTACTACGAACGAACTTTATTATTTGGTAAGTATCCATAGCGATCTTCAAGCTCTTTCGTTTTCTTATCATTCGGGCTGATAATCCTCACCTTTTCAAATGATTTGAAAATGTAATCTAGTTTAGTTTTGTATTTAAGAGTATCTTTATATAAAGAAAGATACTCTTCTAACCCGTCTAGACATACAGATTTAATTTCATAGTAATTTTCTTGTAAGAAACTAATAAATTTTGATAATGTATATAAAACATCTATCTGATTATCGCCTTCACAAAAACTAACAATGAGAAAACTCATATTGAAATCTAGGGTTATCCTGTAGATACCTACTTTTTCTATTTCTTCTAGAAATTTACCGAATTTGAGGTCTAGTGACGGACCCCAATTTATGAATATGTTATAACAAGAACCCATAAAATTACAATAATTTCTACCTTTAAAAATATGTATTATTTTAAAATCGAAATTAATTTAGTTTCAAAGTTACTTCAACAAGGCCAAATTAAACCTTTTTAAATTAATTCTCCAATTAATTGGGTATGCAAATAGCGAGAATAAAACTCAGTGGGAAGAATCCGGTAGAACTGGATACTCTTTCAAACGAAATCAGAGAAATCGCTAAAAAATTCGGCATAGATTATCATGGTCCTATTCCACTTCCTACAAAGAAATTAAAAATAACAACTTTGAAAACTCCATGTGGAGATTCTACTGGTCATGGAAATGCAACTTGGGAAAAATGGGAAATGAGAATTCATAAAAGAGTTTTAGATGTTCAAGCCGATGATAGAGCATTAAGACAAATAATGCGAGTGAATATCCCAACTGATATCAGAATCGAAATAAAATTACTTGGATAGGCTTTTATTCTTCTTCGCGAAATATTTTTATGGCTAAAAACGTTGTTGTTATTTCTGGTCCTCCTGGTGCTGGCAGTTCAACCATATCAAAAATTGTTGCGAAAAAATTGAAATTAAGATATTTCTCATTTGGAGAACTTCATAAAAAACTTCACAAGGAAGGGAAAAATAAAGAAGCGAAAGCTGCACTTGAAGTTTGGAAAACAAATGTGGGTTCTAGTGAAAAAACACATAGAGAAAGAGATGAGTTACATTCTGTAATATCAAAAAAGGGCAATATTGTAATATGTGGAAAGCTTTCAATTCACTTCCTAAAAGACGAAACTCCATTTAAAATTTGGATTAATGCAAGTTTAGATGTAAGAGCTAACAGAAGTTCGAACAGAGATAAAGTTTCCATAGAAGAAGCTCGGTCACATATTTTTGAACGAGAGAATATAGAAAGAGAAAAGTGGAAGAAAATGTATGGATTTGACTATTTTGATCAAAAGAATGATGCAGATTTTGTAATAGATACCTCCAATATGACAGTAAATGAAACTGTGGAAAAAATTTTAAATTTCATCAAAAGCAAAAAGGATATTAATCCGTGAACCTGAATTCTCAAGAAGGATTATATGCTATTACTAGGACATATCGGACTAACAACATTTACAATGTCATTACTTTACCTGTCTGTAATTGGTGGTGTGATTGGTGTATTGTTGCCGGATGTAATTGATAAAGGTTTATTTGAACTAGGGATAGCACCGTGTTCGAGGTTTATCGCACATTCTATATTTTTCATTCCAGTTGCAGGATTAATTTCATATGGAGTAACTCGAAATAAAAAATTCGCTATTGCGATTATGATAGGAATATTATTACATCTTCTTCAGGACATGCATCATGATGTACCATTTATATATCCCCTAAAGAATTATGAATTCTTTCAATCGTGCAGTGAGCTTAAAATTTCATTCACACCATATTTGATTGTAACTGAAATTATTGGTGCGTTGGCATTGGTATTTGTGGGTGTATTCACCAAACAATTTATTAAATTAAGAAAATTCTTATGGGCACAATTTAGAAAAGTGAAAAAATGGTAAAAGAATTATTAGAATTATACGAAAGTAGAAAAACAGAAATTAAGAATAGATTAGAAGAATTCAAATCCATCATAAATAAATCAGATGAGAAAATTTTTAGTGAACTTGCTTTCTGTATACTTGTACCACAATCAAAAGCAACTACTAGTTGGAATGCTGTTCAAGCATTGGAAAAAAATAATCTCCTCACCAAAGGTGAATATGATAAAGTACGTCCTTTTCTTCAAGCTGTAAGATTTCCAGAAAATAAAACAAAATATTTATTAGAAGCTAGAGAACTTTTTGAAAGCAATGGAAAGATACAAATTAAAAATAAATTCAATCACATCAAAGATGATCCCATTGCATTCAGAGAATGGCTACTTGAAAATGTTAAAGGATTGGGAATGAAAGAAACTTCTCATTTCATTAGAAATATCGGAATGAGCAAAAATCAATTGGCAATACTTGATGTACACATTTTGAAGAATTTGAAAAATTTTGGTGTGATAGATGAAATACCAAAATCTCTTACCAAGAAAAAATATTTAGAAATTGAACAAAAAATTAAACAATTCGCAAATGAGATAAAAATTCCATTGGATGAGTTAGATCTGTTATTATGGTCAAAGGAAACCGGGTTCATTTTTAAATAGATCGATTTACAAAAAATCATTAGTTGATCGGATGGGGGAATTTGTAAAGGTTGTAGGTAAAGATATTTGGATGCGTCTCCCATGTCCTGAAGCAATACGAGATGTAGAAGAATGGGTTGAACGGTTTTATGATGGCGGTTGTTTTTTTACTGTCAATACTTATGAAAGCGGTGAAAATATCGTTTATAGAATATACCCCTCCTACAGTAATTCCAGAAAAGTAGCATCGCAACTTGGATCGATATTAGCTCGTTATAGCATGAAAAAAACCATTAAAAAGGCAAAATAATATATTAATTTCATGGCTGCGGGAGAAAAACGAAGACGCCGAAGAAAGACTAAGAAACAAAGAATGAGAAGAAGAGCTAGAGCAAGAAGAAGAAAGTAATTACTTTTCAAATTTTCTTTTACTCTGTCTATATTTTGTCAATACCAATCTAATCCAAGTTTTATTACCCATATTTTCACCGAATAAACGACCTTCGTGGGGAATAGTAACGAACCAAGGAATTTACAAGGATACCTCCAAGGGGATTGATTCTACTACTCTGTCCCAATGGACATTATTCCAAGAGGTTAACCATTGAGAATTATTATGAAATTAGGTCGTCCAGAAATTTTAAGGAGTCATCCCCAATCAATATTTAATTGAGTGATTTAGTACCTTAGCTGAGTTTGTAAATCTACAATTCCAACTGCGAGCCAAGGTATGGGATAACATTTTTACGTACATATTAATTGCTTTCAGTAGTTAAAAATCCCTCACATTACTTTTCCCAATCAGCATATCCAGATATTTCCACTCTTCTATGACGTGGTTTATGTTTTGATTCTTGCATACGAAGATAAAATCCGTATAAAACTCCTATTAAAAGTCCTCCGAGATGAGCACCTCTTGCAATTCCACTTGGTACAAACAATCCCAAAAATTCGGATATACCCCAAAATACTACGGCAAATATCATGGGCATTGGAAAGAATCCTCCAATGAAAACCATTGTTGTAGGCATCAATATTGCAAGTGTACCCATTATTCCAAAAATAGCACCACTCATTCCAACAGCTGGAATTGACGGATCTGTCGATGTTAACATATATCCGATACTTCCTAGAATCCCAGATGCAAAAAATATTACAAGAAATTTATTTGATCCTATTCTACTTTCTAAAGCAAGACCAAACATTATCATCGCAAACATGTTGAAAAATAAATGAGCAATATCGGCATGTAAAAATATTGAAGTGACAAAAGTCCATGGCATTTCAAACGCCAGTTCTGGAGTAAATGCAAATAATCTCCAATTAAAAAATTCCATATTCTGAAGAAAGAACACTACAACGGCAATTCCAAAGAATGTCAGTGTCCAGTTTAATTTCATAAATTATCATTTAAACTTTGGATTATAAATGATGAAAATGGAAAAGGAAGAATTACGTTCATATGAAAAGGCATTTCTAGTAGCTGAGGATGCAATTGGATTTGCAAATAAAATTGTAAAGGAAGATGCAAAATCCTTAGATATTATAGAAGCGATTGAAAAAAGAATCAGAGAGTTAGATGCAAAACCAGCATGGCCTGTAAATATTTCGGTAAATGAAATAGCTGCACATTATACATCTCCTGTCGGAGATCCGTTAGTTTTGAAGAAAGGAGATTTTGTTAAAGTCGATATTGGTGCGCAAGTAAATGGATACATTTGTGATAGAGCATTCACAGTACATATAGGAAGTAAATCACATCCAATGATAGAAGCATCAGAAAAGGCATTGGACGCATGCTTGAAATTAATCAAGCCTGGAACTAAGGTTCATGAAATATCTGAAGTGTGTGAAAATACTGTAAATGAATTGGGATTTAATGTTATCAGAAATTTAGCTGGGCATAAAATCGAAAGACACCAACAACACGCGCATCCATCGATACCAAACAGTAAAAATTCCATGCAGGATGAAATTGAAGTAGGGGGTGTTTATGCGATGGAAGTTTTTGTAACTAGTGGAAGTGGGTTCGTGGTGGAATCTTCTCCAACTGAAATATTTCAATATAATCAAGATGTTTCTGTGAGATTGTGGGAAGCAAGGAAAATATTGGAAATGGCAAAAAATCAATTCGATAAACTTCCATTCACTAAAAGATGGATTGATGGTATATCACCTTTGAAACTTGAGATGGCACTAAAGCAATTGGTAGATGCAGGAGGTTTAAATGAATATCCACCATTGAAGGAAGAGAGCAATGGTGTAGTCGCTGTTACGGAGAAAAGTGTGATTGTAAAGTAAATCTAGCTTTATATTCTTGGAATAAAAATTATATTTGTGCACACTAAATGCGATAATTGTTCTAGGTCGGTGAAAACTGCTGGGAAACTATTCAAAACTGGTTATCTTTGGTTATGTAAGGATTGTAGAGCGAAGAGGAAGAAGAGAAGATAAAGATTTATCTTTTAATTTTTACCATTAAGATATGGCGAGGCAAATAATAGATTCTGATGCTCATTTCTCCAGAACTCTTCAAGAATATATTCTTCATCCTGGTCTTGTTCAAGAAAAACCTATAGATAGTGTAGATTTAACAACTCATTTGATGACTCCAAGTATGAACGATATGAAATTAAATACGCCCATCCTAACAGCAGCAATGCAAAGTGTTACTGGTCCAAAAATGGCTGTAGCTATTGCTAAATTGGGTGGGGCTGGAGTAATATATTGTAGTCAACCCATTGAAAATCAAGCTGGAATGGTAAAGGCTGTAAAAAGAATCAAAGCAGGTTTCGTTGTTCCAGAAACACTTTCACCTAAAGATTCAATTCAAGATGCTGTTGAAAGAATGAAAAGGAGTGGGTATTCAAAGTTCCCAGTAACATCAAATGGCACTTCTAACGGTGAATTGGTAGGAATGTTAACTGATAACGATTTCGACCCAAACGTGCATAGCCGAAATACTGTTGCAGAAAGGATGGTTCCACGAAAAAATTTGGCTGTGGCATTTGATCATGAAATAAATGACGACATAAAAGTTGCAAATAGAAAAATACGTGACGGTCATCATAGCGTTTTACCTATAGTCGATAGAAATGGAAAATTAAAATCACTCGTGTTTAGAAAAGATGTTAATGAACATGAAAATAATCCGAGAGAACTTTTGGATGGAGCAAAAAGATATGTTGTTGGTGCAGCGATAAACACACATGACTATAAGGAAAGAACTGCTGCATTAGCTAGTACGGGTGTGGATTTTCTTGTTATTGATACTTCTCAAGGTTATTCAGAATATGTGAAAAAAACATTGGGACATTTACAAAAATATCATTCTGATGTTCCCGTCATTGGTGGCAATGTTATAACAGCAGACGGATTTAAATTTTTAGTTGAGAATGGGGCTCATGCAGTTAAAGTAGGTATGGGGTCTGGTTCTATCTGCATTACACAAGAACAAATTAGAGTTGGTAGAGGACAAGCAAGCGCTGTAAACGATGTTGCAAACGCAAGAGACGTTCATGTAAAAGAAACAGGTGATTATATTCCCATTTGTTCAGATGGGGGCATAATGAATGCTGGTGATATTCTTGTTGCACTTGCTCTTGGTGCAGATTATGTTATGATGGGCGGTTATATCGCGGGTACAGAAGAAAGTAATGGTCCCGAAACTATTATAAGAAGGTCTGTTGATGATAGACCAATGGAAATGAGGGGAAAGGAATATTGGGGCGAAGGCTCGAGACGAGCTAGAGAATGGTCCGGTAAAAGATATGGTCATAATATGTTTGTAGAAGGATTTGATACAGTTGTTCACTATGCGGGTACATTAAAAGATAGATTAAATCCAGCATTAGCACAAGTTAGAGATGGTATGAGAAAATCTGGATCTTATAGTATACCAAGTTTACAGATGAATGCTGTACTTCAAGTATTATCGCCGCTTTCTATTACATTGAGTAGAAATAAACCAAGTGGTTAAATGACAGTTGACGCAGTTTATGGTGTTCATTGGGGAGACGAAGGGAAGGGGAAAATTATAGACACGATGATCGAACAAGGCAATTACAGCGTTGTTGCACGATGGAATGGCGGTGATAATGCTGGGCACACTATAGTAACTGAACAATTTGGAAAGGTGGCATTACATTTGATACCATCTGGAATTCTTCACAAAGGAGTAATCAACGTAATGGGAAATGGTGAAGTTATAAATTTACAATCACTAGTCGACGAAATAGAAATGCTTAGAGGAAAAGGTGTTGAAGTAACTCCAGAAAGACTACTACTTTCAGATAGATCACATTTGATTCTGCCATATTACAAAGATGTAGAAAAGAGTAAAGAAGAAACAAGAAAAATAGGAACTACAGGAAGAGGTATCGGAGTTACATACATGATGAAATCTGATAGGGTCGGTGTACGAGTTGTTGATTTGTTAGATGGTGGGACTAAATTTGTAGAGAAGGTAAAAATTCATGCCGAAGAACATAAGATAGAAGTTGATCCTCACAAATTATTAGAATCCCAAAGAAATTTATTGAAAGAACTTGAAAGGAGTTTGAAAATTGGGGATACAGTAGATTTTTTCAGCAGACGTCGTGGTGCAGATGTGCTTCTTGAAGGTGCACAGGGTCTACTTTTGGATGTTGATGCGGGTACATATCCTTATGTCACATCATCGAACGCATCTCCGAATGGTGCATATATTGGATGCATGGGTATTCCAAGAATTGATAGAGTAATTGGTGTAATGAAAGCCGCCTATATTACCCGAGTTGGTGGTGGACCATTTCCGACGGAGTTAGGTACTGAACTGTCCATTGCAGATGCCAGAAACGGCAAAGAAATTTTAACCGACTCGGATACGACAAAAGTTAAAGAAGGTGACTCGACAACTATCGGGAAATTTCTTCGAATAAATGGCGGTGAATACGGAACCACAACCGGTAGACCTAGAAGAACTGGATGGCAAGATATTGTAGCTACAAAATATTCTCTTGATGTTGCGGGAAGACCGAATGATTTTAGTTCGATGATAGTGTTGACGAAATTGGATGTTGCCGATGGATTGGATAACTTGAAAGTATGTACTGGTTATGGTGTAGATGGTACGGTATTATCAAGATTTCCAACAGACACTGCCAGATTGGAACGTGTAGAACCTGTGTATGAACATCTAACAGGTTGGGGAGAAACAAGAGGGTTAAGAAGTGAAAGGGACTTGCCACAAAATACACGAAATTACATAAGATTTCTAGAATCCCGACTAGGTGTTCATGTAGCTATGATATCAACAGGGCCAGATAGAAACGATATAATGGACATGGGATACAATGGATATTGATCCTAATTAGACGAAATTTTAATATTTTAAAATACAAATATTCTCTTGATGTTGGTTCGCGGTACTACAAATCAATTTTATTAATTTGAAACTTGAATATATAGTGAGAATTGCACGGGATCGCGCGTGAGGTTTCACTGTGAAAACTAAAACTCTAGAGAAGGTAATTAAAGTCTTAAAAGCTGTAGAAGAGGCTGGAAATGAGGGTATCTGGTTGACTGCAATTGGTAAAAGAGTGGATATGCACCGTACTACAGTGGCCAGAATAATAGAAAATCATCTGTCAGAGTTCGTAACAGTGGATATGGTAGAACCATTTAACCTAAAGATTGTTAAATTAAAATCAGGCAGAGACCTAAGAGGTATACTACGATATCTTAGAGTTAAAGAAAAGATTGAAAGTGTCCGGCAGTCCAAATAATTATCTCTCAAAAAGTACTAGATTTATATACTAGAAACGCTATATTATATACTGTTTGATCGTCCTTATTCCAAGGGGTGAACTATGTCAAAATTTAGTCCGTTCATAGGCAAGGTTAATGTGCCTTGTAGAAAATGCCATAATTTTGTTAGGGCCGGTGTTTTCGAAAAACTAGAAGTGTGCCCTCATTGCAGAGTGAAGTGGAGCAATTAATTTCCGCTTCCTTTTCTACTTTTTTTCCTAGCATGTATCCAGGTATATTTTACTTGATTGATTGTCTGTTTGACTGATTATGCGTTTGTTCAAGCGCTTGAACCGCTTGATTTTCCTGTAAAACGTAAGAATTTCTTCTTTTTGTCCCCGTGATCTATAGTTACTATCTCGCTAGTACGTTTTTTTGTATCTGAAACGAGACTTCTAAAACCAGATGAAGACAAACCTAGCTTTGTTGAGCCATCTAAATAAGATATTTCACCGTGTTGTTTGACTAGTTCTATCAATTCGTTCATTCGGATAGAGGTAGTTAGCTTTGTCTTAACGTTTTCAACTTCAGCCTGTATTTCAGAACGTGCTGGTTCGGGAATATTAAGAGATAACTTGTAAATAGACTCTAAAGCTTTGAGAACAATATCGATTCTCTTTTGTTCATTTTCTTCATGCTGGCTAAAATGTTTTTCTAACTGGATTAAAAGCCAATCTTTGGTAGGAAGGAGCGTTTCGATTCGGTTTAGAGACTCGTTGATGTCGTGGATAGAGCGTCCAGTATATCCAGCAGCAAGACCTAGCTTCAATGACTCCTTATGAAGTTCAACTGGTTCAGTTGAGGCAGTTTCAGTACTATCATGCGTCTGTTCGTTCGTTCGTTCGTTCGTTTCTTCAAGCGCTTGTTGCGCTTGTTCAAGCGTTTGCTTTTTTTTCAAGCGTTTGATCCATCCAAATACCATAATATGTATTGTTTTTCTCACAAATAAAGTTTTTGGTCTAAACTCACAATAGTTAAAATCGTCTATTTCTCACTATCTTAATTTTTTGGCGAATTAGGTACAACTCTCACTTTCTTGTTATAGAGATAATTTTTGTCTGAAAACGTTTTTTCTAACATATAGCTTCTCTTACATATATTAATTCTCACTTTCTTTTTAATCTATATTATAAATCTCATATATTAATTATCTCCAATAGTACTCTCACTTTGTTAGAAAGGTTCACAATCGCATATTTTTTGATTTATATTTTCTATTATATATTATATTTTGTCTCACTCTCGGTAAAATCAATTCACTCTAATATATATTATGTAGAATATATTTTATTTTTATATTAAATAGGTGAAATAGGGGATATCCAAAGGTTAAATGGTGTAAATTAACGTCTTAATGAACTAATAGATAACATGAAATTTAGTTTATTATTCACACGAATCTATGTGATGTAAAACATAATTTGATTTAAATAAAATTGAACAATATATTTAGGAACATGTCACTTGTGAAGGGTGCTTTATTAGTAATATTTGGGATTATTCTTTTATTTGGAGGTATTTTAAGCCTTGTTTTTCGAGATCTTTTCGGACCAGGAACTAGCGAACCTTTTACATTGCTCGAGGTTTTTGTATTATATTTGCTTCCCGTAGTATCAATAATCGTTGGAATATTGTTGCTTCGGAAAAAAGACGTGAAACCAGTGCCCTTTTTTAAAACGACTTCAGTAGGAAGGTCGCTAAATGTAATTTTAATTATTCTAGGTCTTCTTTTCGTTGTTTATATTCTATACAATTTTATTAAGTATAGTTTAGGATAGTGAACAATTCACTCTAACATATGTTATGTAGAATACAAATAAATAAATTTTAATTAAAAAAGGTTAATTATGCCAACTTTGCTTCGAAGAATAGCTGAAAATTCATATTCAGTAGATTTAGTTTCAAGAGCTAGAGCTAAAGGGTATCCGGATGTAGAAATTGCACGTGCGGTGCATAAAAAGTTTATTGCAAACTTCAGAGAATTGTTAGACATTAATTCAAATCAGGATTACCTAAGACAACTACCTAAAATACTGGGAGATTATGTTAAATTCACACGGGGAACTAGATTACCTTTTCAGTTAAGTCCTAAATGGGGCATCGAAATGTTCTATTGGGACTTGAAAAATAGCGGAATGCCGCATAGGATAGTTTATGAAGAACCATAATTAATGAAATAATTCACTCTAATATATATTCTCCATCACAACATTCGATAACTTTATTCTCATTATAATTAATTTGTGAGTAAATGAAAACAGATTGTATTGATGGGCTTCTTTTTGCAACTTACGGGGGTACAGGTACTTATTTATTGATACGTGAGGGCCTCCAAGATCATTCAAAATTCTTGCTAGGACTGGCTTCTCTTCTTGCACTTGTAACTTTAGTTGAGGCTGGTAGAAGATTCTACGGAGCATCTAAGGACTATTTAACAAACTATGGGTATTACCGGTCAAGAACATAAATACTATGAATTTTTGTTCAAACATCGTAGATAATTGACATTATCATAAAGTATTTTTAGAGATAAATGATCCATTTATTCATGATCCTAATGAAGTAAATTAAGGAAATCGTTTTAACTTTCTTGAAGTCAGTAAATTGGACGAAAATAAATTATAGTGCAGACACACTAGAACAAGCTATGAATACGGCAATTAATCAAAAGGTAGATTTTTGGGATGCATTAATTGCCGAAACTATGAAAGAAAATGGAATAGTGAAAATTTATACAGAAAATGAACAAGATTTTATGAAAATTCCTGGAATCAAAGTTGTAAACCCGCTAAAATTTTAGTTATATTAAATTCTCTCATCCTTTTGCCATGGCATCAAAATATTCATATCTAATATCTATTCCTTTCCCCTTCATATTGATCTGGAAATTAACCTCCGTCGGTGTGTTAGATCTCCTGAAAAAAACATAACCACTTTTAGTTTCAACTGCTTCAATACCATATACATAATCAACTCTTTCAACTCGATGCCAACCTGGGGATAGGGAATTTCCGTTATATCTCTTATAATCATGTCTAAGTTTTACCCAATCACCCCTACCAATTCTTAGTGCATCATCAAGCGATATACAATTCATAGGAGGATATTTTAGTGGGACAGCTTTAAATTTTTATAATTACTGCAGAATTTATCAAAATCTTTCCAACTTTCTAAAATCATAAGACATTATTGTCCCATCCGAATTTCTAAATAATAATAAATACGAATCATCCATCTCCGCATATCCTATCATATCCAATCCAATAAGATCTTTAATTGAGACCAGTGCAGGACGTGAGCCACTTTTGCTCACATGCAACTCGGCTATAGAATCTTGATCATAATCCCAAAAAATATCTGTCTTGGTCCCTGTTCTATAGATCATAAATGAGTTTGGAGATTTTCCAGAGTCAATAACTGCATCACTATGATTCTTAATATATGCCAGATCGATATCTATTCCTACATTTCCTCTTATACCAACTAATGATACAAAAAATGCTGGGATAAATCCAAGGTATGTTTTTCTAACATTGTCTATTTCATAACCATGTGAAGAAAGAATATCAGAAACTTTTTGTTTGTCAGTAATCTCATAACTTAGAAATTTTATTTCAGGCTCGGATATATCTTGCAATTCTATAATCATTGGTGTTGGAGAAGGTGGGGGTTCAATTTGAGGCGAACTTATCGTTTCAGAAGAACATGAAAGAACTCCTACTGCGAATAAACTTATCCCGAGTCCCTTTAATCTTTTTATCAAATTTCTCTACGAATACTTTGATAATAACAGATTTAATTACGAATTTCATTCTTCTTTTTTGTAACTTGATTGAGGGTGTTTTGTTTCATCGGGTTCCCTTGCCGTATATCATCTGTCGGATCATTATAACCTTCCTTCACTGCATCTCTATCTGGTTTGTTTTCATCTGTAACTTCATCATAATCTCTATCGGGTCGGCCTGCACCAGGTACTGGAGTGCTTCTATCTTGTTCTTCAGTCATAGAATCTCCTTGCGGTTGATCTGGCCCATGAATTAATTTTTTATCTTTCTCATTTGATGCCATTAAACTCACCTACTTTCCTTTCCATCATAGAACGTTATATAAATTTGTTGATAATTTATTCACAACAATAAAATCATAATGAATCCAAACAATCCCCCCATTGTTTTTCATCTCTAGTTTTTCTATTTGTCAAATGGTCGTTTCTGATTTTTGTTTCTGAATCTATCTTGTTCGGTTGGACGATTACCACTTCCACCTGTTTGAATTTCTGGATCGGGTTTGTTTTCTATTACATCATCTCTATATGATCCTTGATCATGTGGATCCCGATTCTCATTATCCATTGTATCTTCTGTGGATTTGT
Source organism: uncultured archaeon (assembly GCA_964372485.1). Lineage (GTDB taxonomy): Archaea > Aenigmatarchaeota > Aenigmatarchaeia > CG10238-14 > SCSR01 > JACOWB01. The sequence goes on along the minus strand of CAYJQI010000001.1, from coordinate 263,632 downwards.
TTTTATTTCGTTCATCCTTATTGTCGTGTGTCATTCATATCACCTCTTCCTCTATTGCTTTTGTATCTGTTTTTTCCTTTATTGCCTGCCACGTTTATCACCTCGATTAAATTTTTTTCAGGCCCCATAATTCAACTATCACAAAACTCCGTTATAACGATTTGTTGGAAATCGACGAGCAACAAACATTGAAAAGATGGCAAAATGGAATTCCTATATGATAAAAAAATATGGCTATCTATGGGTAACAATAGGATTTTTTTTAATTACTGTTATTGGTCATTGGTTTTTTGCATGGTCGTCCTATGTTGACGAACAAAATGAACATGAATCTGAAATAAAATTTGGAGATTATATGCAACAAACTGCACGTGATACATTAGAAAATTGGCAATCAGAATTTCTTCAATTGATGTGGCAAGTGGCGGGGTTATCTTTCCTTCTGTACGTTGGATCTCCTCAATCAAAAGAGGGTGATGAGAGAAAGGAAGAAAAATTAGATGCTATACTTAAAGCAGTGGATATGAAAAGTGCATCAAAAATAATAAAAGAGCTAGAGAAGAAATACCCAAAGAAATAATTTTAACTTTTAACTAATCCTTGAGAATCTGCGAATTCGTAGAGACGTCTAGCCAATCTCTTTAAACTTTTGTTAGGTTTAACAGCTAATTCTTCCTTCACGAAAACTGTGGCTGCATTTCCATCAGGAACTAGTATCATTTCATAAACTTTAACTAATCTCGCAACATCTCTATTAACAACAAGTATTGGCATTTCTCCAGCAGATCCGGTGGTAAAGACACTTCTATCTCTATCTACAATTCCAACGTTAGACATTGTAAAATAAATCGTGTTTAATTTTCCACCATAAGAACGTCCGATTCTTAACTTAGCGGCATTATCCGGAACCGGTAACTGTGAAACTTGTGTAGGACGACTATTTAATGAACCGAAAACTACTGGCCTCTCATGATTCCCGTTACTATATTCCCCCATCCGATCAACTTAACTCAAATACAGATGTTAATATTTAAATCATTTTCCTTTTAAGAGTTGAAAATGGTCATATCAATAGAGTTTTAAACCTAACACCCTGTTTAATATTAAGCGCCAAAAGGTGTTGTAAATTATATATTTTAAATTATGTCCGCGATGTAAAGGGGATGTAGAGTCTAACAGCGATATGTATGGAATTTATTTGGCATGCTTACAATGTGGATTTTGGAAAGATTCTTTTTGGAAAGATTCTAATAAAAATGGTCATGAAAAACAAGATGTAAAAGTCCAGTCGAATCATGTTTCAAAATTGGACTTTCCTTTTAGATTACTAAATGCATTAGATCAACCTAGAACATTTGAAGAATTGCAAAATGTAATGTACAAAAGAGAAGCTCGTAGAAAATATTTAGATCTTCTAATTGAAATTGGTTATATTAATCCTCTTGATAATTTGAAAAAATATCAAAGGACATCGGATGGAAATAGTGCTCTACAGGTATATAATGAATTATCAACAGTCATGGAGGGAAAAAGAAGAATAGTACTTACTCGCTCGGAAATAATCACATTAAGAGCAATATCCAAAGGAAAAAATTCAACTGGAATAACAGAAAATACTTTCCAACATGATAAATATTCCTTGAAAAAGACCGATTATTTAGATGGAAACGATGAACTTACAGAAAAGGGAAGACATTTCTGTGAAAAGGCAGAACCATACATATACAAAGTAATTGATGCCATTACGAGACAATCTTTCAGACAAGACTCGTCAATAAAATTAGAACGGCAAATAGGATAGCAAAATATCCAAAATTTATTTTCTGTGCAATTTTAAGCAAAGCATGAATAGTTAGGATCCCAAATAGAAATGAAACGACAAGTCCAAGAATTGTTTCTTGATTAAAAACAAAACTTTTCCAATTAAGAATTATATTTGCACCAAGGACAACTGGTAAACTCATGATAAAACTTAATCGCAATGCGATCTTATCATCAAATTTCCTTATAAGGAATGAAGCAATAGTTAATCCAGATCTTGACAATCCTGGAAGTACAGATAAGCCCTGAACTATTCCTAGAATTACACTATCAAATATTGAAAGATCTTTTGCAGATTTGAATCCTCCTTTACGTTTTGTTAATTGTAGAATCCCCGTAATGAGAAGTAGTAGACCGGTTATTATTGTGATCGTTTTCCCAGTATATCCACTGCTTATATCAAATAATAAATTAAAAATGGCGTAACCGATTATTCCACTTATTATTGTGGAAATTACTAAGAAGTTTATTGTTTTCTTTGTTCCTATATCGGATTTTTTGTAATTGAAAAATGATTTTGTTAAATGAATTACATCTTTGTGAAGGTAAATCAATGCCGCACTAAATGTACCAAGATGTAGAAATAGAGAATATTTCAAAAGATATTCTAATGAGGCCGTGGAATGAAATATGTTTGTCATTGCGAGAACTATCATACTGTCTGAACTTATTGGCAACCATTCTGTAATTCCCTGAATAGTTCCAAGGACAAATTGTTCAACTACAGTCATAGACTATCAATTCTATTCGGAATTTTCTGTTTTAGATCGGATTTGTTTTTTAAAAGGCTTCAAAGTTTTTTTACGGATCCGAGATCGAAATTTTTCGAAAAATGTTATAGGATAATAAACTTCTATTGCACGCAAACACCATTTACCAAGATCTGTTAATATAAAGAATTTCTCACGCGTAAGTACCATTGAATTAACTATATTCAATCTATGCAATTCTTTCAAATGATATTTTATTTTTGCTACAGAATCTCCAACTTCTTGGGCAATTACTGTCAAATATTTCTTTTCATGCCTCAATGATCGTATTATTTTTCTCTTTGTTGCATCTTTCAATGCATTATTGACTTCTAATGGAGCTTCTTTGACATCTACGTAAGCTCTTCTATTGAAAACCATGCCCCCACATAACTATTCTTACTACTAGTGAAATATAAAGCTTACGATTACAAAAAAAAGTTTTATAAAAAGTTTCTAAAAATTAATTAAAATGAATATAACTCAACTTAAACAAACAAAACACTACAAAATTCTATTAAGATTAAGCAGAATTAAATTACTTCTCTAAAATAGAGGCCATAAAAGCCTCAAAAAGAGGTTATTTTTTATTTTCCCCCATGGAAAATGCGCAGTGGCCGCCCACCACTGCGTCATCATAAAAAAATTTAAAAAAGGTGATCAAATGGATACGATGCGACTGGCATTTAGGAAAAAAATGTGGAAATCTCCCCACTTTCGAACAGAAGTAAATGGAAAATACCTTTCCAAATCAGATGCACTAACATTACTAGAAATGGAAACTAGGGAGGGTTTGGATAAAATAGAACAAGCTGGATATGGAACGTGTGAAAGCTGTGGAGAGCTTTCAGAAAATTTGAAATGGAATGAAAACAAATGGATCTGTGAAACTTGTGGAGAAGATCCTGAGGTGGAAAAATGATGTACGTTAGAAAAGGACCGCCGTAAAAGAAATTGTTTATTTTCCTTTATTTTTTTATTTGAAATCTGAAATATCGAATCTTTAAATGTTTACCAATTAATTTTTCATAAGGTTTGTATAATGGTAAATGAAGCTGAAGAAATATTAAGAGAGGGAAAAAGATACTTTACATTGTCTCCTCTATTGGAAGAACTTGGATTTAAAGGAGGACCAGTATACGATTTGTTAGGCAACAGGTACCATGTAATGACGTGGGTCACAGAAAAGGGAGTTAGTTCGTTCGCAGGAAGAGGACCACATTCATACGGTAATAGAACACCTCAAAAATTTTTAGCAGAAAGAATGAGAGAATATGTTCAGGGATTTCTAACAGAATCTCCAGAAATAAAAATTTTATTGGACGCTACCCAACAACTTGAACCAACTAGAACATTTGATACACAAGTAGGAAAAATTCATGTATATCGAAACAAGTTAATTCCCGCATCTCGTCCAGTTCAATCATATACACCAAGAAATGTCGGAAGTAAACATTCTGTTCCTTTACCTACAAGAAGAGGGCCTTCTCTCGGGCAATAACTTATTCTCGTTTCTCAAAAACTCTTCCGATAATCATCCAAACTCCAACAGCTATCAAAATCAACGGCCAGAAAGAAATATCTGAAGAGAACCATCCTAGTTCTTTTCCCAAGAAATATAATCCTAATAAAATTAGAAAACTTCCTAAACCAAGATTTCCACACGAATGGTTCCAAATCATATTCGATCGTCTAGCCATATTTCTAATCCTCGCTGGAGGATAAATACGTCTAATCATTTAACTAAACTCTAGAAAAATCAAATTTAGAATTTTCTGTGCTTAGGATAATCTTCGCTACAATATACTGGTCTTCCTTCAGTTGGTTCGAATGGGACTTGTGTATCTTTTCCACAATCTGCGCATTTAGCAGGATACATCTTTCTCGGTCCACTTCCACCAAATCTGGAATTTCCGAATGCCATTTATTTTTCACCCTTTATTCTATTTAACAGAAACCTTTCGATCTCTGCAACTATTCAATTAGTAGTATGATTTTATAAACACATCACTTTTTGATAATCATTACTCAAGATATACCAAAGGTAGATTTATTTACCAAGAATCTTTGAAACATTGGTTCCGCAGAAAGTGCATTGACCTTTCAACCGTCTCAAACCTTTGTCAGTTTTTACTTCTTCTGGATTTTTGACTTCTCTCATTTGTCTACATTTGACGCAATATGCTTCCATGTGAATGAATTCAATTCGAATGTTCTTAAATGTTTGGTTTAAACCAGCAGGAATTTCAACCTGTGTGGAAACTATTATAAACAATTACCGAAAGTTATTTAAACTTTAACTACTATGCAGTAATATAAAATCAGACATATGGTTTACTAACTGTGTGTTTGGTAACATAGAGGTGAAATTTAATGGCCAAAAAGTCTAAGAGATCAAACAAAAAGAAACGATAAATGATTTCTTAGTTAATTAAGCCTTGATTAAATTTATCAAGGGTTTTGTCCCTAGGCCAGGGACAGTTTTTCTAATTCCGGATTAAATTAATAAACTGGGATTGACATACTATGTTTCTATGAAGTTTTGCGACAATTGTGGGAATTTATTTAGAATAGAAATAGAAGACAGCAATAGATTCTTTTTCTGTAGATCATGCAAAACTAAAAGACCTGTAACAGAAGATATCACAATAGGCATGACAAGTAATAATGAAGTTGAAAAAATTGTAGTAATTGATGAAAAGGAACAAAATACTTTTCCTGTTACTGAAATATTATGTCCAAAATGCGGAGAAGTAAGAGAAGCTAATTGGAGCATGCAACAAACTCGAGGTGGTGATGAACCTCCTACAAGATTCTATCACTGCAAAACATGTGATTGGAGATGGCGTGAATATAGCTAAGGAAATCCACTTCACTTAACTTTATCTGGACAAATTTCTCTTATATAGTTGGCGATTCTATCATAGATTTTGACAAACTTATCGAAGTGCATCTGCAGAGAGAGAGAAAGAAGAAAGAAGTCGGTAGATATTATCCATCAGAAATAGGAAGTTGTATTAGAAAAGTTTGGTATTCCTATAAACATCCAATGGAAGTCGACCCGTCTAAGTTGAAAATTTTCGAAATTGGGAATATTCTTCACGAATTCATAATGCAAGTTTTCAAAAATGAGAAAAATATTAGTTTTGTTAAATTCGTCAGTTCTGAACTTCCATTTAAAATGCAACAAAAAGATTTCACGATATCAGGAAGATTGGACGATGTTGTAGTTGCAAAAGAAGATGATAAGACAGCGATAATAGAAGTTAAATCTATCAGAGACGTCAGAACTGCAACAACTCCGAATAAAAATCACGTGATGCAGTTACAATTTTATATGCATGCAACAGGAATCAGAAACGGTATATTACTTTACGTGGATAAAACAAATTTGAAAACAAAATCTTTTGAAGTACCTTACGACGAAAAACATAGCTTGGATATATTAAAAAGATTCAGTGCGTTACATGAGATGCTGAAGAAAGATGTATTGCCCATTGATGAAGCAAAGCAATCAAAAGATACACTTTGGATGTGTAATATGTGCGAATATCGTGCCAAGTGTGACAGGAATGATAAATAAATTTTTAAATACCTATATCTATTCATGGATGAACTTAGGGCCTTCCAGTCTGTTAACCGCATGCTTGGTGAGTTAAAACTTCTTACAAGAAGCGATAACACTGAAAAAACTTACTTGAAAGGTCTAACATGTTTCATCAAAACAATGAACATACAAAATTTAGATGAATTTGTTGCAAAGGCTAAAAGTTCTGAAATAAATGCAGATGATGTCCATAGAGAATTTGTAATAAATCTTGCAAATAAAAATTTAGCGCCAAAAACTGTTGGAGCATGGGCTGCATCCGTAAGAAAATTCTTGTTATCGAATGGAATCGAATTAAAAAGATCCACGCAAATAAAAATTTACAATATTCATGAAGATACATTGCCTGCGAAAGAGGATTTAAGAAAAGTTTTATCAAATTGCACATTAAGGGCAAAGACCATAATACTTCTTCTCGCGTCATCTGGGTTGAGAGTTGGTGAATTGCGAAATTTGAAACTCTCAGATATTGACATAACTTCCGACCCGTCTATTATACGAATAAAGGGGCTTACGGCAAAAGAAAGAAAGTCTCGTATAACTTTCTTTTCAACAGAAGCAAAACAAACTCTTCAAACATATCTTGACCATAGGAAAACAAACGGTCACCAAATGACAGAAGAAGCATTTCTATTCACAACAAAAGATGGAAGTCAAATGAGTTACCAGAATCTCCAATTTATTTTGAACAATGTTTTCAAAAAAGTTAGTAAGAAGGAGGGTAAAAGATATGGATTGCATGCTCACTCACTGAGAAAGTTCTTCAAAACACAACTCATATCCGCAGGTGTACCAGGTCCCATAGTGGACAAGCTGACCGGTCATGCAAGGTATCTATCACAGGAGTATGAACTTTACACAGATGACCAACTTAAAGAATGGTACTCGAAAGGAATGAAAAATCTGGATTTACTTAGTTAACTATTCGTCATCTTCCTTATCAGGATTGTCTTCGTGTTCCATATCCAGCTCGATTTCTGGGTAAGCTTCTTCGCCCTTTTCTTCTTCACTGTCTATACCCAGGCCTTCCTCGTTTTCGTGGACATCTTCACTCAACTTTCTATCAGCTTCGTCAAGTTCCTTTTGATTAGAGCTACCTTTCTTCAGTAATTTTACATATTTCTTAACATACCTTGATTTGTTTTCAGGCATAGAATCACATTTTGTTTGAAAGGCAAAGTTTAAATCATTTTATGTTGATGGTACATTATAAAACTTTTGAGTAGCAAAATCGCACCAACAACTATCAGTATAATCGGCCATTCGACATTATTTAACCAAAGCGCACCAACAACTATAAACAATATTCCAACTATCATTAATCGTTTTATGAAAAGATTCTCCAATTCGCTTAATTTTTTCGTTGGCATTGAATTGACCTTACATTTTTTCTTTCATTCTACCTAATTTTGATAAAATTGCATCCATTCCTTTGGCAACATCGTCACCGAATTCTGTTAGCTTTACAATTTTTATTCTTCCTTTCTTTTCAAAATCAACAAGATCATATTCTTTGAATAAATCCAAAATTTTAACCGTGTGGGAATATGTACAATCGGTTTCTTTTGCGATTATAGTTGCATATTTTGGCCCGGCTTTAAGTGCGACAAGCATTTTAACAGGTTTCAATCTAAAAAACATTTTTGGTCCAAGTTTGGTTTTCATTGTCAATCAATCAGCCTTATTACTTTTACGCAAAAGGGAATATTTATACTTATTCATTTACTTGAATATATATATTTTATAAAATAATTGTCAAAGATTAATCTTTCACAAACAAAATTTCATTGATTAGATGAATCTAAGACCGCCATCAGCAGCGGGGGATTTTTATGAAATTGACCCAACCATGCTTAGAAAGCAGTTGGACTTTTATTTTAGAAATGCAAATGTAAAATCCAAGAAATCCAACGCGCTAGTTAGATTAGTACCTCATTCACAATACATGTATTCAGGTCAAGTGGCAGCTCATTCATATGTTAACTTGGATAAATCGAATTTTGTTATATTGGGGAGCAATCATTCTTCGTTCGGAGCGAATTTCGCATTGATAAAAAACACCTTATGGAAAACTCCAATAGGAGAAAGTCTAGTTGATGATAATTTGGCGAATAAATTGCTTGCTGGATCGAAGTTAATTGAGTTTGATGCGATCCCACATGAAGATGAATTTTCAATTGAGGTACAATTACCATTTCTCATACATAGATTTGGCGACATAAAGATTGTTCCGATTCTAATTAACAATCAAGTTCCAGATGAAAACTTGTTGAATAGTTGTAAACTTGTGGGGACATCCATTGGAAGATTAATTAAAAAGGAGAAGAACTGGAAATTAATTGGAAGTTCAGATTTATCACAAAATATGATGAACAATACTGAAAAAACAGACAGACATTTATTGAAATACATAACGAAGCTGGATGCTAAAGGACTTTTCGATATGATAAGCAAAACTAATACTAAAGTATGTGGATATGGAACAATAGCAACTACAATATTTGCTGCAAAAGAACTAGGTGCTAAGAAAGCTGAAGTATTGAAATATGCGACAAATGAAGAAATGGGTGAAAATAGAGAAATAACCGGATATGCATCGATAATATTTTATTAGTTTACGAATTCTCTTTAATGGTTATGAAAGAAGCTATCTACAATTATGCTTTGCTAAATGCCATTGAACATGACGGTAAAGCGAATGTAAATGCCGTTTTGGGAAAATTAATTGCAAGTGATCCGTCAGTTAAAGATAGAATAAAAGAAATTATTCCTCAGATAAAATCTGTAGTAGACGAAGTAAATTCTCTTTCTCTCGATGATCAGAGGAAAGCTGTTGAAAAAATTGGATTGAAAACTGAAGAAAAGAAAGAAGTTGAGACGGGATTACCACCATTGAAGAATGCTACTAAAGGAAAAATCGTGATGAGACTTGCACCTTATCCATCTGGGCCATTACATATAGGAAATGCACGAATGGTTATTTTGAATGACGAGTACGCAAAAAAATACAAAGGCAAATTATTTTTAGTTTTTGATGATACAATTGGGAGTGAAGAAAAATTCATAATACCCGAAGCATACAAAATGATTCCTGCGGGATTAAAATTTCTGGGAGTAAAGTGTAACAAAACATTTTACAAATCTGACAGAATAAAATTATTTTACAAAATTGCTGAAGAATTGATTAATAAAAATCATGCATATGTCTGTGAGTGCAATGTGGAAGTTCTTCGTCATAATAGGCAAAATGGAATTGAATGTGCACATAGAAATCAATCAATAAAAATTAATTTGAAAAAATGGAAGGGGATGTTGAAAGGAAAGTACAAAGAAGGGGAAATTGCTGTAAGATTAAAAACAGATATGCAACACAATAATCCTGCATTTAGGGATCGTGTTTTATTAAGAGTTGCTGAAAGAAAACATCCGAGAGTTGGTAAAAAATACAAAGTGTGGCCATTACTTGAATTTAGTTGGGCCGTCGATGATCATCTACTAGGAATTACACACATTCTTAGAGGAAAAGATTTGGTAATAGAAGACATGGTAGAAGAATTTATTTGGAATATTATGGGATGGAACAAACCTGAAATACTACATTATGGACTTTTGAATTTGGAAGATGTGAAATTAAGTAAAACTCAATCAAGGAAATCAATTGAACAAAAAATTTACAAAGGTTGGGACGATCCAAGAATATGGAGCATGCAATCATTAGAAAAAAGAGGTATACAACCTCAAGCTATAAGAAATTTTGTTGTTGGAATGGGGTTGAGTCTTGCAGATGTTAATGTTCCTGTTGAAATTTTGTATGCGGAAAATAGAAAATTAATTGATGAAAATTCAAATCGATATTTTTGTGTTACAGATCCGTTAATGATTGCGTTGAAGAATTCAAAAATAAAATCCACGAAAGCACCATTGCACCCTGATTTTCCAAAAAGGGGAAATAGAAAAATTCCGGTCAATTTGAAAAAAATTTACGTTGAAAGAAATGATTTTGAAAAATTCCATGATAATGAAGTGGGGTTGATGAATCTTTTTTCCATTAAACTCAACAAAAATGCCGAAATGACATCTAAAGATGTCAAATATGAAATACAAAAAATCCATTGGGTATCAGATCCGAATATCAAAATAAAAATCATCATGCCTGATGGAAAAGAAATCAGTGCATTAGCAGAACCGTCGATTAAAAAGGCTAAGAAAGGTGAAACTGTACAATTTCCGAGGATTGGATTCGCTAAATTAGACAAGAATATGACGTTCTATTTTGCGCATAAATAAACTATTTAAACATTTCATGTACTATAGAATTAGATGGATGAGGTGAATGAATGGCGAAATTTGAGACACCGAAAGAAATGAGCGATAAGGCTCTGCAAGCTGTAGAAGCTGCAAAAAACACAGGAAAGATTCGAAAAGGTACTAATGAAAGTACAAAGTCTATAGAAAAAGGTGAATCGAAACTTGTTGTAATAGCTACTGATGTTGAACCTCAAGAAATTGTGATGCATCTTCCAGCATTATGTGATGAGAAAAAGATTCCTTATCTTTATGTTCCTAGTAAATCAGAACTTGGAAGAGCTGCTGGGTTGGACGTTCCAACTGCGGCAATATCAATTGTTGAAGCCGGAGATGGGAAAGAGTTATTGAAGGAAATTGTTTCTGGTATTGAAAATCTAATGCCAAAGTGATGACATGGCTGGCGAATCTTTTCCTGCGGAAGTATTACAATTGTTAGGCAGAACTGGGGTTAAAGGAGTAATGCAAGTAAGATGTAGAGTGTTAGAAGGACCTGATAGGGGGAAAATTCTAACTAGAAATGTTGTTGGTCCTGTCAAAGTCAAAGATGTTTTGATGCTTAGAGAAACTGAAATGGAAGCTTCAGGAAGAATGGAAGCAAGGTAATTGAAATGAAATGCTCTTTTTGCAGTTCAAATATTCCTAAAGGAACAGGAAAGATGTTTATAAGAACTAACGGTGAGATATTTTATTTTGATCGTTCTAAATGCGAAAAAAATTTTCTAATGGGAAGAGAAAAAAAGAAATTAAAATGGACTAATCCTACGAAAAAGAAAGTAAATAAGAAAGAATAAGATATGTTAGTTATGGGCTGGTAGGCCAGTGGTAGACCGCCCGCATGGCACTTTATCCAGATTGTGGGAAGTCAGGGGTTCAAATCCCCTCCAGTCCATTATATAAAGAAAGTTTTAACATGCATTTAAGAATATTGACATAGAATTAATTTTGGTTGATCGGAATGTTAAATGGAAAGGTAAGTCCTCAGGCACTAAACCCTTTATTAGAACAGCTATACGACTTGAAAATTCAAGAGGGATATAGAGCTCAAACTAGAGATGGAGCAGCCTTCAATTATCTTGCTGTTAAAAGAAGAGGAAATAAATTAAAATTAACTTTAGGTATGCATTGTGGTCCGGTTGTAGAATGTTGTAAAATAACATGGGAGTTGGATGATACAAACCCTACACACACTCGAGAAGGATTGTATACTACAGATCGTTATTTAAAAAGAGGTGGAAAAATATTACGAAGAACTATGTCTGACATGGATATATCAACTATTATGGGTTATGTTCGTCAAAGTGTTGAGAATAGAGTAAAAACTAAATAGTTCTTTTACCTTCGTCAATTTCTTTTGCAATTTCTCTTGGTCGTTTTCCTTCAACCATTATTCCATTCATACTGTTCAATGTTCCAAGAACTGTTTTTACAGCAGCTTTCAAATCTTTCACAGTCATCTTTTCCATTCTTTCCTTCGCAATTTTGACAATAGGTTCAAACTTAACATCTGCAACAACTGTTTTGCCTGCAGTCTTTTCTTCGTCCGTAATTTTTGCTACATCGATCTTCAATTCTTTCTTCAACATTTTTACTGTTTCACTTCGTGGTTCTTTCTTCGCCATATTACTTCGCCTTCTGCAATACTTTAACGAATTCAACAGATACAGTTATCGGAATTGGTACTGGAGTTTCTGTTGGTTCCATCGTTAATTCTCTTTTTATTTTATCATATCGTGTAACCTTTCCTTTCTCACCTTTGAATGGTCCACCAATAATTTCAATTACATCTCCGATGTTAAGTTCAACTTCAACTTTTCTTGGTTGTAAGAATCGTTCTATTTGTTTTACATCAACAGATTTTTTAATTAATCCTCGTGAATGAGGTAATCCTTTTACAGCCCTTTCAACATCTTCTTCGTTTCCTTCAACAAAAACATATCCTTTGATTTCTTCTGCATGAACAAGAGCCTGTATCATTAAATTTTCTGCTCGAGATTTTGATACTATAGCATCAATAACAACATTCTCTCTTCCAACTACAGTTTTGATTGTGTAAATCATAATCCACCAATTAATGCTGACATGAGGTAGAACATGAAACCTATTGCACCAACTATTCCAATACCGAGAGCACATATTCTAATTGTGTCAATATACTCTGCCTTGTCTGCTTTTTTAGCGATAGACAAAATACGGACGTAATTTTGCAAAGTTTCCTTAATGTTCATAAAATCATCAGATTTCATGTAGATTTAAAGTTTATTCTACTTCAAGAAAGTCTACGCCAAGGATCTTTTCAATGTCCTTTTTCCTAGTTCTTTCACCTTTTTCTTGGCTGAATAATTGTGAAGATTTAACACCTGTAACAACTATGAGAGTTCGTATACTATCCCCAAGAGATTTGTCCACTTGAACACCCCAAATTATTCTAGCTTCAGATGATAGCTTGGAAGAAATTGTCTCTGCTATTTGTTGAGCTTCTCTTATTGTAATTTCTGGCCCGCCGATAACATTAATTAAAGCTCCACTCGCACCGTTAATATCAACATTTAGTAATGGATTGTTTAATGCACGTTCAACAGACTCGAATGCTTTATTTTCGGAATTGCTTTCACCCATTCCAATCATTGCTACCCCACCATCTCTCATTATAGTTCGAACATCTGCAAAATCTAAATTAACCAATCCTGGTTTTGTTACAAGTTCTGTTATACCTTTCACTGCATTCACAAGAATTTCGTCTGCAACTTTGAAAGCTGTTGTTATGCTAACATCAGGAACTATATCAAGTAATTTGTCATTTGGAATAACAATTATTGTGTCAACCAATCCATCAAGATTCTTCAAACCTTCTCTTGCATTACTCATTCTTGACCTACCTTCCATCGCGAATGGCAATGTAACAATTGCAACTGTTAATGCACCCATCTTCTTTGAGATATCAGCAACGACAGGAGCACTTCCTGTTCCTGTCCCACCACCTAAACCACATGTAATAAAAACCAGATCAGCTCCTTGAAGCATTTTCTTTATTTCTTCCTTGCTTTCTTTCGCAGATTCCATTCCTACACTTGGATTTGCACCTGCACCAAGACCTTGAGTTAATTCTTTTCCAATAACCATCTTCTTGTCTGCTTCTGTATGCAACAAGTCCATGGCATCTGTATTAAGAGCAATAGTTTCGGCACCAGTAATTCCGACTTGCATTAATCTTGTTATAGTATTTCCACCCGCACCACCACATCCAACAACTTTGATGTTGGTTCTTCGAGATTCAAGCATCGCTTTAATTTCATCATCGTAAGGATTCGTTTTATCCATCCTGATCGGTCTTTCGGACAGTTGCCTGACTCCCATAGAAATCTTATAATTAATACAGATAGTAAAGATAAATGTTTATTTTTCCTTTTCGAACACTTCAGAGAAAATTACTTTGCTTATTCCATCAACCCATTTCATTATCGTATCTGCAATAGATTGTTTAGCTTGCTTTGGAAGATCAAGTTTTGTTTGAATTGAAGCTTCCTTTCCACTTATTACAACACTCGAATCTTCAATTTTTGATCCTGTGAAATATCTAACAGTTGCTTTTATTTTTTGATCAACTTCTTTTATTTCATCTTTTATTTCAAGATCGTATTCCAGTGTTTTTCCTGCAAGAGGATGATTAAAATCTAACTTTACTCTTCCGCCATCGACTGATAAGATTCTTCCTCGAACACCATTCAAGTTCACAACTCGTCCTGGTTGAGGATCCAAGTCACTTTCCTTAAAATAAGACATGGGAACTAATTTTACAAGATCTGAATTTTTTTGACCAAATGCCTTTTCTGGAGGAATGTCGATAGTTTTCTTTTCACCAACATTCATTTCTTTTACAGCTTCTTCTAATCCAGGAAGCGTTTGATTGGCACCAACTATAATTGGTACTGGACCGTATACTGCTTTAGCATCATGCACTCCTGCAGTCTTGGCCACTTCCTCATTTGTCGTGTCAAAGATCTCTTTTGTATCTTTTACACGTCCTGTAAATTCCAAATTGACAAAATCGCCGTCTTTCATTTATTCACATTGTGCACAAAGTTTTAAAAACTTTCTATGACCACATCAAGGATTTAAAGTTTACTTTCGATCTGTGATTATGGCTTTATTCAAAAGGGATGCAGATTGGAAAAGCAATCTAAGTGAAGAAGATAAGATCGTATTATTGGATCTTTTGAATTCTACAAAAAAGCACAGATATGCATACAATTCTGCTGAGGACGTTAAAGCTGCACAATTATGGACTGCTCTTATTGAAGTAAAGAAAGAAATGCAAAAAATGAATGAATTGCTTGGAATGGTTCAAGAACCATGGAAAGCAATTGTTGCAGTCGGTGAAGAAGAAAAGAAAAAGACAATTGAAAGACTTGTTCAAGATATAATCAAGCCTGTTGACGAAACTTCACAAGAAGCAACACAAAAGCTTGTTGAAAGTTTGATGAAATTCTAGGATTCAATAAGACGCTTTAGATTTTCTATATTGCGTTGTTTATTTTCTCCTCTCAATCTTCGAGCAGCATCTGTAAAATAAGAATGACCTTCTAAAAAATTCAGTTCGAATTCGTACCATTCTTTGTCTGACATAGGTTTTATTACACCATATGTTAAAAATTCTCTCCTTAAAGAATCTGTTATTTCCAAGAAATTTGATAATCCAAGTGATGTCAAATCGGCATCACACATTATTTGTTGTAGGAGACCTGCAGGTCTTTGAGGAATTTGAGTTGCAAGAATAATGCCTAAAATTGTTCTTATTTGTTCTGGACGGTAACCAAATTTAGGCAATGTCTCCTCAGCAATTCTAGCTCCAATAGTTTCATTTTGAAAATATCGTTCTATATAACCGATATCATGATATAATCCTCCAGTGAAAACGAGTAAAAATTCCTCTTCCCCAATTTTAGACGATTTTGAAAATTCTTCGATAGCTGGTAAAACATGATCTTTCGTGTGATGAATACCATGATAATATAAATCTGCTGGTAATTCCTTTTTCATTCTCTCGAAAACGTAATCTTGAGCAGCTTCTAAATTTGGCACAATATTATATTACAATTAAAAATAAATGCAGGGGGAGAGATTTGAACTCTCGAAGGCACTAAGCCAGCGGATTTCTTATATCATCTTTTTGTTCAAATCTTAAGTTTGATAACTTAAGCCCGCCCCAATTGACCAGGCTATGGGACCCCTGCGTAAGTAATTATAGAATGTGAATGCTTTAATTTATTTGGAAATGATGGTTCTTATCAAAGATTCTGGGATGGCTTCTACCGCTAAAGGAGTTAGAACTGTATAATATGACAAGACAAGTGGAAAGAATGCAAAATCTGATAATCTGTTTCTCAATCCACTTTCGTTTCGGAAATTCATTAGTTGGTTGAATTTGAAAACATTGTCATAAACACGATTTAGATAACGCACGTTTCTTTTAAACTCTCTTTCATACTCTAGTAGAAGACGCATAGTAATTTTATGTATTATTCATTTTAATTTCTTTATTGCCTTGTCAAACTCTTTTATTTTTTCTTCAAGAATTTCAGCTGAATTAGATACAACATCTTCTGCATCCAATCCTGATGCGCTTTCAACTGCAAAAAGAAAACTATCATCGAGTGGTGTGAATTTATCCCCATTACTGTTCAAATTCTGACACAATTCACATTGTGATGGATCCACCTTAACTCCTTTAACATCTTTAACATGATTGAGATGATTTGCGCAAAGTTTCACTTCACCTGATTTAGATTTAGCCTCAAACAAACTCGAATATCCAACAACTGCCCCTTGCCATTTTGAATGATCTCTACCCAATCCCAAAGTAGCAATTGCTTCAAACTCCATTTCCTGATCATTGAATAATTCAGTTACAGGAATCTTGTCAAAAACTGGTATAATATCTTTGGCTTTGGATTTCAAATCCCCCGAATAAACCATTCCAGGTCCTTTCTTCTTCAAAGTCAATTTAACCTGGCATAAAGTACATCCTTTACCATCGCATTTACAATCTTTGGTCATGTTATAGGCTTTCTCATCAAATTTCAACGGAACTTGACCCAATCGGTTAGCAACAATCTCATCATTCAATGGAGAATCATTCTTTAAAAAATCTACCCATTCAATGGCCATTGTTGGAATCTCTCCTACCATTATTCTTCGCAATTCATTTGCAAATGGCGGCTGTATTCCTTCGACAATGAATTTTACTTCTGATTCAGACCGATCAACTAACTCTATTTTCATCTAACCACAATCAACAGTAGTAGAATTGGTTTTTCAATTAATTTAAAGTTATGCTAAAAGAGACCCCAAACCAAAAAACCCCAAACCCTGACGTTAGGTATGCCTATTGTTTAGGCGAGGTTATGTCTCCGTCAGCATGCTTATGTTGAGTTACTTGAGTGTTATCGGTTTCATTAAAGTTTCCACCGCAAATCGTACATTCTATCACATACTCACCTCTTTTTAAAAGGGTGCAAAATGCAGAACAAATTTATTTTAGTAATCTAAGGTACATCAAAGTATCTCTGGCTTTACTCATGCCTTTAATTTGCGCAAGATAGGAGGTTATAATGACCAATGACAATATTCCCATTACTATGGATATTGCTTTTAGTGAATTTACTCCTGTCACCTCATATGCAACGGCCGAAATGAAGCTAAGTACTAGCCCCATCTTACCTATATCTTTGAATATCCCCATGGAATCACAATTCCCTGTAAAGAATTAGAAGAATAGGGGATATAAAGATTATGGTTTTTGCGAGTATGATTGATCATTAAAAGAAGGACAAAACACCGTTGTGATACAAACAATCGATAATCAATATCGTTTTGACGTTAAGAAGGTAAATTAAGACGATTTGAAGTAAAAAAGAGCTTAAACTCGTCTTCCTAATCTTCCGCCTTTCTTGCGCAACTCGCCATGTGTTATCGGGGTCGTATCTTCTATAGTTCCAATTCTTAATCCTGCACGGGCTAAAGCTCTGATAGCTGGTTGTGCTCCCATACCTGGAGACTTGGAATATTGACTTCCTCTGGCTCTAACACGGATATGTATACCTGTCAATCCCTTTTCTTTAGCTAGCTCAGCGGCTTTTCGTGCAGCTAACATTGCTGGGAAAGGCATTCCTTGTTCTCTATCCTTATCAGTCATCATTCCACCAGAATATCTAGAGAAAGTTTCACTTCCCGTAATATCAGTAACATGAATTATAGTGTTATTCGCAGTGCTGTATATGTGCGCAACTCCCCATTTCTCTTCTTTTTTAGTTTGCTGTTCCACCATTTACTTCACCTGATATTTTCTTAACTGGAGTAAGTCTTACAACTAATTTTGCCTCATCATCAAGAGGAACCATGTAACTTGGATAAGTAACTTTTCTATCTTCAATCATAACATGACCATGAGTAATGAATTGTCGTGCTTGTCCAACTGTATTGACGAGATTTTTCTTTGCAAGCACTGTTTGCAAACGTCTATTAAGGAAATCCTCTATTGAAAGTCCAAGAACATTATCCAATGATGCATCTTTTGTGAGCACACCGAGCTTTGATAACTTTTCTATCAATGCTTTTTCTTTATCCTTGTCTTGTTTTCCGATTAATTCTCGTGCAAGTCTTCTGTATTTTCTTAGTAAGGCTTCTGTTTTCCAAAGTTCACGTTTACTTTTCAATCCAAAATCAGAGATCAACTTCTTTTCAACTTCGATTCTTTCTTTATCCCATGGTCGATATGGTGTTGCGTATTTTTTTCGTTGTCGTTTCATTCAATCACTTCTTTGCTGGAGCTTTGCCTGCTTCTTTTGCTGGTGCAGCGGGAGCAGCAGCTGGTGCACCTGCGGCTGGAGCTGCGGCAGCGCCTGCTTTAGCTGGAACTGCAGCTTTCTTCATCACACCTACAGCCATACCTGTTACTCTAAATGAACTTTTAGTTTCTTGTCCTCGAACAGGCTGACCTAACATGTGTCTCCATCCTTTGTAGGTTTTCAAATTAACATATCTTTGTACATCAAATCTTTTTGCAATGTCGAGATCTGAGCTTGTCAAATGAACATCGTTTCCCGTTTCCATATCTCTTCTTCTATTCACCATGAATATTGGAATGTTAAAATTGGTTGGATTTTTTATCACATTTTCAAGATTTGCAAGTTCTGTTTCGTTCAATGAACCCAGTTTTGTTGACGGATTTATTTTTGCAACACGGCAAATTGCTCTGCTCATTGATACACTGATTCCTTTTATTTTTTTAATCGCCCGCATTACAGATTTTTCTCCATCTAAATCAGTACCAGCAACACGAATAATCAAAGTTGGTATATCTCGTCTTGCTTCTGGCCTTTTCTTCTCTTCTTTTTTCTCCTTTACTTCTTCCTTCTCTTTAGGCTTCTCATTTTCCTTTACTTTCTTACCTGCCATTCTATCAGTCTTATTTCTATAGGAATTTAAGTCTTATAAAAGTTAGAAAACCCACAAAAACAGAAAAATCCAATGTGTTTAAATATATTAAAATCGTACTTGGATTGTCCCGTAGACTACTTCGGTAGGAGGGTTATATGTTAGAACAGATAGAAAAAGCATTGTCGGAATTGAAATCGAAGGAAAAGAAAAATTTTACTCAAAGTATTGATTTAATAGTTGCGTTAAAGAGTCTTGATTTAAAAAAAGCTGAAAGTAAATTCTCGGAAGATGTAATTTTACCGCATGGACGAGGGAAGGATGCGAAAATTGTTGTTTTCTCAGATAATTTGAAAGGATTGGATTGTGATGTTTTCACAACTGCAGACATACAAAGAGTTGCTGCGAACAAAAGAGATGCAAAAAAATTAGCCAGGAATACTGATTTCTTCTTATCAGAAGCTATTCTGATGCCAACAATAGGAAAATCTTTAGGTCAATTACTAGCACCTAGAGGAAAGATGCCTAAACTTATATCAGGTGATGTAAAAAAACTTGTACAAAATTATAAGACAAGTGTAAGAATTTCTGTCAAAAATTCGCCTGTGATTCAATGTTTTGTTGGGCGAGAAGATATGGATAATAGAAAAGTTGCTGAAAATGTTGAAGCTATATTGAAATTTTTGGAAACAAGACTTCCGAATGGAAGACAAAATATTGGAAAAGTTTTGTTAAAACTTACAATGAGTGAACCTGTCAAAGTGGAGATGAAATAATGCCGACAGAAAAGAAACAAAATGAATTAGTTGAATTGAAAGAATTGTTCGGAAAGTATAAAGTGATTTGTATAGCTGACATGATGAAAATGCCGACGAAACAAATGCAATTAATTAAAAAATCTCTAGCTGGAAAAATTTTGGTGAAGATTAGTAAGAAATCACTTGTGGAAATTGCAATGAAAGAAACTGGAAAAGATTTGATAGGGCATATGCCAACTCAACCAGGATTAATATTCACTGAACTTGATCCTTTTACACTTTACAAAGAAATCAACAAATTGAGATTCAAGACTTATGCAAAGGATGGATATGTTGTTGATGAGGATGTTATTGTAAATCCAGGACCGACTGAATTATTACCTGGACCTGCGATAAGTGAATTGCAAAAAGTTGGAATTATTGCTGGTGTTGAAGGCGGAAAGATTGCTGTTAAAAAGACTTCAACTATTCTCAAGAAAGGTCAACCTGTATCAAAGGATGTTGCTGGTGTTCTAAGAAAATTAAAACTCCAAGTCGCAGAGATCAAACTCAATATTGCAGTAGTTTTTGACGGAATGTTATATGACAAGAACACATTGGAATTGGTGGAAATATATCCACAAAAATTGAAAGAAGCGTTCCAACAAGCTTTAAATCTTTCTGTATCTATAAGTTATCCTACAAAAGAAAACGTTAAATATCTATTAATGAAAGCTTATCAAAGAGGAAAAGCGATAGAAAAGAAAGTAAGTGGATAAAAATGCAAGAAGTATACGCGGCTTTGATGCTGCATGAAAGTGGACAACCTGTCAATGAAGACAATGTCAAAAAGATTTTATCCAGTGCTGGTTCTAATGTTGATGATGCAAAAATAAAGGCTCTTGTTGCTGCTTTACAGGGTGTTAATATTGATGAAGCTTTGAAAGAAGCTGTTTCTATGGCCGCTGCACCAGCTGCTGCCGCAACAACTGAAAAGAAGGAAGAAAAGAAAGAAGAAGATACTGAAAAGGCTGCTGAAGCTGCAAGTGCGGGATTGTCGAGCTTGTTTGGTTAAGCATAAATAATCTTCTAGTTATCTGTTTACTATGAATGACCGACCCAAAGTTGGAATGGGTGTAATTGTACGAAAGGAAGATAAAGTTCTTCTTTACAAGAGAAGAAACACACATGGAGAAGGTACATGGGGATTTCCAGGTGGACATTTAGAATATGGTGAAACCTTTGAACAATGTGCGAGGAGAGAAGTTTTTGAAGAAGCTGGCATTCAAATTAAAAATATACGATACGGGGCATTGACAAATGACGTATTTGAAAAAGAAAGGAAACATTACATTACAATTTATATGACATCAGAATATGATTCTGGTGAAGTTCAACTCAAAGAACCAGAGAAATCTGAAGGTTGGGAATGGTTTGAATGGAATAATTTACCTCAACCGTTGTTCTTACCAATACAAAGTTTATTAAAGCAGAATTTTAGCCCTTTCAAATCTTGAAAAAGATACAATTAGAATTTCGTGTTTGACAACCAAGTCAAATAGTTTAATTCTCGTGGATTAAAACTTTTGTCGAATGAAATATCTACATGAAATTCTGCTCCCTCAGAATATCTGCCAGAAGAAACCTGTTCTGCTACATTAGGAAAGCCATATTGTCGAAGTCTTGCAGCTACAACCTTAGTTGGGCTCCGTAAACAGCTATTCCAAAAACCATCATAGATTTCCCAATAGCCACCTCTATGCTTAAATTCAACACGTTTCAAGTGTGTCGCATTGGATTGTGTTGTCATGTACTAGTAGTACAATAATAACTATTTAAAGTTTACTCGATCCTTCTCGATAACACCTAACGAAGAAAATATTTCTATCTTCAAATGCATTGTTGGTTATGGAAAGTATAATCGAAGAGACGATCACACCGGCTGTTGAATTCTTTAAACGAATGGGTAAAGGTAAAGTTGCAATTATTCACGGTCATGACAATGATAGTATTTGTTCTGCAGCTATAATTTACAGATTAGTAAAAAATGTTCACAAGATTGAATCAAAATTAATTGCATCATCATCAAATTCTGCAGTGACAGAAGATGCAATGGAAACTGTAAAAAAAATAAAACCTGATTATGTTGTCATTGTGGATATATCAGAAATTAGTGTGAAAATTTTAACAGAATTACGAAATATTTCTCAAGTAATAATAATTGATCATCATGTACCGAAGGGATATGTAAAAGTTTTGTATGTTAATCCAAGAGTTTTCGACGAACAAATCTACATTCCTGCAACATATCTTTGTTATAGAATTTACAGTGAACTTTTAAAGTCCGATGATATTCTGTGGATTGCTGGTGTTGGAACATTGTCGGACATGGGATTGAAGAATTGTGTTGATCTTTTTGAAAATATTAAAACAAAAAATAAAGAACTCGTTGATGATAATGAAAATATTGATGAGTTTTTATTTGATAATTCATTGCTTGGGAAATTATCAAAAATATTTGACAGTGCAAGAGTTGTAAAGGGGGTTAATGGATCTATTTTTGCTCGTGATATTTTAATGAAGGCAAATAATTACCAAGATGTTCTGAGGGGGAAAGGAAATGCAAAAACTTTGATGGAATGGTTTGGAAAATCAGAAAAAGAATTCAATAAACTTGTAAAAGATTTTGAAAAGAAGAAAAAGAAAATTAAGAAACTTGTGATATATGAAGTGAAATCGAAATTCAATATGAAATCTCCACTTGCAACAGTTATGGCGAAAAAATTAACAACAGAAGTTCTTGTGATATACCAAAAATCTGGGAAATTTATTGATGTTAGTTATAGAAGAGGAAAGGTATCGATTGTAGATTTGAATAAACTTGCTGCAACGGCTGTTAAAGGAATACCAGATTCCGAGGGAGGAGGGCACCCTGTAGCTGCTGGCGGTAGGTTTCCAGCCAAGAATTTAACCAAATTTATGACGAATTTGAAAAATATAGAAAATTGAATCCTTTGACAACATTATTCTAAAAATAGAGACAATTTTTAACGATTAGTTGGTATAAAAATTGTTGTGAATAATTTAACAACATATGTAATTATATCTTTATTTACAACGTCAAGTTACCTAAGGATGTTCTATACAAAGGTGAATATATGAAAAGAAGGAAAGGGCAAAATTCAGCTGCGATTGTAGCTATAATTGCGATACTTGTTATTGTGTTGTTTATCTTTGCAGCATTTTATATGGGGTGGATAGGACCCAGAAGAGGACCTGCAGGCCCCCAAGGACAGGAAGGTCCACCTGGACCACCAGGACCAACTGTAATAGTTCCTGTTCCAACTCCTCCTACACCAACACCACCTTAAACTAAATTGTAGCTAACAATTTTAGCTATTTCAATTGAATTAGAGATGAAATAAAAGATTTTACGGGTTTCTAGCTTACTAGAAGGGTTATATGTTCTAAAAAAAGCTTAAATTACCTTCTTTGTTAAAGATGTGGGAAATGAACCCCTACCAAAGACGGGTATATCCAATTCACTAATTCTATTCTGGTGACAGAAATGAGATGCGGAAGATGCAGTTCATTCAGAATGGTAAAATTTGTAGATGGTTTTGGTGAAAGAAGAATATTTTGCAGAGGATGCTCTGGAAGTTTCGTTGATACGACTGCGATACCACAGCATCAGACTAGATTACAACAATTTAACACGTACTATAACAATAGAGCGTTGATTAAACACTTTTCAAAATAAGGAGGGTGATGTAAAATGAATGAAGTAGCGACACTAAGTAGAACTCTATTAATCGATAGAGGAAAGCGTAAAGTGCGGGTTAACTATATTGATGGAAATAAAATAATGGGATATATAGTTCCAGTATAGAAAGACGGTAGTACGACTACCATAATTTGGATATGAAATGTTTATTTTAATTTTATTATTTACAAAATTCCCTTTGTACTTGGAACTGCAGAATATCCTTCCAATCTTCTTGTAGCATCATATATAGCTCTTCCCAATGATTTACCTAAACCTTCAACTTGATGATGATCATCCCAACCATATGTTCTTGAACGTATATCCAACCCCCCTCCATTAGAAAGCGAGAGTAAAACATGTTTAGCCATTTGTAATAATTTCGGATCCTTTATTTCACTATCGAAATCAGAGTGAGATCTTGCACTAAAATCCACAGCCACTTCTACATAATTTCCTTCAAAAGGCCATCCCACATTAGATACTCTTCTAATACCTTTTTTATTACCTACTGCCATTTTGTAAGCCTCTCCTAGAGCTATTGCAGTATCTTCGTATAAGTGATGTGTCAAACCGTCTTTAGAGGTCGCATGTCCACTAATATGCTGCAAACCATGTCGGGATATTTGACTTAGAAAATGATTAAATAGAGCGACGGCATGAGGTGCTTCTATATTTCCACCATCCATTGTGAAGTCGTATTTTGGGTCTCCTATTACATCTAGGTCGACTTCTATTTGGATATCGACTTCGTGTGTAGATCGTATACCCCTTCCAATTCTTGGAGTATTTTCCACCATAATTAACAGGTCCTGCTTCCGAAAAGATAGTTTCCCAGATTTAAAAGCTTATACAAAGCCAGAAAGAGCCGCTCTCAATTTTGTTCTCAGATCGGTTATATCTCTGAATTTTATTATTTTAGAATCAGTAACACCGTTCAATCCAGAATGCATAACACTTACTCTGCTATTTTCATTCAATAAAATCAAAATTTTCTTCTTGAATGCGGATGCCCAACCCAATTCAATGTTAACTCCCACACTTTGTTCCGGATAAGCAATTATTACATCAGAGGATTTCAATTCTTCTATAGACTTTTTACCAATTTCTTGTTCATTAACATTAGCAGTTCCCCAATTATGCAAATCCCTATGTGGTAAGAATGTTTCAAGTCCACGTTCTTTTACAATAGACTCTATCATATCTAAAAAATTCATATAAGATGTATCAGTTATTTTTCCGTGAACGGCACTTGAATTATTGGGCATTAAAGATTTGCTTGTATAGGGTGCGGCTATATACGCTTTCATTCAACCACGAGATTTCCCATTATTCATTCTATTACATGCCCATTTTGCAATACCAGGACCATCGAATTCAACAGCCCAATTAATAGAAGGTATATCATAATAGCCCTTTAATCTATCTAACTCATTTTGTATTTCCTCATAAGTTGCCTTAGTATGAATATCATCATCTACTACTATTAAGTGTCTTCCTCTTACTTGTGCGGAATTTCTTTTCAAACTACCTTGAATATCGGTTCTATCCAATTCCCAGTAAGTAACATCAATAAAGGGTTGATCTGAATTAGGAGCCAATAAATTTTTATAAAGTTCGACTGCAAAAAGTCGACCTGCTGTTGGAATACCCATAACAGATCCCTTATTACCATTATGATCAATGTATTCTCTAACCAAAGGTCCTATCTTTCTACCGAATGTTTCAATTCTTCTTGTATCATATTGCATTCCATTTTTTTGTTCAGTCATCTAATCACTCGTAAAGTGCGGGTAATTCTGCCAGATGGTACCACTGCACTAGGAGAAACACCACATTTAATGTATTTATCCCTTTCGGTGATACCCATAAGCGCACCATTAAATTTTAGGTCAGCATCAAAAACTATTGCTTTAATATTTGCCATATCATTCACCAAATTTAACAGCATCTATTTTTCCATCACTATTTTTATCCAAACCGGTAACTACTCTTGCGATTAAATCTTTATTTTTTAAATTTCCTTGTAAAATTTCTTGCATATGATTTTTGATTGCTATTAATGCCGACATAAATCCGACACTTCGTTTTCCTGCCAAAATCAACATTTTTTTATCTTCGTTAAACGGATTGTGTGTTTTTATAATCACTGCATCATAATCATAGTTGTAAGATTCACCAGTTAATTTTGATGTGATTTGAAAATCCCTAGCTTCGTCAAAATAAATTGGTAGATGTGGATTAACTTTATGTGTAATTGAATTGACCTTTGAATTACCTATTAAGATAATATTATTGTGTTTCAATTCACTATCTGAAACTGTCGTGTCCAAACAGAAATTCAATCCATCGCTTTCACTCAACAACTTACCAAACAATACACCCAATTCAAATAAAGATGTATCATGTCTTGCTGTTGCTGAAAAAGGACCATGTGGATTTGGAGATCCTATTATTACCTTTGCATTCAATAAACCATTCTGAATAAACGGATCGAAAAATTTGATTGTTTCCTGTGATGCATTTAAAGACAATCCCTCATCAAACTGAACACCTTTATCATGTAATTTTGCGACAATAACAGGTGAAACGACGCTGTAAATTTTAGCAATCATTCCGTGCCTTCGTTCACTAGAAATTGTATAAATTATTCCTGCCTTCTCCAATCTTCTGATATGATAATAAATTTTTTGTTCATGTATTTTCAATTTTCTTGAAATATCTATAGCAGATGCTGGTGATTCGGCGAGGGTTTTAACAATTTTTAATGCTAATTTACTATTCAATGTCGAAAATGATTTCGGATCGTTAATAATAAGTGAATCATAAGCAATTCTTCCTTTTCCATTATTCTCTATCAATGTTGCTTGCATACAATCACTTCAAAATAATTATAAAATAGCTACAGATATTATAAATATTTCTATAATAGTATTAAATTTCTTATAAAAACATATATAAATGTTTTACGGTTTCCCACTAGATACGATGAATACTACAAATTTCATTATAAAAGTTCCTTATAAAGATGTTTTCTAATTCCTCATTAGATAAAAATGGAATTCAAAAAATTACCCTCAATGCAAGTAAGGTCATACGAGGTAGAACCATCAGGACCTAAGGTGGCTTTTGAATGTCCGTCATGCACTAGAGAAGTAAATATTAGTGAAATTATCGAGCAAGGTGGAAATATACGCTGTGTAAAATGTTCATAGCCCTTTTGGCCGATCAACCGAAGTTGGAGAACTAACCCCTTGGAGGATTCCGATCAAACAAAAGTTCTCCGACTTCTCTCTTTCTCCATTTTATCTGAAAAATTCGCAATTATCTCTAATCTAAAATAAATCTTGGCTCTTCTTTTATCTCCTTTAGCACAATATGAGTTCCGGTTCGTATAACGTCAGGATCTTTGTTCAATTCTCTCAGAAAATCGTTCAAATGATCAGAATCTTTGAACTTGGCAATAACAATTGCATCTATATCACCTGAAACTGCATAAACTCCAGATACATTGTGATAAGACGAGATCTTCCGAGATGCTTCTAGGAACATACTTTTTGCGGCAATTACCTCTATTATTGCACCTAAGGTGTATCCAAGTTTCTTAGAATCGATTTGTACACAGTACCCAACTATGACACCTGATTTTTGTAGCTTTTTCAATCGGGATATCACTGTTCCAGTTGATAATTTTGTTTGACGTGCAATCTCACGATAAGATAGTCTTGCATTCCAGTTCAAAACTTTCAGAATTTTTGTATCAATTTCATCGATAGACGTTTGTTCAGAGTTTGATTTAGATTTTACGTCACCTTTATGGACAATTGTATTATACTTTAGATTTTCTTTCGACATATATACATTTATTAGAGCGGAATATATTTAAATGTCCTTTGCTTTCTGTTTTTCAGAGAAAAATGAATATAAAACCCATGCTTATGATAGAAAAATTCCCAAAAAATGCAGTAATGTGTCCAGCATGCAACGGCGAGACAACTTTAGCGAGCATAATAGAAAAGAAAGGGTACGTGGCGTGTGTAAATTGCTTCAGGTGAAAAAATGAGAATGTGTACAGAATGTGATCTAATGTTCAACGAGGATAAATTCTCGTGTGGAGAATGCGGATCTGTGTTAACAAACGCGAAAAGACCTACAATCGAATGGCTACACATTCCTAAAGTTGGGGGCCGGTGATACAAATGAAGACAAAGACCTGGATTAGACTGATTGCTGCAAAATTAAAGAAAGTTAAGAGGGGCTATTAACGTAGTTTCATTACAACAAACATATGAAATTTCTCATATGGGTCTAATTCTATCTTGTCTAGAATCGTGAAATGTTTTTCCAATTCCTTCAAGCACTCTACATAAACCTGATGTGGTGATTTTGTGACATCTATCGACTGTGACTTGATGGCTATCATTGCCAATCCATTTTTTTGTAGGAATTTCTTAGAATTTCTAACTAGAATCTCTACTTGATCGTCACTTGCAACATCTTGATATACTAAATCTACTTTTCCTAAAACAATATTCTCATAATCTTCTGGTTTACGTGCATTTGCAAGGATAGGAACTATATTTCCTCTCTTTTCTGCAATAGGAAATAACTCTCTGAAGGGTCTTTCGCTTATTTCCACCCCATATATCAGACCCTCCTTTTCAATTATATCAGAAAAATGAGATGCAGTTGTACCATTCGCTATTCCAAGATAAAGTATGTTCATATTTTTTGTTAGAGGGAATTGTCTCAATCCATTCTTGAATGCAGCTGCAGGTTTACTTCTCCAAAAATCCCAGATTCTATATTCAATATTTTTTTCCTTTACTAGTTCCTCAGAATATGCCTTCTGACCTGGAGTTAGATTTTTTGTACAGAATTTTCCATTTAGTTTGAAGACTCCCTCAAACTTTGTCTTTTGAATTGGCATATTATTCCTTTGCGGAAAGAATTTCTCTTGATTTAGTTTCCAATTCCTTTTTCATTTGATCAGCTTTATATTCCTTAGAAAAATAATCGATTCTAGCTGCAATTGATAATTTAGATGCAAGCAATCTTGCAAGTTTTCCTTGTTTATGCGCAGGTGAATTTTGAATTAATGGATGATTGTAAATTAAACCAAACTTTGGACTCTTTGATCGCCCCCGAGATTTTAAAAATCTAAATAGAGCCTTTTCAGATCCTAGTAATTGTATAGTGGATGATGGCATTCTCGATAATCTTTCCAGTCCTCCTGACTTGGATATAAGTTTTGATGCAATAACATCTCCTGCCAAAGCAGAAAAGTTAGGTGCAATCTCTCTCAACAAATTACTAAGATATTTTGAAAGTGATTCACGTAGTTCGTACATTTTAGTTATACTAGCTGCAAATGTTTTCACATATTCAATATCTTCATCTGTAAAATCAATTCCGGAACTTCTTTCTTTGAATTGATTCAATACTTTGTCATCAAAATTTTTCCTATTGCCAAATTTCTCAATAAGTTTAACATAATTTTCATGATTGTCTATCATTCTATCCATTTCTGGAAAATGTAACGAATACCACTCTCGAATTCTTTCCATGGAAATATTAATTGACTTGTCCAATTCCTCAATAGCATTATTTACGTGAATAATGATGTTATCTCTGCCGGTGGATTGTTTTATTTTTTGTTTTGCCAATTCAGAATTAACTTTTGTTAGGAATTGGTTGAATTCGATTTGATTTTTTACTAGTTTGTATTCGATAGCATACTTGTATAAATTTTGATTTACAAATGATTCGATTTCCTTAGAAGGCTGAACAAACGAAAAATCTTTCAACTCACTTTTTAATTGAGCATACTCTTTTGGTTCACTCTCAGACATTTTGTCAGCTATAACAATAGGATCTCGAGCAAAAGGTTTGAATGAAACTATACGTTTCTTCTCGTCTACGGCGAATACCCCTATAAGAGTTCTCACTAGATAGGCTTGCATAGTGTTTAATTTTAGAAATAACCTTTATTAAATCATGAGATACACGTCAAAAACTATCCTGAAAGGGATATACAAGAAGAGAAAACCATGGTCACATAAAGGCCAGTTTGGCAAGCTGGTAGTGGTTTCAGGTAGTCATATTCATACAGGATCTCCAGTTTTTGTTGGAATGTCTGCATATCGTGCAGGATGCG
Organism: uncultured archaeon; assembly: GCA_964372485.1. GTDB lineage: Archaea > Aenigmatarchaeota > Aenigmatarchaeia > CG10238-14 > SCSR01 > JACOWB01. The sequence continues at coordinate 234,057 of CAYJQI010000001.1, read as the reverse complement.
ATCTTGTATATCTGACAGGACCTCAAAGAGCAATGAACATTGCAGCAAATTATGCACCAGAACTGATAACAAAACCCCTTAAAGGAGATTATTTGAACGAAAGTCATGTAAGTAAAATCTTAACATTAATTGAAAGCTCGCGAGCTACTGCAGTTGTAATTGGACCAGGATTATGGAGGATTGATGAAACACGAAAAGCAATCAACATGCTTGTAAACCAGATAAAAATACCAATGTTGCTAGATGCAGATGGTATAAGAGCAGTTAGCGCGATTAGAGACGAGTTAAAGATGAAAAAAATCTTGATGACACCGCACGCAAATGAATTTTTAGAATTAACTGGAGTCCAAGTTTCAGAAAATATCAAAGATAGGATAAATGCCGTCAGAAAGAATGCATACAAAATAAATTGCGGTAAAGATAACACCTGTCCATTATATCCACCTATAGCAATTGCATTGAAAGGGAACATTGATGTAATATCAAATGGTAAGGATCTTGTTTTGAACGATACGGGAACCCCTTTCATGAGCAAGGGTGGATTTGGAGATACTTTAACAGGAATTGCTGGTGCATTATTATCTAGAGGTATAGATACATTTACTGCTGGATGGGCTGCAACCTTCATTAATGGAAAAGCAGGAGAGACCGCTGCCAAAGAATATGGAGAAAGTGTATTACCAACTGATCTGATAGAAAAAATATCAGGAGTTATTAAAATTTAAAAATGAGTAATGAGTTGTTAACATGGCGTTAGGATTAGTAATGGGCATGAGTTTGACGATGATATTGTTATTCGGATTAATATTTGGATTACTTGCTGCAGTAGGATTCTATTTGGATTTTTCCACACTTACAATGTTAATCATAGCTTTAGGGCTTACATTTATTCAATGGTTAGTTGGACCGTGGATAATTTGGATGACAACTAACATGAGACCACTTGAAAGAAAAGAATATCCATGGATTTGGGAAGCAGTAGAAGAATTTTCTAAAAAGAACAAAGTACCTTTCCCTAAGAAGATTGCATTAGCAAGAATGGGAACACCAAATGCATTTGTTTTTGGTAGAACTCCAGGTTCAGCGAATTTGGTCGTAACTCAAGGATTATTAAATACATTAACAAAAGAAGAAGTGAAAGCTGTAATCGCACATGAACTTGGCCACATAAAACACCGTGATATGGTTGTTATGACTTTGGCGAGTGTTGTTCCTGTTATCGCATATTATCTTGCGATTAGTTTAACGTATTCAAGAGATAGTGATAGGAAAAATGCTGGCATGGCAATATTGATTGGAATTGGTGCGTATTTAGTTTACTTTATATCAAATCTTCTTGTCCTTGCATTATCAAGACTCCGAGAATATTATGCAGATGATTTTGGAGGTAGAATATACAAACCTAAACTTCTTGCATCTGCATTGGCAAAAATAACATATGGACTGGGAACCACGAAGGAAAGTTCTAAAGATCCGTTGAGAGCATTTTACATCGCAGATCCTATAACATCAACTTTAGAAATTTCTCATTTTTCAAATGAATATTCCGATTTAGATGTTACTGATAGTGAAATAAGAAAAGCTATCGAATGGGAAAAAAGAAATATGTTCGTAAGAATTGGAGAATTTTTCAGAACACATCCCCTAACTTTTAAAAGAATACGAGCTTTACTTGAAATGGAGAAAGGTCATGAAAGTAAAACTAAATGATCCAGTGCTATTGTTGGGAAAGGATGAAACTTATATTGTAAAATCTTCTAAAGAAAAATTTAACGTGAAGAGTGGAATAATAGATTTGAAAAAAATAATTGGGAAATCTTATGGGAGTAAAATCAAAACTCATTTAGGAAAAGAATTTGTAATTGCTAAACCTACTCTTTTGGATTTATTTTCGAAGATGAAAAGAACTGCACAAGTAATTTTACCAAAAGATGCAAGTATGATAATCGGATATACCGGTATATCCACTGATAGTTCAGTTGTAGATGCAGGAACTGGTACTGGATATCTGTCAATATTTCTTGCACATTATTTATCAGATGGTAAAGTTGTGACATATGAAAAAGATCGGAGATTTGTTGAAAATGCTAAAGAAAATATAAAATTAGCTGGATTGACAAATCTGAAATTAAAAAATAAGGATATATACAAAGGCATAGATGAGAAAAATGTTGATTTGATAACTCTCGACCTTCAAAATCCAGAAAAAGTTATTAGAAAATCACAAAAACCATTGAATGTTGGTGGATGGATAGTGGTTTATTCACCAACAATGGAGCATGTAATGAAAATAATAAAAATTTTAAGGAAGGAAAAGTTTTCGGAAATTAAAACTGTTGAGAATATAGTAAGGGAATGGCAAACTGAGAGAACTACAAGACCTAAGACTATGGGATTGATGCATACCGGATGGTTAACGTTTGCAAGAAAAGTCTAGGGGTCGTAGTTTAACTTGGTTAGAATACTAGGCACACGATGATTCTCATTCAATCCAGTGATCCGTGATATATTCTAATAGTTTACTTTTTATCAACTTAGTATGAATTCGAAGTTAGAAGTAGTACATGAAAGTAGAGATGGCCTTTTAAAATTAGACAGTGATCTATTTAGGCAAGATTTTGGCGATCTAGATTCAGATAATGTAAGAGAGGATATAAAATCTTTTGTAACACAAGCAAACTTGTTTATTGGAGATACTGACGATTCAGACTGCAAATCTCCAGCAAAGGTTGTTGCATTTGATCCTAAAAATTTTATTAGATACGGACCCGCATATCTTGAATGGTTTGTAGGAACTATTTTTCACGGTATGATAAAAGGCAAATTGGCCCAATCAGATAGGTGGTATTTATTTGTAGAAAAATTCTTATCTGACCCAAAGCGAAGAGAAGAGTTATCCCAAAAATTTACAAAGGAATATGCTAAATCTATGCTATTTGAGGGTGTCGTTGAATTCTATCAATTACTTCCACACGCCATAAAGACAAGAATAACTAGAAATATCCCCGAAATTGTCAATACTTTCGCCGAAATTCTGAATACAGATGAAATGTACACATATATTAAAAATAAAGAGGACGTGACAAAAGAAGTTTTGAGAAAATATACCCCAACTACTGTTATTGTAAAAGGTGACTCAGAAGAGGATATTGGGTTTACCAAAGCTTGTAGAGAATTCAAAATTCCGTATCTTGGTATATACGTGTCGAACAAATCGCCTAAAATGGGTGTAAATGGATTTCACTTATACACTCCAGAAAACCACTTTCCCTTAGTTGATTTTCTAGGCTCACCTAGACATAATTAAAATATATATCAAATAATATTCTTATGGAAGGTTGGCTAGTTTTCTGGAAAACGATATCAATTTTTGGTGACATATATTTTTGGATAGGGGCTGTCACTATATCGTTAATTTTTAACATGGTACTTCCCAGGAAAATAAAATTTTATTTCAATTGGTTTATTTTTGGTGTATTACCAGCCATCGTCATTAGTTGGGGTTTAGTAAACATAACAAAAAATCTCTTCCAGATACAACGACCTTGTTTAGGTTTAGAATATTGTTTAAATGATTTCTCATTTCCTAGTGGACATGCGGCAATAATATTTGCTGCTATGACTGTAGCATTACTTTACTCCAATAAAAGAAAGTTTGATTTTACATTCATTTCATTGGCTATTCTTGTTTCATTATCGAGAATTTTCCTGGGGTTGCATAGATGGGAAGACATCATGGTAGGTGGAGTTATAGGCATATTTGTTGGTTATTTTACATACACAAACTACAAAAGTATACACGAATTTATAAGGAAGAGCCGTCTTGAGAAGATTTTAGATTAGATTGTTTATCCTGTAACGCATCTACTGTCCTACCCAATTGATTCTTAATATCTTTGGCGATTGTAGTTCCAATAACTTGTGACAACTTTTCAAATGGTATTTCACGTAATTTTTCTAATGAAATTAAACCTGCTTTATATAATTTCCTTGCACGTGCTCTTCCAATACCTTTCAATTTAACAAGAGGTATCAACTCCTCACTAATTCCATACTTTAATCTAATTCGCAATTTTCTTATATCAGGTAACAAAACTTTATACCCGCTCAACAATGCAAGTTCATGTAAAGCATATGTCAACCAATCCATTAACAATATTTTATTATACAATTCACCAGGTGCCATGTTGAATTTTGCAAGTATTTGATCTTCAGTTGTTTCACTAATCCATCTTTCAAACATTAAAGCTGTTTTGATAGAATCTAGGAATTCATCGAACTCCAAATCAAATTCTTCAGGAAGTTCTTGTAGAATTTGTCTATTGCGTTGTAAAATAAATTCTTCAAACTCAAGTTTCTCATTCGCCCTTACAGAAACTAATGGTTTCATTTCAAGCGAGTTGGACATTAATTGTAAAAAACTGAATGGTGTCAATTGTTTTTCTGAATGTTTTTTCAAACCTGACAAAAATCCATAAGCTGTAAGAGGATCGATATACATTTCTGAAATTCTTTTACCTATTCTCGTAGCCACTAATCGACCATTATGATTGGTTATGAACCCCCATTCTACAAGTAAATTAAGAATATCGTAAAGTTTCTCACGTATGAGATCTATATCGCCATAATGATGGGCATAGAATGTTCTACTGAAGAATTCAAAAAGAGCTTCTTCCGAATTACAAAATTCACTCGCGATCAAAGCAAGTGTATGCATTCTCAATACAGGTTCTAGTGCAAGTTTAGATGTTATATCTTCTGGTTGGCCGTAAATGAAATGTTTAATTAAATCTCTCGCATCATTTTCTGATTTAGCTAACAAAATAGATTCTCCAAATTGATCATATTGTGGTCGTCCAGCCCTACCAATGAACTGTTTGTATTCTAATATAGGGATAAAACTAGATCCTTGACCTTGATAATATCTTTTATAATCTCGAACAACAACTCTGAAAGCTGGTAAATTTACACCCATTGCGAGTGTTGGTGTTGCAACTATAGTTTTTATAATCCCATTTCTAAAATTGCTTTCAATCAATCTTTTTTGTTCTCCCAATAATCCCGCATGATGAAATGCAACACCATTTTCAATACATTTTGATAATTTCTTACATTGTTGTGTGGGATAGTCTAAAACATTTTCTATTTCATTAGAAAGTTTTTTCAATTGAGAATTTTCTTCCGTTTTTAACTTGAATTTAACTGTTCTACATAATCTTTCCGCTAAACTTTCAGCATTTTTTCTTGTAGAAGTAAATACCAAAGATTGTTTATTCAAATCTAGTGTGTTGTCAATAATAGAATTTTCAGATTCTGATTTATCATCCAATTCATATCCATCCTTTTCTTCGAAATGAATTTTAGAATCGAAATAAACTCCTTCGTAAAGTTTTACTGGACGAAAATCACTAACAACTAAAGCGGCATTCAACCATTTTGCAAGTTCATCCGCATTACTGATTGTTGCGGATAACCCAAGTATCTGTGCACGCGGTGCAAGTTTCATTAATTTTGTTATAAGTATTTCCAATGTTGGTCCTCTGGATGGATCATTCAATAAATGAATCTCATCGACAACTACAAGTCCGATTTTGTTAACCCATGGAACATTATGACGTAGAAGACTGTCTAGTTTTTCAGTTGTAACACAAATAACATCATTATCAACCAATCGTGGATCGGATGAATCTAGATCTCCCACACTTATCGCAACTTTGTAATCTTTGTCAAAGAATTTTTTAAAATATTGATACTTTTCATTCGCAAGTGCAACAAGTGGAGCAATATAAACTACTTTGAATTGATGATTTTCAACAAGTTTGTGAATCATAGCCATTGTTGCAATCAATGTTTTTCCGCTTGCAGTAGGCAAAGATAGAATAAGATTTCTTTCTTTGAACAACCCTTTCTTTATTATCTCGGCTTGCGGTGGATACAGATCAGTAACTTTGTCTTCTTTAATCTTGTCGATATACTTCTGAGGTATACCATGTGATACTAACTCATCGACTTTCATGAATAGAATACCTACTTAAACTATTTCTTTTTAATAAATTTTGATCACATGATAGCTTTAGGGATAGAATCGACTGCACATACATTCAGCATCGGTATTGTAGATGATGAGGGAAATGTTCTATCGAATATTAAGGACATGTACAAACCTGAATTAGGTAAAGGATTTACTCCGGTCGAATTGGCAGATCATCATTATGATATTTCTACCAAAATTCTGGAAGATGCACTGAAACAAGCAAATATGAAAATGAACGATATTGATGTTATAACATTCTCACAGGGAATGGGAATTCCAAATCCATTAAAAGTTGGTGCAGCTTTTGCACGATTTCTTTCCTTAAAATATAACAAACCATTAGTTGGTGCTAATCACGGGATTGCACATATTGAGATTGGAAAATTAAAAACTGGAGCCGAGGACCCTGTTGTATTATATCTATCAGGTGGAAACTCGCAGATAGTTGCTTATGCGGCAGGGAGATATAGAATTTTTGGAGAAACTCAGGATATACCAGTTGGGAATGCATTGGATGTTTTGGCACGTACACTCGGATTACCCATGCCAGGGGGACCAGAGATTGAAAAACTCGCTAAAGATGGACAGTTTATCGATCTTCCATATGTGGTAAAGGGGATGGATATGTCATTCACAGGATTACTTTCTGAAGCTACGCGTAGGTTTGAAGCCGGTGAAAAGAAGGAAAATATCGCATATTCTATGCAGGAAATCTGTTTTTCCATGTTAACTGAAGTAACCGAACGGGTACTTGCACACACCAATAAGAGCGAAGTATTGTTAGTAGGTGGAGTTGCCGCGAACAAACGGCTGCAGGAGATGATATCCATCATGTGCAATGAAAGAGGAGCTAAATTCTACGTTGTACCACATGAATATTCAGGTGATAACGGCTCTATGATGGCTTGGGCAGGACTAGTTGGATATAAATCCGGATATACCACAAAAGTGATCAATAGTGGAATAAAACAAAATTGGAGAACAGAAGATGTTGAAGTAACTTGGCTTAGATAAGCTCATTTTCACTGATTATAACAAAATCTCCAATTGATTTGACAGAACTGAAAGGTATCAAATGCCTTCCTGCATCATTTTGTTTCAAGTTAAGATCGGACAAGTGCTTGGTAGCCTGGTCCACAACAATATTCATAAGTTCTCCACTATCAGTCACAAAATCAACATTCGTTACAACACCGAACTTTCGTCCAGTTTCTTCGCTTATTATTGTCTTACCGACAACGTCCCCTGCACGTATTCTTGCATCTGCCATAGAACTCGTTACATATTATTAGCGTATTAATTTAATAAAGTTTATGGTCAGGGCGTTTATCGGTATATCCGTCTCCGGAGAGGTTAGAAAGCATGCAGTTGACACAATCGAAAAATTAAAATCATATCCGATAAATGCAAAATTTGTGGAAAAAGAAAATCTTCATATAAGTTTAACTTTCCTGGGAGAAATTAATGACCGGCAAGTTGAAGAAATAAAATTTATGATGAATGAAACCACTAAGCGATTGAAAGAATTTAAAATTTCTATAGGAAAGATAATGTTAATACCGAATGAAAAATTTGTTAGAGTTATTGCAATTGACGTATCCAGTCCGGAGTTAGAACTGCTTAGAAAAGAAATTGTAGAAAATGTTGGTGGAAAAAGTCATCCTGCACATTTAACTCTTGCGCGAATTAAAAATGTTGAAAATAAAGAAAAGTTTTCGGAAATTAAAAATCTCTTCATTGAAACCATATCGCAGGATGTAAAAGAAATAAAATTGTTCAGAAGTGAATTAAGCAGCACAGGACCTTCTTACACAATTTTACATACAAGTGAATTGAGTGATTAAAGTATCTCAACTAAATTTCGTTCTGTTACTATCCCAACCAAATGATTCATTTCATTAACAACTGGAAGGCCACCTATATTATTGGCTAGAATTATTTTCACAATCTCAGAACTATCTTGATGTTTCATTACATATTTAACAGGAGTTGACATGATAGAAGAAATATTTTCATCTAATTTGAGATGATTGTAATTATTTTCCTGAAGAAAACGCAGAATATCTATTCCCGTAACAATACCTACAATTTCTTTGCCATCTAAAACTGTTAATCTCCGATATTTTATATTAATCATTGTCTTCATTGCTGTTTGAATACTAGAATTGAGTGTAATAGAAATTGGTTTGTGCGACATTATTTTTTCTACTTCGATATTTAGATATTTTCCTTCTATAAGTCTAGCAAAATCACGTTCATTAATAATACCTGCTAATTTTTCATCCGTTACAATTGGTATTCCTCCTCGCTTTGAAATTTGCATTTTCTTCAATGCATCTCCAATGGTTCGATAAGATTCGCAATAAATAACTTCGCGTGTCATAAATTCTGTAACTTGAGTATTTTTAGTGAACCCAGTTAGCAAAGCATGTAATATATCCATGTAAGTAATAATTCCTGTCAATTTACCATTTTTAGAAATAATAGGTATTCTTCTATGATTGGAAATCAGAATTGTTTTAACAACATCGGAAAGATTATCATATTCAAAAGCAAGAGTTGGTGCTAAATTAGAAATCGATAAAATATTTTCTGATTTGTCGATCCCATCATCTAATTTGATCATGATTTCAGTTCTTCTCGGCAGTCTTCACATAGCCATTCGTCATTAGCATTCTGCAAATCTTCAGAAAAATTTTCACATGAGTCGCATATTCCCAAAGCTATTTTCTCTTTTATTTCCATCGGCTTTTCTTTCATTCGAAGCCTGTGTTCAAGAAGATCCAACATTTCTGGAGATGTTCTTGCAATATCTGTCAATGATATTACACCTAAAACACGAGAACCTGACACAACTGGCAATCTGTGAATATTATTTTGTTTCATTTTGCGAGACGCGTCCAATAAATTATCGTCAGGATCAACTGCTATTATTGGTTCACGTATCAAATCTTTTAGCTTTGCATCTCTTGCCTTGATATTTTTGCAAATAACATTCTCTATCAAATCACTATCAGATATAACTCCTGCAGGTTTGTTATTTTCCATTACAACAAGGAACCCTTTTCTATGTTTTCGCATTAATTTTGCAGAATCCATGGCAGTTTTTTTAATATCAATTGTCAAAACAGGTGAAGACATTACATCTTTAACTAAAACATCCATTTTATCACCAATTTTATAGTGGTTATCAGTACTAATAACTCTTTAGAAATTCCTTTACATCCGTTCCGTCACTAGTTGTAATCTTATTTCTAGGCTCTAGGATTCTAATTTTATTATATCCAAAATCAACTATCAGATAAAACGGAAATCCCTCCAAAAGTGGATTGTTATAATCATAATAATAAAATGTTTTTTTACCTGTGGATTTGATTTGAAGCAAAATACATTTTTGATTCTTCAAACAGATCAGATCTGCCTCTCCTAAACTCGCACCCGCTCTCATAACGCGCCAACCATGATTTTGAAAGAGAATTCGTATTTTACGTTCTACTCGGTAGCCCTTCCTTTTTGTGTGCATTATTTAATATTTTACTTATAAGATAAAATTGATGTAAATGAACATTGCCGCAATTAGTTGTATACATGGAGATCTTGAAAATTTGATGAGATTTCTGGATAAAATGGCTCTGTTGAACTTTGATGTTATTGTTTGTCCTGGAGATTTTACAGATTTAGCGGCTCCAAAAGGATTCAACCGCACGGATATTTGTAAAATAATAATTGAAGAGCTGAAAGGAACTGGCAAACCTGTTTTAACTGTGCCCGGAAGTTGGGATGGGGAATTGATAGGATTTCTGAAGAAGGAAGGTGTTAGTGTGCATGCCGAAGGAAGAATTATTGATGGGGTTGGATTTTATGGATATGGCGGTGCAAAAACACCATTCAATACACCATTCGAACCAAGTGAAGGTGAGATAGAACTTGGATTGGAAAAGGGATATGGTGAAGTAAAGAAAGCATCTGTCAAGGTCCAGATAACTCATGCACCTCCTAGTAGATCAAAAATTGACATGCTTGCAAGCGGAGCACATGTTGGATCTGAGGCAGTAAGAAATTTTATAGAAACTAAAACTCCAGAAGTCGCTATTTCTGCCCACATACACGAAGGAAGAGGTGTAGATGAGATAGGAAAAACTAAAGTTGTTAATCCAGGAAGATTTCCAGAAGGATATGTTGGAATTATTCAAATTGATAAATCTAAAGTAACTGCTAAAGTATCTAGTCTGATATAGTTAATGCAGAATATAAAAGGATTTTTAACTACCAGGTCAATCATATATTCCTGCCTTGGGGTGGATGATTATGGAGCTAATTATTTCAGAAAAAATGATTTCATCTGGAGATAACGTTGCTGTTAATTTTGATCGTGCTATCTCGCTTGCTGAACGATTAGACTTTTTGGACGTCCAACTTTTAAGAAAATTCTACATGAATGGCAAAGAAGAACCGTTGGATCTTCAACCTTACTGCTTCCCTATGTTATTCAAAGAGATGAAGGTTAGTCATAAGATGAAGATTGGGTCAGAAGCTTTAAGGAAAAGACTGGATAATCTTGTGAAATTATCTCTATTGGAAAAAATAAAACATGCCAACCCCGCAAATTATGGTCCTCTTGTAGATAAAAGACAATTTGTGCGTGCAGTTGTTGCCAAATTCTTTGTGATAAATGGTTTAACCCAATTTTTATGAATCTTCCAATTAATTTCTATGAACTTTCCAACATAATTTTGTGATATTTCAAACTAAATTCTGTGAAGATTCCAAAAATATTTCTCGAAGGTTCGAATTTATTTTTAGTTAATCTGTCGTCAAAAACGAATTTTATTTATAACTTCGAAAAAACAAAACTTTACTACTACTATACTATAACAATGTTATAATAATATAATAATATAATAAAACTAAACTTTGATTTTGCCGTAAACCACGTACGATAACTCCATTTAAAGGTTGAAAGTTCTGGGAAAATGTAAGAAAGTTTATAAAAAACATTTCATAAAAGAATTAGATATGAAACGAGGCCGACCTAACATGCGACGTGATGTACAGAAAGAAATAGTCGACACACTATCTAGGTTCGGTTCACCAATAACAATATCTACAATCTCGAAAGATGTTTCAAAAATTCTAAACCGAGAGATAAGTTGGAACACTGTTCAAAAATATGTTCAAGAGCTGGTTGAAATAGGTAAAATACAGGCGGTCCAACTACCACATTCCAAATCAGAGAGTAAAGACGGTTTAGTGGTGTATACCTTAAGAAGATGAAAGCCTTTACCGTTAATATGGACAAATCTACAATCCTTCGAACCTTTCTATCATATGGTGCACAGGTAGATGCTGACGCCTTACAACTTTTATCAGATAATCCTACAGTTTTAGACACTATATTGAGCTTAGGCAAGGAAAAATTACCTCCAGTTATCACTCAGGACTTTATAAAATCCTTTATAGAACCCAAAAAAACTATAGTATCAGTCAACCAACTCTCAGAAGTGTTGAGTCATCGCTATGAAGTTATCACTAACCTCCTAATTGAGAAGGAAGATCTCAAAAATTTAGTATCGATTAACAAAATTACAGAAAAATTGAAAAATTTCTCGGTTATTGGGGCTGTTGTTGAAAATAATGGCGAAAGTGTAATCTTAGAAGATAAAACAGGAAGTGTAAATTTTAAAATTTCGTCCAATTTATCAAAATTTTTAGTTGAAGATGACATAATTGGCGTGGTTTGTGAATACAGTGGTACTATTCCGAATATCATAGATGTAGTATATCCGGATATACCTCTAAAAAAGGACTTTACAACAATCAACGAAGAAAAAAATTACATTTTTTTATCAGATCTTCACATAGATTCTCCGCAATTCAATGAAAATCGTTACAAAAAATTAATTGAAATAATAAATGAGCAAAAAAATGCTGAGATTTTTGTCCTAGGAGGTATGTCCGAGAGTGTAGATGATGCAAACAAACTTTTATCAGATATCAAACATCGTATTCATCTTTTATCAAATGCTTCTCAAACATCGAAAATGGATAATATATTAGTTTTTCAAACACGTGGCGATTTTTTAACCAAATATTCTGACATATGGAAAACTTCTCCCGAAACTGCAGTCGTAAACCTTGTAAAAAAGCGAAACCTAAATCCGATCTTAACGTCAACATCTTACAACAATTCATTTCTCCTAGAAAATGTCCCAGATATAATATCAATCGGAGGATCAACGCCTTTTGCAACTAACTATAAAGGAACTACAATAATTTCCACTGGAAATTTGAACAAAAATCCTATTTTCTGGAATATAAATCTAAAAACGCGAGAAACATTTAAAATTGACCTTTCATAACTAAGGGTATGGAACTCGAATTTCAACTTCTAGATTGCGACTATATTATGCTGGGAAATGCCCCAGTTGTTAGACTCTTCGGTGTGACAAAAGATAACAAATCGGCCTGTGTTTTTGTTAAAAATTTTTATCCATATTTCTATCTTATTCCGAAGAAAGGGTTTGAGCTAACATTCGAAACTTATTTGCGCAAAAAATTTCCCAATTTAATTCTAAAAGTAGAGAATTCTCAAAAATATCAACCTATCGGATATCAAACAGAAAAAACAAATGTATTGAAAATAACTTTAACTGATCCCTCTCGGGTACCGGAGGTAAGAGATACTCTGCAAAGAGAGAAAGTAGTTGATAATATTTACGAAGCAGATATCCTTTTCAAATATCGATTTATGGCAGATAATAATATTTTCGGGTTTCGATGGTATCGTGCAAAAGGTAACCAATCCCGTACAACAACAGTCAAATGTTCATTCACCCTAGAATCAAATGAAATTACAGAGTTGGAAAACTTAGAAAATACAAATATGAAATCATTATCAGTTGATATAGAAACTATATCACAAGCCGGCTTACCAGATTCTAAGAAGGATATAATAGGAATGATTAGTTTAACATTCAGCCATGGTTTCAATTCTCAAAAATCTTTGATACTTGTATCGAAAATCTTTCCTAAGAATGGAAAGAATGTAAATGTTTATACAAACGAAAAGGAAATGTTGAAAGGATTTCTTAAAGTATTGGATAGTTATGATCCTGATATACTCGTGGGATATAACATAAACAATTTTGATTTTCCATATCTCTTGGATAGACTTCGAGAGAATGATTTATCTACAATGATTGGTAGATGTAATCAAAAACCATCCATCTCGCGAAAAATCGGAAATTATTACAAGAATTCAATAACAGGGAGAATTATTGTTGATGCGTACGAACTCATCAAAGAATCAATCCGTAAAGGAAATCTCAAATTAAAACGACTAGGTCTGGGAGATGTGTCACGAGAATTATTGAATGATCAGAAAATAGATATTGCACATGGTGAAATATTTGGACATTGGCATGGTTCACACGACCAAATTAATCGACTTGTTGAATATGCTGAAAAAGATTCTGTATTGGCATTACGTCTTGTCATAGAGAAAAATCTTCTCGATAAATTCTTCGAACTTAGTAAAGTATCAGGTATACTTTTACAAGATTGTCTTGATGGCGGTGAAGCACAACGAGTAGAGAATTTATTATTGAGAGAATTTAATAAAAACGATTACGTACTTCCCTCCAGACATAATGAATCGGCATTTACCGAGGAAAATGAAGAACAGGAGTTGAAAGGTGCATTAGTTCTTGATCCAAAAGTTGGACTACATACAGATTCTGTAGTTTATCTTGATTTCAAATCAATGTACCCATCAATTTTTATCGCCTACAATATTTGTCCAACTACTTTTTTGATGAAAGATGAAACGTCGACAGATGTAATAACAACACCTTATGGTACAAAATTCATAGCGAAAACTAAAAAGGAAGGAATACTTCCAAATATTCTCAAACATTTAATTAACGAACGAGATAAAGTTCGTTCACAGGCAAAAAAGAGTTCTGATAATGATGTTAAACGTGTTTTGGAAGCTAAACAAATTGCACTAAAAATAATGACCAATGCATTCTACGGATATACGGGATATCTAAGAGCACGATTGTACGTTCTCGAAATTGCAAATACAATAACAGGATGTGGAAGATTTTTGATAAATAGGACAAAGGAAATTATTGAAACAAAATCCGGGTATTCTGTTGTCTATGGTGATACAGATTCTATAATGGTCGATGTGAAAACGAAAGATATTGAAAAAGCATATGAGATTGGAAGAAATCTGGAATCTCTTGTCAATGAAGAACTTACGGGAATAATTCAACTAAAAATAGAAAAAGTTTTCAAATCTCTTCTTATTCTTTCCAAGAAACGTTATGCAGGATTAACATATGAAAAATCAGGAGATGAATGGAAAGAAGAAATGGTAATGAAAGGTATTGAAACTGTTCGAAGAGATTGGTGTAATGCCGCAACAAAAACACTCTATGAAGTTCTAAATATTTTGTTAAAGGAACAAGATCCAAAGAAAGCATTCGCTTTTGTTAAAGACTATCTCCAGAAATTGGAAAGTAACGATACAGTGATTGAGGATCTTATAATAACAAAGAGTATCTCCAAATCTATCAGTGCATATAAAGGAATTCAACCTCATGTTGAATTGGTGAAAAAATTGAAGAAGAGAGAAGGAGTTGCTCCGAGTGTTGGTGATCGAGTGAGCTTTGTTATAACTAAAGGCATGCAACTGCTTTCTGAGAGAGCAGAAGATCCTGAATATGTGAAGAAAAACAAAATCCCAATAGATTCCAAGTACTATGTTGAAAATCAAATCCTTCCACCATTGGAAAGAGTTTTCGAAGTTTTAGGAATAAGTAAATCAGAACTTATGGGAATAGGACGACAGACACTTCTAAAAGATCTTTTCAAAAATAATACCAATGGAATAAAAGAAACAACAGAAAATTTCGATGAATTCTCATGCAAATCCTGTAACAAATCTTACAGAAGAATTCCATTGATGGGTAAATGTGCAAATTGCCAAGGAGAACTTTTATTTAGTTCTAATGGGGAAAGGTTCAAAACACTCACATATTACCAAAGTAATTTAAAGATTCAATAATACCCATATTTTAGGATTATGTCAGAAGAACTAGTAGAAACATCAATAGAAGGGTTGAAAATAAAATTAGGCAAGGTTGTTCCAGATAGTAGAGGATTATTGGCAGAACTTTCTCCTGCAGGAACTGCTCACAAATTTTTCAATTCGGGTATTAACAACATTTACATATCATCATCAGAAAAAAAGCATACTTTGCGTGCGGGTCATCTTCATTATAAGAACATTGAAAATTTTTACACATTATCTGGCACAGCTCTATGGGTTTTTGTAGATCTTAGAAAAGAATCCCCTACATACAATAAAATATTCTCTGTAGTTTTAGGATCGAAATCCATGGAAACTAATACTGACGACCCACAATATACACTTGATAAATCTCAGATGGCGCAAATACTAGTTCCAGCCGGTGTGTATCATGCATATTGGCAATTAACAGACGATCCAGTTATTGTATTAGCTTTGGCATCACAACAATATGATGAAAAAGATTATGACAGGACACCACCTTCTGATATCCCCAATATACGAGAAAAAGTAAAATCATACAACATAGTGATCTAATGGATTCGAAAAGAATTTTAATCACCGGTGGGTGTGGTTTCATAGGAAGTAATTTCACGAAATATATTGTTGAGAAATATCCGCACTATGAAGTTATAGTTCTAGACAAGTTAACATACGCGGGGAAGAAAGAAAACATCAACGAAGTTCTCGACAAGATACAATTCATTAACGGTGATATTTGTAATAAAGCAGATGTAGAAAATGCCGTCAAAGATATTGATTTTATTGTAAACTTTGCTGCAGAAAGTCATGTTGACAGAAGCATAATAGATTCTGAACCTTTCATATTAACTGAAATACTCGGTGTAGGAAAAATACTAGAAGCTGTTAAGAAATTCAATGTAGAAAAATTCGTCCAAATATCCACAGATGAAGTTTATGGAAGTATTAACAATGGTTCTTTCAAAGAAAACGATCCTTACAAACCACGAAATCCTTATGCTGCATGTAAAGCAGCCCAAGAACTTTTAGCTCAGAGTTATTTTGAGACGTTCAATCTTCCCATATTGATAACAAGAACTACAAACAATTACGGTCCGCTTCAAAATCCAGAAAAATTCATTCCAAAAATAATTATTAACGCATTAAGAAATCAACCTATTCCAATATACGGAAATGGTGCACAAGTTCGAGATTGGATATACGTCTTGGATAATTGCATAGCTGTGGACAAGGTTCTTCACAAGGGCAAACTTGGAGAAGCTTACAATATAAGAGGCGGAAATGAGAAAACAAATTTGGAACTTGCTAAATTCATCCTCCAAGTTATGAACAAACCAGAATCTTTAATCAGTTTTATTGCAGATAGATTAGGACATGATCAGCGATATTCATTGGACGATACTAAAATAAAGAATGAACTAGGATGGAAGCCTGAAACTTCGTTTGAAGACGGAATTAAGAAGACAGTTCAATGGTATATGGAAAATGAATCATGGTGGGCTTAACTTTCTAAGAATTTCATAATTTTTTCAGCCATATTGGATTCAGGTTTAACATATTTTCTTAATTTTTTATTACTGTTTATCAAATCTTCCAAATCATTCAGATTTTCACATTTTATCAGATAGTTTTCTTTGCTGAGCTTATCGATTATATCTGTTTGATGATCTCCAATATGTTCTTTTGCTACCGTAATAATTCTTGCGCCATTGTTCAAACAATCAAATATCGTCCCCACCCCACCATGTGCTATTACTACTCGCGATTGTTTAACATAAGGAATGATTGATGGAACATATCTAAACCATTTACAATTTTTCGGTATATAATCCCCCTTTCCAATAACAACAACAAATTTTTCATTACTTTTACTAGCCAATTCATCTACTTTCCTGACTATTTCATCAGACCCTCCAATACCAGAAGTTACGAAAATCATCTACAACAATCTCCCTGCATATATTGAGTTCGGATAAAATTTCTGCATTTCTTTCCATTGAACAAAAAACAAATCCGATATTTTGTAAAGAATCTTTCCGGACAATGACGGTTTGGATACTCTTGAGATACTTTCAATATAAATCAGTTTCTTACCGAACAATTTTCCCAGGATAAAAAATGGAATTGGTATGTTTGAACCTGTGGATATTATTGCATCAGGATTTTTCTTAATACAAATTGATAATGCTTGGAAGGTGAGTATGATAAACTTCAATAAATTACGAGACGGATTTATCACATGTTTGAACTCCCATTTTAGGTCTGATGTTCTGAATTTACCTAAATTTGATGTTACAAAAAATATTTCAGTATCTTTTTTCTTTAACTTTTCCGCAAGAGCTAAAGCTTGTGTCAGATGTCCACCAGGACTAACCGGCATACAGATTTTCATAATTAATACCTAGGGGAAAGATTTAATAATGTTATTAACATATCCTAAGTACGTGATAGTTTGAATGGAATAAGTATAATAGGATCCGGTTTTGTAGGTTCATTCATTGGAAAAGGTCTAGTAAGTGCTGGTCAGAAAGTAATTTTTTACGATATCGACTCTAATGCTATTGAAAGATTAACGAAGGAAGGTTTGGAGGCGACATCCGATATACATCATGCAGTACAGAACACGAACATTTCATTTATTTGTGTCCCAACGCCGACAGAAAATAACGAAATTGATTTGAGTTATATAAAATCAGCAACTGAAAAGTTAGCCGAAGAACTAAAAACAAAATCAGAATATCATCTAATTGTTATCAAAAGCACAATAGTGCCAAGTACTACAGAAAATTTTATACTACCTCTGTTGGAAAATATATCTGGTAAAAAATGTGGAAAAGATTTCGGATTATGTGTGAATCCAGAATTTCTAACTCAAGTACCAAAAACTACAACTGATCCAGAATTAAAAGCATGGTACGAAAAAAATACATTCGGTGTCAAAAACTTCGAAGAAAAAGCAGTTATAGGTGAATATGATAAGAAATCTGGTGACATGTTGGAAGAAATATTTAAAAAATTCAATATCCCAATTTTCCGTACAGATCTAAAGACAGCCGAAATGATAAAATATGCACATAACCTTCATCTTGCTACCAAAATATCATATTGGAATGAAATTTTCCTAATCTGTCAGACATTTGGTATAGATTCTAAACTAGTTGCAGATGTTGTTAGCACAGATAATAGAATCGGTAAATATGGAGTTGTCCATGGTAAAGCTTTTGGAGGAAGATGTTTACCAAAAGATCTGGAAGCATTTGTTAATTTTGTTAAAAAGATGGAATCAGATCCTAAACTTTTGGAATCTGTGCTTGAAATCAATAAATACATGTCTAAAAAATACGGCGTTAGAGAGTAACATGAGAATTCTGATAATCGGCGGTAGTGGATTTATAGGTAGTAAACTAGCTCTTCAATTAAAAAATGATCATCAAGTTAGTTTTACATCACATAAAAATTCTCTCAAGTTGGACGGTTGTAAAGATTACCCACTAGATATAACGAACAAGCAGGCAGTGATTGAAGTAATCAAAGAAACCAATCCTGAAATAGTTATTCATACCGTGTCGCAGAAAGGGACTGATATTTATGAAACAAATAAAGAACTTGTCGATGGAATTAATTTAATCGGTACACAGAATTTGTTGGACGCATGTAAACCAATCAATCCGTTAATTGTATACATTTCCAGCGCATTTGTTTTCGATGCAAGTAAACCAATATTTACAGAGGAGGATGAACCACATCCAGTAAATTATTATGGACAAAGTAAGTTAGATTGTGAAAATCTAGTAAGAAATTCTGGAATGGAATATCTTATTGCACGTGTTGATCAACTCTATGGTTGGACACTTCCAGGTCAAGCCGATAACACTGTCACAAAAAATATTAAAAAAATGGAAAAAGGCGAACAAGTAGAAGAGATAGACGATTGGTATAACAATCCAACACTTGCAGATAACGCTGCCGATGTTATAATAAATCTGATAACGAAAAATAAACGAGGAATATATCATGTTGTTGGATCTGACTTTATGAATCGTGTTGAATGGGCAAATAAAACTGCAGATGTATTCAATCTTGATAAAAATTTAATCAAATCCAAAAATTCTGAGAAACTAAACCTTCCAGCCAAGAGGCCTAATGCAAATCTTTCAAACCAAAAAGCACAACGTGATAGTAGAATCAAGTTACTTGGAGTGGAAGATGGTCTAAAGTTTATGCGCGATAATAGAATTTAATTTACCTTCTTGTACTTCTTTCTTTCCATTCAATTGGTTGTTCACTTCCAGCTTTCAACTCATCCTTACCTTTCATGTACGCTAGACAAGTTGTCAATAGATGATCTAATGTCATGTGAATATCTTCAACAACACCGTAATTGTTTGATTTTATCGTAATGTCATAATCAACAAGTTGTTTTGTACTTCCACCTGTTGTAAATCCTAGAAATCCAATCGTAGTTGCACCAATTTCCTTTGCATATAGAATTGCTTTTATAACATTTGGGGTATTTCCACTTCCAGATATGCCAATAACCACATCACCTTTCTGTACATAATTTCTAATTTGTTGTACAAACATTTCATCGAATGATAAGTCATTCGCAAATGCAGTCATCGCAGGAACATTGTCAGTCAAAGATATAACTTGGAATCTTTTTTCTCCTGTATCGTAAACATTTCTTAATGTACCTTTACCAAAATCAGCTGCCATGTGAGATGCAGTAGCTGCACTTCCCCCATTTCCGAATATAAAAACTTTTTTTCCATTTTTGTAAGCGTCAAACAATACATCTGCTACTTTTTGTATATCATCTAGTGATATTGCATCTATCGCAGTCTTCAAATTGTCTAAATATTGTTTAGCAACTTCTCGTATATCATGCGATTCAGGTTGAGAAACATTCTCATTTTCATTCATAATTATCTTCTACCTAATTGATGGTAGTTAATCTTTTTAAACGATTATTACCCACTAAGATAAACGATCTTACTACCCTCAGGTTCAAAATTAAACTGCAGTTCCAATAAATTTTTCAGTGCCGTTCTTACATTATCTTGATTTTCTTTCTCAACGTAGAACAAAAGACATCCACCTCCACCCGCACCGAGTAGTTTTCCTCCCACAGCACCGGCTTTTATTGCCGCGTCATAATATGTGTCAATATCATTGTTGGTTATTGTACTTGCAAGGCCTCTTTTAGCAACCCATCCTTGATGTAACATCTGTCCAAATTCACTGAGATCCTTCTCACCTTGTAATATTTCAATCACTTTACCTGTCATATCTCGCATTGATTTCAAAACTTCAAATTTTTGAGAAGTGTTTTTTACTTGTTCTTGTAAAACAGAACTTGCATCTCTTGTTATACCAGTGTAAAACAACATAAGATTTCCAAATAATTTTTCTCTCACTTTCTTATCACATATTACTGGATTTATTTTTACAGTTTCATCGGGCATGAACTGAATGTGGTTCAGTCCACCATATGCAGACGCATAATGGTCTTGTTTTCCGATCGGTCTTTTCAAAAGATTCACTTCTATATCATGAGCTTCTTGTGCAAGCTGTTCACTAGTAACATGTTCACCTTTCAATGCATGTAGTGCGTGCAATAGACAAACTGCAAAACTACTTGACGATCCAAGACCAGATCTCGCAGGAAAATCAGCAACATTTGTTATTTCAATTGGTTTATTATAATCCAACATTTTTAATGCTTCTTTTACAATCGGATGTTGAATTGCTTCTATTTCATTGACATTTTCTGTAACTGAATACGCAACTCTAAACTTGAATGGGTGAATTCCAGGATTTGGATTAACTGTTATATAGACGTACTTGTTTATCGCAGAACTTATGACAGCTCCAGGTTCCTTTCTATAAAATTCTGCTATATCCGTTCCCCCACCCACAAAACTAATTCTGAAAGGTGTTCGAGCTATTATCAAATCTATCCGTCTCCATTACCAATTAAAATAGAAGATTTAATAACTTTTAGAAGACTGTCATTTTCGGAAACTAGAAATGTTTTACATCCCGCTCTTGTTCCAGCTTCCATATCTCTTTCATCGTCACCAACATAGAAAGTTTTCGTTAAATCCAACTTGAAATCATTCGCAGCTTGGAATAATAATCCTGCATTTGGTTTTCTACAGTCACAACCATCATCCCATCCATGCTCACATACATATATTCCATCAATTCTTACGCTATTTTTCTCCAATTCAGATTTTAATTTATCATGAATTGTTATAAGGTCCTCATGTTTCATCAACCCTCTTGCAATACCAGGTTGATTTGTCGCTATTATAATTTTGAATCCGTTGTCATTGAGTAATTTCAATCCTTCTACTGATTCTGGTAGGAATTCAAACTCTGACCAAGATTTGACATAATCTGCCTTTGGTGGTTTTTTGTTTATCACACCATCTCTATCCAAGATTATTGTTTTTTTAGGTTTCATCACATCTTCCATCACTTGGAGTTTTTCTGGTGTACTTATGCTATAGTATCTATGATCGGTTTTGAATGCAATCATCTTCCGATTTTCAACTAGAATCGGATATACCTTTTCTTCAAAATTGGAATTTTCCTCACCGATGAGATTTAACACAGATTTATCGACTATCATGAACCCTATATCCACACCATTTAGATTAGAATCCTGACGAGTCTTGTCATATTTTACAATAAAATTGCTTTCATCCACAAGTACATTGTTTTTTGTTATGCCGTATTTGTTTGTGTAGACAGTCATCATGAAAGGTTGTTGATTTGCATCGAACACCTCAACCATTTTCTTCAAATTTAACGGCCAATAATTATCACAATACATCAAAAGAAACCTTTCATTCAAAAAAGGTTCTGCCATTTTCAACCTTTTTCCTGTATCATCTTCTACAGCACCAATTGAATATGAAATTTTCATTCCAAACTTAGATCCATCGCCGAAATGTTCTGTTATTTTGTGCGCAAGGTATCCTAAACATAAAACAACTTCGGATATACCGTTTTTCTTTAGCATTTCCAACAAATATTCGAGAAACGGTCTTCCATTAACTGGTACCATCGGCTTTGGAATAGTATCTGTTATCGGACGTAACCTAGTTCCTAATCCACCTGCTAAGATTACAGCTTGTTTAACATCAGACATATGACCAGATAAACTAAGTCATGTCATTAAACATTTAAAACCATCACTGATTTGCAACAAAATCAGGCCAGGATTTGTCCTTGTCAGAAATTACTTCAGGTTCTCTAGGCCAACTGAACTTGAATGCAGGATCATTGTATCTAATTCCTCTTTCAGCTTCCTTATTGTAATTCTGTGAACAGTAATAATGGATAATGGAATTCGCTTCGAGTGTCATGAACGCATTAGCACACCCTGGTGGGATATGTATACTTGCTCGATTAGTTTCATTCAATTCAACAGCTACCCATTTCATAAATGTCTTGGAATCTGGTCTCAAATCGACAACAATATCGTAAATCTTTCCCTTTATGCATGATAGAGTTTTACCTTCTCCATGTGGAGGTAGTTGATAATGAAATCCACGTAAAGTAAACGGATGGATATTCTCAGATACATTAGCTTGCTTCACATCAGTTACTATCCCGTGTGCTGCAAATTCAGTAGAATCGAAATGTCGTCTGAACATACCTCTGTTATCTGCAAACGGTTCAGGTTCTATTAAAAAACATCCCTGTATCTCAGTTTCCTTAAACTTCATAAAATCAATCGGGCTATTAAAATTTAAATATACCTGAAGATACTTGTTGTTAAGTCGATTCAATGAAAGTTCTAGTTACTGGTAGTCAAGGGTACATAGGTACTGTTCTTGTTCAGAGATTAATTGAGAAAGGATATTCTGTTGTAGGTCTTGATACTGGATATTACCGAGATTGTAATTTGACTGAACCTCCTGAAGGAGTTGAAACCTTAAACAAAGATGTCCGAGATGTTACGAATTCGGATCTAAAATCAATCGATGCAATACTTCATCTTGCCGCGTTATCGAATGACCCGCTTAGTTTTCTTAAACCAGAATTGACAATGGATGTTAATTTTACAGAATCAGTTCGATTAGCAATGATAGCTAAAGAAACAGGAGTTAAAAAGTTCATCCTCGCTTCATCATGCAGCAGTTACGGAATAAATAACACTGGTATCGTGGATGAAACATCAGAACTTAATCCAATAACAGCCTATGCCAAATCAAAAATTATGGCCGAATTGGATATATCCAAATTAGCATCTAACGATTTTACAACGGTATTCCTCCGAAGTGCTACGATAAATGGAATTTCACCTAGAATCAGATTCGATTTGGTTGTAAACAATCTAACAGGACTCGCATTGACAACAGGAAAGATCACCGTCAAATCGGATGGTACACCATGGAGACCAACACTTCATGTTCAAGATGACTGTTCGGCATTTATTGCCAGTCTCGAAGCTGAAAATAGTTTGGTTAATAATAAAATCTACAATGTAGGTGCGACTGAAGAAAATTACCAAATAAAAGATATAGCCGAAATAATCAAAAAACATACCGGATGTGAAATTGAATTTCAAAATCAAGATAAGGACAGCAGAAGTTATCGAGTGAACTGTGATAAAATAAAAAATGAATTGGGATTCAAAATAGAATGGACTCTGGAAGAAAGTGTGAAAGAACTTGTGAAACAATTGAAAGAAATCGGGTTGAATAATGAAGAATTTGACTCTAGAAAATACACAAGATTGAAACAAATTAAATATTTGCTTGAAACAAATCAATTGGACGAACAATTAAAATGGACTAACTAATTATTTTACAACTTTTGTCCTTCTTAATTTATACATCTCATCTGAGAGTTCTTCATCTCCCCAATTTTCGTATTTATCAACAACGTGAATGAACTTTCCTGAATATTTTTGATTACGATTCTTCGCAAGGAACAAACACAAGTTTTCTGGTTTATCAAAATCAACAATATCACTTTCCCTTACTTCATCACCAGCTTTCATAGCCGTTTCTAACATTTTTGTTCTGTTAGGTCCAGGTGCAACACAATAAACAAACACATCTGGTGATAATTCTTTCGCCAAATTTTCAGCCAACCGTACAACAGCAGTCTTGCTTACACTATATGCACTGAAATTAGGTTTCGCAGTTCCAGATCCCCCACCTGAAAGGAATATTACAAAGCCTTTATTCTTTCTGAGAGTTGGCACACACAATTGTGTTAATGCAGCCGCTCCAAATAAATTCACATAGAACGTATCAACCCATTTTTTAATATCATTTTTCTCAAATGGTCCTAATGGTCCATGTTCTCCGGCATTATTGATGACTCCATATAAAGATTCCGTAGGTATTTTGTCAAAGTTTTGTTTGATCTCTTCAATATTGCTCATATCCATTTTGATATGTTGAAAATTCACATCTTGTATATCCGCTTCGCTTCTGCTAATCCCAATTACATTGAAACCTTCTTTCAAAAATCGTTTCGCAAGATGATTCCCAATTCCTCTACTAACTCCAGTTATTATTATCGTCTTACCCTGACTTGTATCCATTCCATATCTCCTCGATTATTGTATCAATATCTACTTGTGGTTGCCATTTTAATTTTTCTCTTGCTTTTTTCGCATCTGATATCAAACTAAAACCTTCTATTGTAGAATTTGTTTTTATTTCACCCTTTCCAGCCTTGTTCAATAGTTTTTTCGCAAGTTCCATCATACTTAATCTATTCTTTGGATCTGAAAGTATGAAAGTTTCGACACCTTTAATATCAGATGTTATACATAGCCTTATTGCGTTCGCTATATCTTTCGGATGAATCCATTCACGCTGGAAATGTCCATCACCTGCGAGTTCGATAAATCCTTTTTCATCCAAATTTTTCATAAAATTGAAAATTAAACTCTCTGTATAATTCTTAGGCACCTTTCCTGCAATAAAATTTGGTCTTAGAATCGCAGCATCAATTCCGAATGATTTCGAGTATGATTGTACAGCAGCTTCTGCTGCAGCTTTACTTGCGCCATATGGATGTAATGGTGTTATTGGTGCATTTTCATCAATTGGTACATCACTTTTACCATGTACAGTCAAAGATGACATCAAAACGAACTTTTTAATTCCCAACTTTCTACAAGCTTCTAGCAAGTTCAACGTTCCCCATGTGTTAACTTTGAAGAAATCAGTTGGTCTTTCACGGCTCACAGCTCTACCTTGCAATGCTGCAAGATTAACAACAACATCTGGAACATCTTTTTGAAGATTGTATAGAACACTTTCAGCGTCCGCTATATCCATCGTGTCTATATCCGATTTTTGTATTTCACCAAGATCCTTGCAAGCCTCAATAACATGCTGTGCTAAAAATCCATTCGCTCCAGTAATGTGAATTTTCATTATTATAATCATACACATAGTTTTATAAAATTGAAACAACAGGTCATAAAATGTGTGATCAATGAGACCTATAAGATTTCTTATCGCGAAAAATACCTGCAGAGTTTTACCTCCTCTACTTTCACAGAGTTTGAGAAATTTAATTTATCCAATTAAAGTTGCAAGACAGAATGATTTTACATTTACTGCCAAATCACAGACAGGATCTTCATTAACTAACAGAATTAGTGACTCGCAAGCTTACAGATTCAGTATCCATGGTTATCATGAATGGAGAAATTTAGCTATATCTATCGCATTATGTCGGTCAGGAGATACAATTATTGAAATCGGATCTCACATTGGTACAGAAACTATTGGATTTTCTGATATAATGGGTTCTTCCGGTAAAGTTTATGCATTTGAACCTCTTCCTTCGAATTTGGTTTCGTTAAAGAAAACTGCAGATGATTCACAATACAAAAATATCATAATTTCCAACAATGCCGTTGGGGACAGTGTAAAAAAAGTCAAGTTCGTCATACCATTACCGAAAGAATCAACTGGTTTGGCGCATATACTTGCAGAAAATGAGAAAACAACAGCCGAAACAATTGAAGTCGACTGTGTAACTCTTGATTCTCTTTCAATCAAAAACGCAAAACTAATATTCATTGATGCAGAAGGAGCTGACCTTTCTATTTTACAAGGCGGTAAGAATTATTTGAAGGAAAACAAACCTGCTATCGTACTGGAGTGTTATCCAAAATTCTTGGCCAGATCAGGATTCACAGTCAAAGATCTATATTCAACGATAAAAGATCTAGGATACGAAGCTTTTGAAATATCGCGTGCGGGGTTGAAACAAATCAAATCGCCTGAGAATTACAATAAGGTAAGAAATTGGTTATGTATTCATTCTTCTAAGATTGATGACGTGAAAACTGTAGATAGATACATAAAAATTTGCGGTCTT
Source organism: uncultured archaeon (assembly GCA_964372485.1). GTDB lineage: Archaea > Aenigmatarchaeota > Aenigmatarchaeia > CG10238-14 > SCSR01 > JACOWB01. The sequence continues at coordinate 207,574 of CAYJQI010000001.1, read as the reverse complement.
TTACCCTGCATACCAGGAATTAATCCAATGTCTAAAAAATCTGTTGTTCCACAATCAAATGGGACTGTGTGAACTAGAAATAATCTCTCAAATTTCTAATATTCCAGAAAATTGCATTCCATATGGCCATACTGTTCTTAAAATCTCCCTTCACCAACGAGATACCACTTTCCAAAATATAATATCCAATCGTCAATGGAAGATTTACTAACTTTCTAAACGGTGAAAGATGTTTCAATATGAATCTTATTCGATTTTTATGATAGTGAAATACTCTCAAGTAAGGAGTTTTCTTTACAGTGATGCTTCCCATATGGTATACTTTTGATTTTGTTGCAGCAACAGTTGTATATCCAATTTTCCTAGCTCTATAACACAAATCAACTTCGTCCCATGACATGAAAGTCTTCTCATCAAATGCCCCAATTTTTTTGATAACTTCTCGTTTCACTAGCCCGAATGTATGATCTACAGGTAAAACTTCAGGAAATTGATTTTTATGTTCCTGCCCTTTACCGACAGCTTCGAATCTCAACAATATTTTCCCTGTTTCAGAATATCCTAATCTTTGTATGATGTCCTTCTTCAACCCAAATTCCAGCAAAGCATATCCAACAATTCCAATCTTCTTGTCCGAATTCGCTGCTTCAACCAAATAAGTCAACCATTCAGGGTCAACCACCATATCATTGTTCATCATAACCAGATACTCGCCCTTGCTCTTTTCAATTCCAGCATTCAATCCTCTGGCAATTCCCTTATTCACCTCCACTTTTACAGCTTTCACATATGGATAGTTCTTTTTAACATACTCGTAACACCCATCATTAGATCCATTATCAACCACAACAACCTCGTAATTTTTGTAAGTTGTTTTCTTGATAGATTTTAACAAATTTACCGTGAGTTCTTTGCCATTATAGCTAGGAATAACTACCGATACAAGTGGTTCTTTCATAACTTTCATTAAAAAATGCATTTTATAAACAATTTATGGCCATATCCCTACTAAGAAGAAAGTTTATAGACTTTTCGTTTACATAGATATAGTGTGGATATGAATAATAAAACTGAAACTAAAAAACCTGGTTTATGGAAGAGATGGAGGCGAGTCTCCGAGACTGTAGGAAATTTCCAAGGTAGAATTATACTCGAAATCTTATTTTTCACACTTTTCTTGATCCCAGGTGTTCTAATTACTCTTTTTTCCGACAGATTGCGCATAAAGAAACGTCCAGAAACATGGGACGATAAAGAAAAACCAAATATCAAAACTCTAGAAGAGGCACGAGAACAATGACAAACATTTTGGGTGTATCATGTCACTATCATGATTCAGCTGCAGCTTTGGTTAAGGATGGTATAGTTGTTGCGGCAGCAGAAGAAGAAAGATTTTCCAGGAAAAAACACGATAGTGGATTTCCAGATAATGCAATAGATTTTGTTTTACAACAGGGAAATATTAAACCAAGTGAAGTGGATTATGTAGTTTTCCATGAAAAGCCATTTTTGAAATTTGAACGTGTCATGATGACACTTCTTAGTGGATTTCCAGCAACACATGCACCATTTCGTGAATCCATGTTGTCATGGTTGAAAGTAAAACTCTGGATAAAGAACGCGCTCAAACACAAATTGAACATCGCAGATGATAAAATTCTTTTCAGTGAACATCATCTCTCTCATGCTTCAAGCGCATTCCTATGTTCACCATTCGAAGAGTCTGCAATAATTACAATGGATGGTGTCGGTGAATGGACTACAACATCAATCGGTATAGGAAATGGAAATGAAGTAAAAATTCTCAAGGAAATAAAATTCCCCAACTCACTAGGACTTTTGTATAGTGGATATACCGCATTTCTAGGTTTCGAAGTGTTGGAAGGTGAGTACAAAGTTATGGGTATGGCACCATATGGTAAACCAATCTATGTTGACAAGGTCAAGAAAACAATCGATATAAAAGATGATGGTAGTTTCAACTTGAATATGAAATATTTTGATTTTCACAGATCGGAAAAGAATACTTATAGCAAAAAATTCCTGGAACTTTTCGGTAAACCACGAAATCCAAAGGACAGAGATACAATAGATCAACATTATGCCGATATCGCAGCTAGTGTTCAACAAGTTACCGAAGAAGTAATGATGAAAATTGTTCAACAAGCTAAAAAAATAACCGGAATGAAAAATTTATGCATGGCTGGTGGAGTTGCTCTCAACTCAAAAGCAAATGGGAAAATTATCAAAGAAGGTCCGTTCGAAAAGATTTTTATTCAACCAGCTGCAGGAGATTCAGGTGCAGCAATAGGAGCTGCATTGTATGTGTATAACAGTATTCTAAATATGCCTAGAAAGTATGTCATGAATAATGCATATCTAGGGAAAGGTTATACTAATGATGAAATAAAAGAATTCCTCGACAAGAACAATATCAAATACAATTTCATTCAAAATGATAATGAATTGGTTGATGCAGTTTCAGATAAAATAAAAGATGGTAAAGTTATTGGATGGTTCCAAGGCAGATTCGAATGGGGCCCACGTGCATTAGGAAGTAGAAGTATAATTGCTGATCCAAGAAAAGCAGAAATGAAAGATACAATTAATATCAAAATAAAATTCCGTGAACCTTTCAGACCATTTGCACCAGCAGTTACAGTTGAAAATGCAGAAGAATTTTTCGATATATCCGATTCCCAAAATCACTATCCACCAAGATTCATGTTGTATGTTGTCCCAGTGAAGGAAAATAAAAAATCAGTTATACCTGCAGTTACACATGTCGATGGTACAGCAAGATTACAAACAGTTTTCAAAGATCAGAGCCCGCTTTATTATGAATTGATAAAAAGCTTTGGAGAAAAGACAGGTGTTAATACAGTTTTGAATACAAGCTTCAACCTACGAGGAGAACCTATTGTAAATACACCTCAGAATGCATGGAATACTTTCAGTAACAGTGGTCTTGATACTTTAGTTCTCGGTAATTTTGTAGTAGACAAAGAGATAAAATGAAAACCATATACAAAAAAATAATTTACAGCATCTTGAGTTTGTTTTTTGTAATGTTGTTCGCACTTTTAATTCTTGAAGGATTTCTAAGATTAGTTTCGCTTGTATCTCCGGATACAGGAACATACACACAAGGAATCAACCCAATACAATTTATGGGATACGATCCTATCACTCTGTGGAAAATAAAACCAAACATAAATGTCAACGTCCAACTGTTGGACGGAAATATTTTCAATGTTAACACTGTAGATCTAGGATTAGAGAAGATTGGTTTTAGAGATGATGGTGTGAATGGCTCTGTTTATGCCGTAGTTCTCGGAGATTCTTTCACATTTGGTGCAGTTGATATGCAAAATACATGGGTTGAGAAATTAGAAACTAAATCCGATAAAGATTTCATCAATATGGGAGTTTCTGCATATTCTACTATACAATCTGAGAAACAATTTGAAAATTACGGAATCAAACTTAATCCAAAATTAGTTCTTGTACAATTTTATTATAATGACATTGAAGGTAACCATTTGCTTGATGATGATTTCAGAGAAGTAAGAAATTGGTTACAGTGGAATACAAAAACATACAGTTTCATTCGTTATTACAAATACAAAATATTTGATTCAGATATTTCCAATGGAATTAATTACAACGATGCAAAATTCAATCTTACTTTCCAACCATCTCTTCTACCACACAAAGAAATAGTAAACAGTTCAGCTACGAAAGATGGTATATTCAAAACAAAAGAATCACTTCTCAATATTGAAAAATTATCCAGTTCAATCGGTGCACAGATGGTGGTGCTAATAATGCCTAGTAAAGAACAGGTCTACAGCCATCTCATTTCAGATAAGATACCAGATTTCAATGAAATTGACATGGACTATTACACAAACATCATCGATCAGATTTGTATTGAAAACAGTTTGATATGTCTTAATCTCGTCCCATCCTTCAGAGAAGAATCTTCAAATTCACAGTTATTCTATGGAATAGACTCGCACTTTAACGTTGATGGGAATGAATTTGCTGCAGAAGAAATCTACAACTTCCTCCAATCCGAGGGCCTGTTAGATTTAAATAAGCAATAATCCAATACCAAACATGGTATTTTCAAAAATTCTTGGTGCGTTCGGTATAGTCGGCGCCTTGATGAAATTCCTAATTAAGAGAAAGTTATGGTGGTTAATACCGTTGATAGTTGTACTTATTGCCTTCGGTGCTTTGATAATCGTAGCTCAAGTATCTGGAGTCGCACCTTTCATTTATCCATTGTTCTAAGGTTAATTTCCAGTTTTCTGCCTTTCAAACAAATCTAGAGTATTTTTTAGTAACATTTCCACAGTTACAGGTCCTACTCCGCCAGGAACTGGAGTAACGAGAGCCTTCTTACTAACATTTTCATAATCAACATCACCAACAACACTATCACCAACTTTGTTTATTCCTGCATCAATTATTTTTGCGCCTTGCTTAACCATATTTTCTTGTATGAGATTAGGTACACCCGCACAACTAACAATTATTTCAGCATCTTTTGTGTAGATTCCCCAATTCGGGGTGTGTTTATTGCATGTAATTACAGTAGCATTTTTGTTAATCAAATATATACTCAATGGTAATCCAACTAATTTCCCCGTTCCAATTATTACGATCTTTCTACCAGCTATTTCTTCATCTTCGATGAATTTCATTATCGCTGCAACGGTTGGTGGTAGTAAATGGTTTTTCATTTCGTTGGAAAGCATTCCTATATTGAATGGGTGAAGACAATCAACATCCTTTTTCGGATCTATGGATTGTAATATTCGTTCTGTATCTTGGTTGGGAAGTGGCAATTGCACTAATATCGCATTACAAGTATCATCATTGTTTAATTTTTCAATCAATTCCAGAATTTCTTCAGTGCTTACATTCGCATTTAGAGTATGCTTCTCGAATTTTATTCCCAATTCGTTTGCAGCTTGCTCCTTTCTCTTTACATAAACATGTGAACTAGGATCATCTCCGACTAGAATCGTAGACAACTTTGGTATTTCATTATACTCGCTCTTTATTTTTTCTAGTTGTTCTTTGAGTTGAGCTCTTACTTCAGATGCAATCTCTTTACCGTCTGTTCTCATAGATCTTTTCCTCTGTTATTACAAAATCCATTTTTATATCGTGATCATTTGATGGTATTTCCTTTACCAATTGGAAATCATAACACACACCTATCTTTAGACCTTTAAATTCTCTTAAAAATTTGTCATAAAACCCTTTACCATAACCAATTCTGTTTCCTTTTTCATCAAATCCAACACCAGGAACCAGACATATTTCTATTTGATCGCTAGTTTCATTCCCAACAGGTTCTTTTATGTTGAATTTATTCACCATCAACTTATCAGACCCTTCAAATTTAACAGGCATTATTTTTTCATAGATTATTTTTGGTAAATAAAATTCCTTTTTCTCATTCAGCAGTGAACTTAATTTGACTTCATTTCCCGTTTCAGAATATATCATTACTTTGTTCGCTTTTTTGAATGAATCAGAGTTTTTAATATTTTCAACGATCTTCGCACTTTTTTCTAAAACTTTTTCATCGCTCATCGAATTTCGTTGTTCAATAAGAACCTTTCTGATTTTGAATTTTTCATCTTTAATCACTCTTGATATTTCCTTCAATCCTCGACGAAAGCCAAAATAATTTGAAATTCCTGGTCGTTGATACAATTTACTAACAGCTTCAGATTTTTCGAATGTAGAGATCTGATTATTTTCCATCAATGTCAATGATTCAATCATAAGATCAACACCTTTTTTCAAAACTTTGACAAATAATGATTCATAAGAATCATTAGATTCTACGTTTACTGTAGATTGTTTAACAATTTTTCCTGTATCAATCCCTTCATCAATAAAATGAATTGTAACTCCAATTTTGTCAAATTCCTTATTCTTTATCGCCCAAAATATTGGATCTAGCCCACGATATTCTGGAGTTATCCCTGGATGAATATTCAGAACACCTTTTGAAGGTATACCAATGACATCTTTTTTCAATATACTGGTTCCATACACAACTAGAACATCCGGTTTAAGGTCTTTCATGAATTTTACAGCTTCTTCATCATTCACACTTTTAACATAACATTTCGGTATACTTTCTGGATATATAGAATCTGGATCCGAATCCAACAAATCTTGTTTTTGTGCAAGAGAATCAAAAACTCTGAATATAACTTCATCGAATAATTTTATCACACCTCGTTTTTTTGCACGTTTCATCCATCTAGATATAATTTCTTTTTTTGTACGCGGTCTTTCGAAAATTATTCCGACAACGTCTTTTGCCTTCGATAATCTACCTGCAACATACTTTGTACTCTTGTATGAGCTAAGAGCTAGAATAACTTTCATATTTTATTCGACCTCTGGAAAAAGAAATACAATCTTTTCAAGAATCTTAACTTGTTATACAATTCCCTTCCTACAACATAAGTTCCAGAATCGGTGAATTTATAAAAAATCTTAACCTCACCGCCAAAACTAAGCTTGAAACTGTTTATACCATAAGTTTTCTCATTTTTCTTTGCGTAAGGATCATATCCAAACAGATCAAAATACTCGAATCCATTTTTCTTGGCATATTTTATGTTTTCCCACATCAACAAACTATTTGTTTGTAGTTGACGTTCATTTGGATCAGTTGCATTAATGAAAAATATTGCTGTATTCCCAGAATTCAGAACGATCGAACCTGAAATTATTTTACCATCCAGTTTCACTAGGAAAAGTCTCAGTAAATTTTGTTTTACCATTGATTTGAATTTCAGAAATTCATTCTTATCGAGTATACTTACTCCCCAATTCTTTCCAGATTCATTGTAAATTTTATAAAATTCTTCCCAATCACGTTCATTTTCAGATGCATCTGCTACTTCAGCACCTTCTTTTATCGCTTTGTTTATATCATATCGACGTTTCTTATCAAATGATTTCAAATCCGTATCGTAATTCTTCAAATTAATAAGAACAGTTGCCTTGTCTGTTTTCTTGAACCCATTTTCTAAAAATAGTGACGCAAATTTATCATCCTGATATGTGGTATTTACTATTTTCATTCCTGGCATTGATCTAAAAAATCTTACAATCTCGGATCTCACTTCGTTATTAGTTGCTATCGGAGAAGAAATCGCAACACGCGCAGCTTTAAACAATACGTTGTCCTCATGAAATGCTAAACCACCTACTAATTTCCCATTTTCTATTGCTGTTATGTATTTTGGAGTTTGATTTACATTTGCCCATTCGTATTTTTTGAATACTGATCCATCATCTTTCTCCACCAGATCATTCCATTCCTTACTATCAACAGAATTTTTTATTTCTATTTTCATTCAATCACATAAAGTGTTTCTCTACTTTTGATCCAAAAAATATTTTCACACTTTCAATAAATCCCGTCATCATGGACTTGGCTTTACCAGTTCTTTGAAGTGTTGTGTTCTTTCTTTTTTTCAACAACCATCCTATATTCGTCCATGGCCACAATAATCCTTTAATCACCGCCTTTCCTGCTCTGAATTTGCCTCGTAATATGAATAACAATGAAAGGGCAGACCATGAAATCATGTACGTTGGAACCATCCAGAACAAATCTGTTGTAGTCGCATTCTTTACAACTGTAATTAATCCATTTCTCGTATTGTAAAAGTAAAACATCTCACTGTAAGCCTTCTTTCCTAGTCCTTTCAATGATGCACTGACTAGATGATACACTTTTGATTGTGGTGCAAGTGCAATCTTATATCCGCTATCCCACAATCTCCATCCTATATCAGGATCTTCACAATAAAGGAAATAATCATTGTCGAATTTTCCTACATCAATGTAAATTTTCTTTTTCATTATCATCGAAGAGCCTGTGGGATAGAATGTGTAAACAGCGTCACTGACAGTTTCACCGTCCTTTCCCTCTCCAACAGATCCCGAAACTCCTAATACACTCCAAAATCCGCCGATAGTGTTTATTTTCCCTGAATTATCATGGTAAAGGACTTTGGAAGAGCATGCACCTAGTTCCCCATCACTTTCTATCGCCTTTACCAATTCATTCAACCACTCCCTATCAACAACGGTATCTGGATTGAGAAAAACTACATATTCTCCCTTGGCAACATCTACACCTGCATTATTTCCTCCAGCATATCCTAAATTCTTTCCAGTTTCAACAAATTTTATCCAAGGCACATACGATTTTATAATTTCAGGGGACTTGTCCTTTGATGCATTATCAACTACAATAATTTCATGAGAATTTTTGTCGTAATTTATCTCTTTTAGAGAGTCTAGGCAGTTCTTAATGAACTTTTCTCCGTTGTAGTTTAGTACTATTACAGATACGAATGGTAGAATCAACTAATCACTAAATAATGTAAAATTGATAATGATTTAAAGGGTATGCTAGCTAAATTATTTAATCCTTTTTTACTTTCAATTTTTCCGCTTTTCGGAATTTCTTGAAATAGAAATATACGCTTCCTAAAGCGATGATGGTCAACACACCAGAAATGACAGGATAAAGTTCCGGACGGATTAATGTTGCGAAGCCAGTTGGAAGTGTTGATTCTGTGAATTGAGTAGGTTGGTCGTCACCTGCAGTTTCATTTTCCTCAGACAGGGTATTATTATTCGAATCAGGTTCTGCTGTCGGAGGTTGGTTCGTTTGCCTATTGTTTTCATCATTTGATCTTAGCGATGTGTTTCCACTATTGGGATTACTTAATTCTGTAGGTCCTCCATCCGGGCTTGGTGAAGGTGATGGACTAGGCGATGGTGAAGGTGTTGGAGATGGCGGTGGGTTAGGTAGAACATGAACTCCAAAAAGACTGAAATGACTAGTGTTAGCCCATATATAATTGTCTTGTGTGTTAACACCTCCCCCGTATTCATCATTTTGATTATTGTAAACAATCCAAGTTCCATTAGGGTGATGATAAGAAATCCTCAATAAATTTTCTGAAACGCTTTTAGACACAAGTTCTTCATCAGTGTAATAAATCTTTATCAACGTCCAAAGCAGGCTGTTATTCAAATTATTGTCGACAGTTATTTCGTAATATTTTTCTAGATTTTTGAGCTCCGAGTCATCCCCACTAGGATTGTTATTATATAATAATGTTTTGACAGATGCATTTGTTAAATTATTTCGCGTCCGTATATGCAGCGTAACATTTGGAGTAACATTCACTGATGTTTCATTGGTTTCGTTGATCGATATTAACATACTGGAGCTAATATTCGGCGAGGGTAATTTTTTGAATTCACCGAATGTTTTGTTGGCAGTGTTACCAAAAATATCGGTTATAAAAATTGTGACTTTGTGAGCTTTACCAAATAATAATTCTGTGTTGTTCAGAGTCGGAGAGAACCTATACAGGTTGACTTGTGGTAAACCGAAGTAGCCGGTAGTGTTTTTTGTCAAATTAAGTGAAAATACGGTTGTTTGATTGCTAAGAGTTGCAGATATATTCTTGATAATTCTACCATCTCTGATCTCGGCAAATAAAAAGAGTGTCGTTGATGTGTTAGTAGTGTTTATAACTTCCACAGGGTTCAATAGTTCAGCTGACAATATTTCCGGATCTTTTGGTAATACTTGAAAAGTATAATTTTGTGAATCGATTGTATTCTCGAAAATATCACCTGCACTTATGTAAAATGTATAATTGCCTGGCAAACTAGCGGTGTCTATAGTAATCCCATAGGTACCATTCCAATCGTGACCACCAATTAATGCCATAGGCAAAACTTGTTTGTCCAAGGGTGTGAATAATGTTACATTGACTGAATTGATTTGTGAATTATCGGAAATATTTGCACTTCCAATAAAAGTTTCATTGTGTATGTGAAAGATTGGGTTAAAAGATACATTATCTATTATTGGACTTGATGAATCTGATATCTGAAGTTTTATATTAGAAATATTTATTATGCCATCGGATTTGGAACTAATCTTGATCGGAATTGTGCATTTATTAGTAGTTATGTCAATTGTGCAATTTTTCAAATAGCTAGTAAATGCATTGGAGAGTCCAGATATATTTCGACTTGTATTGAATAGTCCTGAAAAATTCCATTCTTCTGTACCATCATTTCCTATGTCTAAACTTGGTGAGTTAGGAATCAGGACAGAATAAGAAGTAGTGTTGCTTTGCAAAACTTTTATATTGTCCAAATACCACAAACTTGTTCCAGATCCCACCACAGATCTTCCGAGCGTTTGTTCAAACCTAAACTTTAGTGTAACATTTTCCCCCGTGTAATTTGCTAAGCTAAAATTCAAAAGTGTCCACTCTTTTGGCAATGTGGGATCATTATCATTTCCCATCCACAAGATATTGCTGTCATTATTAACGATTACGTAGTATGTGTAAACTTTAGTGCGAGTGTTTTCTGAAAAGGCTTTAGTATTGAATGAAAGCGTAGAATTACTACTTACTACACCGATATTTTGTCGCAATTCTACTTTGGAACTACGATAAGTATATTCGTCCTTGGAATAATGTCCCAAGTATGCAGAATAGTTTCCGAAAGGTGTTTCATCAGATATATTTACATTCATAGCACTTACTATGCATGACTGATTTTCTAGGATATTACACCAATTTATAGGACAATCTGGCGTATCTATATCACAAAATGTTGGAGCTCCCCAAACTTCCCAGTTAGATAGACTAGCTTCGAAATTACCGTTGGTTAAGTTGCTCGAACTTATTCCAGTTTGCGTCGCAATTTGCACACCACTCATCATAATTTGATCATTCAAAACAGTTGTATTTTTATACGCGCTTATGTGAACTATATTTCCCAAGGAATTGACTTCTAACATCTTGGAATATGTTCCATCTGAAAACGTTGTTATGTTGAGGTCAAATGCATTTGTAGAGAACATTAGAAAATTGAATATTGAAATAAATGCTACAAAGATCAGACCCCATTCTCTCATTCTATCTAAAGTAAGATTGATCAATAGAAATAAAAGGTTTAGTACTCTTCAAAAGAATTATCATTATTCAATCATAAATCTATCCGTGAACCAGTCCAAGAAAGTGCCATTATGTACAGTCACCTTAGGGTTTTTAGTCCCTGCTGATGTATAATTATTCTCTATTAAGATGAAAGTTATTTCATCAGTCCCGATATTTACCGAGTTATTGCTGGTTATGGAGGGATCTGTTAGATTCCAGCTAATACTGCGGTTAAGATGCCAATTATTCCTAACTTTGAATCCCAATAACATGTCAGTTGATGTAATATTGACGGTGTCATAATCCTCTATCTCAATTGCTTCCAATCTCAAGGTCTCGTTATAATAATCCACGACGCCACCAGAGCTTATGTTAATGTAAATGTCTTTTGATCCGTCGGTTGTGTAATTTATTGTCTGCGATACTAGGGAAGTTGCGTTTGTCCCAATTGAAGAAGTTGTATTAGTAAATGTCTGACCATCGCTTGTTATGTACCATGTCACAGTTGATGGTAGCCAGTAATTCTTTATGGTAAAGTTAATCATTCTTTGATTTTCAGCTAACCTGGTATTGTTATAATCCTCTATTTTCAATCCTGAGATTTCAAATTCAACAGCTTTTGTGTCATTGCCGTCGACAGATGTAGTTGTACATGAAAATGTTTTCATTCCCGGTGTAGAGTAATTACTACTCATAAGGTCTATTCTACTGGTATTTGCAGTTAGTGTGAATGGTCCTCCCGATAAACCTCCAGTACATGACCATTGTATATTTTGTGATGTTACATTCATCTTGTTCAATATTCCCAATGCGAAAGTTATGTTTGAAGTATTTCTGTTGCTAATTGTCAGATTCTGAATCACAACCCCGAACTTTACAGAAACATTTTCATAATCTATGGATGTATTCGCCGATCTCCCAGTGGTATTAATTGGATAAGACCCACCATTCGAATAATTATAAGCCGCTATTACCCATATTGTGTCGTTTGTTGATATGTTGAAAGCTATAGACGAATTTATCTTGTTATTATTCTCGAAATCAATCGTCCAGTTGGCATTAGATATTGTGACATTCTTCTCGTTGGGAAGGAAGAAATCAATTACCCTCTGCTTAGCATTTGAGTAAAGTTCTTTTAATTTGTGAACATCTGCACCCACACCACCTGTTGTTATTCTTGATGGTGCATGTACAGGATTCGTTCCGTACGAGAATTTGGTTGTATTTGTGTTGTCCCTGACTATCTTCAAGATGTTACCTATTTCATTGTAGGAGTATACATAGCTTATACCGCCTATTGTCGTGTTGATTAATCTGTCCAAAAAGTCATATGATATTCTATATAGTCTGTTATTGACAGAGTCGTTGATTGTCAACACATTCCCCACGGCATCATATGTATAATTCATGTGTTGCAACGTGCTTGTTTTGATTTGCGTTATTCTTCCCTTGTTGTCGTAGAGGTATTCAGTTAATCGGGTGTTGTTGTAACTTCTATTAACAGGATTGTCGAATTCATTGTGAAATACACTACTGATAAGGCCAAAGACCGCGCTTATCTTGCTTTGGTTGTTGTAGGTGTAGTTGATATTTGTTCCTGGCGTAAATGTCTGGTTTCCTATTCTATCCATAGAGTCGTAATATATGTATCTTTGGAAAGTCACTCCGTCTATAATCTTAGTTTCATTTGTTAGTCTTAGTTTGTTATCGTATTCATACTTGTAGGTAGAGTTGTCAAAGCTGATGTTTGTCAACGTGCCTTGATATGAGCCATCATAAGTGTAGTTTGCGCTTGTTGTAGATGAGTTTTTAGTGAGAATTCTATTTAGCGAGTCGTATGTTATATTCACACGATTAGTATCAAAATCATATGTAAGATCTTGTGCACGAGATAATGTAGGAATTAAAACAAGTGAAATTAATGAAAACAAAAATAATTTTATTATTAATTTGATATCGAAATTAGAGATAAATTGAAGTAAATTTTGTTGAATTCCATCATCTTCAGGTAATTTATGCGGAGATATTGAAAATTGTTGCATTAGGACTTATCCTCCTTCAGTTTTGATTTTTCGAGTTCGTTTTTGTATTGTATAAGTAGATTGACTAATTCTTTGATTTTTTCTTTACGCTCAATCAAAGAATCGAAAAATATGTTTCCTATCTTTTCCAAAGTAGGTATTTTTACTTCATCAAAAAGTTTATCAATTCTTTTAACATCTGAAAGTAACTGATCGTTGTCCCATTTAACTTCCTTATATTTAATTAAAGTATCAGTATATCCCACAACCCATGCATCCCATTCTATTAAATCTATCCTTATATCGAGAACTTTGTCTTCTAATTTCATGCTATTAAAATTATTTTTTAATCTTGGAAAATGTCTTCCTTGCAAATAGTTGTAAAGTTGTTTTATTTTTATTCTGATTTTTCCCATTTCATTTTTCATTATCACACCTATTTACGAAATCCAGTAGATACAATTTTACCTTCTTTTGTGTATATTCCAAACCAATTGTTAGATCTATCAACTAATTTAACACCTTCTCTTCCTCCAGCAATAGGTACTTTTTCACTAACGGTTTTTATGGAAGGATCGCCATTTTTGTATTTATTCCAGAGATCGATACCTCTTTTAGTTTGTTCTTCAGATGTTAATCCCTTACCATGGATTTTGTTATGATATGTAATGGAGTCTTTAGATGATTGAAACGTTCCTTTATCCCAAAAGGATTCTGTTATCGTAGTTTGTCTACCTTGTGAAGAAGCTTGAGTGACTCCTTGCATTCCTCTCTCGATAGTCTCACCAATAATATCGCTTGGTGAAGGTTGATTACTAGGATTAATACTAGGAGCAACATTTCCTCCTGTTGTTGGCGGTGTAATAGTTGATGGTTTTGCTGGATCTACAGGAGTTAAAGGTTGCGGATTCAATTGTGACGGTGCTTTAATACTGGAAATAAACCCAGTAACCAGTTGCGTTAATACATCACTATAAACTACTGTAAAGTATGAAGCAATTAGACTCGTACCTATTGCCAACTGTCCAAATTGTATGATGCACCCCGTCGGATCGGTATACTTGTATGGATTATTGAGCGTGTATGCATACCGATTAAGATTCTGTGGATTGTACGGATCTTGAATGAACTGATCAGGCTGTACAAACTGCCCAGTTCCCTGCTTGTAATACCTGCACCCATAATAATACTGGTCAGCCAAATCATCGGAGAACTGCCCTGTGTACAACTTATCCTCCTTCACTCCTCCGCTAAGGACTTCCCCGTAAGGAGAATAATGCGTATTCTCGAAAGAACTTCCAGTCTGCCTCGTCACTAATGATGTTGATCCCAGATGATCAAGATGGTAATACCTCTTCGTATTCCCCGGATCGATCTTGGCGATCAATCCATTTTCGTCGTAGACATAAACGAAATCATACGTGCCCGATGTGTTGACTATTCTTGTTAATTCCTTGAATGGAGTGTAGACGATAGTTTTGACGGAGTCGTTTCGCATGATCTTGATCCTCTGGCCGAACGGGTCATAGGTGTAATTCTCCAATTGCCCTGCAGTGACCGTGGAACCATTCCTGATCTTCGTCAGTTGATTCAGCTCATTGTACTCCCTGTAATATCCATCTCCAGTGACAAGATTCCCTCCACCAACTTGAACCTGACGAATCAAATTCCCAGCAACATCATATATGTAACTCCAATTCCCAAGATCAGGATCCCTCAATTCAATCCTTCTTCCGAGAGAATCGTAAACAAATGCAAATTGGTTGCCCAATGCATCTGTAATCTTTACAAGATTGTCGGAAGTATCATACTGATACACCGTGATATACGCGTCGGTCTCGAAGTTCTGTTTCAATACAGGGTCGTTGTTGTATTCAAGAACATTAACTATTCTTCCATATGCATCGGTGACGTACATCTTTCGATGATTGTTCTCGTCGTATGCAGTGATGTTCCAGCGGTTGAAGACTATCTTAGAGCTATTGCCATCAGGATTCGTTACATTAGTCACTCGGGATAATGAGTCATAGGTGTAATTGATGAAATTAGAATTCTGCGTTGTTGTTAATCCAGTTGAGAATGTTGTAAAGTAAGGATTGCTTTCTGCAGAAACTCTACCCAATCCGTCATAGAAAAGATTCTTGACAATCTGCCTATTTCCATCACTTGGTTTTTTGAACTGGATGAAATTTCCAAGACCATCATAGTAAAAGTAAGTATCGTATGTCCTGTTCCCGGAAATTCTTTGAGTTATTACAATAGATTCAGGCGCAGCGCCGTCGAATGAATAATTGTAACTTTTAGTAGGAAGGTCACTCGAATCAAACGGCTGTATTTCTTTAGAAATTCTCCCGAAAGTGTCGTAAGTAAAGTAAGTGTATATCCCGTTTTGTTTCTTCCAAAGAAGATTGCCAGTTCCAAGATCATACTTGAAGTCAGTTTGATGATCGAGGGCATTTGTTATCTTGTCAATGAGTGTGAATGTAGTATCCCTCAACCCGTAAGTGTAACTAGTCTGCCTTCCGAGAGGATCTATCTCCTTGATTACATTTCCAAACCCATCATACTCAAATCTCGCAATCGGATGAGTGCCGTTGCTGTTCCACTGTTCAACAGCAGTAACATCGCCTTTCGTTGCATTCTTATTGAATACTTGCCCGTCATAGGAATATTTAATCTCCTTAACTTTCGTGGAGTTGTCTGAGAATAATCTGTACAAACTCAATTTGTCAACAATCCAGTTCGTCGTGTTAATCACATAGGAGTAATTCTCATACTTTTCATCCCCGCTTGCATTCACATCACCAAGAAGTCTTCTGCTGATGACATTGCCAAAGCTATCGTAAGCATACGTGACATTGGTTATTCTCGGATTTGTCGAACTTCCATCATGGCTGTAGCTGATCTGCGCGGCAGTGAAAACTTTAAAGTAATTCCCCGTAACATTCACAGTTGTATTTGTGAAATTGAATAGGGTTTCATCCTCGGAGAAAATACTTCCGGAAGAATTGTAAACTTCTGTAAGATATTCCCTGCCCTTAAGAGCGTCATCCTGATGGAACCGGTGAATGATAAGAGAGCTATCCGGCAATGTTTCATTTACAACAGCAAATCCCCTAAAGTCGGTATCATTGTAGTCATACCTGCCCCCGGAATAATTGTAGGAATAATTGAAGAGTGAATTAAATGCACCGGACAATGAGTTGTTGTATGTGATATTCTTCACCACAAAGACATTGAAGCCGATGTCAGATAGCGAGTCATTTCCTGTATTGTTGAATGATGTGGAATTTCCATAGGAGATTGTTGTCACACCTCCCAGTTCGTTTGTGATACTCTTGAGCATGAAAGGTGTGGAAAAGTTCTTCACTTGAGTGTACCTTTGTGTCACACCACTTTCAGTATAAGATATGATTATATCTGCAAATCCATCACCATTTGCATCAGCAAGCCTTCTGCCATAATTCCTGCCGTTAACAGTGAAATGTTCAGGAGATACCCAGGAATCATTCTGAGTCCATCCGTTGCCATTATTTATATAAGCATGTGTTACAGTTTCTGTTGCATCTGCATAATCTTCAATAAGATCAGGAAGCCCGTCTCCATTAACATCCCAAAATCTTACACCTGTATCAGTTTTTGCATTCGAAGTGAACACCACAGGAGGACTCCATACATCATGCAGAGTCCATCCACTTCCGTTATTCAGCCATGTCTTTCTAACATTAACTTCCCTATCATATCCTCTGATAATATCAGGCAGACCATCTGCATTGACATCCTCAATTCTGCTGCCTGCATCATTGGTTGCAAATAGAAAATAATCTGGCGACTGCCATTGAGAAGTTGTATTTGTCCACCCGTTTCCGTTGTTCATGTAAGATTGGTTGCCATGTGTGTTACTTGCTTTCAGGATATCAGTTCTACCATCACCGTTGAAATCTATCAACACAACCCCAAGCTCACCACCGGTGTAAAAATCAATTGGAGGATTCCATACGGATGATGCGTTCACCCATCCAGTACCGTTATTCCTCCATGCATTCCTAAGTCCATTGTTACCTCGAAGTATGTCTAAGAAACCATCACCATCAAAGTCAACAAACCTTATTCCATTATCCGTGTTACTGCTATCCACAATATATTCAGGCAATATCCAGGAAGTAGTTTCGTTCCATCCAGTTCTATTATTGAACCATGATTTTTTCGTGGCTGGTGATGACGCGTCTCCCTTTACAATATCAACAAAACCGTCGTTATTGAAATCTACAAGCCTTACACCTTCGTCGATTGCACCTATTGCGTCAAACAGGTAAGGAGATGGAGGTGGTTCATATAAATTCGATGCATTCGTGTATTGTGATGTGCTTGCATGATAATCAAATAAAATCTGATGCAATATAGAGGAGTTGTCTGCACCAATAAACTTTATTTTCGATAATGCTGATACAGATCTTTCTCCTGTCAGGTTTGAATACTCAAACTGATATTTTCTAACCAAACTGTCATTCACAAGAATCCTAATTTCCGAGAGTCTTCTAGTTTCATTCAGCAAATTTCCTTGATCATATATAGTCCTTACATCAGGTCTGACAGAGGTTTCGTATACAAAACTAACTTTTCTTTTCTGGTCATTATTGTAAAGAATTTGAGAAATATATGATGTGCCATTGTCCATTGTATTGGGATTTTCTGAGTACGAATAGAATATCTTATTATCATGCGTATCCTGAACTTGATCCAGACTCCATCTCAAAGCGTAATTTCTTCCTGTATTTGATGCTAATTCTGAATCTGTATTATAACCAAATCTAAATTGTGTTCCCTCTTTTGTAGTAACGACCCAATACGTTCCGTATGTATTAGGTGCGCCAGTTAAATTCTGTATTCTAAAGAATGATTCTATTTTAGTATGATGTAAACTATCTGAAGAGTCATATACCAGATCATAGAAACCTCCATTCAGAATTAATTTGAATTCATCATCGGTTGTATTACTTGGAGTCGAATTAACATCTCTGTATATGTAGTTTTGTGTCAATGACCATCCAGCACCCAGTATCCCAGGTCTCTGTTTTGCGGTTTGACTATTGTATGATATTGATATTGAAGGTTGTAGACCATTTGTTCCCTGAGGCACTTCTATAGGATATGAATATGTTGCAGCTCCGGGAAATAAATTTGTTTGATAACTTCCGTATAATTTTATCTTTGGATGGTCTGGTACATTGGCTTTGTGAATATATGGTTTGTAATTATCATCTGCGACAACAATTGATCCAAATCCAATCAACGTTACAATAAATACAAATAACAGAGTTTTCTTCTGATAATTTTTAAACTGTTTCAAATGCATGTCACCATCATGAAACATTTGTCTGATTGATAAATGTTGATATTCTAGTTCTTAGAGAGGCTTCGCTCATATTTGCAATTTCCAGAATGTAAAGCGATGGTGTTATATTCTGCATATTTGTGAAAGAAGAACTAGTGTTGTAAAAATAGTTGAACGCCCAGATTTGATTTCCGAACTTGGTTACTTTGTCAAACCTCGCCAATTGTTGGGTTGTATTTACATATCTTACATAAATTTGCTGATCTGTGTAGATTGTAGTTCCTGATATAGAAGAATTTCCTATACCTTGTTCAATTGCGGACCTTCCGACCGTTTCATTCGCGCCTATGGAAACCCCCACATTTTCTTCACCTTGTTTTACCACAAGCGAATTATTGCTCCACACTGCCCATGTCGCATTCACTTCATTATCAGTTAAAGTACCATTGTAGATAGCTAAAATTTGTAATATTCCTGAAAAATCAAATGTTCCACCGGATTTAGCGAATAATATTACCTGTCCACCATGTCCATTTGTTCCAGACGTCGTTGTCGAACCGATAAAACTATTATCTGCGAACCCTGATAGTCGTATTCCATTTGCTGAATCATCGCGAACAGCACCAAAGTACCATTGACTTGTAGTTTGGCTTCCCAAGGATGTTGCAGAAGAGGATGAATAGTATATAGGTTGGCCAGCTACATTGGTTCTCACACCGAAGGATTCCCCCGTGGTGGTGAGAATATATGCCGAAGCTGTTATGGCATTCGCCGGAGTTCTATACCAGTAATATAAACTAATTGGACTATTTGGGAATGTTGCACTTTCGTTTGATATGAAATATGTAGTAGTTCCGGCAGTGACATTAATACCAGTTACCTTTAGTCCAGTCGCATTATTAACATTGCTTCCCGCACTTTTCGAGAATATTCCACCACCCCATCTGGTATCTTCTTCTCTGTCTGGTATGTGGGTACCATTTGTCCCACCATATATCAATGATACTAGATTTACGGTGTTTCTTAGCGAAAATGTATTGTTAAATGATGAATTAGCAAATACATTGTCGTTTGGGTTATCATGGTAGAAAGATATCACAGTTGTGTTGTCTGTTCTTAACACATCCTTAACAAATATGCAAGTATTCGCTTTATTTATTCCATATGTTGGATTTCCATATTCACACCATGTCCAACTGAGCTGAGTATTGTTTTGATTTACAATAGTTAAATCCGAACCATTACTATTAAGCTGACCTTCCGAAATTTCCGTAGCAGTATCCCAGTTTATAGGGATCACTACTGTCGTATTTGCTGAAATATATGCTATAGTACTAGAAGGTACAAAAACTGTGAAATTTGTTCTTTGATGGTAACTTGAATTAAACCATGCTAAATTACTAAGCTCTACGGAGTTTATGCTGGGTATAAGATCCGACGCATAACCACCAAGTCTCGGAGTTCTTTCTGCAATATAATCGATTACATACCATTTATTTTTCTCAAAAGTCAAATCGGATGATAAAGATTCCCATTCCCATCTCCATCCCTGAACTTGATATGGATTGTTTTCATATACACATTCGCTATAATTAGTTTCATTGACAGCAGTCTGATTTTCACATATGGTTGTTATGTTATTGAACTCACTCACAAATGTTTTGTTCACCAAAATACTTATCCCAGTTAAGCTGATGTCATCGCTTTGATTAATTTTATTCCAGGTATGAGTGAACTTTGAAAGAGGAATATTCACAGAGTCTGGAGCAGTGGAACCAGAGTAAGAAAAATTAATTGGTAGATGACATTCGAAACATTGAGGCGTATAAACTATCCCAGTACCTGTCACGTCTTCTGTTATGACATTATATGTTATTTTAAAATTCTCAGTTCCAGCCTGCATTCCATCTGCTATAGTCGATTCTGAAAGAAATGGTATGATAAATCCTAAAGAAATCACTAAAAAAGCAACCGCTAGAGCAATAAGGCTTACTTTTACGACAGCTTTCATTATATCTTTAAGTATCTTTTAGATATTATTTATATTTAAAGATATCTTTTTAATATAAAATGCTATTTATTATTATGTCAAAAATGCAATTTGACTTGGACGATGAGGAAAGTAGAATAGTTAATCTTGTAAAAATTTTTTATAAATTGCGAAATAAGAAGCAAGCTGTCAAAAAAATAATCAAAGACTATGGTAAAAGAATAAAATTTAGTATCTAACTCGATGAGAATGTTCTAACAGCATCAATTACCTTCTGCAAATCATCTTTCATCAACCCCGGAAATACGGGTAACGTAATTATCTTCTTCCAAACTTCATCTGTCACTGGAACATCAGCATTTTTTATCTCATTCTTCTTGATAAGACCACTAAAGAATGGTTGCAGATGCAGTGGAAGGTAATGTACTCCAGCAGATATATCCATCCCAGTCAAATGTTCTATCAATCCATCTCTATTCTCCACTTTAGGCACAAACATATGCCATGAACTCTTTACATGTGTCTTCTCCACTGGTAATTCCATCCAATTAAGATCTTTGAAAGCTTTCATATACTCTTCAACAATTTTTCTTCTCAATTCATTCCCTTCATCCAGCTTCTTCAACTGCATCAGTCCAATCGCAGCAGTGACATCATTCATATGTGACTTGTAACCTAGTCCATCAATCTCATAATACCAAGAATATTTCTTCGTCTCAGCTCTTTCGAATGTAGATTTGTTTATGCAGAACCATCTCAACTTCTTAATTTTCTCATAAATCTTTTGATCATTTGTAGTAACCATCCCCCCATCATTTGTGGCGAGATTTTTAACAGGATGGAAACTAAAACAAGTAACATCCCCCACAGATCCTATCTTACGATTCTTATACTCAGCTCCAGCAGCATGCGCAGCATCGTCTATGACAGGAATATTCTTCGATTTCGCTATTTCCATAATCTCATCCATATCGCATGGATGCCCACCATAATGCACAGGAATAATTGCTTTCGTCTTAGATGTTATTTTCTTTTTCAAATCCTCCACACTCATGCAATTAGTATCTTTTTCAATATCCACAAACACGGGTTTGGCATTATTGTATAAAGCAACATTCGCTGTAGCAGCAAAAGTCAATGAAGGAACAAGTATTTCACCAGAATTTACCCCCAAAGCCTTCACCGCAATATCCAGAGCAGCAGTTCCAGAATTCAAAGATATTGCATAGTCACTTCCCACATACTTGGCGAACTTTTCTTCAAATTCCTGCGTCTTCGGACCCATTCCCAGCCATCCAGAATTTATAACTTCGGCTACAGCATCAGCTTCTTCCTTACCAACCCATGGTCTAAACAGCGGTATCATCAAACCAACAATTACCTTTAATAAATTAACGCTTATATGTAAAGTGTGGGATTTAAAGAGATGATTTCATGAAAGGTTTGATACTGGCAGGGGGGCATGGAACACGTTTGAGGCCCATAACACACACTTCAAACAAACACTTGATACCTTTAGCAAATAAACCAATGTTGTTCTATCCGATAGAAACTCTAAAGGAAGCTGGAATTACTGATATAGGAATCATAGTCGGACATACACCTCAACGAATACAAGAAATAAAAGATGCAATAGGCAATGGGTCTCAATTCAATATCAAAGTTACTTATATCGAACAAGATGCACCAAAAGGTTTGGCTCATGCAGTAAAAGTTGCAAAGGAATTTCTCACATCTAACAATAACGATGGTAAATTTGTTGTTCATCTTGGTGACAATATAGTGAAAGGCGGTATCAAAAAATATCTTGAGAAATTTTCCGATCCCAGTATAGACAGCGTAATTTTACTAAAAAGCATTCAGAATCCAAACAGATTCGGTGTTGCTGAAATAAAAGACGGAAAACTTGTAAGACTGGTTGAAAAACCACGAATTCCTCCAAGTGATCTGGCAATGGTCGGGATATACATGTTCAATAATTCAATTTTCGAATCAATAGAAAATCTCCAACCTTCGGCAAGAAACGAATATGAAATTACAGATGCAGTACAAGGTGTTATTGATAGAGGGAAGAATGTTCATCATGAAATTGTAGATGCAGAATGGTGGAAAGATCCTGGAGACCCTTCAGGCATTTTGGAAGCTAACAGACTCTTGTTGGATGAATTAAAACCTTCTAACAAAGGTACAATTGAAGATGGTGCAACAATAATTGGTAAAGTGAATGTAGACGAAGGTTCTGTAATAAAGAAAGGAGCATCTGTAAGAGGGCCAGCTGCCATCGGAAAGAATTGTGTGATTGAAAGTACGGCATACATCGGACCTTACACATCAATCGGAGACAATACGACAATCGAAAATGCAGAAATTGAATCAAGCATCGTTATTGGAGATTCGAAAATAAACTGCAAGCAAAGAATTGTTGATAGTTTGATAGGAAAGAATGTTAATATTTCAGAAGCGTCAGGAACACCCTCGAAAATAGTTCAGCTTGTTGTTGGAGAGCACTCATTCGTAAAAATTTAAAAGATAAAGTAGAGAGTTAAATATGGATTGGCAAAATAAAAAAGTTTTGATAACTGGAGGATCGGGTTTCATAGGAAGTCACTTAGCTGAAAAAATGCTCGAATTGGGTGCAAATGTAAGTGTACTTGATGTAGAGTTTGGAAAAAATATCCAACATCTTGAAGGTAAGGTATCTTTTATCAAACAAGACATAACCGAATACAACTTTATACTTCCAGGAGATTTTGATTACATATTCCATCTAGCGGCATATACATCTCCTTCTATTAGTAATGAACAATATGATGTTGCATTCAAAGTAAATGTTTTAGGAACTTATAATGTTCTGAAATCTGCGGTGAAAATTGCATCTCTGAAAAAATTGGTATTCACGTCAACCGCATTAATCTACGGCGAACCAAAATACCTTCCGATAGACGAGAAACATCCTACTCAAGTGGTTGATGTTTACAAGACTGGTGACATTTATCGAGTTTCCAAAAAATTAGGTGAAGACATGTGCATGACTTTTATACGAGAGCACAACATGCCAATTGTTTTCTTCAGATTTTTCAACATATTCGGACCAAGACAAAATGAAGGATTCTTCATACCAACCGTAATAACTCAAGCAATGAAGGACAAAAAACTTGAAATATGGACAGACAAACCTACTAGAGATTTTGTTTTTGTTAACGATGCTGTAGATGCGTTGATCAAAGCTGCTCAAACTGATTTTGTTGGAGGACCTATCAACATAGGATATGGACGTGAGATAAAAGTAATCGATATAGCCAAACAAATATCTGAAAGGTTTGACGCACCACTCTCAGTTTTGAATAAACAAATTCCCGGTTCTATGAGAATGTGTGGTGATAACTCTTTTGCAAAGAAATTACTAGGATGGGAGCCTACAGTAAGTTTTGAACAAGGATTGGACTCGACAATTGAATGGTTTAAGAAAAATAATTCTCATCAAGCAGTTTAATTTAAGAATTTATCATCCCACAACTTATACTATGAAATGTGAAATATGCTCGAGCTCTAATTCATATGAAGTTCTCGATTTAGGTCATCAACCTCCGAGCGATGCATTCTTATCCGAAGAAAAACTAAACGAAAGCGAAACATTCTATCCATTAAAAGTATTCTTTTGTGAAGATTGTAAACTCGTTCAACTTAGTTATGCAGTCGATCCAAAAATTCTTTTCACTGACCAATATGTTTACACGTCCACTTCCAACAAACCTCTTCTGGTCCATATGAAATCTCTAGCTGAAAGATTTGTAAAAGAGTTTACTCTTACTGAAAAAGATCTTGTTATTGATATAGCATCCAACGATGGTGCATTACTTCAGGAATTCAAAAAACAAAACATGAGAATTCTTGGTGTAGATCCAGCAAGTGTAGCTGATATTGCAATGGCGAATGGAATATCTACGATCAAAGATTTCTTTAATGAAAACCTTGCACAATCAATCTTACGTGAACATGGTAAAGCAAAATTGATAACAGGATTAAGTTTGATTCCTCATGCAAAGGAACTAGCTTCAATAATTGAAGGAGTGAAATTGCTTCTCGATGATAAGGGAGTGTTCCTAGCTGAATGTCATTACATTGTTGATATGATAGAGAAACTCCAGTACGACGCCATTTATCATGAACATCTCAGATATTATTCAGTAGAAGCTCTTGTGAATCTTTTCAATCGTTTTGGTATGGATGTATTTCATGCAGAACGTATTCCAACTCATGGTGGATCAATTCGTATAATTGCTTGTAAGAAAGGCGCATATCCTATTTCAGATTCTGTAAAGTCATTACTCGAACAAGAAAAACAAATGAATCTTAATTCTCATGAAAATTTTGACAATTTTAGAAAACGAGTTAATGACAACAGAAAGAAATTAACAATGATACTTCACGATGCTAAATCTAAAGGTCATCGAATAGTGGGAATTGGAGCACCAGCCAAAGGGACAACGTTATTGAATTTCTGTAAGATTGATTCAAGTATGCTCGATTATCTTGCAGAGACTAGTGAATTAAAAATCGGTAAATACTCACCTGGAATGCACATCAAAATATTACCCGAGTCAAAATTGTTCGAAGACAACCCAGAATATGCATTATTGCTGCCTTGGAACATAAAGGATGATATTATACCAAAACTTAGAGCAAAAGGATATTCAGGAAAAATAATTGTTCCTAATCCAGAACCGCATGTTGTGGAATGAAAGATAAACAGATGAATTTAATAAATTCAGGAAAGTAATATGTCCCAAATAGCACGGTTTACAGTAATAGGACACACTGAAAATAATCTTAGAGAAAAATTGATCGATGAAATAGGTAAAATTCAATTGAAAAGGTTTTGGAATGATGATAATCCTTCCCCACCGATTAAAAGAAATTTGAGTGATTTTGGCAAAAATAAAATCGAATTTTTGACAAAAATTGGAGCAAAAGAAGATATCATTAAAGATAGTAGTGGAATATTACTTGATGCGGAATTTTGGATAAGAGCCTTGGTACATTTGGCAAAAAAATATAATATTGCATGGGATGTTGATTTTGAATATGATATAAAAGGTGTTATACCGAAAAATGGGAAATTACCCGATACATTAATATTTAAAATTGAGAAGGATTGTGAGGACGATAGAATACTCAGTAAAATAACTTTTGAGTAGATTGTTGATGCATAGATTAGGGTAATATTTAACTTATTTCCATTTACACAGATTGAGCAGGTCCACCATTAGCTCTTATGACTCGTGCGATTCCTTCTTTGATAGGAATTTCTGCCTTGAATCCAAGAACCTTTTCTGCTTTAGTTGGATCTGCGAGTGATCTTCTAGTATAAACAGGTAACTTTGGAGGTACGTAAATTGGAGTGTAGTTTGTTCCAAGATATTCGTTGATGTATTGAATCACCTGATTCATGCTAGTCTCAACTCCAGTACCAGCATTAAACACTTCTGCCTTTGGAAAGTCCTTCTCCATCGCAAGTGCATATGCTCTAACTACATCCTCAACATGAATGAAATCACGCATCTGATTACCATCAGCCCAAACTGTTGGATTTTCTTTCTTAAGCATCATCCAAACAAAAAGTGAAATTGTACTTGCATATTCACCCTTAGATTTTTCATTATCACCATACACCATGAATGGTCTTATACCAACACTCTTGATTCCATATTGAGTTGTGTACAAGTTCGCCATATCTTCAACAAATTTCTTTGCCAAAGCTTTCAAATCAGGAGGATTTAAAGGTAAATTTTCATGATGAGGGCAAGGATTTCCTTCATAAACTCCACCCGAACTTGCATAAACAATTTTCTTAATATCCATCTTCCTCATTGCTTCCAAAATATTCAAAAATCCGATGACAGTCGAATAAGTTCTATCAACAGGTTCGTCAACATACATCAGCATCGAAGAAGGTCCTCCCTGGTGGTTAACGACATCCACCCCTTCCATAGCCTTCATAACATCTTCCATCTTTCTCATATCGCCTTGTATCCATGTTATCTTACCTTCCAGATCCTTGAGATTTTCTCTAGATCCAAAAGACAAATTATCCAAGACTACTATCTCATGACCTTGATTCAACAAGTATCGGGTCATATGATTGCCGATGTGTCCGGCCGCTCCAGTTACAAGAATTTTCATACCAATAGACTTGATACTTCTACTATAAATATTTATTGAAATTATCTATCATTCCTTAATATCGCAAATAGTATGTCAATGTCGTTTTGAAACAGTAATAAATAAATTTAAAATCGTTTTCACATTTAGTAATGTGAGATTTGCTTATGTATTTACCATTATCGGTATAATCTTCATTTCTGGATGTGTGGATTCCGAACAATTTAATGTGCAAAAAGATAACGCCATGGGAGTCGTAGATATCTTTTATACTAAGTACAATAGTGGTGACTATCAAGCTATATCACAATTATTTGATAGTAGAGCCCTTCCAAATGAAACATCTAAGCAACAATTGATTTCTCTATTGGCGGATTCTAAGGAGATTTTAGGGAACGAAGAAAACTATAATTTAATCGGTTGGAAAGTTACCAAATATAACCAATTAGTAGGTACCATAGGAAGCGGTGACTTTATCTTATTGCAGTATCTTGTGAGATATACCAACTATTCATCTATAGATACATTTGAAATTTTCAATCCGGAAGGAACAAATGAATATAAAATATTGACATACAGTTTAAATTCACCAGAAGCACCTTCATAGATTCAGTTTGTTGGCAAACGTCACATCTTTTTAATATTTGCTATGAAGTTAATCTATTATGCGAAATTTATCGTTCAAGATATTCAAGAGATTTGTTAGAATATTTTCAGGATTAGGATTGAGCAGAATATGGCCAATAAGTATATTCTACAAATTCCTCTTTTCCAATCTAAAGCCGGATTATGTCGAGTTTGAAGGTCATAAAATTTCCTTTCCTAAAACCGATGTAGGTGATATTAGTCATGATATTTCATTATTCAACCGCTGGGGAGAGAAAAATGAGGTTGAAACTTTCAAAACGGAAATTAAAAACGGAAATACGGTAATAGACCTCGGAGCTCACATAGGATATTACACATTATTGGCAGCAAAATTAGTCGGTCCATCTGGTAAAGTTTATGCATTCGAACCAGACCCAAGTAATTTTGAGATTCTAAAGAAGAATGTCGATCAAAATGGATACAAAAATATCATATGTGTGAACAAAGCTGTTTCAAACAAGACCGGCAAGACCAATTTGTTTCTTGCTGGAGATACTGATAACAGTCAGATAGTAGATTCTTCACTGAGCGACAAATCAATTGAAGTGGATGTGATAACTTTGGACGATTTCTTCAAAAATGAAGATAATCACATTGATTTTATCAAAATGGACATCGAAGGATCGGAAGGAAAAGCACTCGAAGGGATGAAAAATCTCGTTACAAAAAATAAAAACGTGAAAATTCTCACAGAATTCTTCCCAGAAAGACTTCAATATGCCATTGATGCGGAAAAATATCTTGAAATGTTGTCAAAATATAATTTTACATTCTATGATGTTAATGGGGAAAAGAAACAGCCAGTAACAAAAGAATATCTGTTGAAAACTTATCTCGCCGGTAAAAAGAAATTTGAAAAAGGTAGAGTTACTAACTTACTTTGTGTGAGAAATAATTAAACTCCCTCTGGAATGTACACCGACTTGCTCTTCATCAATTCTGTGAATTTTTTATTCGGCTGCACCATTTTCGTTACAGTTCTCGGAAATACCCAATAATATCTAAATCCCTTTATGTGAGGTATTTTGTAAAGGTCGATTTTTATCTTCCTTTTCATCAACCCTGCAGCCTTTTGTTCAGCATCTTTAGAAACTTCTCTATAGTAGCTTATTGCTTCCTTGTAATTTTTGAAATCAAATCCTTTCATCAAGCGATTCAATAATTGCTTTGCTAAATATGAATCTTGTAGAAAAGATTTCTTGTAAGGACTGTTTGATATGAACAATAATGTTAACCAACCTCGTGTGGCGTAATAAATTCTTTTGAATGATCTACTTTCCTTAATCATTCTTGTATAATGTTCCCCAACTTTGATGGGAACGTACAATATCTTATATCCTTCATTCCAAATTCTCGCTCCAAGTATCGTTTCATTAAAATGTCTGACCATGTTTTCTTCCAACAAAGGCTTGCCCAATTTATCTGTCGCACTTCTTCTAAACATCCCTAAAACAGATGAAGCAACTGATATCACATGTTCTTTCTTCTCACAATCCTTTTCTTCATATCCCTGCGACAATGGCGTAGTTGTGAATAACTCATCAAACATCATTCCCGCATGATCAACCACTTTAGAATTCCATCTAAACTCTATTCCATTGAGAGCTCCTATTTTCGGGTCCTTCTCCATTCTAGAAACAAACTCCTTCACAGAATTCGGGTAAAGTTTAACATCATTATTCACCAGCATCAGATATTTTGTCCTTGAACTCAGCGCTTCATAACCAACATTCCAAGAACTGTGTAATCCAAGATTTTTTTTCTGTTTGATGAACTTGTACTTTAATTTAGATTTCTTCAGTAATCCCAAAACATAATCTGGACTATCATCTGTTGAACAACCATCTATCACAATCAGTTCAAAATCAGGATAATTCAACTTTTCAATGCTAGAAATAGATTCCTTGATGACATTCTTGAACTCCGAGCTGTTATAGTTCACCCAGAGTAAAGATACTTTTGGATACATTTATTTCACTTGGCCAGATCACTTTAAATAACGTACAAAAACATAAAAATTAATTAGTTTCTATCTTATTATGAGAAATGATCTCAACAAGATTAAACATCGCTTAGCCTCCAATACTTTTTTCCTGTCATTAGATTATGTCATTCTTTCAGCCCTGTCATTATTTTTCTGGTCTACTGCAAGTAAATTCCTACTTCCTTCCGATTATGGTGTAGCGTCAACTTCAATAAATTTGATAATCATGCTTTCTGGGCTGTCTGGACTAGGATTATCGATTGCGATCATAAAACTTCTTCCAGAATATCTTGAAAAGAAACAATTTACACAAGCCAAAGAGCTGATCAAGTTCTCTCTAATAGTATCTTTGTTTTCAGGTTTGATCATAGGAATAATTTTTGTGGCTGGTGCACCACTTCTATCCCAATTATTTGAAATTCCAGCGCATGTATTTTATTTCTTATCAGCTATTGTAATTTCTGCATCATTGTCCCAAATATTTTTCAGTATTTTAACTGGTTATCAGAACATGAAAGGTCTATTTTTCATCGATCTTATATCTAACACAGCAAAACTCGGTTTATCTATAGTTCTCATGTTCTTCGGATTCAAATTTTTAGGTCCAATAATAGGATTTGGTGTTGGGACTGTTTTGGTTTTATTGCTTCGATTTCGATTATTGCCCAAATTAGATCTCTCTGTTAAGAATATTGACAAGAAAAACATTTTATTCGAGTATGCTATTCCATCTTTTATAGTTACAATTAGTACAATTTTGTTGACAAACGGTCAAATTACCATTCTCAGTTTAATAAAATCACCTGAAGTAACTGGTATTTTTTCAGTAGCATTCATTCTGTCCAACGTACTCATTATGGTGTTTAGAATTTTGAGTCGAGCACTCTTTCCAATAACATCTCAATTATCTGCACGTAGTGGATCAAACACAACTCAAGTATATTTTATCAATCTCGTTCTGAAATACGGATTATTTGTTTCAATTCCCGTTCTGATATTTTTCAACATGTTTTCCGACAAATTAATTTTATTATTCTCTGGTCCAGAATACTTGGCAGCATCTGAATTAATTCCTATAATTTCAGCAGCGGCAGTTTTGTATGGAATAAGTGTGGTTTTCAACAGCACCATATATGCAATCGGTAAACCTAAAATTCAAAGAAACATTTCAATAATATCTTCTATAATTTTCCTTTTGTTGGCTATACCATTAACATATTTCTTCTCAGCTAATGGAATGTCATATGCGTATTTGATATATTCCGTACTTTTGATAACATTCAGTATTTACAATATTAAGAAATTTTTGAAATTCCAATTACCTTATGAAAGTTTAGCAAAAATAATAATTTCAGGCCTCATAACTTACGGATTTCTTTTGGTCATTCCAAGCAATCTAAACTTTTTCGAAGAAATCTTATTTGCCGTTGCGAGTAGTGTAATTTACGTTTCGATTCTTTTAATTTTGAAATTCATAACTTCGGACGATCTTAAAATAGTAAGATACTTTTCAAATAAATCACCTATCTTTAAAAAGCAATTTAATTATATCATAGATCATATTCCGAGGAGCGATTGAAGGTAGAGAATAGTGGAAGTAAGTAGGAAATTAATTTCAAACACGTTGTACCTAGTAATAGGTTGGATAGGCTCTATTATTCTTAATTTCACTTTCCAATTACTCGCTGCAAAGACTTTACTTCCGGAAGAACTAGGAATATTGAGCACAGCTATTAGTTTCAGCGCCGTCCTTGCATCCATACTTGTTTTTGGAATGGAGCAAACAACACAACGATTGACTTCTTTCTATTCTGGAAAAAATAAAGACAATTATCTTCATTCAGTGCTATGGTTTTTCTTGCTCACCACAATTTTCCTAAATATTATCGCAATCATATGTTTGTTGTTATTTTCTAGCGACATGACTCGTATACTAAAAATCCCTCACACAGTTTTTCTATTTAGTGTTTCAATTCTTCTTCCATTTTCAATTTCATTTTTCCTAGCAGGAATACTTAGAGGATATCAGAATATGCGATATCTTTCAATTACCGCAGTAGTAGGTGATTTTCTCAAATTACTAGTGTCTGGTTCACTTTTGGTAGCCGGCTTTAAGATATTCGGATTTCTAACAGGATATGCAGTTTCAATTCTTTCAATATTCTTCCTTAGGATTGGTGTGATTAAACAAATTGTAACAAAATTCAAAATGCCTGATATTAAATTAGTTGTGAAATATGCCATTCCATCGTTTACAACTCAAATATTTTGGTTGTTGCTTCTAAGCGGACAATATTTAATTATAACAATAGTGCAAGACACTTATGCAACAGGCCTTTTTACCGTTGGAATGATTCTAGCAAGTCAAATTTACTACATTCCAAGGATAATATCAGATGCATTATTTCCTATAACATCTAAACTATCAGGAAATAAAAATTCTATAGAACAACAACGCAGTTTACTAAATATTGCATTGAGATATTCATTTCTGATATCTCTCCCGATTTTATTTTTCATTTCAATATTTCCACAACCATTAATATTCCTCATAGGTAGAGTTACTTTCTTTCCCGCTGCAAGCATGGTACCAATTCTAGTTACTGCTTCATTATTTTTCGGTGTAGCCACACTCTTATCACGAACATTGTATGCTATAGGTAGAACAATGACATTTCAAATGATCTCGATAGTGTTTACAATTTACTATCTGATATCTTCAATAACATTAACATATTTCTTCTCCGCATTCGGTACATCTCTTGCGTATCTATCAACAACAATTTTAATGACTATTGTAAGTTTGTATTACCTTGGAAAATACATGGCATTCAAAGTAGATTATCCGGGATTGTTTAAAATCTTCACAAGCAGCTTCGCAACCTTTTACATTTTATACGTTCTCTCATTCCAAGTTCCTAATCTACTAATGGGTGGAATTTTAACTGCATTCTTTACAGTAATTTATTTCATAGTCCTGTATTTCCTAAACTTTTACAATGAAAATGAAATAAAAGTATTGGACTTTATCTCAGAAAGATTTCCATCCATCAGCAATTATTCAAATAAAATTAAATCTATCTTATTGGAAAAGATAAAGAACAAATCCCAACGTAACAAACAAAACTTCTGAAAGAATAAGAATTCCTGCTATTTGTTTTTCCCTAAACCTCCCCAAAATCATCACAATATGTGTTAAACTAAATGCGTATTTCCCGTAAACATTCTCAATCGTACCATCTTTTCTAAGTTTTCCTAGACTACTTGCTTTGAATCTTGATAGAGCTTTCAAAAAGAATTCAAGGAAGAACGGAATCATCACTATCACTCCTATTCTTTCCATATTTCCTACAATGACACCAGCTGCAAGAAGCGCGCCCATCAAATATGTTAAAGAATCTCCGGGTAGTATTTTCGCCGGGAACCAATTGAATTTAAGAAATGCAAGTAAACAAGCTGCAGTGACAAGAAACAAAACCGATATTTCATTTTGTGACAACAATGCAAAAAGTCCTATACCAAACATGTATACAAACCCCATTCCTGCTTCAAGTCCATTAAATCCACCCAACATATTAACCGCATTACTAGCTCCCACAACTCCGATTGGAATTAATAATAATGGATAAAGAATTCCAACATCCATCATTCCTATCAATGGAAGAGTTATCTCAGAATTTCCTGCACTAATTACCATCAAAGGTATTGCTGCTGGTAATGTCAACAAAGGTTTTGCCCATTGAGGTAACCCAATTCTAATATCTTTAACGCCTTTCGTAACAACTTTTCGCGAAACAATATTCAAATCATCAAAAATACCAACGAGAGTTGCAATCAAAACAGATGAAATTATAGCTAAGAAATTTACAACAAAAGGATCATAACCCGAAATAAATGTTTCCAATCCGACAAATGTCAACAATCCACTCAGAACACCTATAGCAACACAAATACCGCCTGAAGATGTTATAACTGGTTTATTTTTTTTATGTTGGTCAATACCAACTATTCCAATTTTATTTAGAAATCGAATCATGATTGGTGTAACAAATAACGTTACAAAAAAAGCTACTGATACACTCACTGCTAGTATAATCATACTAATTAATAGGCGACTTTATAAATTATATTCCCATCACATCCACCTTGTTGTATACAATCATTCAAGAGTGGACCACTCTCGTGTACTTTTACAAACTTTTCAGGATTATTTTCAAGCAACTGTACAAATGCAATCGAATAACTTTCTCTAGATGGTTGTTGAGAAAGACTGAATTTTTGTATGAAAAAGTGTGTTATACCATGCATCTTTGATATATTAACAATATCATCTGGATTATCATTGAGACGTATATCTGCCCATGCCGGACTTATGATTCTATCGCAACTATATGCAGCTCTATATCCCCAGAATGTCAATATCTTAACGTCTTCAGCTAGATTTGCTTTAACCCAATTACAATCTTCAAAGAATAATGGAGAAAATCTTTTTACATTCTCCATCGTTGCTAATTTGTCAGTGACACTATGATAACCGAGAAACAAAATAACAACTATAACTATCATTCCCAAGTATTTTAGATATTTTCCTAAGAATGTATAAATTTCATTCCAGTATTTTGCACTAACTACAGATAATAAAGTTGCCCATGGTATCAATTGTCTTGCCGCATCTTCTGTTCTCTGTACAGTTTGCAACAAAACAACTACACCCAACACTAAAATTATTAGAAAGAATGGTGTTACACTATCTGGTTTTCTGAAGAAAACAATTAATCCCCCGATGAGTCCCATTAATACAAACAAATAATTTCCATATGCAAAATTAATGTAATTAATCAGACCAAAGTTCAATATACTATTCTCACTACCACCCGACAAAGTTCTTACATCAAATTCCCTTTGATCTACAAAATTTCTCACCTCACACCCGCTTATATCAACTGATAAAAGAGGTATTGGATAACATGTCGGTGTTCCGAAAAAGGCAAGATTTCTCAAAAAGTAGAACCCAGTTATTAGCAAAATTATTATAGCAAATGAAGCGTATTGTTTCAAATGATATTTGTATTTTCTTTCCTTGAGGGCTATATATAAAAATGATAATCCCATGAAAACGAAAACTATCAGACCCGCATTTTTCGTTAATATTGATAATCCTGCAAAGATTGCTGATAAGATCCAATATTTTTTACTGTTCTCCTTTATTGCAAGGAAGAATGTGAAAACAAACATCAGCATGTAGAACGTAAAGAGAATTTCATCAAGCACTAGTACAGTGTATGTAACAAAAGAGGGTAGTCCTAATAGAATTAATGTTGCGATCGCACCTATTTCTTTGTTGTATAATCTTTTGGTGAGTAGATAGAATGTAATTCCTATTAACGCACTGATCAGAGGAGGTAAAATTTTTAAAATCGTCTCACTATTTCCTGATAGCATCATAAATCCAGCGCCAAGAAAATGAAATAGTGGCGGTCTAGAGTAACTTGTTTTAAACACATCCGTATATCCGAGATGGTCCCATTGAGGGTATTCCTTATTCTCTGCTATCCATCTGATTGTTCCAGCGTGGAAACCTTCGTCCCCAAAAGTAATCTCACTTTTTAGCGAGAGATTGGACTCGAGAATGAATACTATACCGATTATGATTAGAAGTACCAAAATAAAGTCCCTTGAGTTTATGTCTATTTTCACTTTATTCACTTGTAAGATATGTTATATTAACACCTAAAATTTTTAAAGAGATCAATTGCTTGTCCCTACCCAATATATTGAGCTTAATTGATTTATTTTATAATTGTACGTCTCCAAAACCTTTCTACATGCTTCAACAAAGCTTGCATCCCACGCTTCAAAGATAATTTTAGGCTTACTAGTTTGAAGTAGACGTTTCATACCTTCCATCACCTTTGGTTCAGCGCCTTCTACATCTATTTTGACCAAATCCACATCCTTTACACCAACTCTGTCTAAAATATCATCGAGAGGTTCACTGTCCACTGTAATGAACTCTTTGGATTCTTTTACAGCAGAAGCTAATAACGGATGAGTCTCATGACTGAATAATTTCAAAGTACTTTTTGTATTCCAACATGCGGCATTTACCAATGTTACATTATCACATTTGTTCAATTCAACATTCTTCTTCAAGATCTCAAAATTACTCGGATGAGGCTCTACTGAAATTATTTTTCCCTTCCCTTTCATTTGATTTCCAATCATTACGGTATATTTTCCTATGTTTGCTCCAATATCTACGAAAACACCTTCTTTAAAATCCTTAAACACATTTCTTATCTCTTTTTCAAAGCTCTCTGAAACAATATCTACATCTACATTATCTCGACAAATGAAAACTCCATCAGAGTTTCGCACCTTAAACTGTCTGAAAAGTATTTTGGGATGAAACAAATTTCTTTTCAGTAATAAAAATGATATCCGATTTAAGGGATATGTTACCATAAACAAAAAATTATGTAAAAATATTTTTATTTTATCAGCTATTGTAGATCCATATCTGAAATTGGTTACGAAAACAAAAATTTTCTTTAGGAAAGACATTAATTACTCACTTTCAAAAGTTTTTTATAGATTTTTATATGTGACTCGGCTACAGAACGCCAATTTGAAATTTTTCTGTAGTCTTCAATGCCTTTCATGTATTTTTTATAATTTTTATACACTTCTTGAACACCTTCTGCTAACATTTGTGGATCTTTCTTCTCTACAACCACCCCACATCCAAATTCTTTAACCGTTTCATCTATAGGCCCATTAGTATTTGTGACTACAACTGGTGTCTTGTAAGAAAATGCATCGTGTAAAGCAGCGGATTGATTCGGGGCCCACAAATACGGTAGTACAACAATATTCGCCTTTCTATACAACTTATCTCTATCTTTTTTATTTCCCCAGTCAAATCCTAAACTCACATTTTTCAAATCATTATTTTTTATTTCGTCTTTCAAAAGTTGCGCATAAGCTTCATCCATTATAGGGCCTTTTATAACTAAATTATAATCTGGTAAAAACTTCATCGCTCTTATCAAGTATTCTACTCCTCTTGAGGGATAGATTGTTGCGAGATATAAAAGGTTCTTCCCAACTTTCTTCTCAAGATTTACTGGTATAAGACCAAATCTCACGGATTCTACATTTATTTTTCTATTCGTTAAAATTTTCTTTTGTCGATTTGAATGAACTAATATTATATCTGATTTCGAAATAATTTTTTGTTCAAGCCACCTAACCATCGATTGTTTCATATTTTCAGAATATATATTCAACTCGTGGAGCGTAGTAACTTTAGGGATTTTTAATTTTTTCATAACTTTTGATAATTTCAGAGTCGCGCGTATTGTGTTAACATAATTTTTCACAGAGAACCTACTATTCTGCGCAAAATAATCACTACTTGCAATGTATTGGATGTGTAAAATATCTAATTTTTCTTTTTGAACAATATTTTCAAGTTCTTTCGTGAAATTTTTATTTACATTTAACACATAATCACAATCAGATTCACGCAAACCTATTGTGACGACTTCGCATTCTTCTTCAAGATTATCCACTAGATTCTTCAAGTAGCTTGCGAATGGAATATTTTCCGGAGGAAATCTGCCTATCATTCCGATTTTCATAATTACACTCTACAATGATTTTATTTTCTGTAAGCAATCAACAACAAATTCAATATCTTCATTTTTTAGTGTTAATCCTGATGGAAGATAGAATCCAGTCTTATATAGTTCTTCAGATACAGGATAACTATCTGTATCATTCAAAAATTTGTAACATGGTTGTGAATTCATTGGAAAAAACAAAAGTCTGGTGTCAACACCCATTTTTTCCAATTCTGCTCTTACAAAATCTCTAGTTTTTCCGAAACTATTTTGCAGTAAAATCGAATACATCCAATAAACATTTTTCGCCCATTTTTCTTCTATAGGAATTCTAACACCAGTAACATTTTCTAATAATTTATTGTAAGTCTGCCCCATTTTTCGTTTAAGTTCCACATGTTTATTCACATTCTCAAGTTGTGCTAATCCAATTGCAGCTTGTATATTTGTCATTCGATAATTAAATCCAACTTTTTTGTGTACGTACGTTCTTTCTTTATCAAACCAATGATTTTTGAATGATTTCATCAACTCTGCTAACTCATCATTATTTGTTACAGTCATTCCACCTTCTCCTGTTGTAATATTTTTATTGCCATAGAAACTGAATGCACCTACATCACCAAGACACCCAACTATTTTTCCTTTATACTCTGCACCAATTGCTTCTGCTGCATCTTCAATTACAAAAAGATCATGTTCTTTCGCAATATCCAATATAGGATCCATATCACACGGATGTCCGAAAATGTGAACAGGCATTATAGCTTTCGTTGACTCGGTTATTTTTTCTTCAATCTTACTTACGTCGATAGTCCACGTTCGAGGCTCTACATCGACAAAAACTGGTTTTGCACCTGTGTATACTACAGAATTCACACTCGCGATCATTGTGAAATTAGGTACGATTACTTCATCCTTATTTCCTATTCCTAATGCCAACATTGCTAAATGTAACGCGGTTGTTCCATTGGAAGATGTTATAGCGTGTTTTGAATTTACATACTTCGCAAAACTATTTTCAAATTCTCCTATGTACTTTCCACCTGATGATATCCAACCTGTTTTTACGCAATCTTCAACATACTTTGCTTCATTTCCGCTCAAAAGTGGTTCTGATACTGGTATTTTTATCATTTCATCAATCCTAAATAATTTTTAACTAATTTAATCTTGTTAACCTCTCATAACTTCTTCATATGCTTTATATGTTTTTTGTACATTCTTCTCCAAAGTAAAGTTCTTTGCTTCTACCAAACCTTTCCGAGAAAGTTTTTTACTTAACAAACGATTGGTTAAGACATCATGAATGGATTCTTTCAACTCTTTTTCATCATTCTTCCCAACAACTATACTACCTTTCTCAAAAACTTTCAATTCATCCGATACTATTGATGGTACACCACATGCCATCGCTTCTAATGGAGGAAAGAGAAACCCTTCACCATACAAAACCGGAGTTACGCACACATCTGCTGCATTATAATACAGATGCATCTCTGACTCTGGTATCTTCTGGAATTGTCTGACATTTATTTTATCTCGTGTATCTGATTCTTCTTTCCAGTATTTCCCAGATTCCTTACTTCCACCAATTCTAACTAACATTATTTCTGGCAAATCTTTCTGTATTTCGGATATAGCATTCATAAGCATCGGAATATTTTTTACTGGTTCTTCACTCCCAACATTTATAACAATCTTTGCATTTTGAGGTAGTCCAAGTTTTTGTCTGGCTTTAATTTTTGAAATTGGTTTGTAAGTTTTAGGATCATATCCAGGATAAACAACATCCACCTTATCTTCTTCTACTATTTTCATTTCAACAATTTCATCTTTGACAACTTGTGAAAGTGCGAGAATTTTTGCGGCGTGTTTATAATATTTCATCAAACGTTTCAACATTACACCAACTAATCTCATTCTAAAGTCGTATGGAAATGCTATTGGTCGAATATCCATGTGAGTGATTATACTGTTTTTATGATACTTGGCTACCCTTGCTAGGAATTGATTTGTGGCGTGATAAATATCGAAACCCGATGGCACATTTTGTGTAAACCAGAAATATGGAAGAATACTTTTGTTTATTTCCGTAAAAAAAAGATCTTTTTGAATTTTCTGAACCCCATTTACATTTCCAATTTTGTTATCCTTTGTTTCCAAGTAAAACATTTTAACATTTTTATCAAATTTTCTAAAATTCGTTAACAAATTGAATGCGTATTTACCTGCTCCTGAAAATGGATGGTAATTATTTACCAGAGCGACTTTCACAAAATCACAGCTTATACCTTTTCCAGAGTCATAGATCTTGATAAAATTCTTGACTCATTAGGATAATTTGGAGCATCCCATGGAAATGCTTTTCCTTCTTGCCACATTTTCCATCTTTTGAGATCTTCTTCAACCATTATTTTTACCAAATTCGCAAATTTCGTTTTCGGTTCCCATCCCAATTTCTGTTTTGCTTTTGAAGCATCTCCCCTCAAAGTACCAGTTTCCAAAGGTCGTTTGAATCTTTTATTGATCTGAACATACTCTTCCCAATTTAATCCAACAGCCTCGAATGCATGTTGCGCAAATTCTTTTACGGAATGAGTTTCATTAGTCGCCAAAACAAAATCATCTGGAGTGTCATGTTGAAGTATATTCCACATCCCTTCAACATATTCTGGAGCATATCCCCAATCCCTTTTCGCTTCTAAATTACCAATCTCAAGTTTGGTTTCTATCCCAAGTTTTATTTTCGCAACACTATTAGAAATTTTTCTTGTAATAAATTCCAATCCTCTCATAGGAGATTCATGATTGAACAAAATTCCATTGCTTGCAAAAATTCCATATCCATTTCTGTAGTTTGATGTTGTCCAGAATGAATACAATTTCGCTGTAGCATATGGGCTCGCTGGATAAAATGGTGTATTCTCATTTTGCGGTTCTGATTTTACAGTTCCATAAAGTTCACTTGTAGTTGCGTTATAGAATTTAATTTTTTGATTGAATACTCGTATTGCTTCAAGGAGTCTAACGGTTCCCAATCCTGTAACCATTCCAGTTGATATAGGTTGTTCGAATGACGCACCAACAAAACTTTGTGCTGCCAAATGATAGACTTCATCAGGATTGGAGATTTTTATGGCTTCCAAAATAGATCCCGTATCTACCAAATCTACTGGTATCAAATCGATTTTATCAAAAACATTCATTGATTGTAATCTCCAAAAGTTAGGAGTTGATACACGTCTGTACGTTCCAAATACACTATACCCTTTCTTTAATAGAAAATCAGCCAAATATGCACCATCTTGACCTGTGACTCCTGTTATCAACGCAGTTTTCATAACATCACTTATAATATTTCCTCCTTAGACAATGGGGATGCTCTTTCATTCCAAACATATTCCTCTTTATGTTCCTCGTTGGTTTCAGTATTCTTAATTATCAAACTTACCCTAACTTTATCAGGCACAGGCATGATCAATCCTTCTTCACTTTTAACACTGTGAATGATTGAAATCTCTTTATTTCCAATTGACTTTTTCCAACTATTGGCCAACTCACCTGAATTTAGATTATCCTTCTCAACGTGTGTAAATCCAGATTTCGTGAAAAATTCTGTGTTCAAAGACCTTTTCTCTATCCTACTCGAAATTATATGTCGTCTAATTTCTTCAACCAAATTGTCTTCCATGCAGCGCCTCTAAATAAATAGAAAGGTAACACTTTTAAATAACTTTCTCATTGCGCCATTTTGTCCTTCTCTTTTCCTCTGTAAGGACCTTGTTTTATCTCGATCATCTTAGTTTTTTCCATATAATCTACAGAATGCATTCTCAATCCCGTATTAATGAGAGAATCTCCGACGTTTAGGATAACATTACTTAATTCCTTCGTATTATCATCAAAAAAAGTAACTTTAGCCTTACCTTCGACGATGTGAAAAACTTCCAAAATGGGTATATCCGATAATTCAGGTATAACAAAATGTTTGTGTGCTTTTGACTGCTCACCAGATTCCCTATTATGTATGCCAAATTGGAGTGTCAGATCGTCAGGAGTAAGAAAATTAATTCCCATCACGTTATAAGAGTTCCTGACAACTATAGCCAGTAATTCCCCATTAACCTCAACACGTTCGATGTTTTCGTTGGGCATATTCATATACCATTAGATAAAGTTAAGAAACATTAAAAGATTAACTATCTTTAAAATCCCATATAATGGTAATATGCAACCGAAATTGAAGTTTAGAACTAAGGAAGAAGTTCTAAAAGAATACGAAAAAACTGCAAATGAATATGATTCTGATAGATCAGGAAACTTTGAAGGAAAATTAATGGACGAGATGCAGAGAAAACTGATTCATAAAATCATAAAGAAGAATAATTCTCAAAAAATCTTGGAAGCCGGATGCGGAACAGGAAGAATATTGATGTATCTGGCATTAAACGGTCTTGAATGTTATGGAATTGATCCTTCAAAGAACATGCTTGCAGAATTCAAAAGAAAATTGAAGAATCTGAATGTTAAAGTCAATCTGAAAGAAGGCGATATAGAAAATATACAATACGACGCGAATACTTTCGACTGTACCTATACAATGCATGTTTTGATGCACTTGCCAGATTACAAAAAAGCTTTCAAAGAAATGTATAGAGTTACAAAAAAAGGCGGAGTTGTGATATGTGACTTTCCACACAAGAATTCCCCATGGACAAAACTTTCTTTATTGACCAGTCCAAATGCCGAAAGGACTCGATTATTCACTATAGGAGAATTGGAAGAATTTTTCAAACCTTACAAACATGAAACCATCGGATTATTTTCCTACGCGCGTACTTTCTACAAAATTCCAATCCTACGATCAATAGTTGCATTCTTGGAACGATTTGTACCATTACCACTCTTTTTCAGGCGGCATTTGTTCGTCGTTGTACAGAAGCAATGACAGTTTCGTATAATTTTCTATACTCAAAAAACATTTTTTCCTGGTCATAATACTTGACAGCTCTTTCTCGCGCTCTTTTCCCTAACAACTCTATCATCTCAGGATCACTTTGAAGTTTCCTAATTGCTTCAACTATACTTTTCGGTGAATTTGGTTTCACATATACAGCAGAATCAGTGCAAATTTCTCTCAAATGTGGTAGATCAGTTGTAATAATTGCCTTCCCGCATGCCATAGCCTCTAATAGTACAAGAGGTGTTGCAATTCCACCTAAAGCATGACGATACGGAAGAACAACTATATCCGATGCATTGTATTCGTCAACTATATTCTTCACAAATCCAAAAACTTTTATCGCCCCATCTTTTTTACGGATAAAATTTTCTAATTTCTGACTTTTTTCTGTGAAAA
Organism: uncultured archaeon; assembly: GCA_964372485.1. GTDB lineage: Archaea > Aenigmatarchaeota > Aenigmatarchaeia > CG10238-14 > SCSR01 > JACOWB01. The sequence goes on along the minus strand of CAYJQI010000001.1, from coordinate 165,411 downwards.
ACATTCTCTTTTCAAATTTCCCATCCAATTTTGAGAATGCATGAATCAATTCAAATATACCTTTCTCCGAATCCGGGTGACCAAAATAACTAACAACAATCTTTTCCCCAATTTTCTTACTACTATATCCCCTGAATTTATCTACATCAATACCATGACGTATCAAATAGCTATTTTTTAATTTCAGTTTATCCATTAGCCAAAAAGTTGGAACAACTACAACATCCATTTTACTCAAAATAATCCTTTTCACAAAGAGCGGAGTAAAATTACTTATTATATTTGCCATAATCTTTGTCATTCTGAGTCGAAAGGATGAATTATCAGATCTCTTATCATAAACAAACATTAACCATTGAATATAATCCCTGATCCGTGACCAGTAAAGAGGTATTATGTTTGCATGCAGTGAATAAATTTTCGTTCCTTTGGTATTTCGATGAGACCACCCTTCAAAAAATCCCGATGAATGGATATTTATTAAATCCACTTGATCCAATTTAGATTCATCATTCGTGTAAATTTTACCTACTTTCAAATTTGATACCAAACTTCCCACAATTGTCATTAATCCTTCAAATTTTGGATCTGAAAAATTCCCTAGATATAGGATTCTAGGCTTCCGTTTCATCTATAACATCACATCTCTCAATTAAACTAAACAATAAGCCTTTTTATAATTTCAATCGGAACTTCCTTAGGAAAGTATAAAGCTTTATATTTGTTAATTTTCTTTTGGTTCATATGCAGAATAATGTTGAAACAGCTGTTTTACTTGTGGGTGGGGCTTCTTTACGTATGCAACCTTTGACTAATGAAAGACCGAAATGTATGATAGAAGTGGGTGGTAAGCCTATTTTGTACTGGATTTTGAACTGGCTAAAGAGTCACGGCATCAAAAATGTTGTCCTAGGTGTTGCTTACAAAAAAGAAATGGTTATAGATTATGTTAAAAACGATAATTTTGGTTTAAACATCCTAATAAGCGAACATACAGTCGACGGAGAGACTGGTGAAGGCTTTAGACTTGCTATTGAACGACACGTTAAAGACGAAAATTTTGTTGCAATGAATGGAGATGAGATTACAAATATGAATTTATCAAAAATGATAGAATTCCATCTGAACAACAAATCTGTCGCAACAATTGCAATCTCACCACTAAAATCACCCTTTGGAATTATAGAACTTTGGGAAGACAACATAGTGGGATTTAAAGAAAAACCAATTATAACAGACAAATTCGTCAGCACAGGAATTTATGTTTTCAATAAAAATATCTTAAAGTACCTTCCAGAAAAAGGTCACATAGAAAAAATTACGTTTCCACAACTTGCTGATATGAGTGCTTTGAAAGCATACAAAATTAATTCAAACGAGAGATGGATCACAGTCAACACGGTTAAAGATATAATGAGAGCAGACGAAGAATTCAAACTTATGGGATTTGATCAATAATGAAAATTCTAATTACGGGTGTAACAGGATTCATAGGAAGTCATCTTGCATCAGAACTTGTTAAACGAAATCATGAAGTTTTCGGACTAGTTAAACACGTTCCAAGCAGGGATGTAAGGATTTTCAAAAACTTTTTATCAGATGTTTCATTGGTCAATGGCGATATGACAAACTTTTTGTCAACATTGAACGCATTGAAATCGGTCAACCCCGATGTTGTAGTGCATTTAGCTGCATTATCGCCTGTTAGGCTTTCTTTCGAACGACCTTTCGAGTATATGCAGGCAAATTTGATAGGCACGATGAATATTGCTTATTCACTTCTCGAACTTCCAGACTTTAAAAATCGCAGATTAATTACAGCATCTACTGCTGAAGTTTATGGAATACAAAAAGTTCAACCTATAACAGAAGAAGCCACATTAAATCCATCCAGTCCATATGCAATCTCCAAAGTCGCAGCCGATATGTACCTTCGAATGATGATTGATAGTTATGGATTGAATGCAACTATCATGAGAGCAACAAATTCTTTCGGGAGAAAGTTTGACAAAAGTTTTGTTGTTGAATATCTTGTGACAGAAATGTTGAAAGGCAACAAAATCTACGTCGGTGCACCTGATTCGATACGAGATTACATGTATGTTGATGATCATGTCAACGCTTATGTCCTAGCCGTAGAAAATTTAGCATCTCAGAGAGAAGTTTTCAATGTTAGTACAGGTGTTGGTCTTACAAACAAGGAGCTTACACTGAAAATTGCTCAAAAAATAGGCTTTGATCAAAGCAAATTAGTTTTCGGATCCTACCCACCAGATTACCCATACAGACCATTAGTATCTGACCAACCTTTCATATTACTCGACTCGAACAAAATCAAAAATAAATTGGGATGGGAACCGAAAGTGTCGTTAGATGATGGTCTTCAACGATCCATTCAACACTGGTCCAGTGTATTATAAATAATTCTGTTTTAACCTAGTATACAAGATTTCATGAAAATAATGATAATTTCTGACTTGGCACCTCCAGTTTGGGGTGGGGCTGAAAATTATGTCCTAAATTTAGGATCTAGACTAGTGAAAGAAGGACATGACGTTCACTGGCTTACAGCAAAAATACCCAACACAACAAATTCCGAAACTTTAGATGGAATCAACATACATCGCGTTCCAATTTTCTATCCAAATCGATATCTTTTTCCAGGAAGACAATCATTTTTTGCAACATCTGTAATACCGGCAATAAAAATTGCTAAAAAAATGGATATAGTTCAATCCAACTCACTAGTGGCTGGCTTTTCTGGATGGTTCATATCAAAATATGCTGGGAAACCTTCACTTCTCTTCTGTCATGAGCTCTATGGTCCCCTATGGAAAAATGTTGGACAGAACTTTGTAGAGAAAAATCTTTATCCTCTTTTCGAAAAATCTATGGCACGAGCTCCCTATGATTGGTTTGCATGCCCATCAGAATATTCAAAACAAAGTTTAATCAACCAAGGCACTCCAAGCAACAAAATAACAGTCATCCCCCATGGAATTGATTTCAAGTCGCCCAATTCTAAAGATTATAGGAAAGAATTCAATCTAACTGACAATTTCACAGTTGGTTATCTTGGAAGATTGAACATTAAAAAAACAACTCAAGCTAAAAACATCAAATCTCTTCTAAAAACTATCAGCATTTCTGCAAAACAAATACCTAATCTCAGATTAGTATTAGGCGGAAGTGGGTTCGAAGATCTTATTCCTCTTATTCATGACCTTCAGATCCAAGAAAATGTAATCTATCTTGGTAAAATACCTCATGATGAAACACAAAACTTTTACAAAGCATGCGATGTTGTAATATGTCCTGCTTTATCTGATGGATTTTGTTTCTTGTTAGCCGAAGCATCTGCATGCGGTGTACCTACTATCGGTACTAATCTCGGATCTCATCCAGAAAGAATAATCACTAACAACACAGGATTGTTATCTTCATCTGACCCCGAAAGTTTTTCACAAAATCTTATTAAACTTTACAATAACAAATCCCTTCGCGAGGAATTCGGAAAGAATTCTATCGATTACTCTAAACAATTCACATGGGAAAAATCAGTCAATGCCCACTTGGAGATTTATAACAAACTTATAGAAAATAAAAATCTAAAATAGGAGTCAAGTTATTAAATTTTTAAATTAGGTATTATTATGGATTTTAGCGCGATAAGAAAAATTTCTTTAGAGTCTATAAAAACTGACACTGAAGGTTGCGGTGTACTAAGCAACTTAAATTGGAGAAGATACGAACGGCAACTTAGCGAAGTAAGTCAATTCATTAAAGACGATTCTAAAATTTTAGATATAGGATGTGGTCGAGGAATGACAACGGCCATGATTAAAAAAATTAATCCTAAAGCAGATCTTACGGGTATAGATATACAAAAATTTTCTTCATGGGATGAATATCAGAAACACGACATCAAGTATTTCATCGGAGACGCTACAAACTTACAATTCAAGGATAAGGAATTTGACATGGTTGTTTCATTTGGTGTAATCGAACATGTCCCCAGTGATCAGAAATTCATAAAGGAAAATCTCCGAGTTTTAAAAGATGGTGGAGTTGCATTTATTTTCAACATCCCCAACAAATATTCTATAAATGAATTTATGGCAAGCAAAGTGGGAATTTGGTCACATGAAATAAAATACACAAGAAATGATCTGAAAATTTTGCTAAAATCGAACGATATCAACAACTTTATAATAAAAAGACGTTTCCTAATCCCAGCTCAAGTTTGTCGAGTAAACAATTACCTAGGCAAATCATTCGATAAATTCTATGCACCACTGGATTTCATGGACAAGCTCCTGTGCATAACACCGTTGAACTTCTTTTCTCAAGTATTCGATTTATTTTACAGAAAAGGGGACTAATTAAAAAGATTTAAGCGAATAATTAGATAGGTTTTCTAATGAATATCAAGAATATCCTGCTCTTATCGGCTGCTTTGGGAGCTATAATTTTCTTGGGAGTGTTTATTCGAAGTAGCACACTCAGTTTGCCAACAGTTCTTGACTATGATCCGTGGTATTTTTACAGATATGCAGAAGACATAGTTCAAAACGATTACAAAACACCCGAATGGGATAGTTTAACATATTACCCACCGGGAAGACCTGTTCAAATTTCAGTTGGGTGGCCGTATACAATAGCATATTTGTACAAAATTCTGAATGGTTTTTCAAGTAGTATTGAAATGATGGACGTAGGTAAGCTTGCTCCACTGTTGTTGGTTGCCTTAATACCAATACCTGCATTTCTATTGGGTCGACTACTATCAAATAATATTGGTGGATTGTTAACAGGATTGTTTGCAGTAACAGCTCCTATTTTCATTGGTGTTTCAATGGCTGGTTATTTGGATACAGATGCACCTACCGTGTTTTACATGTTCCTGTCGGTGTTTGCCATATTTTTAGCACTCAAAAACTCTGCACTGAAACTCAAAAATATACCTTACTATCTTTTTGCGATAGTTAGTACTCTTTTGTTTGTCTATAATTGGGAAGGCGGTTGGTTTGTACTGTTGTTGTTTCTAGTTTTCATTCCCGCATTTGTTATTTTCAGACTTTTGGAGGAAATGTGGCATCAGAAAAAGTTTAGATTGCATTTCAAAAATTTAATTCCAGATACTAAAGCGATTCTCATTCCTTTGGTGATCATTTTTGTAGTTACAAACATCATAGGATATTTACTGAATTTTAACACAATGTTCCATGCACTGATAGGCGGTTTAGGATTTACTGGTATTGCCGGTGAACGTCTGATTGTTAACATTTCAGTTGCAGAATTGCAGACAATAAATGTTTTTTCTGTTTCAGGGCTTCATACTATTGCTGAAAGGGTTGGTTTTCTTTTACCCGTTGGATCTAGTTCATTACAAATTCTTCCAATGGCATTATCACTTTTCGGATTACCAATATTAATGGCGTATAAATTTTTCAAAAAGGAAAAAATCAGTTTTGTTGAAATATTTTTGTCAATATGGTGGCTAGTTTCATTTTATTTAATTTCGACAGGTATAAGGTTCTCTCTATTCTTCATGATATCCAATGCTGTTTCCACAGGTTATGTTATTGGCAATTTGTATAACTATCTTAAAGGCAAAAATATTTTGTTGTTTGCATCGGTATTTGCGTTAATATCTATATTCACTTTTGTTTTGATATCTGGCGCCATACAAATAGGAAAATCAGGAAGTGGTTTGGCAATAAGTCAGAATTGGTATGATGGACTCGATTGGTTGAAGGTTAATGCTGATAAAGATTCTTTGATATCAACTTGGTGGGATCCAGGACACATAATTACCGGATATACGGGATTGAAAGCTCATGCAGATGGTGCTCACTGTGGGGGATGTACGCCGTACAATCATAATGTTAGAATCAGAGATATGGGTAAAATATTTTCAACTAGCAATGAGGACGAGTCATTAGATCTATTGAAAAAATATACTCACTTGACCGAAGAACAATGTGAAACTGCAAAGAAATCTTTCCCAAATGTTCAAGTTCCCGATGATGCATGTAAAGATGTCTCAGAAGTTTATGTCCTAGCAACTAGTGATTTGATTGGAAAGTACTATTGGATGAGTTGTTTCGGTAACTTTGATATGCAATTGTGGAATACTACTCACGGGGATAAATGGCAGTGTGATGGAAGAAATTATGTTCAAGTGCCATTTTCAAACTTTGATGCACAAGGTTTACCAATCTATACACAAGGCGGTTTCACAACTACATTATTACAAAATGGAACTGATTTGATAGCTGTTGTAAATGTTCCATCTGAAGGAGTTCGTAATGCGGTGGTGAGTGATGTTGTATTTTATACAGAAACAGGTAGAGTGCATTCAACATTTCCAAATGCAACTATAGATGGAATGGTTTGGATCGATCCAAGCTTTAGAACAATTATTTTCATGGATCAGCAAATACGAGATTCCATATTTACAAGAATGTTCTTCTTTGATGGACAAGGTTTAAGTAATTTTGATTTAATGTATTCTAATCCAGAAGTTAAGATATTCAAGGCAAAAATATAGTGATCATATGGTGTCTCTAAGTTTATCAAAATTGAAAGGAAAAGACAAGTTAGAAACTGCAGAAAACTATTCAATACTTGTTATTTTTGTAGGTGCAATGATACTTTCACTTGGCATTGGCATCAACATAATAAGTACACGAGGAATTAGTCCAATATTTTCAATTTTTGGTGCATTGGTCAGTTTTATAGCTACAATTTCTCTAATCGTAGTTTGGATTATGAGAGAATTTGAAAAAGAACCTACTGAAAAAGTTTAATATTAACCAATCTCAATCTTACTTATGGCAAATATTTTACCGAAACTTCCTTTCGAGAGAATTTTAAAAAAGGTTGGTGCTAAACGAGTTTCTCAAGATGCATTGGAGGAATTTGCAAATATAATGGAAGAAAGAATGATGCATATTGCCAAAGAAGCTGCAGCACTTGCCAAACATGCAGGACGTAAAACTATAATCGGCGAAGACATTCGGCTTTCCAGAAACAAATAACATCTATTTTAGAATTAAATAACATACAAATTTCATGGATTTTAATTTTCTTGTTGCAGAGTTTGAGAACAAGTCTAACCTTAAAAAGAACGACATACTAAATCTTGTTGACAAGAAACATTCTGAAATGAGTGAATTAATAACAAAGGAAGGTGCGTTATATTTGGTTGCAAAAGAAATGGGTATAGATCTACCAGAACAGACTAGTTCAGGACCATCTATCAAGAGCATCGCAGTTGGATTAAGAAATGTAAGTGTCATAGGAAGGATTTTCCGTATATCCAAAATAAATGAGTTTACAAAATCAAATGGTTCTGCTGGACGGGTTGCAAATATTTTCATAGGCGATAACACAGGATCAATAAGAATTCCGTTATGGGATGATCAGGTAAAATTGCTTGAAGAAGATGTTCTTTCAATTGGTGATGTAGTTCAAGTTAATAATGGATTTTCCCGTGAAAATATTTTCGGAGAGGTTGAAATTTCTGTTGGTAGATTCGGCTCTATTCACACTGTAGACGGTTATGTGGAATTACCTTCTGTGGAACAATTATCAAAAACTGGTTTTAATGTTTCACCAGAAAGAACTGTTATATCCGATATAGTATCAGGTGGAAATTTTGAAATAAAAGGAACTATAGTTCAAATCTTCAAAGGTAATTTTATTTTCGATGTTTGTTCAATGTGCAATAATAAAACAGAAAATAATAAATGTCCTGATCATGGTGAAGTGACTCCAAATCATCAACTTGTTGTATCGTTCGTTATTGACGATGGTACAGGAGATTTGAGATGTGTATTATTCCGTGAAAGTGCTGAGAGATTTACAGAAATTACTGCGCAAGAATTGTTTAATCATGATCCTGAAACACGATACAAGATGATATCTGATAAAATCTCGGGTAAAGAATTCGTTTTGTCAGGAAGAGTAAAGAAAAATAATCTCTTTGACAGATTAGAAATGATGGTTAATGATTCTAAAGGTATAAATCCTTTGGAAGAGAGTAAAAGATTACTAAGTGAAGTGGAATCGCTGGTTGGTGTATAATGGCTAAGAAAGAAATCAACGTTGAAGATATTCCCGGAGTTGGTGAAAAGACTGCCGAGAAGTTGAAAAGTATTGGTTATTCCGACCCGATGGTTATTGCTGTATCATCTCCAACAGAACTTGCAAACATTGCTGAAATAGGAGAAGCAACTGCGGCTAAAATAATTAGCACTATACGAGAAAAGTTGGATATTGGTTATGAGACTGCTGACAAACTTTTAGAAAAGAGAACTACAGTCGCAAAAATAACAACTGGAAGTAAAAGTCTCGACACTCTTCTACAAGGTGGAATTGAAACTCAAGCAATAACAGAAGCTTATGGACAATTTGGATCTGGAAAAAGTCAACTCGCATTTCAACTTGCGGTGTCAGTTCAACTTCCAAAAGAGAAGGGTGGTTTGGATGGTTCCTGTCTCTTTATTGATACTGAAAATACATTTCGACCAGAAAGAATTGTACAGATAGCACGAGGATTGAAATTAGAACCAGAAAAAGTTTTAAGAAATATTTTCGTCGCTCGCGCATTCAATACAGAACATCAAATTTTACTTGTAGAGAAAGCTCCAGAAATGATTGAGGAGAAAAAAATCAAATTAATCATTATAGATTCACTCACTTCTCACTTTAGATCTGATTTTGTTGGACGAGGTGAACTTGCAGGAAGACAACAAAAACTTAATCGTCATCTTCATCAATTAATGAGACTCGCCGATGCATACAATATAGCAGTCTATATCACAAATCAAGTCATGTCAGATCCAGCTATGTTATTTGGTGACCCAACACGCCCTGTTGGTGGAAATATTCTTGCACACATGTCAACTTATCGTCTTTATCTCAGAAGAGGAAAAGAAGGAACAAGAATTTGTAAAGTTATTGATGCACCTAACATTCAGGAAGGCGAAGCTGTTTTCAAAGTTACAGAGAATGGGCTTACTGATGCTAGTTGATCCAATTTATTATTGGAGTGAATGCTTGAGTTATCAAGAATGAGTTTATCATAACATTTCCTATAACATACGGAAGTTCTTTTCCAACTCTATCTTTTTCTACAAGAAACGTAAAGAGCATGCTTATCAAATTTATACCAATTACAAACGCCACTCCCACAGGACCTATCATAGAGCCCTTGAAAATACCAGAAAATATTCCAAGTAATATAAATTCAGGAAGAACCCATGTGAGATAAGGTCCTATGTAATATTGTCCGATGACTAGATGCGCAAGTAACATCGTAAACCCGTATATCCCACCAAGAACAGGTCCATAAATTATCCCGACTAGTATCGTAGAGGAAGTTACAAGTTCTAAACCCGCATACTTTAACGGTGGGAACAATCCTAGTATAACTGCAAGTAAAAGTGCGGCAATAGTAATCACAAAGAAGAAGAATACTTTTTCCAGGAAGAACAGAGTTATTATCAATAGTAAAGAACCTCCAACTATAGAATAAGTTTTCCAATCAATGTTCATTATTTAAATATCTTACAACAGGTTTTAATTCATGCAAGTTTTATACCAAGGAGCTGAGAGTAAGGTGTATCTCGATACGTTAGATGGACAGGATGTTATAGTTAAGGAGAGAATATCAAAAGGTTACCGAATCAAACAATTGGATGATGAATTAAGAAGACAACGCACCAAAAAAGAAGTCAAGCTTCTAACAGATGTTAGATCAATAGGGATACCAACACCAAAAATCCTACAGGTGGATGAAACGAATTGTAAAATTTTAATGGAAAATATAAATGGTCAAAGGTTAAAAGAACATCTTAATTCAATCTCAGAAAACGATGTGAAATCCTTGTCCATTCAACTGGGAAAACAGATAGGTAAATTACACAACAATAACATCATTCATGGAGATCTGACAACTTCCAACATGATCTTGAAAAATGGTGAGATTTATTTTATTGATTTTAGTCTAGGTGAATTCACACAAAGAATTGAAGAGAAAGCCATAGACCTTAAATTACTGAAAGGAGCTGTAAAATCAACTCATTTCCAAATTTTCGATTTGGTATGGGAAAACATTCTTCTGGGATATGAAGAAATTTGCAATAGACCCAATGAAGTTCTAAGTCAGTTGAAAGAAATAGAGAAGCGAGCCAGATACGCTAATAGGGAATAAAGTCTATTAGGAATGTTTAAATGTTTTCTTGTTGATCAGTATGATGTATTATCGAGTGAATTTATATGTCGAATAAAGTTACCCGACTTTTAAAAAACCCTAAGGTAAGATGTGGTGTAGGTGCAGGTCTGGGTGTAATTGGTGCAGTTTATATAGCAAATGCAGCAAGAGTAGGAGATTGTCCAAAAGTAGACCTTGCCTCCCTCGGACAAAGATATGAGGAAGCCGTAATCATCAGTGGTGGGATTGTACCCAAGCCGAATGATTTTAATGATCCAGCTTTCGACTATACAAAATCCCGAATAAACACAGCTGTAGATTTATATAGAGCTAATATGTTCTCTTCTATAAGGCTTACAGGTACACCTCAGGATGTTAGTTTAATGTCGGCTCATTTGGATAATCAAAATGTCCCTTATAGTTTACCTCCTTTCAATGGTACGAACACGACAGAAGATATGCGAGCCGGATTTAATGGATTGAGAACAGATCGTGTGCTTGTTATAGCAGGTGAAGAACAAATTCACAGAGCTGGTCTGATAAGCGAAAAATACGAGTTAGATCCAGAAAAGGACAATGGGTATGTTGGTGTTGAGAATACTGATATGCCAAATAAGTTCGGATTAAGAAGAGAATGGATTGCTTGTGTAGCTACACGAGGCGGATTGGAAAAATATAAAGAAAAAATACCATTTTTAGGTAGAATATTTTCACCTACACGATGGATAGCATATTTAAAAACTTAAGAAATATAAGTCTTTTCTGATACAATAGTGGAGATTATGGCAAGAGTATATTCAGGCAAAAAAGGAGCTTCGGGTAGCCACAAGCCTCCGATAAAAACGATGCCAACATGGTCCAAACTCAAGAAAGAGGACATGGAAAAACTAATCAAAGACCTTGCCGAAAAAAAGAACACTTCTGCTGTTATAGGAACAATTTTAAGAGATACTCACGGAATCACAGATTCTGAGCTTGTGACTGGAAAATCAATAACTCAAATAATGAGAGAAAATAAATTATATCCTGAATTTCCTGAAGATCTAATGTTTTTATTACGAAAAGCTGTTGAATTGAGACGACATATGCTGGGTAACAGAAAAGACAGACATTCTAAAAGAGGATTGGAAAACCTCGAGTCAAAAATACGAAGACTATCTAAATATTATGTTCGAACAGGTAGAATGCCAAAGACATGGAACTACGATCCTGAACAGGCAAGATTGATTGTAGAGAAATGGTGAATCGATGGCAGTAAAACTCAAAGGTAAACAATGGTTTACAGTTCTGGCTCCTAAATATTTTGGTGAAAAAGAAATCGGAAAAACAGTTTCAACTGCACCTGAAACATTGGTGGGAAAAACAATAAGTGTCAATGCAGTAGAACTAACAAATGACATAAACAAATATTACATCAAATTGAAATTCAAAATTGATTCTGTAAATAGTGATAAAGCATCCACAAAATTTGATGGATCTGAATGCATGCAAGATTACATATCAAGAATGGTTTTACACAGAATTAGAAGAATCGATTCAGTTCAAGATTTGAAAACTAGTGATAATGTAACTATCAGAATTAAAGGAATGATTATTATTTCTAAAAAAGCAAAGACAAGTGTTGCGGGTAGAATAAAAGATTTTGTTAGTGAAGTCATAAAGAAAGAAGTTGAAGACGTTACTCTTGAAGAATTCATACAAAAAATGCTTTCAAACGAAATGAAATCAAAAGTTCTAAAAGCCGGACGAGTTCTTTATCCTATACGAAATTTCGAAATTAGAAAAACTGAAATTATCCAATAAGGCTTCTTAACCACGGAACAATGAAAAGATTGAAAATCAGAATTCCGACTATTAATATGGTCGTTGCTCTTATCAATAATTTTCCTTTGTTACCAAAATATTTTACGAATATCTCTTCAAAGAATAATCCACCATCCAAAGGTTTTACCGGTAACATATTTACAACACCTACACCCAAACTTATCATGAACAGCCAATTAAGAAATGATGATACCACAAAGAATATTTCTAAAAATCCTAATGGAACGATACCTTTCATTCCAAACAAATTATATTCAAGTAATTCACGCATTTTAATTCCGATATAAGGTCTGTCCTCGATCTGAGGATGTTCTTCAAGCATGACTGTATAACTTCCTATATCTGTAACAATTATAACTTGGTCACCAACTTGAGTTGTATTCATTGCATTTACAAAATCTTGAGTGCTTGTGATTTGAACATCGTTGAATTTCTGTATCTTACCTTGTAGATTTACCATATCGGCAGGAGAATCAACATCTACTGATGCAATTTCAACACCACTTGTATTTGTTAATCCATCTAATGCTAACACACTCAATAAAAACAAACCTATCGAGAGAAAACCGACAATGAAATTTATGAAACTGCCTGCAGCAAAAATTCTTAACTTTTTCATCATTGCCAATCTTTTGATTCTATTATTGTCAGGATCAACAAATGCACCAATAGGCAATAGAAGTAACATCATTATGCCATAATTTTTCAATGGAACTTTTTCTAATCTAATGAAAATCGCATGGAAAGTTTCGTGCGTAAGAGCTATAATGAAAATTGCTATAAACCAATACCAGAATGGAACTGAAAAAACAGGTCCAGGTATCTCATATCCTCCTGCAGTTGGTAGAACAAGCGCAAAACTTTGTTGTAGTTTCACAGTTAATGCAATTAAAATAATCATTCCCCCTATTCCGGCAATTACTCCTATTGCAACACCTACATTACCCAGTCTTCTTATAAAAGTCGGATATTTTTTGACCAAGCGATCAATTATTTTGACTCCTCCCTCCCATCGTCGTATCACTAATCCATAGTTGAAAGAAATGTTTTTCCTATCCTTGTAAACCAACACAGCAACTATGAACAAGAATACCAGCAAGGATCCAATTTCTAAACTTACCATAACATCATTATTGTGTTTTAATGTTTTTTTAAGTTAATGCAGGGGAGTGTATAGTCAAATCTCTCAATAAGCTTTGAATGACATTAGCGTGTACGTTGGCAGTTCAGAACGTTTAAATCATTTACCGTTAATAGAAAAACATGAATTCACAGATTGTAGAAGCAACTGGCGATTTATGGGACTATAGTCAAATTATGGCAGTAGCCGCAGATTTGGTAGGCGATTTTTTAAAAACATTTCCTTCTAATCCGTATCTACCCAAAACACCAATTGGACAAAAACTTTACCTTCAACATTTAGACAATGTTTCAGATTTACCTCCAGAAATGCAGGCATCTGTTTTTCTAACTACAATAATTCATTCTTATCCTGTAAATAGAGGAGCAAGAGTTAGAATACCCAATCGAAACGTAAAGATGGAATTTGAAGAAGACTGTAGAATTGATCCTTTACTGTCTAACTCTTGTAGTGGCTTGTATTTTGATAAATCTGGCTTATGGTATGACGATGACAAATTTGATGACGAAGGCAATATAATTCACCATAAACATATACCTTATCAGCAACCCATTGAAATTTACAATGAACCTTGTATAACTTTAACATCACATGAACCATACTCTAATGGGCATTTATCTCAACCTAGAGAGTTTACCAAAATTGATTTAGAAGGAATTGCCGCAAACTTGCAAAATATCGAAGGTGTGAAGGTGTCAAAATTGGTTGCTCAGTCTTTTGAGAATAGAGGTATTTTTCCTTACACAATTTCATTCGATGATAAATTTAGATTGGGAAGAGGACTTGTTGGATTAGAAATTCAATATGAAGATCGCAAATCTGAAAAACAATTTCATTAATAATTCAAGAAAAATTCCTAAAAGAAATGATTATGAATTTTCTTAGAAAATCATCTTTACAAGACTATTAAAAATCGTATATAAAATTGTAATATAAATGCAGGAGGAGAGATTCGAACTCTCGTACGGACTAACCGACCGAGCCCTGAACCCGGCGCAATTTTCTGTTAAACTGACCAGACTATGCGACCCCTGCACGATCAATTAACTTGGACATCCAAACAAATCTTGTATTTTCTTATACCAAATGGCGACATTCGGGTTCTACCAACAAATTTTATCTTCTTCATACTATTCAACGCGTTGTTAATCACTAGTTTCTCAGCTTCCGAAAATAAATCCTCTTCCTCTCCAGTCGAATAGAAATGTACAATCCCTCCCTGCTTCACAACTTTGAACGCATCATTAAGATACTTCTCTCCATCGACCGCCATAGGCATCACAATTCTATCAAATTTTATTTTCAAACTTGCAGCAGCTTTTCTAACATCATCATTTATCAAAATAATTTTATGTGCGAGTTTGTTTATCCTAACATTTTCTTGTGCATATGAATGCGCATCAGGATTTATTTCTATCGAATAAACTTTCTCAACTAATGGTTGTTTTTTAGAAATCGCAATCGAATAGGGTGCACATCCTGAAAAAAATACACACACATTTTCACCCGGTTTAACCAATGACGCAATTCTTTGTCTGTCCGTAGCTTCTCTTGGTGAGAAGAAGACTTTTCTAGGATCCAATCTCAACAAATATCCATGTTCCTTATGTGTAACTTCAGTATTGCTATCCCCTACAACTAATTCCAAATCACTTAATCTAAATGTCCCTTTTTTCCCAGAAGTTTCATTGAGAACAGATTTCACATTCTTATTAACTTCCATCAACGACTCTGCGATTAATTTCTTATCCAATCCTTCTGGTATTTCTATTACAGCCACAGCCTTCTCTTCAGAACCAATGATATCATAACTACGCGGTACAAGTTCCAACTGTTCATCAGAAATCTTTCCTTTCAAGACTTTGGCCAGTGGTCTCATGGTATAATACTATTGAACAAGTTTAAAACTATTCTTCCGATGAAATTAGAGATGTTATTAAAAAAGTCTACAGAGAACTGTATGCCTATTGAGAGAAATCTAAAATTAAATGGATCTGCGGGAAAGAACGTTTTCGTTCCTAAATAGTACATCATGCTTATTATGAAAAGTGTGGCGAAGAATCTTCCAATAAATCCACCCACGAATTTGACACCAGGATTGTCTGAATATGTATATGACATAAATCCGATTGCCATTAATAAGAGATATATGGGCATTTCAAAGCCAAACACATAGAAAATAAATCCCATCAGAACAAGTGTTACCATCACCCAAATTATAGCCACTATTACAGCTTCTGCCATAATGAATTATATTCTCCAGAACAATAAAGCTTATATACCATCACTGAGAAGTAGTGAATAGATAAGTATGTCAAGAGTGGACAATCTTTCATTGCAACTGTATGAACAACTTGGTAGAATAGATAGAGCTTCTGCTCAAAGAATCCCAATTGAAGACTTGAGACGCTATGAACTTCGTGAGAAAGAGATGGGTAGTGGTAGATTATACCAAGAAAGACAATCTGGTCAGAGAAGTTACATTTCTAGAATTGGAGATTATGCGAAAAGAGCTTATAACAGAACAGACGAGTGGTTCGTTCAAAAACCATATAAAGGATTAGGTGCTTTGGGGGCTATTATGGGCGGAAGTATGGGACTAGCTCTAGGTCCTCTAGGTGTACTTTTCGGAGGTGCTGTAGTAGGAAGCATATTGAGCGGTTTAGGTGGCATTTATCATGGATTATGGGGAAGAGGTAAAAGAATACCTAAAAATACAGAATTTTTGAATGGCAGAAGCATTGGTAAATGGTATATGGATTCATTAGATGCAGTAAAGTAATATTAACAAGTTAAAGTTTTGTAATTGATTCTGTTTATGTCATTGAATTTAATTGGGTTGGGATTGTATAATGAGAATGATTTGTCTCTGAAAGCAGTTGACGAGCTCAAAAATTCCGATAAAATCTACATCGAACTTTATACAGGTAAATGGTATGGAAATTTAACCAATCTTGAAAATCTGATAGGAAAGAAAATCTTCGAATTGAAAAGAAAAGATCTAGAAGAAGATTCTAGAAAAATAATCGAAGAAGCCAAAAATCAGAAAATAGCCATCTTAATCCAAGGAGATCCTCTCATACAAACAACACATTATTCACTTTTGTTTGACGCGAAAAAACTTGGGATAGAAACCAAAATAATACACAATGCTTCAATTCTATCAGCTCTTGGAGAAACCGGTTTACATTCTCAAAAATTCGGAAGATACGTTACAATTCCATTCCCGGAAAAAACAAAAAATAATCCTCCCCAATCAGTTTTCGAAGTTATTCAAGAAAACAAGAAACGAGATCTCCATACATTATGTCTTCTTGATGTTGTGGCTGAAGAAAACAGATACATGACTGTTAACGAAGGATTGAAGGTTCTTTTGGATGGTGAAATTGTCAGCGATGAAAAAATAATTGTTTTTGCTAAAGTTGGTAGTGAAAATCCTGTAATAATTTACGACACTGTGAATAATATCATGAATCGTGAAATATTAGATATACCCGCCGTAATAATTATTCCTGGAAAGCTTCATTTCACAGAAGAAGAATATCTAATTTAGGCATATGCTACTCTAGGATTTTTCCTGATGTACTTTGACATTCCGTCAATAAAAGTTCCTGCTATTTGCATAAGTTTTCTTGAATCTTTAGGCGGATTGACTAAAACACCTGCACCATGCTTATGCGCAACTTCCTCTGCACCTGCTCTATATGGAGAATATGCATCTTCACTTTTCTGTCCTCTATAAAGTTGTGTCAAATAAGATGCTCCACCTTCTATGATTGGCTTGTATAACATTGCACCAAAATCACCCAAGTTCGAAATAAGACCATCCCAATATCTTCCTAATGCACCACCAACTTTCTGATAGAAATGTATCTTTTCATGAACAGTAGATTCATCTCTAAAATTAGAACTTGGTTGATCAGGATTTATCTGCAAACTATCATCTTCAGGATTGAATATACCTCCAAGTCCTCTTCCGAGACGTTTGATGTAATACGTTCCTTTGTTTAGGAAACTTCGAGCATTTGGTATATATCTGCTCATAAAATGAGCCAATCCATGTTCAGCTTTAACAATATTATTTTTTATTTCGTTAACCCTAGAAGCGTCCACCCCAGGTTCTACAACGATTTTAGGCTCATCTAATTGCGTAGCTAAAACTGCCAAAGATTCACTCATAATTATTAGTTAACGACTAGTCATTTAAAGTTATGTGTAGACACTGAAAAGTAGTTAATTTCTCCTAAGTTTTTGCTGCTGCGGCTTTGTCCCCTTTAGCAAATAGGAAAATGATAATAGCCGTTCCAATAATCAAAACAATTATAGCAATTGTAGATGGTTCAAGTCCCCCAACGCCTCCAAATGATTGAGTTGGAAATATCTTAAGACCGGGGAATATTGAAGTTCCTCCACTTGAAATGAACACACCAAACGCGATCAATAAAATAAAAATAAGCACTATCCATAGAACACTACCTTTGAAAACATCTGCCATAGATTCAGGTAATATTTTACCACTTTGAAGCATACCAATAAATATCAAAAACAAAAGAACAGTCAATATTGCAGTTACAGCATTTCCTACAAAATTAGTTAAGAACTGTCCAAATGTTATTCCTACAGGTACATAAACCATTATGAATGCAGATGCAGCTAATGCGATAATAGTGACTAGCTGCTTTTGTGTACCGAAAATACCCGCTTTCAACAACAAAGCGTACAAAACTGCAAAAACCAATAAGAAAGGAAGATAGAACTCGAAAACACCAACTTCCTTCAATGTCTCAACAATGTTTGCAAATCCTTGAGCAAACGTTATCGTAGAAAACATCAAAATACTGAGAATAAAACTCAATCCAATCTTAGAAGTAATTTCACTTTTCATTTTCAACTAACCCTATTTTCTTTTCTAAAGATTTAAACATTATTTGCCTCCTCCGGCTCTTACTACTATAAATAAACTTATAACAAGAGCTGCCATGGCTGCAATTGTTCCCCATGTTGCCGATGATATACTAACTCCTACCCCTCGTGGAAACAAAACAGATGCTAACCCACTCGATATCAGAATAACAATGAAAATAATCAATGCCACAATAACAATCCCTCCCCAGAAAATCGGTGTCTTGACTCTATCACTCAAGTTCTTTGCCAAATCTGGTGGGAAAAACATACTCGATATTATTAGTCCAAATAAAACTATCAACGATACACTAATCCCTTGGATGAAAAATGCCGACAATCTTGATTCTATATCCACTCCAAGAATTATTGGTGCTGCCCATACAAACAAACTAATAACAAAAGCAACAATTCCATTCACAGCGATATTCTTATCAGGATCTCCAAACAACTGCGCTCTTCTCAATCCACCATAAACTATAGCAGCTGTTAAAAGGAATGGTAAGAAGAATTGGAAAAATCCCAACTCCTGAAGTTTCAAAATTGCATTTTCAAAAAACGACACCATTACTTAGCCTCCTTCCCTGCACCTATCGTTACTACAAGTAAAATTATCATAACTATGAATACTATTACAACCATACTTATTAATTCACTTGGTATTTTAGCGCCACTTATCGCAGTTCCGATAGGTTTGCCGATGAATGTGAACAATCCAAATACCGCAGCAAGTGCAACAGTTCCCCAAATAAGCCAGTTCGCTGGTCCAGGAGCCTTGAATATTTCCCCTAATTTTTCCGTTATATTTGGATAGAAGAAACTAGCTAACATAAAACCAACTATAATTACCAACATAACAACTAGTGACTGCGTCATGAATGCTGTTAAAGGATGGATTAAATCTCCACCCAATAGAACTGGTGCACCTAAAACTAACAATCCAGCTGAAACTGCTACAACAGCATTGATCGAAACCGAATCTCCTAAGATGTGGGTTTTCCTCAGAACTGCAAATACGATTGCAGTAAATAATATGAACGGAAGTAGAAAATTGTAAAATCCTAACTCGTTAAGCCTTTCAACCGCAATCTCAAAAACATTTACCATTATATCTTTTGTTAATTTAGTTTAGTAAAAATTTAAAGGCTAGTGAAGTCTTCTCAGTTTGGCCAGTAGGAATTTTTTTTCATGCTCTATTTTTTCTAATTTACCTGCGATCTCTTCTCGTTCAGCAATATTTGGTGACATAAATCCACGAGATTGATATCGATTCCTTAATTTGATCTCTTCTTTTTCCAATGCTTTCAATTTGTCTGCTTCGGATTTGAACATATCTGTAATATTCTGTCCACGTCTCAATAAAGAAAAAACTATGACTATGAAAACACCCAATAGAGCTATAATAGCACCGGCTACACTCAGTTGTACTAGATAAGATGCAAGAAATGCAAAAGTTTCTGGACGGACAGCATAAATCATGATCGTGAATCCTGCTGATAATATAATATAAATCAAATTATTGCTTCCAAGAACTCTAGTTTGTCTCAACGCAAACAAAAGGACAGCAAAAATTATCAAAAATGGAATTACCGCAGTTACAAGAATTTGAGTTAGTTCTTGAGAAACAAAATTTTCAATTGCAAATGCCATTATTATAATTTATTTTTGAAAAGTTAAGCTTCTCTCTTGAATCTTTGCACAAGATCAGTCAATGCCCTCACAGATTCTATTAATGCAGGCAATGTTTCCTTAAATGCCCTCTCCAAACCACTAATTCTAGTTTCTATATCAGTCACACCTTCTTTGAAAGTTTCTATCTTACTCAAAATCTGTGTTTGTTCAGCATTTCTCAAATTCATAATCTCACTTATTCTATCACTTATTTCCTGCACTCTTTTTTCTATTTCAGTAGCCTTGACTGAGAACTCGGTAATCTTTTGATTTATGTCTCCCATTCTTGCCTGAACAATATAATCTACATAATCTTCAGTTGGATATGCTTGTTGATGGTCTTGTTGATAATATTCTTGCGGTAAAGATGTTTCTGGTAATTGTGGAGTCACAGTTTGAGGTTGTTCTCGTGGTAAAATATCATCCAAAGTCGGTAACATACCCCTTTCCTTAGGTTGCTCTGGTGGTAATCCTAAATTTGGTGGAGTTGCTGGGTTTGCAGCCGCAAATTTTAAAGATTGTGTCAATCCGGTGTCAATTTCTTCTGGAGAATAACCCTCTTTTCTCAAAACATCTATAATTTCGACTTCAGAAAACCCTCTTGCGGTCAAATCTTTGACTCTTTCCACAGGAATAGCGCCTTTGCCCTTTCCGCCTCTCAAAAAAGGTAATGCCATTAATTCACTATAGTTATTTTCCTTTAAGAGAACATAAATCTAAGCTTTTCTCATGAAATTAAATAAGTTATATTTACTCATTCTTCTTGTAGCGGTTATTTTATTCGCTGGATTCTTCTTTGGAATGCCTGGTAAGACAACTTTTGCCGGAAATACAACAGAATTTGATATTGCTATAACTCATGGAGGTTACCAACCTAATAAATTCACAGCAACTGAGGGGGATTTAATAAAATTCCTTGCAATTACAACAGAACCTACACATGATCATGGTATTTCCATTGACGAATTTGGAATAAACACATTGATTACCAGTACATCACCATCAAATCCTGATGTGATCGAGTTTGTTGCATCTAAAGTCGGTTCATTTAAAATCTATTGTAAAACATGTGCTGAAGGAAGCCAAGGTGATCATCCTCAACTTGAAGCAACATTACAAATTCTACCAAAATCATGATTTCTTGAATCTATGAACTTTATCTTCAATCGCTTTTTCTACTTCTTCTTTCGTAACAAATTTCGCTGTAACAGGATTTATCAAATCAATAAAAGTTTCTATCTGTTTCAATTCCCTTCTAGTTGCGGTTTTTGACAATTCTTTGCTTAATCTTAAAATCTCGCCCTCGATGTTCATCAACTTTTCAGAAACAGAAACTATTTTGTTGTTAATCTTTTCCAATCCAATTTTCAAATCATTCAACTGAGTCAATGTATCTTCTTGAATTGATTCAACAGAACTTTCCAACCTATCAATTCTCTGCTCCACAACTCTTATTCTCCTCACATCCTCATTCACTCTTTTAACAAGCTCTGTGACTATTTTTGAAACTTCCTCATCGTGTCTTTCAAAGGGCAATTGCGGAAGGTTAGGGATGTCCATTATAAAAGATTTGTTTAACTACGCAAATAAATTAATTAGGTGAATTCTTGGCTATACAGTATGAAGTGGTAGATGGAGCTCTTAGAATAAACTGCATGAATTGGGCCATACCTCCAAGTGTAGAAGATTCTGATGCAACAATGGCCGTAGTTATCGATAAATTACTTGAAGCTCGGGAAGCTAACAGAGTTGTTCTAATCGAAGCTCGTGAAAATGAATATGATGTTGAACAAACTAAAATGTTACGTGAAATTGCAGATGCTTACAATAGGATTTTGAATATCGACAAAATAATCAGTATCAAAAACTTCGGTCCTACACAATGTGAAAAACTTTTCGCAAAAAGATTAGCAGATTTACAATTTTTAACAATGGAGGTTCTAAGAAAAGATCCAATCGGAGCTTATTTGAGAATTGTGAAGATGGTTAATGCAAATAAAGTTCTCGAAGGTACCGCACCAATAGAACAGAAAGTTTGTTTCAGTCAATATCTTGATAGTGCATTAATTCCGATGAAAAATATTCTTGAAGGTTGTACATTAATCCAAAAAGCAATGCCGATTCTACAGAGTTACCAACTTGGGAGTAGAGATATATACAGAGAATTATTTTCACCAACAACCCGTCCAAATTTTATGCTCACCCGATTCATGCTCTCAATTCCGAAAGGAGCACGATTAGTTGAAAAATATTCAATGGTAGGTGCAGATGTGGAAATATACAAACTTCCAACAAAAGTTCGTCATCTTTATCATATAACTCCAAAAGAATTTGTTCTAAGCGATGAAAAATATACAATACTCGATTCTGCGAGAAGATATCTTGCCGCGCATCGTCCAACAGAAGCAGAATCCGTCGAACCAGAAAAATCTAGAGAACTTTTCAAAAATCTTGGAAGAGATCTTATCCGTGATATATCAAGAAACATGGGAGTAAATTTAACTTCAGCTGAGATAGAAGAACTCGCAACAATTCTATCACGTTACACAGCAGGATTTGGAATTTTAGAATTATTATTATCAGATGAAAGAATTCAAGACGTCTACATTAACGCACCTATAGGATTAATACCTATATACATTACTCATGGAGATTTTGAAGAATGTGAAACAAATTTAATTCCTACAAACGAAGATGCAGAATCATGGGCAACGAGATTCAGATTGTATTCCGGTAGACCATTAGATGAATCAAATCCTGTTCTTGATACTGAATTGTTTGTCCCTGGGGGAAGAGCAAGAGTTGCAGCTATAACAAAATCATTATCACCCGAAGGACTTGCCTTTGCATTTAGAAGACACAGAGAAAAACCTTGGACATTTCCATTATTTGTTAAAAATAAAATGTTCGATCCATTGTATGCAGGGCTGATGAGTTTTATTATCGATGGTGGAAGAGCATTACTTGTAGCGGGTGGACGTGGATCAGGAAAAACATCTGTTCTCGGATCATTAATGTTGGAAATAATGCCGAAGTTCAGAATTATTTCTGTCGAAGATACACTCGAACTTCCAATGACTTCATTACGACAATTAGGATATAATATCGAAAGAATGAAATCACGTTCTGTTATTACTCGTGTTGAAACTGAATTACCAGCAGACGAAGCCTTGCGAACTGCATTAAGATTGGGAGATTCTGTTCTCATTATTGGTGAAGTAAGATCTGTTGAATCACTTGCACTCTATGAGGCGATGAGAATTGGTGCATTAGCAAATGTCGTTGCAGGTACAATTCATGGTGAATCTGCTTATGGTGTTTATGATAGAGTGGTTCATGATTTAGGTGTTCCACCAACTAGTTTCAAAGCATTGGATCTAATCACAGTTTGTAATCAATTGAAATCATCCGATGGTCTTCATAGATTTAGGCGAGTTACTGAATTGACTGAAGTAAGAAAACATTGGAAGAACGATCCAATGGATGAAGGAGGATTTATTAATCTCATGGAATATTCTGCAAAAGAAGACAAACTAAAACCTACCGCTACTTTGATAGATGGTGAGTCTGAATTATTGAATGAAATATCAAGCAGAGTCAGGGAATGGCATGGCCAATGGGATTTGGTCTGGGATAATATTCTTTTGAGAGCCAAGATTAAGGAAACGATGGTCAATCTTGCCGCAACTACAGGAAGAGATACATCCCTCGAAGCAGATTATGTCGTTGAATCGAATGCAATGTTCCATCTAATTTCCGAGCAAGTCAGGCAGGAAGTTGGTGCCTTGGACTCGAAAATGATTTACGACAAATGGTTGGAATGGTTTAAGAAAAGAATTAGTTAAAGTAAATCAAATTATTTCTATGAAAGGCGTGGCCATTCCATATGTTATTGCGCTTGTACTTGGTGTAATTATAATTGGTTTAATCGGATATTGGTTAATTTTCCAAGGAGGAAAAACAATTATTGTAGGAAATAAAGCAGAATGTGATACAATGGCTTTCAATTATTGTAATGGATTTACATCAAATTTCGATGAAACTAAATGCCCAGGGCTTAAACCAGAAAAAGATTCTACAGGTAAATGCATCGAAACACCTTCTTACACTACCCCATCAGGATCTCAACAATGTACAAATGGTCAAACACGTAATTGTGTAATTTCTCCTACAGAATCTGGAATACAACAATGTGTGAATGGTGTTTGGGGCGGATGTGAAAGATGAAGAAAGGAGTGGCCATACCTTACATAATAGCATTAATAATAGGAGTCATTGTTGTAGCTATAATCGGTTATTGGCTTATCTCAAGTGGGGGAACAGGAAATTGTGTTACTAAAGAAGGCGAATGTAACGCAAGGATATTTGCATGGTGTACATCTCCAGATGAGTCTAAAGAAACAACAATGAAAGAAGTTTGTGGAAGATCATGTGGAACAGGTTTTGATCCGAAAACCAATGCATGTCCTATTTGTCAAACAATCTCGGGTGGAAATCCACCTACGGAATGTAGGTAACCTTAATTTCCCTCCAAATCAAAATCTAATTAATGCCAGTAGTTTCGCGTGAATATCAAGAATTTCTAAAAGAAGAAAAATTAGCTAAAAAACTATCTAAATATGAAAAACTAGCTAATATTTCAGAAAAAATATTTCCGTTGCAACCTTTCAAAAGTTTGAAAGAAAAATATGCCGAATCTATAACATTTTCACATCTCAAGATAACGCCTAAAGGTGCCTTTTCTCTTGCTGTAATAGGAACATTATTAGTTTTTCTAACAACAATAATCATTTTCATCTTTCTTAATTCACTATCTGGTTCAGGCTTGTTAACCCCTTCGTCTGTAATTTTTTCTCTTTTATTGACTGGTATTGCATTTTATTTTCTAATAAATTATCCGAATCATTATGCAACAGTATTTCGTATAAACGCTTCATCTGAAATGGTCCTTGCATCGATTTACATGAGTATATCAATGCATTTGTCTCCTAATTTGGAAAATGCAGTCAGATTTGCATCCAGAAATTTGAAAGGTGCACTGTCTACTGATTTACGAGAATTGCTATGGGGAGTTTACACAAGGAAATATGATAAGATTGAAGACGCTTTGGATTCTTTTATAGAAAAGTGGAAACGGGATAGTAAGGAATTTTCAGAAGCAATATATCTTATAAAGAATTCTGGTGCTGAATCACAAGAGAAACGCGAAAGATTTCTGGATGAAGCAGTATCTGTTATGCTTGATGGAACTAAAGATAGAATGCGTCAATATTCGAGACAATTAAAGGAACCTGTTACTATTCTAAATGCTTTCGGAATTCTTTTGCCGATAATAGGATTAATTTTCTTCCCAATCTTGAGTGGATTTTTACCAGATTTAATA
Organism: uncultured archaeon; assembly: GCA_964372485.1. Taxonomy (GTDB): domain Archaea; phylum Aenigmatarchaeota; class Aenigmatarchaeia; order CG10238-14; family SCSR01; genus JACOWB01. The sequence continues at coordinate 140,268 of CAYJQI010000001.1, read as the reverse complement.
AAACCTATCTTCCTTGCTGTAGGTTATGATTTCTTCCTGCCTCTTATTGTTTACCTTTTCATGAATAGTTATCTGGAGAAAAGACCGTACAGTTTACGACAACCTGATCTAAGTAGACATCCTGATTTTTATGTAACAAAGTTTTATGAGAAACCTTATATAATTCCCTTATTGATTTCGTTTCCGTTGATTGCATTAGGTGTATTTGGTATAGTGGGTGATGAAAATATAATTAGTTTCAAGTTACTCTTCTCATCAATGTTAATAACGCTTGGATTGGCTGGTGGGTTTATTACATATTTTTATTTCTCTACTAAAAGAAAAATTAAACTCAGAAAAGAAATTGGAGAAATTGAAACTGAATTCTCCGAGGCATTATTCCAACTCGGTAGTATGTTATTACGAGGAATCCCATTGGAAACTGCATTAAGAAGAATGAAAGGCGATATTAAAAATCTAAAAATATCAAATTTCTTCCAAAAAATACTCTATAATATTGAAACTTTTGGAATGACATTTGAAAATGCGATTTTCGATAAAAAATATGGTGCAATTAACTATTACCCATCGAGTATAATAGACTCTGCCATGCGTGTTATAGTTGAAACTTCTAAAAAAGGAATGCAAAGTGCATCCAAATCCATGGTAATTATCTCACGATACATGAAAGATATGCATCAAGTAGGTGAAGAACTGAAAAATATGATGGATGAAGTTACATCGACTATGAATATCCAAAGTGTACTTCTTGCTCCGTTAAGTGCGGGGGTTGTTGTAACAATGACTGCAGTAATGACACGACTTAATCTTTTCCTTGGAGAAGCATTTGATCAAGTTTACAATACAATAGGATCTGCTTTAGGACCTGTGGGTGGTGTTGGTACAGGAGTCGTTTCTTCAATAGTTAATATCAGTGATATTATTCCAATCCACGGTTTTCAATTACTTGTTGGGATTTATCTGGTGGAAATAGTTGCAATCATCGCATTTACCGTAAGCGCAATCACGAATGGTGAAGAAAGTCTTCTAAAACGTCTTACTATTTCTAAAACTCTTCTTTACAGTAGTATTGTGTATGTATTCACACTCTTGTTTACATATTATCTCTTCACATCTGTCATTTCACTAGAGAAGTTATTAGTCTAAAATTCAATGTATAAATATGAAAAAGGGGGCCATGACGGGGTATATATTTTGGTTTTTGATAATGCTAGTTTTCACATTATTAATTCTACTTGCTGCATTCAATATATGGAAAAAAACAGGAGGTAGCTAATGGCAAAAGCTATAGGAGATGTATTGTGGATTGTAACGTCGGTCATATTTGCATTAACGGCTTTAATTCTGATCTGGATCTTTCACGAAAAGATAACATCGTTCTTTAGTGGAGTATTATTGGAAGGGTTGAAGAATTTTGTTTGTGCACTTATACCTGGTGGTAATATACCGGGTCCATGCTGACCAGTTATTTATTTTTCCTAATTTAATTACTATTAATGTCAAAGGCAATGGCTATAGAAGCGATCATGAAAATTTTCTTGATGGTTGCTGTTATTATTGTTGGAATGGCTTTTCTTACAAAAGCTTTTGGTGTTGATTTGTTGGGATGGTTACAGAATATGTTTGGAGGATTCGACATCCCTGACAAAGGTTACGCAATTCATGTGAAAGGTGATGAAGCTGATCCATCCGGTGAAATATGGGCATTTGAATTGATAGAAAAAAGACAAGATGCTGTTCATCACTCTGCACACGATGAAGGTTTTGGAACAAATCCATTTTTCTTTCCAGGAGAATTGCCCACTGATAGATGTGTTTTATTCGTAAATGATGAAGGATCTTTAGGAAGTGCGAATGAAGCTGTTGACAATGGTGGTTATTATTATGTCTATCCAGGTGCTAAGATTGATGATACATGTTCATCACCTTACGAATGTATAAAATCGAAATTAATAGATCCTAATCCTGTTTGTATTCCCAAAAGAATAACCAAAGCTGGTGAAGGAGATAAATGTGTGAGAGGGGATGTATCAACTATTTGCCAAGGTGGTGAACGTTGCGCAGGTCCTAATGCTTATGTGAACTGTTATGGGGAAGTTACATTTTTAGATCTTGTGGATAGAATTGGTTGTATTCAAAACAATTTTGTTTTAAGTATTCCTTTCGATGACGAAACTCTACTAGCTCATGATCCCTGCGCCAAAGGTGACCTTTGTAATTTATTAGATAGATCTGCATTGGAAAATAACAAAGGTTTGAGAGGTTATAAAATAAAATATGGTGTATTATGTGGGTCAGATGGAGTATGGCATACATGTAAAAATTCAGCCGAAAGTGATTTTGGAGAAGCGGATTGTGATTTTAACGGAGATGTTGGTATATGGACAAAAACCGGTCCAGACATTTCTCCAATCCAACAACCACCCAAATCTGCTAACCTTCAAGTTAAAGGATCAGTTGATTTAGGTGAATTATTTGAAATATCCTTTACAGCAGAAGATGATAATGGTGACCTAAAATCACTTTATTTGAACCTGGATCATCAAGGAAATAAGAATTATTGTCTCTTACAAGATGTTGACATACCGAAACAAACAATTGATGATCGTCAAAAAGTAGGTGAATATGATTGTTCAAACGAAGGTGTAGCGTGTTCAACCAAGTTTTCAATAATATGTAATACAATAGAATCAACTTACGCTTTCCAAGGAATTGCATTTGATTCAACCGGGTCATATAAAGTAACAGAGATAAAAACAGTTACACTTCCTATGCGAAGTTCATTATCGGAACCAATAACTGAATCAATTGATAGATGGAGCGGGAGAAATACTGCAGTTTATCTTGATTCCAGTGATAGAATAATGGGTTACTTTTCTATCAGAGGTGAAAGTAATGATGTTTATATGGTGTACACGTCTCAAAATCCATTTGCCTTAAGTGAATTATTAGTTTTGATTAAATCTGATGTAAGTACAGATGTCAAAGTCATACTCAGAGACTTTGGGGGAGACCAAGTACAGAAATTAATCACAGGTGTTACTACAAGTTTCCAAAATACCCCATTAAGTATCAATAAAGATGAATTTAGTAAAAACTCAGCATTCGATTGGAATTCCGTAAGTGAAATACATTTTGAAGAAGTGGATTACACACCTTCTCTAACTAGTGCAAAAAAATTATGGATAGATGGTTTGACTGTTAAATAATTGTAATATTTAAATACTGTCCAAATCAAATTATTTCTATGAAAGGTGTAGCAGTTCCTTATATTATAGCAATTCTTCTTGGTGTTGCTGTTATCGGTTTGATCGGATATTGGTTATTTGTTGCCGGTGGAAGAATTCCAGAGGCAGAATGTAAAGCTGCTCAAGAAGCGTGGTGTGATCAATGGGGATCACCATATACAAGTACACAACCAGCGAAACCAGCTTCCTATCCAGAAGGATGTGATCTTGTAACTGATGAAATCTGTAAAAGCTTATAGACTGTAATTTTTAATTCTATACTATGTTAAAGGGAATTGCAGTCCATGCCGTTTTTCTTATAGGTGTGATCGCTATTTCTCTATTTTTCATAATCGCTATTTTCTGGGGTTGGATAGATACAACAAAGTTTACAACAAGTCAAGCTTCTTGTAAAGCAAGTCTCATCAGTTATTGTAGTGCATTGAATAGTGGTACACGACCTTCTTCTGAATGGAATGATGGATGTACTGAATACAAAATTTTCAAACCCGACAGTATCGATTCTTGTTGCGAACAAGGATTCATAAGTTCTAAATGTCGCAATTAATTTAACGGAAACAAACTATTATTATGCTCAAAGGTAGTGCAGTTACAAGTACAATTACAATAATAGGTTTTGCTGTTATTGGGGCTTTAACTGTATCTAGAATTCCAGGAATGATAGAAGATATACAATTAGTTCTTTCCAAAACTTCAGTCATAGAAAAGGCTGCAGAAGTAGCAGATTTGATGAGTATTGCTAACTCAGATGATGTTAAGATTAGTTATAGATTTCCAGAAGAAGTCAATTACAAACTTTCTGCAAGTGGTGGTTATGTAAATGTCAGTACAGAAGAAGAATGGGCCATATCAAAAACAACTTCATTAATTAACTTTGGCCCTGATGCAGTTAGTTCCATATTGATATCTAAATCTTCCATAGAAAAGGTCGAGTAAATGAAAAAAGGTCAAGAATCTGTTGTCGGATTATTTTCTCTATTGATGACAGGTGTATTAGCTGGAATCGTTTTGCCAACAATGATACCTGCAAATGCAATAAAAGTCACTCCGCATATCGACGCTATTGAATTGGAAAATAAAGCAATAATTCTAGCCAACTCTCTAATGCGAAATGAAAATTTATTATATTCAAATGATGGTTTACATGAAATTGGAATTTTTGATAAAACAAAATTAGATTCAATATCTAGTGGTGTGAATTCTGATACATCCAAAGTTGGTGTTCACTATCCCGATACAATTGCTTTGGTTACAATTGAAGACAAAAGTATCATCGCACCTACTTACAGTTTCTATCTGAAAAATGATAGTAGTCAGAGAGTAAAAGATTTTGTAAGTTGTATGCTCGTGCAAACGGATCAGTCATACGAAGCATGTTCTAAAAGGTTTACATCAATATTCGATAGAAATAGTTTTCCTGTAAACATACGATACCCAGATGGGAGTGTTCATATCGCCATGTTAAAAGTTACAGTGATTGAATGAAAGGACAAACAATTGCAGATATACCAGTTATCGGTTTGATAGCAACGGCAACAATAGTTGCATTTGGAATATTACCTCCTTCAATAGTTAAAACAGTTCTTGATAGTGAACTATCACTTACATACGAATATGAAAATGCACAGTATACACTATTTTCATTGTTATCTTCTACTCACAATGGCAAAACAGTTTCTCAAATAATATCAGAGAGTGAATATGATAGTGTAGATCTCAGTTTTATAAAAATCGAATTAGATAAAATATCCGATTGTTATTCTTTGAAAATAGGATTACCAGATTCATATGAAACAATAGCAGAAAATGGCCAATGTGAAAAGAAGTATATTTTTACAACCTCTATCGCATTACCTTACAATCCAGATTCATCATCTCAAATAAAACTTGTGAGGATTGAAACAGGATGAAGGCAGCTATAAACATTGCAGTTATTGCAGCTGTTAGCACCGTAGTTGTGATAGGTGTAATATCATTTAATTTTGCTTATCAGGTTCAATCCATTTCCAAAGGTGTTAATGAAAGAAATATAATCGAATCTATGAATCAAATAAATTCCATTAAAAATACATTTTCAATTGCCGCATTATTTTCAATCTATCATGGAATTTATGATGTACTAAAAACAGGAAGTTATGTAGAAAACTATGAAGGAAATTGTGATTCAGATCAACTTGTAGATTTTCCAACTGATCTTCCATATTGGAGAGTTTATGATGAAATATGTATCGAGAATCAAATAGATCTAATTCAGCTGAAACTTCAACAAAAATTACCACTTTTATTCTTTGAATATGTTAAATCAATGAGAGACCTTTATCCGCAATTAGAAGTGCCTGAATTTTCAGTTCCATTCCTCACGATAAACAAAAATAAAATTTTTGCAGTTTTTACATCTGATGTTACTAATAATAAAATAAAATTTCAGAATACTAATCTAGAAATTTCTACAGATGCATCTATCGAGAAAACAGTATCAGTTATTGTAAATAGTTTAATTGATAATGCAAAAGAAATTTTCCTAGGAACTGATGATCCTATAGATGATAAAATAGTTTTATCTGCTTCTCAAATGAGAATGGTAGATGTTAAAACTAAATTAAATAATGATAACCTTTCAGGAAATTGTGAAATGATTCGTTACGATGGATGTTATAGTCCTAATTCCAAATTTACTTACCCCACAAAAAGAGAGATGTTTCCTGAAACTTGTAAAACAGAATTCATTTCAAAATTAACAAACAATATCGAAACAATTAATTTTGTTGATTCATTAGTCGAATTATCTACAGATGTTACCCTATCCAATATCAAAACCAACATAGAATTTGAAAATGAAGATACCTGTTTAGTGCAAAGTTCAATAAGTAGCTTAGAATGTGGGTGCATAGAACAAAAATGTATTGGATCCCATCCTGTTAAATTAGGTGATTCGCAAAGAACAGTCGAATTGAATGGTAGAATAGCTAATCAAAATGACATATGTGTTCCTTGCACATCTATAATAACAGGAAGTGGTTCAACAGAACTTTGTGAACAATATACAGACAAGTTATGTTTGGAAGGAAGTGAAGAAAATGGTAGATGTGTCGTCAAAGCATCTCCTATTTGCCCATCTACTGGTTCTAGCTGTTCATCTGCTGTATACGATACATTAACTAATTCATGTTACTATGATCAAGGATGTCCGCGTGAAATAGGATGCCCATCGTCTAATGTGTATGAGATAGATTCTTCACACAATTGTGAAATTGAGAATGGAAATGTTAACATATACAAAGCTTCTCCAAACTGTCCAAATGGATACGATTTCGATATAGGAAATGATGTATGTGTTAAATACGAAGATAAACAATGCCCATCAGGTACAGAAGAATTCCAAAATACAGGTAGATGTTACTCCAGTTTGAAATCTGTACCAGAATGTACTTTACGAGAGAATCTTTACACTAAGCAATGTCAATATGAGTATAAGGCAGATGTTGCAACTCTTGTAAATGTTAAAAGCAACGAAAAATATCCTATTTACGATTACATAGAAAATCAAGATGATCTCAAGAATTTACAACTTAAATTTTACATTCTTTCCAAGAATTAGTTACCACTTATAAATGACAAAAAGCTTAAATAGTTTACTGCCCTCCTATTAGTATGCAAATGCCAACATTGAGAAGTGTAAGAAATGTAATACTTGGTACTGTTTTAGGAGGAGCTGCACTGTATGGTGTATATCAAATTCCAGGTACAATCAAAAATTTACCTTATGCCGTAGGCAATGAAAGAACTCCAGAAGCTATAACTTTTGGTAGACCTTTAGTAATTGATCGTGCACTTCTTGACAAAGGATTGAATCTTATAACTCTTGATCCTGTTACAGGAAGTATAATCTTCAATACTTATTCAGTTAAGAATATTCCAAAATGCGATCAAAGATTGCCTAAACTAGGAGAAAATCGTGAAGATACTCTACGTAAATATAGAGATGATTGTGAAGAAGCAAGAATGGAAATAACAATACCATTTTTAACAGCTAATGAAGTCGACGCAGTAAAAGAAAACTTGTATAAACATTCTGCTGTAGTTTTGAAACAACCTGTAAATAGAATAAATCAATATCCATCTCCAGTAGGACCTCGTAGCGCTGATGATTATTCAGTGGTTGGAACATTAGAAGATAATGTATGGAGAGTGGTAGCAGATAAAGATCATGTGATTTTCTTCGATGGTATAGATGCAGATGTTGTTGAAAGATTTCCAGTTAGGAAACAACTTACTATTGTACCTGAACAATAATGGTAAGATCTAATTTTCAAAAGCATTCTTACAATCTTGGTTAGTCGAGTCACTCCAACAACATACTTTTACTTCTGCTCCAACATCTCTACATGATAATTTTGTACCAGTTCCACTAACTGCATTTGTATTACATTCATCAGTATCTGTACATCCACCTTCGGCATTGCCACATTTTCCCAATCCTTTATCAATTTTATCTTTACAGTTAGTGTATTGAGATGATACAATTACATTTGATGGATCATAAATTTTTAACGCACCTAATGAAGATCTTGGCCCCGGACAATAATATGGTAATCCCTTAAATGCCTCATCAAGTTCTTGACTTTGTTGATCATTTACACTATCAGATATAAATTCCTTATTCACCTTTATTGTTGTTTTATGAGCCTGTGAATATGTGTAATTAACATCTACAATTATTGGTATAGTTTTGTACGGTCCTGTTAATTCAACTGAACTAGGAATATTAACTCCACATGTAATTGTTGTTGCTTGTTCTCTGATAATTATGTTGTTGGGATTAGGTGAACAGTTTGAAACTGTTATCCCATCAAACGGTTGATCATTGTTTATTTTTAATGATGATATTCTAGCAGTTCCTTCACCATCATTATTCACCTGTATAAATATCGTTCTAGTTTTTGGTGCGCTCGGAGGTTGAGGGACATGAGCATCTGAAACAAAATATGTTGTAATTGTTAATGGCCCTGCACTACTTGTGATCTTAGGGTCTGGTGCATTCTTTATATCAGATTCCGTTCTAACTAGAATTAATTCTCCTGTTCCCTGCACAACAAAACTATAGTTCGATGTTACTGTTACCTCTGCATTATCGTTGCTAAAGAAACAAAGATTATCTAGAATATTATGATATCGATTAACTTTACACTCGCATGCACCTTGATTATTGAGATATCTAGCTTCGACATCAGTTGAAGTCGCTTGCGAAGTTATACCAAAGTCTATATAGAATTTATCAAGTACTTCAATACATGCGCCTTCATTTGTATCTTTACATTTTATAGAGTCGCTTTCACTCATCGGTATCAAAACTGTGGCTGGGAACATTGAATTAGGAGGTCTGTTTTTGTAATTCAAAACATTTCTACAATCAGTTATAGTATCTGATATACCATTAGTACTTTTACCCTTGAAATCAATTGTAATGATTTTTTCCTCTTCGGGATTTATATCTCGCAGATTTATAATTCCCGTTTGAACATTTGGAGTGGTTTCACTCGGTGCAGACCCACACAATATCCTTTCAGTACTTTTATTCAACAAGAAAATATCGTCAAGTGTAAAATCTCTTACAACTAATTTGGTGTCAAACTTGTTCGGATTGATAACGGTTACAGGAAGTGTGTAATCTAATCTTGCAAATAATGTAGGTAATGTGAAATCATTGAATTTACTACCGAATTTTAATTGTATGGCTTCAAATCCGCCAATTTTTTCTGCTATAGGTGTAGAAGGTTTACTTCCAATAAACCCTAACCAACTCAACATTTGACGTATTCCATCTTTTATATCGTCTATGTTATCTTGAGGTACTCCAAATAATCTCAGACCATCTATAGGTTTGAGATACGTTTCCATATTGGTTAATGATCCATTAGTAAATAGATTAACAAACAACAATATTCCCCCAATCAATAAAAGGAGTGGAAGTATTGCAATTAAAACAGTTCTTGTACCATGTTCTTTTTTTGCTGTAAAATACGTTATCAGATAAACAGCCATCGGTATTCCCCACTGTATGAAACTAGCTCTACCTACTCCCTTCGTGAAAAATGTAAGCGCTATCCATGTTCCAATCGCAAATCCGCTTGCTAATATAAAGGGTGCTAAATTCGTAGTATCAGTGGATTTCGGAAGAGTAAAGAACAGAATGAAAAAAAGCAAAACTGGTATCATCCAGTTTACAAATCCAAGGTTTTGACCTGCTGCACTGAAAATAGGCCTATAAATCGCAAAATATATGAGCAATGTCAATCCTAAGGCCAATGCAATTCTTATCAAATTTTTCGTAAACCATTCGAAATTTAAAATTCTTAACCACGTTCGTGGATTAAGACCAGGTAGATTGCCACTGAGAATAGGAGCATGTTTCTTTACATTTTCACCTAGTTTCGTTTTTTCAGGTTCTAATTCAAAATCAAGAGAAACAGTTTGACCAGGTTGAACAACAATTCTTTGTGCTCTGGGTTGTTTATACCCTGTTGCTGATGCGATTACAGTATATGAAATTCCACCCTCTTTAGCTGGTACATCAATTTCATAAATTGAATCTTTATCCGTAGGTACAGTAAGCGGATTCCCTAAAAGTGGTGATATTGCAGATACACTTGCTGGATCTTCTAATGCTTTCTTAGTAGTTTTGTCTTTAATTACACCTCTAATCTTTCCAAGATCAGGTTCTCTTTGTGGTGGGGGTTGTGTTATAGTAGGTAGTTTACCACCAAATCCACCAGGTACTCTTGCAACAATTTCCTGAGGTTCACCACTAATTTCTACAACATCTCTGTCCGGATGAAGTAAGTCTCTATGAGATTTAGCACTTTCATAATCTCGTCCACATAATCTACATTGGGGCATTATATCTTATTTTAGATTCGATTTTCTTCAATAAGTAACTTTCAGAAATTTATCGTGAGGGTCTAATTTCGGCGAAGATTACGTCATCATCATTTCCTAATGCCCGCATTTTTTCCACTTGTGCAATTTGTTCTGGTGATAGACCGGCTTCTGTGAGAGCTTGTATTCTTTGTCTTGATAATTCTTTCTCACCTTCAGCAAGTTTTTTTAGACCTTCTCCCCTTTGCTCTAATTGTACACGCTCACCTAGTGCGCTTTGTAAAGTTAGAAAAAGTCTATTTCTTGCAGCTTCTCCTTCTTGATTTAATCTAGGATTAACAGCAACTGATGTTATTTCTAAATAAAGATCTTCTCTTGAACCATGATGCCTTGTATAAGCTCTTTGCTCTTCAATACTTTTACTTCCAAAATCTTGTTCAGATAAAACATCAGGAGGATTTGTTTTTATATAATACCCATCGTTAATCTTGGGTATATCCAAACTTACTAATGGATTGAGATATACTGCAGCTTGATCGTAATCAAGTTGATTTGCACGAGCACGTATAAGTAACTCCAATTTTTCTCTTAAGAATTCCACTGCTTCAGTTTCACCATTGACTTCTCTGAATCTTGTAATTAAATTTATTACCCGATCTCTCACTCTTATATTTCTAGCTAATTGTTTGTTTCTATATGCCATGAATCTTTGATGTGCTGCATCTTCTGGGGATAAATTTCCTCTATTTTCTATCCCCAAGACGTCATCAACATATATACGGAAGAACATCTCCACTTCCCCCTCTCCTATCGAATCTTTGTAGGCAAGTCTAGGTATATTGAATCCTCTACGCACATCACCCAAATTAACAACATAACCACTAGCTTTGAAAGGATGTGGAATCAATTCTGAATTAGAATAATAAATACCGAAAGGGTGTAGTGAATACTGTCCAGTTAAAGTATTTCTTGGAACGACGAAATATGGTGTAGTGGTACCTAAAATAAATCTTCTAAAAGGTGTTATCAAATGTTGTCCATACAATTCTTCACTTCTTGGCATGTTAATCTATTTATGTGATGACAGTAAAACTTAAATCATTATCACTTTCAAACATAGAATCTTTAAAAATCTAACTTCCAATAACAATTACAACTCAATTACAAGGAGGTTAAAACAATGGCTGAACAAGCACAAGAAAAACTACCAGAAAACGTAGTATTCGTCGGACAAAAACCATCTATGGCATATGTCTTAGGTGTAGTAACGCAATTGTCCAATGGTCAGAAAGAAGTCTTCGTTAAAGCTCGAGGACGGTCAATTTCAAAGGCTGTTGACGTTGCTGAAATAGTTAGAAGAAAATTTGTCCAAGATGCTAGAGTTTCTAGAATTGATATTGGAACAGAGGAAAGAGAACTTGAAAACGGACAGAAAATCAACGTGTCCACAATAAACATTTCAATAACCAAGTGAGTTTCCTCACCTTTTTCTTTCTTTCAACAAATATAATACATGACATTTGAACGTAGGAAAAATCTAATCCGGTCTCTTCTTAATTCCGGCCATATTAAAACTCCTCCCGTTAAAAGAGCAATGGTAAATGTTCCGCGGGAATTATTCGTTCCAGAAGAATATTACGGGCAATCTTATAACGATACACCACTACCAATCCCTGGTGGACAAACAATTAGCGCACCACATATGCATGCTATCATTTTATCGGAATTGAGTCTAAAAGAAGGTGATCGAGTTTTAGAAGTTGGTTCAGGTTCTGGAATACTACTTGCATACATGAGAGAAATAGTTGGTGAAAAAGGTACTGTAGTTGGGATTGAATTCAAAAAATCAACATACAACTTTGGTAAAGCAAATTTAGAACATACTGGATATGGTGATGTAGTTTTGAAACATGGTGACGGATCTTTAGGATATTCTAGATATGCACCATATGATAAAATTGTTGTAAGTGCATCCGGACGAGATATACCGCGACCATTAATAAAACAACTCAACTCAAATGGATTCATGTTGATGGTTATGAAAACCTCAGATGGACAGGAACTCATTAAGGTATCAAAATCTAAATCCGGAGAAATAATCAAAGAGGAAATATTACCAGTTGTGTTTGTTCCATTGAAAGGAAAGTACAGTTAATGGGGTCGCCGTGATTTGAACACGGACCAACAGGTATCATCCTTTCATCTTGGAATCAATGCTCCATGAATCTGGAGCCTGCTTTTAGGCGATATCCATCGTGTCCTACCAGGTTAGACAACAACCCCAAATAATTCTCTAATTCCTTTGCAGGTATAATTATAATTTTCTTTGTTTCAAGATTAAATTCTTTTACCCTTCCTTCAGATGAAATTAATAACCCCATTTTACAATTTAGATCTGTGAGATATCGAAGTAATTGTTTTATTTCAGTTTTTGATATAGGTTTTGATCGGTAGTCTTTTATTTCCACAGGCAAAATTAAGTTCTTGTAATTTAAAATAGCATCTATAGTTCCATGTTTTGTTTTGATTTGTGTATTCACATCCCCAAATTGTTTTAGTAAATTAACTATTCGAGTTTGAAAGATTAACGCCCTTCGTTTTATTGATAATCTAGCAGTTCCGTACAAGATTCTTCTTGATTCAGGATATTTCATACTTGCTTTTAGAAAGGCTTCTCTTATACCCCCGTTAAATAAATCTTGGACATGTGTTTTACAATTTTTATTTATTTCCCACTGAGTTGCGTCAGGATGTGCTTTAATATAATCGATAATTTCTATTTGCTTCTTCAACAATCTTTTTTCATGGTTTGATATATATTCTAAATCATATTTTTCGCAAAAATCTTTGAAACTTTTGAATTTTTTGTAGAAACTAAAATTATATTTTTTCTCAATTTCATCCACTGTAACAAGTGGATTATTTTTAAATTCTTTTATTATATTTTCCAAATTTTCAATGAATTTTAATTCATAATCGCGATTATATTCGATACCAGATTTTTCAAATAAATTTTTCACACCACCAAATATTCTATGTACATTTATACCAAGTTTTTTCTCAATTTCATCTACTGTAACATTTTTATTGTTTTTAATATATGCGATAGCTATTCTTCTACACACGTCGCGCGTACGTCTCATAAAATATATTAGATTTTGGAATATTTAAGCCTTATGATCTTCCCTATTAGACAACTTAAGTTTTAATCTACCTGAAATCAGGAAAGTTATACCACTTACCAATAATATTGAAATTAAATACAATGCACTCAAACCTAAGAAGAAACTATCCGGATATAACCTAGTAAGTACACTTTCTGCTGGAAATATGAAATTTCTCACGAAAAATATTTTATGAAACTGCAAAAATGCGGTTTGAAAATTCAGTAAAATCATTAAAGAAATCACTAATGTGACTGCAAATGTGACTAATGACGTTTTTCTGAGTGCATTTATAAGAAATTGCTTCTGTTTTCTAGAAAAGTATGCAAACTCTACGATTAATCCAATAAACGAAAATGCAAACAATATATTCCCGATGATAACCCACTGTCTAACATCCTGCATGTGGCTAAATTCCTTTTCGGTCAAAAAATTTAATCTAAATCCTCTAATAAAAAAATCTGCGACTTGATTATTATAATCTTTGACTTCATCCAGTTCGAGAGTGACATCACTTCTTTTTTGAAACAATAACCACAAGCTTGTATTGAATGTAAGAATGGGTAGACTCCATAACAAGAAAGATAGGATTACCGAAATTACAAAAATACCCTTCAATATAGTGGCTATTGCAACGAGTTTGAATATTTTGTTAATCTTCACAAAATTATTTCGTCTTACTTCTATATAGGCAGAATTTTATTCAATATGAAAGCTATTACTACTGCAATTAAAACGTGCGGACCAATTAAACAGAAAATTGAAACTTGATAAAAGCACGGTATGGAAATAGGCAATATTGTAATTATATATGACGTTGACATCCATCCTACGATCAGTCCAATGACAAACCCGAAAATTCCCATAAAATAATTTAGTTCTATAAAATAAAAGAGCCACAGGCGAGGATTGAACTCGCGACCTACTGCTTACAAGGCAATTGCTCTTTATCTTTTACAACCGACTGAGCTACTGTGGCATAAAAATTACTTTCTGTATTAAGATTTAAATCTAATCTAAGAATTCTTTGTTTTTAATCTTATCGGGTATGTAGTGATCAGAAATGAATGTTATCCCTCTCGATGATAACGCAGCAAGTTCCACCTTTCCATTCAATTCCTTCCATAACTTAAACTGCTTCTGCCATTCTTTATTATCTTTGAACCAGTCATAATTCTTAACCTGTTCCAATCTCTTCACATCAACATCTTCAAATTTGATCAAATGTCTCTTCAATTCAAATTTGATAACATCTTCTGCTGTTAATCCAAGCATTTTAGCACCGGGTATTGCAAGTTCCTGTGAAATATGTGCAAGGCTAATCGACCCGTATTTGATAACTGAATAAATATATGCTCCCCAAGGATCGCCATCCACTAGTATGTAAACAGGTAATTTATGTTCCAAATGCAATCTTTGCAATAATCTTCTTATTCCTCTAGTTGCTTGACCTTGACTGGAAATAATTATACAATTCAATTTTTCCCAAACTCGATCTTCATGCAATCTTTCCCATTCAGCAGCTTTTTCCAAATAAATAACAAACTTTGCATCAACTTTTTTGAAAACAATCTCTTCAACATTGCTTGGAATACTCCATCCACCTGAACCTAATTTACTCCAGTCAATCGTATCACCTTTATCTTGTATAATAACTTTTCCTGCAACTGATCCGAGTTTGTTTGCGTTAATATGTAAAAATTCTCTTGATGATCCAGTGATAAGTTCTAAATCTTCAATCGCTTCATTTGATTCCTCTTGTTCATCCACAAGATTGATATTTGAATTCGGTAATGTTCTCTTCATTCGATAGAAAGTTTCTCTCAGGCTCAAGTGTTTACCTAACTCAATAAGCTCTTTTGCAACTGCCGCAGCTTCAACTGTTTGAACAAATTTTCTTACGTGACCTACATTAAAGAAATATCTCTTGGCAATACCAGTTCCCATCGTAATCATTTTTTGCTCAGTATCGTATTTCACATTTGATAAAGTCCTGATAGGTACATCTAACGAAGGATTCTCACCTTTTGTTATTTCTTCTACAACCTTACTTCCCATCTTTTCCAGATTCTTTATCGTTTCCTTTTTCTTCTCCATTTTGAACAACCTCAACCTTCACTTCATTCTTCTTTACAATTTTTTCCAACGATTCAATCAACGATTCTCTTTTCTTATTTGTTAATTTCTCAAGAGATTCTGCAAGTTCTGGTATATATTTTTCAAATAATTCTCTTCTCAATTGACCTTCTCTCATCTTATGTTTTTTCCTAACATAAATCGACAACTGTCTTCCAGCTTCTTGCAATGCGAGTTTTATTTCTTTAATTATTTCCTGATAACTTGCAATTGCTTGTTTCCCTTCTGACGTATAAGGGACCCAAACAGATGCAAAATGAATTAATATCGCCAATTGTCCTTGTGGTAATTGACCAGATGATTGTGAAAATCCATATCTCCTCCAATCGGTATCAATAACACCTTCACTTGTTGCGCAATCACTCGAATGATATATCAAAGGCATTTTATTTGCAAATCTAAACAATTGTGATGACCCTTCTGCGGGTAATTCGCCACCAAATCCTAGAGCACATTCTATCTGAAACGGATTTCCTCTGTAAACACTTGGTGGTCGGGTAACTGCAACAACAAATTCTGCTTTCGTTTCCTTTCTCAATCCTTCTTCCAAAAGTTTCTCACCTAATGGCGATAAACAATCAGTTGGAGGTCCAATTAATTTCACCATTTGCATTGCTTTGTGCAAATTTTCTGTTTCTTCATGTGTCAAGTCATGGGATTTCCTATTATGATCAAGTTTTGCAAGTTTCAAAATTTCTCCTGCAGATCCTCTTCCCACTCGTGAAAAATCAGAAGTTAAAAACCCAACGAGATTTCTACTAGTTGTATTGATGAGCATTCTTCTCAATAAACCAATTTCAACACCATACGGGTGTGGTTTGATTTCCTTTGGTAGCGGAGGTAATTCTTTTACAACTCTTTCAAATTCAATCTTCCCATTTGGTCCATCAAAAATAATTTTTGCGTATGGATTACACATTGCAGTTTGTCTCAAATATTCCATTACAGATTGCTTACCTTCAATGTACCTTCCCTCAGTTTCAACTTCAATTTTGATCCCATGCCACTTGGAAGGATTTTTCAATTCCGCATGATCTATAATCTTTGGTTCATTTTTGTTGACGTCAATCATCATTTCTATTTCATGTATGTCTTTTCCAGTACTGGAAACTACTTTTACAGGTTTTCCTGTTGTAAGTTGTGAATAAAGAATAGCTCCCGAGGCACCAAGGCCTTGTGTACCTCTACTCATCTTCAATCTATGGAATTTTGATCCGTACAATAATTTTCCAAATGCCAATGTTAATTTTTCTTCAACTATTCCCGGTCCATTATCTTCCACCTTGACTTTAAATCTATCCGGAGAAATTTCTTTTATCGAAATTTTCAAGTCCGGTAATATTCTAGCTTCCTCACATGCGTCAAGAGAATTATCAACAAATTCTTTCACGATGGTTATCAATGCCTTGGTTGGATTTTCATATCCAAGCAGATGTCGATTCTTTTCGAAAAATTCTGCTACACTAACAGCTCTTAACTGTTGTGCCAATTCTTCAGCCGTAACATTCCTTTCAGCCATTAGACCACTTTATTCTCCTGTAAAAATCTGTAAACAGTATTATGCTTACTTCCAGATAAAATCATTCTGATTGCTTCCCGTGCAATTCTAATATTCTCATGTTTCCCTATAACAGCTACGGTTTTTCCATAAATAACCAATTTGACAAGCGCATATTTTTCAATCGCCTTTTTCGTTTTCCCATTTTCTCCGATTAAACGACCTCTTACTGTAATTTGTCTATCTCTTGATTTTCCTATAAACTCTCCAATGTTCAGAATCTCCAAGTAATATTGTTCATCCAATAAATCAAATGTGTTCTTGAAATCAAATCCTCTACCAAATGCTTTTATCATTTCTTTAACTCTGATAACTTGCAAGGCTTCTCCATTAATGGTAACATCTTCATTGACATCTATTTCTACATCGACAAATTTCTTTAACTCATCTCTCCAGGCATTGTTACTTTTAAGAAGTTTCAATCTATCTTCTGGTATCGAAATGTGTTCTATCATACTCATTATTTGTAGGAAAATCTCTTTAAAGTCTAGCAAATCTTCTTAGAATAAAATCAATAACCAAAACCAACACACCGATTGTAACAGCCGTTGATGCCCCTGGTGGTAATTGTGGCAAATAAGTGGCTATCCTTCCACCAACAAAACTAAAAATCACACCCGCTATTGCACCATCAAGAAACGTTCTCAGAAAATCCTTCAGCATATTATGTAATTCGT
This sequence comes from uncultured archaeon, assembly GCA_964372485.1. Taxonomy (GTDB): domain Archaea; phylum Aenigmatarchaeota; class Aenigmatarchaeia; order CG10238-14; family SCSR01; genus JACOWB01. The sequence goes on along the minus strand of CAYJQI010000001.1, from coordinate 122,609 downwards.
TTTTGTTTCTTAAAAGCCTAGTACCTGCGCACCTTTGACTAGATTCTTTCTTTTCAGCCAATTGGCTTGAGTTGATGTATATCTAAAAACAATATCTCCCCTTTCATTCGATTGTGCTGTCCATGGTTCTACAAGAACAAGATCTCCAACTCTTATCCAAACTCGCTTTCTCAATTTACCAGGAATTCTACAAATTCTTAAATTTCCATCCGCACACTTGACACGCATCTTATCTCCGCCCAACATTGTTTCAACCATTCCTAAAACTTCAGAATTTCTTGGTATTCTAGTACGAGAAATCTCAATTTCTTCTTGTGTTGGTCCTTCATCCTTTACCATTTTTATCTTTTGAGATTACGGTAATTGACTTTAAATAAATATACAATTCATTATCTTTTGTGATATGTCAAGATTTGCAATAATTCCAGCGTACAACGAAGAGAAACATATAGAAAACTTTGTAAAAGAAGTGATCAAACTAGGCATTACTCCAATTGTCGTAGATGATGGTTCTACTGATAGAACATATGAAATATGCTCCAACAACGGATCTGTTGCTATTAAACATGAAATAAATAAAGGAAAGGGGGAAGCTATAAAAACCGGTCTTAAATTTTTACTTGATAAATACCCTGAGGCTACTTCAGTTGTTCTTATAGATGCTGATATGCAATATCATCCAGAAGAGACTTTCAAAATTTTCAATGCTCTGGAAAATAACAATTTAGATTTCGTTATGGGATATCGTACTTGGAGAAAAATTCCATTTAGACATAGGCTAGGTAATTTTGTATGGAGAAACACCTTCAACATTCTTTTCAATACTGATTTCAAAGACACAAACTGTGGGCTCGTTGGACTAAATAGAAATGCAATTGAAAAATTGCAGAACAATGTTATGGGCGGTTACATAATTGACAATTCATTGTTGATAGGTGCGATAAAAAATAGACTCAAAGTTGATCAAGTACCTGTTGAAGTTAGTTATCATAAGAGAAGTCAAGTTCCCCGTGGAGTAAGAATAGTTATTGGGGTATTTCTTTATATATTGAAAGAAGGTCTAAGATACAGATTAAGAAGAAAGTAAAGATTTAACTGAAATATTAAATTTTAATTGAGGGAATGTAGCTCAGTCCGGGAGAGCAATCGACTGAAGCTCGATGTGTCGGGTGTTCAAATCACCCCATTCCCACTATTTCTTTAACCTTTTAAAACCCAATTACAATACTTGATAGATATGACCGAGAAAATCTGGGAAGCTGAGCTGCTTGACGAAAGAGCAGTGATTTGGGACAAGGATAGTGTTATTATTTATGACGAAGCGGGTTATGGTAAACCTTTACCAGAAGAGGAACCTAATCGATTGGAAATGGATCTTGTTGAAGTTGCATATCTTGTCGAAAAAGGAAAACTAAAAGTTAGTGCCAAAGAGGGCGGTAAATCCAAGAAATTAACTTTTGAAGAAATTATGAAAATTGGAAATGAAAAAGTCCATGAATTTCACCCACAATATATTGTTTATCGAGATTTGAGAGAAAGAGGATATTTGGTTAAGACAGGCTACAAATTCGGTTGTCATTTTCGTGTATATGAAAGAGGAGTAAAACTCAAGCGTGGTCCAAAAGCCGCACATGAACATACAAAATTTGTTGTGCATGCTGTCGCTGAAGAATCTGCCTTTTCTCTACCAGAAATGTCTAGAGCAGTAAGACTCGCACATAATATTAGAGCGACTATGGTCTGGGCAGTCGTAGATCGGGAGTCAGGAGTAACCTTTTATACTATACAAAGAATAACTCCTTAGGTGAATTAATGGGTAGAATCAAAACTTCTTATGTTAAACGTGTCGGTAAAGAACTTTTCGAGAAATATCATGGTGAGTTTACGACTGACTTTACCAAAAATAAAGAATTCTTGAAGAATAATTTTGAAGTTGATTCGTACAAATTGAAAAATGTTATCGCTGGCTATATAACCAAACTAAAGAAACAATCTCAACGCATATAGTTTTATTGTTTGATTACCAAATAACCATATACTATGTCAAGAAAAGGCCAACAGAAAATAATCGATGAGTTCGCTTGGATAATATTTATTGCAGTAGGATTTGTTCTCATAGTAACTATCATTTTCGCTGCAACTACTCCGGCACCAATAATTGAACCCAAGTCAAGTTCCTTGGTTTTGGCTAAAGGCGATTCCCATTCGTTCACAGTCACTATTCGAAGTGCCGATGGCGGAAAAATACAGAATGTCACCTTAACAAGTTTCGGTGAGATAAAAGATTGGATAACTTTTGATAAGATTAGTTTTGATCTAGAAAATTCCACTTCTGCACGAGTAAGAATAAAAGTTCCTCCAACGGCTAGTCTAAGAACTTATACAGGTGGGGTAAAAGTCGAGTCGAAAGGAGGAAGTTCCATAATGTCTATGACGATATCCGTCGCATCCCAATCATCACTTATATTGGAATCGAGACCAATTTCATTGGGAAGTCTTAACATAGTACATGAAAAGGGTTCAGAAGTCGTAGAATCAAGACAAGACTTTGAAGTTACAAAAGGACTATTTTCCGGATCTAAACAATCATTTTCAGTGTCTATACCAGATGACAAATTCTCAATTATGACAGATGCGAATTTGGAAATATTAATTTTGGAAACAAATAAGCGAGGTAACTTGATAGTAGAATTCAATGGGCAGAAATTATATGATGGAAAACCAAATGTAGGAAAACTTATTGTTCCAATCGGCAAAGATTTAGTGAATTCAACAAATGTTGTTAATATTCTAACTACAGGTCCATCAATTTTCACATTCTGGTCAAAATCCGTATATAAAATCGAAGATGCATCATTTGTAATTGACTTCCGAGACACAATTGAAAGAGAGAAACCGTTTTCACTATTCTTAAATGAGATACAGAATTTCGATCACTTTGTGTTCCAATCTAGAGTAATGGAATATTCCACCCCAATAGAGGAACTGATAATTAAAATCAATAATCAATTAGTTTTTGCTGAAAAACCACCATTAACCACATTCAATCAAACTATCAGAAAAGACATCCTCGGTAATAATCTTGTTGTTGATGAGGAAAACACAATATCATTTTCCTTTGATAAAAACGCTTTCATAAACTTGGAAGATATGTTTATTGTTGTTTATTACAGTTAAACCATTCCAAGTAAAAAGAAGTCTCTTATTCCAGGTGCTAATCCTATTATGGCAATAATTAATTTCAAAAAGTTACTGAACTTTTTATCTTCTGAATAACGATCAATCAAAATCAATATCGAAATGACTACTAGAGATTTTATTATAATAAATGATATCGGACTTAATGAGACTATAAGTCGAGGAATGACATGCTGTTCACTAAATCCATAAAATTGGATTGCAGTAAAAGTTGCAGTTGCATCAAAAATGTGCGCCATGCTAACGAGTTTGTTCTCAGCCTTCCATTTTATAAAATAGAAAATTAATCCAAATGGAATTAATAATCCGAGAGAAATTAACATTCCACTGTAACTTGTTAGATGTGTTAATATCAAAAATAATGGTATAAATGTAAGAGCTAATCCCACACCCGATAAGATTTTATAATATGGGATTTTAAATTTCTTTTCGATAAATCTAGAAATTAGAAACAATATAAAAATAAATGCAAAAGTTTCAATCCAAATCATTGGAGTTACTAAAAAATACGATGATGAGATTCCAACCTCTTCCAATAACCTAACAAAAGTCCCAAAAAAAACGAGTATAATTATTGATGTCACAAAATTTCTATTTATCTGGATTTTCATCTTTTCTATAAATTTGAAAGTTAGCCAGGTTACAGCTACAACAATCAATGCGTATGTCAATGTATTTACAAAATTGTATCCTTGGCCCAAGATTACAGGTTCTATAAAATACTGACGAAAGAAATCTACAATGTTCATAGAAATAATAACTTTCACAACAAATTTATATTATGAGTAAAAGCCTTCTTTTGTTTTTAGCTATCGTAATTTTTCTAGCAGGATGTACAACTCCACCATCTGATCCTACATTAAAGAACGATGTTATTGCAATTGAAAATTATTTTGTAAGTAGCGTCTCACCTTATGAGAATACTCCAGTAATTTTACAATTCGATATTGTGAATAACGGCGATCAATCTACACCTTATTCTGAAGTAGAATTTTTTGATGTTCCAGGATTTTCTATCAACTCTTTAAAGTGTGAACCCTCACATGTTAGTAGATCAGGTGTTAACAATAAGTGTTTTTTTGATGGAAATGCTTTTTTGGAACCACTGGATAGAAGAACAATAACAGTGGGGTTAACGCCAAATGAACAAATTTCATCACCAACACCGCATACTGTAAGCATTGCCGTAAGGTATGTCTACTTTGGTTCACGCGATGTCAGTATTCCTGTAATAGATGGACAAACTAGGACTAAACCATTGAGCAGTTTTAGAGAAAATGAACCATCGGTTGGTCCTGTTGTTTTAAATATAGACCCTTCTCTTGAAAGGAGTGTTCAAGTGGGAGATAAAACTATACATGAAAACTGGGCTGTTGGAGGTTCGACACCATTACCTTTCTTGGTAAGATTTGAATTCAAACATATAGGATCATTGAAAGAAAGAATTCTTGATATAAACGTAAGTGATTTGAGATTAGATTTGGGAGGCCTATCTGCAGAAGGTATTTGTGATTTTTGCATTCCGAGTGAGGGCTGTAATCATCCTATAGAGTTTTACGTTCCTGATCTTTCAGCTGGTTACTTTCAGAACATCAATGTGTTGAAGGATATGCTTGATGATTATGACCATTTTTCCAAAAAATCAGTTAGAATACCAACAGAAAGTTTGATATGCACGTTCAAACCTGTACCATCTCCCCAACCAGAGTATAGCGCAACGATATCAGCAATGTTTGCATACAAGTATGAAATCATCAAAACTCAAGATTTTGTTATCCAACCTTTGCCGTAGGATATTTATATTCTGTTCACCAAATTATAATAGAGAAAAATGAAATTTAGGAAAGACTTGATGCTATTTTCTATTGTTTCTGTCGTATTTTTAGCTGGATGTACAAATGAACCGGGTGGGGTTTCTACAGCAGGAGTTGTAATAAGTAGTTTTACGCCTGATATTCAACTTGTCGATGGTGGAGATGTCACTTTTACTGTTGTAGTTCAGAATATAGGTGGAAGAAGTGCAACTAATGTAAGAGCATTGTTCTTTGGACTTTCAAATGAATGGAAGGATAGTACTGGTCAACCGTTTGACAGTCAGAATGAACAAATAGGGACTCTTGCTTCTGCAGACCCTACTTTAGGATTGAAAGGCGAAGAAGGTACAGCAGATTTGGAAGTTCAGGCTCCTCTCGGAAAAAGTTCTGATATAGTTTATGACGCATCAGTCAGAGTCTTTTATGACTATTCAACGGAATCCGATACAATAATGAGGTTCGTTACATCAGATTATCTTAGGACAAATCCAAATGTGATCAAAGGTATTCAATCAAGTTCGTCTACAGATGGACCATTAGTCATCAATGCAGTTGCTCGAACACCAACGGTCCAAAGTGATTCTAATGCACTCGGAAGAGTTCAATTTGAAATCATAAACACAGGTGGTGGAAGGATATTCAGACCTGGTAATAATGATCTAGTGTTGGATGAATTGTCATCAATTGAAGTTACCGGATTGGGAAGTAAAGGAAGTTGTTCTGGTCAGTCGCCAGGCGACAAGTCTACTTTAACAAATGTTAGATTGGCGGGTGGGAAGAGTAAAATAATATCATGTGACATTGATGTTTCAAATGTAGTTAATTTTGCAGATAGGGCAGTTAAAGTTGTTGTTAAATATTCATACTTTACAGATGGTGCAACTCAAGTTACTGTTACAAAGAATATTGAAGGATATACAACACCAACTATTACGAGTGGAGGATCTAGTGGAAATCAGCCTCCAGTGGCTCCAGTAGATTTGTGTGGAAATGGGAGATGCGATGCGGGCGAAGGTCCTACAGGTTGCCCAGAAGATTGTTCGTAACCCATAAGAATTTAGGAATCAAAATTATTTTGAGAACAATGAATAAATTATCCTTCTTAACTTTCCTACTTTTCTCAACAACATTCTCAACTATCGTTTTGGCAGAAGATGTTACAATTTCCCATTCCCCTACGGATGTATACATCGGTGACTCGGTTAAATTTACAGTCACTAATCCCAGTCTAAAATCCCTAAAAATATTTGTTGACGGCTCTTCACCTGTCCAACAATGTGCATTGTCTGACTGTTCATTTTCTTTGCCCAATATACTTGAAGGAGTGCACATGTATTACGTTTCAATAAATGATGAAACTACATTAGGTCCGTATTTCTTTTTAGCTAGAGATAAAACATGCACTACAAATTCTTTTGTCAAAATAGATCCATTGTACAAAATTTCAAATGCGAAAGAAGAATACAAAATAAAAATATTGAGTTTTGAAGATGGACTTGACACATATCGCTTGGAATATGTTCCGCCTGCAGCTAATCGATATACAGGCGCATTTGGTCAGAATCAGATTAATATTGACCCCGGCCAGACAAAGGAAACCACACTATCAATTACACCATCATTTGATGTCCCATCACTTTCCAAATTTAAAGTCAAAGTAATTTCTGATTTCGGCAAGAAAACCCATGAAGCATGTGGTTATTTTTTCATTGGTCATTCGGTAAAAATATCAACTACAACCGGAGGAACATCTAACCCAGCACCATCATTTTTTGACTCTAAGATACCCACAGATCGCTCTATAACGATTACCGCAAAGCCACAGAGCACTTATGATTTTGAGAAATGGGTGATGAATGGCGTTACCACTACTGGTTCATCGGAGACAATAAAAATCGACAAGGATTATACAATTTCATTGAGTTTCACACCGAAGAAAACAAGTTTCTGTACCGATGCAATGTCATTTATAATTTCCCCATCAGTTGTCAAGCCCTCTTCATTTTTTTCAGCTAGCATATCCGGATTAACGAGCGTAAATTGTGTGGGAAAAACTATTATTTTTACATCAGGCACAAATAGCATAGATTCTTGTGTGATTGATAACACTGGAAAATGCTCTCGTAATTTTGCTTCCCCTTCAACTACAGGATCCTTTACATACGAGGCAAGCTTGGACAGAAATAGCGACGGTGATTATGATGACACATCATCTGGTCCCGAGAAAATAAAATCCATACTTACAGTATCTTCTTCTGCATCACCTTCATGTTCATTGAAGACTTCTAAAGCAAGTGATTTTAGATATGCTGACAATCTAAATTATGCTGTTGATGCATCTCTTTTCAATCTTCCAGTAAATCTAAAACAAATAAAATTAAAATGCGATTCTTTACCAGAAAGTATAGTCACTATCGAAGGATCTGACTACTCCCCACCTGTGAAGAAATTAACATGTAATTTTAATTCAATCAAATCCCCACGCATACTCCAAGTTTCAGTGTCAGGACCTGAATTACCTGAATGTACTGCCAAAATTCAAGATTTCTTCCCTCCACAATTAAACGACATAAATCTTAATAGAGGATGGAATTTGATATCACCGACATTCGACAAAAATGAAAGTACAAATTGTCAATTTACAGCTTCAATATGGAAATACGATCCTTCCGGAAATAAATACGAGGAGGTAAATTCGTGGACGAAAATGGAACCTGGGGTGGCATATTGGGTGAAAGTTGCCGATAAATGTACAATTCGTTTCTCTGGTACATCGGACAAGCAAATCACACTAATACCGGGTGGAACACCGGGCACGACGAAATGGAACATGATAGGGAGTGGACAAGAAATACCTATTACAAGAGCAGAACTTATTTCAAAACTATCCATTACATCATGCCAAATTGTAGGTGGTCTTTGGATTTTCAACACGGAACTAAACACATATCAATTAGCAGACACCATGTTGCCGGGATATGGTTATTGGATAAAAGTAAAATCAACTACAACTTCCGGTTGTGGAATACAATTGTGATGGGTCTGCACGGAATTGAACCGTGGTCTATGCCATGTGAAAGCATCGTCCTACCACTAGACTACAGACCCAATTGGTTTATTTTTACAAATTTAATTTAATAAAGTGCAGATTAGAACGATAATAATCATTTTACTTATATTTGGTGCAATTGGTTACTTAGTCCAGTTCGATTTTATAGAAACCCCCATTGTAGATTTTCTAGAACAGAAAGCTCCATGGTCTGTTTCAACATTCAACTTTGTTAAAACTAATGTTGTTGATGGAAGCTTGATGGGGTTGTTAATGGTACTGATGTTTGTTAACATACCATTATTACCAAGCCCGCCTGCAGAAGCTTATGTTCTTTTTACATTCGCTAAAGGTGCAAATATATTCGGAATTTTTGCAATAACAGTCCTAGTCTATATATTTTTTGCTTTGATATATTATTTTATAGGACGTTTCTATGGTCAAAAAATTTTAGAAAAACGCTTCAAGCGTCCAATCGGACGTATCAAATTCTTAGATAGATACATGGGTCCGCTTATTTTCATCGCATATCTTTTACCCATACCGATTCCAATACCGTTGGCATCTATACTTGTACTTTTTTCCGGATCTTACAAAACCGATATAATAAAAATTATTGCGGCTGTTGGAATGGCAACTCTAATAAGATTCGGAGTTGTAGTTATTCTCTATCTCTTTTATCAGCCTTTGATAGAAAAATATTTGATACCAATTAGCTAAAAATCTACTAAACTTTTTTGTCCCAATGAAAATTGTTTAGCAGGATCTCCATTGAAGATAGGTTTTCCGTAAACTCCATCGTATCCAGCCTCGAATTTTATTTTTCCTTCTCGAATTTTAATTATTGCATCTGCAATTTTTTCTCCAGCAACTTTCACGAGCTCTTCCCTTTCAATATTTAATAAAATGTTAAGCTCATTACCAAATCTATTCAGAAGTTTATTTTGTTCTTCGAGAACTTTTTTAGAATAAAGTTGATTAGTTCCTGTAACAAATGAAATGATCTCATATAATGGCAGCAAATATTTGAAAGATATTTTATTATTTGGAGAAAAACCTTCTTCTCTGTCAGCTAGTTCTTCTACTCTTTGTAATACACCGACTGTCATTTTTCTACCACATCGAGGACATTTGTTATTAATTTTCAAAGCCTCTTTAGGATGCATACTTACATTACAATCGCGATGACCTGTTACATGATATTTACCATATTCAGGCGGAGTTTCAATAGTAAATAAAAATCTTTTAGGATCCTTCTTTTTTATCACATCATTTATTTCATCATATGTCAACTTTTCCAAATCAAATACATTCGCTTCTCTTCCTAATCTCCATGGATTAGCGGAATGTGCGTCGCTATTTGATAATAAAGTTATCCCATCCAGCTTTGACCATCTCCAATTCATAATAGGATCGGAACTAAGACCAGTTTCTAATGCAAAAATATTTTTTGTTTGATCCTGATAACATTCCTCAAACGAATCATATCCACCAATTGATCCAAAGACAGCCCTCCATGGTGTCCATGCGTGGTTAGGATAAATTAAAACATCATTACTAATTTCCATTAGAATTTCAACAAGTTCTACAGGTGATACATGAAGCATTGGTCTGCCATCTAATTTCAAATCTCCATACTTCCTCAATTTTTCATTTATTTGTTCCACAATTTCAAATGAAGGTGCATGAATATTGTGATGAACGTGTCTAGTTTTGCCATTAAAACTATCAATAGTTGCTATCTCGGATGTAAGAATAAAATTAACATCATCAAATTTGAAAATACCATCTTCTTGATTATCTAATTTTTCTTTCATCTCTTTCAGCCATGCAGGGTGTGTAAAATCTGGTGCAGAAAGAATATCGAGTCCTTTTATTTTTGCACCCACTGCTAAAGTCTCCAAACTTAGATCTTTACTTGTAGCACGAGAATATTTTGAATGCAAATGAAAGTCAGCAATGAGTTGCATGTACCTACAATACAGATCTAAATATTAATTTAAAGGAAGATTAAAACCAGCGCTATTGCTATCGACATTCCCCATACCCACGGTTTCCATATTACAACTTTGCTTCCATCGAGAGGAGGTATAGGTAGCAAATTGAATAATCCAAGCCAGGCATTAATGAAAGTTAGCTGTTCGAATAAATTTCCGCTGAATAATGAGAATATTATTGCAAAGAATATGTTTGTGGCAGGTCCTGCCAACGAGATTAATCCCACTTCACCTGTTCCAGGATTAGGTAACGGACGTCTATATCCCCATCTCCCGAATTTGTACGGATGAATCACTACAGCACCAGGTGCAACAAGCTTTACTCCAAGCACCATGAAAATCAATCCAAATAAAATACCTTGTGGCCACAGTTTATAGAAGGCTGCAAAATTAAATTTTCTCGCCACGAACTTATGTGCCATTTCATGGCATAGAAATGCTACTATAACAATGACAATTGTAGATGGGATAGCTTGAAAATCTAATCCAAAATCAGGGAATCCTTTCCATGAAAATATCATTATCAAAGCAGCCAACGATATAAGAATATCTCGAATTTCTTCCTTCGTAAACAGTTCCATAAATTACATTAGATATCAAAATATTTTAAGGCCTCAGCAATTGTACCTACTTCTTTAACTTCAATCCCTATGTCACTTGATATGTCAATTCTTTCAGGTTTGTATTCTGTCGTGCAAAATGTTACAGGTCCAACTTCTTCACATTTCTTTTCTGGACGATAGTTAACTTGCCCCCCTTGACCAGGAGGAACTAAAAATAAAGTTGCACCAGAATCTTTTGAAGCCTGTGCTTTCGCAATAACTCCACCTATTGGGCCGATTGTGCCATCTGGATTTATAGTACCAGTAATCATTACATCATCTGGAAGTGTTTTGTTTTCAAGCACAGCTATCGTAGCTATAGTCAACGCAGCACCGGCTGACCCACCTTCTATAACTGATGCGTCGGTTTTGATTGTATAGATTAAATCAACTTTTGACAAATCGGCTCCTGTAATATTTTCTGCAACCATTTCAGCTACTCTGATTGAAAATTGTGTATCTACCCAGAACAAAATATTATCTATGTTTGTCAATACCCTTCCTTCACCTGAAATTGCTTGCACAGTTAAACTAGCTGTTACACCATTACCTTCATTATCAACAGCAGGAACATTTATGCTCGCTGTGTTAGGATTAACAGTTCGTATTATTTGTGTTGGAGTATTGTCGTTGGTTCCAGGTCCACCAAAAATAAACAAAATTACAAATGCGGCAACTATTACAATTGCTGTTCCTATTAAAAGATCTCTCATGTCATCACTATAATAATGGAGCACGCCTTGGTCGATATAATATCATAAATTAGTTTTACCAATTATCCTTCTCCATCATGTTTTTCTCAAACATGGAATATATAACTTACGGATGCTTCCTTCCGGATCTGTCCGTTTTTATTACATACACCACTCTGAGAGACACGACTTCTCAGTTAGATAACTGGACTAACCTACAATACCATACCTTCCAAAGCTGTCGCCGCGCCATAAACCGGATTTGCGCTGTAGAGAGCCGGTAGCTCCCCGGCCAAGCTCCGTAATAAAATAGGACAGTAATCTAATTTAAAGCTTACGAACGGCTTTCTCAATTCTGTTCAGAGCACTTTCAATCTTCCTGTATGATGTTGCATAACTAAATCTGATATATCCTTCACCAAATTTTCCAAATTCGCTTCCTGGAACACCAACTACTTTTGCTTTTTTCAAAAGAAATTCCGCGAATTTACTTGAAGACATTTTATAATTTTCAATATTTGGAAATGTGTAGAAGGCACCTTCAGGTAATGCACAATTCATTCCTTGAATTTCGTTCAATCTTTTAACAATCATCTTTCTTCTTCTATCGTATTCTTTAATCATCATCTTAACATAACTCGAGGAATTTCTTAATGCCTCTACAGCAGCAAGTTGTGAAAAGGTAGGTGCCGCTAATGTTGTACAAATCTTGAATTCTTTCATTTCTTTTATTAATTTTTCATTTGATACAGCATACCCCACTCTAAATCCGCACATAGCATATGTTTTGGAAAAACTTTGTACTGTTATGACTTGATCTTCCATTCCATTGAAACTTCCAATACTAACATGTTTTGATTTATCGTAAATTAATTTTTCATATGCTTCATCAGACATTATCATTAAATTTTTATCAACTGCTATGTCTGCAACCTCTTCTAAAATATTTTTGGATAATACTGTTCCGGTAGGATTGGATGGTGAGTTTATTATTAATAATTTAGTTTTTTTAGTTATTGATTTTTCTAAAATCTCTGGATGTATTTCAAAATTATCTTCTTCCATTAGCGGTAATGATTTTGCAACGCCATCAATTAATTCTACTATTGGTCTGTATGCGATGTATCCAGGATCCGGTACAATAACTTCTTCTTTCGGATTAACTAACGCAAGGACAGAAAGTAATATTGATTCTTTCGATCCGCATGTTATAATTATTTGATCAGGATCAACACTGATTTTATTATCTTTTTTTAATTTTTTTACAAGTTCTTCTCGTAATTCATGTCGTCCTTGTAATGGTGAATAATGTGTATAACCCTTTTCTAGAAATTTTTCAGTAGATTTTATTACATTTTTTGGTGCAGGAAAGTCAGGTTCACCTGCTCCAAGTGAAATTATTTCAGGATGTTCCTCCAAAATTCTTAAACTTTCTTCAATTTTTGTCGTTCCAATAACATTTACTCTTTTTGCAAGACCCAATTTCATATTCTAGACTTGAATTTTCATAAAAATAAAATTTTACAACATCATAAACGTTTAAATACTTGGTAAATACAAGAGATAGAATAGGTGAAACCCGAATGAGAACAGATTGGGAAGAGACCGAACGATCAGATGACGAATTTTCTGAAGATGATGACATGTTTTGGGGAGAAGACTCGGAAGAATTTTAAATTTTCTTTAATTTTCCCTTCTTTTTTATTAAATTGAAACTTTTTTATCACGACATTATTTTAACTAATGAATGTATAATTTGTATATGGTATTTGAATCTGGTTTGTTAGATGCGGGAGTAGCTATAATAATTGCAGTAGCTTTAGCAACTTATGCGAAACTGAAAAGTAATGGATGGAACTGGCTTTTGGTTGGAGCAATATTTTTCTTATTTGCAGGAGCAATGTTAACTGCAACAACACTTAGTAAATTGGTTGGTCCAGGAGTTTGGAGTGGTATAGCAGCCATTTTCGAAGTAATTGGTTTAATATTTGCAGTTGTAGGAACAGTTCTAATCGGATATGAATCACTAGTTAAACGAAATTAATTCTATCTTAAAACAAATCTTATTTCAAACTAAAATAAAACTAATATATGAAAGCCGTATCGACTTTGGTAGCTACAGTATTTGTAATTGGGATTGGCCTCGTGGCTACAATTCTGGCATTCACCGTAGTTAATCCTTTGGTTGAGAAAGCACGAGACTCTGGAACGGTAAATGAAGCTTTGCAAAACATGCAATTATTAGATTCTGTAATTAAAACTGTCGCATCAGAAATAAAAGGAGCAAAGAAAACAGTTGATCTGAGAATTGCCGAGGGCAATATAAAAACCGATTTAGGAAACGAAACTATTTATTTTGAATTTGAACCGAGGTCTAGAATTGATTTGGATGGATTTGTAGGTGATATTTTTATTGAAAGAGACCCTTTCTTTCTGGAATATTTCAATGAATATTCCAACGGAGATACAGCTAGTGATGCATGGAACATTAGCAATGGTAGTAGGGTAATATCGAACGGTAAGTTTCTAGTAACAGGAGGATTTGCATACAAAACTCTTGGAAAAGTAAAAAATTTTGAATTCTCCACTGAAATAATCAGTTCATCTTCTCCAGATGGCCAGGCATTTTTAGTTCCAGGAGATCCTAGAGATTTGAGATTATTTCTTCCTTTTGATGGTAATGTGAATAATTCTTTGAACTCAACTTATGATTATTCTTCTTACAGAAATAATGCAACACTTATTAATTCTGTCACATGGGTAGATGGAAAATTCGGAAATGCAACTCGAATAAATGCAGCTAACAATTCTATTGAGGTTAATGATGATTCAAGTTTGGATATTACAGATAAAATTTCAATAGAAGCATGGGTGAACATACCATGAATAAAATTTTAATTTTTAGTATTGGGCTATTCTTATTTTTTATTCAAAATGTTTCAGCTGTAGATATCTCCTCTTGCCAAACACTGAGTACCGCAGACACTACTTACACATTGACTACAAATGTAACTTCTGATGGTACATGTTTTAATGTGACAGCAACCAACATCACTATCGATGGTAATTATTATTCGATAAATCATACTAATCAAACAACAGCAGGCTACGGTATCGTACTTAATGGGTCATGGACGCTTACATCAGCAGCTCCAAATATAACTATAAAAAATTTCCGCGAAATAACAAATGGAAATAGATCAATGGTTACCGCGGGAATTGCCTTATATAACACCAGCAACAGTACAATCTTCAACAATACCTTTTCAACGGGTCCATCCTCTATTTCAGGCACAGATAACTTCGGCGTTTTACTAACTAATTCAAATTTTACAATAATCGAAGGTAATAGATTAAACGTTACCCCTCAATTTTTTGATAATCAGCGTGTTTCTCACATGGCATTTACTCGTGTCTCCACAATTAGTTGGTTTAATGTCATCAAAAATAACACCATAACTACTGGTGGGGATTCTTCAAGTCAAGTGGGAATAGATGTGTCGGGTGGTCAACACAATTTTACAATAGAAAACAACACGATCTACACGAATGATCAAGGTATTGCATTGGCCTCACCTAGTTCTGCTCCGAGTCGGAATCATACAATTATACACAATACGATAATATTAGGAACGGGTACAAATGTAGATGGAATATTCGCGAGAACAGAATCCACTTTAAATTTTTTCAATATTTCGAATAACAATATAACTGTCCCTGGTACTGGTACGGGTATATTGCTAAGTAGATCTGCTTCTAACAATACTATATCAAAAAATATAATCACTGTATCGAATTCGCGAGGAGCGGGCTTGCGGCTTGAAACCATATCAGGAGGTACCCCACAAAATAACACAGTTTATGACAATATAATTAATATATCACGACCCGATACATGGATAAACTTTACTGGAGTCCCAGGTAGCAATTATTACAACATATCTTTGACACCCACTACCAATTTTTTCGGCGGGCCTAATATAGGAGGAAACTTTTATGCCAATAGCACACGCCAAGGTTTTTCTGAAACATGTACAGATAATGAGTTCAATGGTATATGTGACACTACTTTGGTTAATACTTACTCTAACAACACAGACTATTTGCCGTTGGCTCTGATACCCACAGCAACTGTACCAGTAATTGTGTTTAAGGAAGGTGTGTACGAGATTCGTCACAATGGTACTCTTATCGGAAGAATAAATACAAATGAAATAACATCATCTATCACTTCAGGATGGCATCATGTTGTTCTGGTTTATGATAAGGATGGAGGAAGCAACAATCTCAAGTTGTATATAGATAATGTTCTTGTAGCGAACAGTACAATTACAGGATCTATAATCACTAATGATAAAAAGGTTGTCGTAGGAAAGAATTTCACCAATTCAACTATAGACGAAGTAAAAATATGGCGTCGTGCATTAAATGCAAGTGAAATATCATTTTTATATGATTCTTCCACGAGAAAGATTACAACATCAAATGAAAAACATGGTATAATCTCAGAAGAAAATGTAACTATAGTTCTTGCAGCTCCAGGATCTTCTTACTTCGACAACATTAAAATAAAAACTGGCGGGAAAAAATTATGGATGATAGTCCCCTATTCTAAAATAGATATAAACAACCAACTTAGAATAGGTCCAGGTGAACATAATCTAATAGTTTTACATAATGGTACCAATAGTACGACAGGGAAACCTATAATTAGAATAACAGAATAATTACTCTTCAATACCAATTAATTTTTTATTGTTAGTTGAGTTAACTCCATAATTCTTTACTACAATGTTATAACTTCCAGGACCAAATCTAGTCTGATTCACCATGTCAATACCTGAATATGCAAGAACAAATTCAATCTTTTGCTCTCCAACTTCATCTTTTATTTTCACATTATCAAAATGGCTAGTACCAGGCGACGCCAATACGATTGTAATATTTTCATTTTTATTTATTACTGGTATTTCCCCTGTCATAACTTTTTTAATACTGCTTTCATACAAAAATCCAATTTCAGTTCCTGTAAGATTTTTATTGAAAACCATCACCTCATCTATGCTGCCATTTAATCTGTTAGTTTCGGAAGGCGCAATCTCTATATGATTTGTATTATTATTGAACATGCTCGATGCACTTGCACTCGCTTCAAAAATACTATTCACAAACATTCTTGCAGTACTTCCATCATAAGTTGCAGTAATAAAGTACCAGGTTCCTGTTGATAAACTTGTTGTAGTTTGTACATTTCCTATATCACCTGTGGCATCAAATTCCAGTTTACCAGTGGTATCAGCCATGAAAATTCTCCACCTTTGACTTGTTGGAATTGTTGTTTTTGCTATGACACCTTGTGTTCGTAGAGTACTTGGATTCAACCAGAACGAGACACTAAATGATGTTGAATTTGTGTGATTTACACCTGTTATATTTATCAAATCACCTACACCATCGAAACTAGTTGCATTTCCAAACTTTCCCGTTATCCAGAGTGGACATGCATTATTTGTTCCACAGTTAGCTGATGTTGCATTTATTAGGGTACCATTATTTTTGTAAGCAGAATAATCATGAGCAGTTGTTTGAGTCGTATTTATGTTCCCATCGAAAGGAAGATATATGATTAAATTTCTTGGGTCATTTGGTATAACATAAACCTGTCCATATGGATTATTTGATTGGGCTATGGTTGCAGCCAAAGAAAAGTCACTTTTAGTTCCAATATTATGATAAGCAATTCCTCCCGTACCTAGAAATCTTTCACTAGAAACACTCCAACTTCCATTAATCGTATTCCAATTGCTGCTTGCATTACTTCCGTCGGTGTATTGGTTAAAATATTCGAGAAATATGGGACGATGTTCTATTTTAACATCACCGCCAGTACCATCTAATTTAAAATTACTTGTTGGACTGTATTCGAAAACAAGCCATTCCATTGTAGTATTGATTTTCAGAGCACCTTCTGGTATTTGAATTGCAATAGTTCTTGCGGAACCTCTGCTTTCAGATGCAACAGTTTTTATTACTGTATCAAGTAGTTGCATGTTTTGCAAGATTTCATTTACAAGTCCAGTATCTTTAGCTCTATCTAACAGAGGATTGACCACAGTCAATACAATAGTCAATGCAACTACACCAAGTGCCACAGCAAAGACAAATCCAATAAAAGCGGATATACCTTTCATGAAATTATTTTCGTCTTGATCTTAAAATAAGATTATTATTTTGGTATTTTGATGGTTCTGTAGATTTTATCAGTATGTGTTGCTCTAGCACTACTCAAGCTTATATCAAAAAATCCAACATATACATCATAATTTTGCCTGTTTTCAATTGTTATATTTTCTTCATACCCTTTCGTAGGTAATGATAGAGTTAAAATATTTGTCTGACCAGAAGTGAAACTAAAATTATTAAACCAAATGCTGCTGTCATTAAGAAGTGTAGAGTTTCTTTGTTCGGTAGATGTATTCAGTCGCAATGTTACATTTAGATCCGTTTCTTTTAAAAATTGAAAGATAGTTACATTCATTGTTTGATTCGTATGATTGGATGTAATACTGATAAACAAACTTTTGAAATCTAGTGAATGATCATCACTTCCTTTCCGTGTGAAGTTAAGAAAGTCAATTGAATTCCCAGTTATATTTGATGGTACATTGGATAAGAATCCTACCAACCCTTCTATCTCATTTCTGATATTTCTATAAGCCAAATCTTCAAGAGCAATGTCCAGTATATCTCTTTCTGATGAAATTTGAGAAGCTGTTGCAAATCCTCTCAAAGCAACTAGAACCGCTATTATTATGCCAGCTCCAATCAAAAACATTTGGCCTTTCATGTGAATCCCCACGCATGAACTCTAACTTCTCTTGGTGTATAATTCCCAAACTCCCCGGCTATATAGTAACTAACTCCTACAATATCAAGTGGTTGATCGCTCAACTCTTCTGTTAAATTTGAAAATGACTTGTTGTATATTGTAACTTGCAATTGAATTCCCAACGGAGTATATGGAGAGAGTTCAGTCTCAATTCCCGACGCATTGTTGTTTAACGCATAAGATCTCAACAATCCTATTGTGTTCAAATTTTCCAATCCATTATACATTTGAGATTTAACATTAGCTCTCTCAATTTCAGGATTATTAATTGGACTGGTAAATAAAATGAAGAAAACACTCATTACCAAGAGAACGGAAATAATGACTTCAATCGTGTAAAAAGCTCCCTTCATTATTTCTCCCTTATTTCTATTCTAAAATCGTATCCTTCCCCAATAATGCTGTTTATATCTTCATACAACCTAGATTTCAGTGTTTGAACTTTCTCAGCTGATATGGCAGTAATATTTTCAGCTGGAAATAAAGTTATCCTGGGAATACTTGAAGCTAAATTAGAAATTTCAGTCGATGTTAAAGATTTTCCATAGATTCTAAAATCATCCACTGTACCATTCCAAAATTCGTCATTGCCATCCCCTCCAATTGTTAAAGTATTATTGTCATATGTTACTGTTCCACTTGCGGATGTAGAATTAACAAGTGTACCATTTCTCCATAATCCCAATCCAGTCCCATTATACATTAAGCTATAGTGTGTCCATGTACTAGGTATTGCTAGCGAATCAATTACAGTTATTTCGCCACTTACAGATGTTTTAATTCCTGCTCTCATGACACCATCAGTTCCTCTTTCTGTGAAAAATGGTTCCCCATCTTCACCAAACTTTATTATAGCAGGATTTGTACCAGTACCGCTTCCAGATCTTTTTATCCAAACTGTCCATGTCAGATCAGCAGACGGCCTCAATGTGCTACCACTTCCAACATTCACATGATCATTCACACCATCAAATCTTATGGACTTTACGAACAAGTCAGACGACCATAATGGACAATTATTATCAGTGCATGTGCCAGTACCATTCTTTAGAGTTCCATTATTTCCGTTCCCTGAGAAATCCTTTGCAAAAGTACCATTACCCTCATTAAAATTCCAATATCCAACTATTCCAGTCAAATTTGTTATATTGTAACTTGGTGCTGTTGTATTTGAATTATTTATTGAATATACGTAGGTTCGTTTTGTTTGATTCGTAGTCAGATTCACAACAAATGTTACAACCGATCTGTTCAACCAGTTGCTAGTACATAATTCTTGGTTTGATATTAGAGATGGCAATTCAACGAATAATGTATCATACGCTCTTATTGAATTGTTCCACGCCTGTTTTCTACCACAGACTTCATCAAAATTGATATCTACCCCTATAATCTCATTAGTCCAATTTTTATTTCCCATCTCTTCAATTAGTACAGGTACACGAATCAAATCAACGGTCACTCTTTCATTTGTTACCAAACCCCTACTGCCAAAAAATATGTTGAAAAGATTCAAAGTTTTATCCTGTAGTTCAAGAACTACTTCCGATTGCGGAGTTCTTGTAAAATATGTTACAACAGATACTATAACCAGTGAAACAAACAGTATGAAGATCGATACGGCTACAATAAATGATACATCCATGTTATATTATTTGACAGGCTGTAATAATACTTTTCAGATGGCAATTTGAGAGTTACTTCCATACACATATTCTGATGATTGCTGATTTTAATGAACCATCAGGATTTTGTATTATTCTAGGTTCTTCATGGCAAGATATCTGATCTTCATCTCTCTCATCTATACGAGATGCTCCAATCACAGATTTTACAGTAAAAGTGGTGGTATTTGACCAAGTTTTAACTGTGATAGGATCAAGTACAGTGACATTGATCTGATACAATCCCAAAGAATTGGGTGCGTTGAATGAACATGAATAATCTCCGTTAGAATCTGTTTCAGTTGTACACCTTGAAGTCCCATTTACATAAATATTCACACCACTCGAGTTAGTGTCTATATTAGTCGAATCTGCTCTAGATGCCTTGCCCGATACAAGTAATGGTTCATTCCAAGAAGGTTCTGTATCGTTCAAATTTACAGTTACAGTAACATTTACAACTTCAACTATGCAAATTTTGTTTGAATAGTAGTTACATGTCCCAACATGGCTATCATTTTCCTGATATGTAGAAACAAGGCATGCTTCGCTTGATGAACATGATGTTTTGAAGTTCCCAGTTGCTATATTGTTACTAAAATTTGCACAAACTTTCGTATTATAGTAATCCTTCGATCCAACATGTGTATCATTCTGCTGATATACCGATAACAGGGTACCTTCATTCGAATTACATGATGTCCTAAATGTGGATGAGTTTATTTCAGTGCAACAAACCTTCGTATTATAGTAGTTACATGTCCCAACATGGCTATCATTTTCCTGATATACCGAGAATATGCATGTTTCACCTGAATTACAAGATCCGCTTCTAAAAGTACAAGTAGGAACTGCATTAGTTAATGCAACAAAACTCATTAAGAAAAGCAGAACAAAGATAAGAAATGAGTCTATTTTCATAAAGAGTAATTATCGACAATAAAATTAAACTTTACAAATTTTCATTATGTTATCTATTTTTTAAAGTATTACAATATGTAATAATGGAAAAATTATTTCCAATATCGTTTATTTTGTCATTCATTTTTATACTTTCAACAGTAAACGCTTTTTCTGGGAGTGATATAAACACAGTATACTTCACCTCTTCTACGGAAAATGCGCATTCAATGCTCTCACTCATTCAAGATCTCAAACTACATCTAGAACCAGTACTAAGTAAGAGTTTGTCAACTAGAAATATAGGTCCAAATTTAGCATTAGGTAAAACAACCATAACTTCTAGTGTAGCTCCTTCAGGTGCTCTTATTGAAAATTTAACAGACGGATTTACTGATATCTCACTTGAGAATAATAGAAGAGCTATCTTTTTGAAAGGTACGGGAAGTAATCAAAAATCTGGCCAATGGATCCAACTTGATATAGGAGAATTGATTTCAATATCGCGAATTAACATTAGAAGAATCTACGATACAACAGTGGTTTCAAAGGATGTTGTAGTGCAGATTTCCAAGGATAATGTTGCATGGACAACGATATTTAACAATGATGCTGATAATAGCATGGGATTAGGTGCTGGAACAGATGCCGAATACAATGAAAATCCTAATGGGAAGGATATTATATTATCAACTCCCCGTGATGCAAGATACATACGAAGTTGGTCAAACGTCACCTATGGATCGAATCTTAATCCTTATACGGAATTGGAAGTTTATGGAAATTATTTATCAAATACAATATCAAATGGTATAATCCTTCGAGTTGAACCAAACAATGCTGAATTAGCAAATAAGAAGGAAGGCGCCTTTAAGATTTCTACAGATAGCAGTGGAATAACTATAACAGGGAAAACAACAATCTCTGTAATGAATGGCGTTTACACATTACTTGAAAAACTCGGATATAGATGGTACTGGGCAGATCCTGCTTGGCACATTAAACCATCATCACTTTCAAATATTGATATTAATGAAATTCAGGAACCTTTCTTTGCAGAAAGAGGAATGAGATTTGCGGCAAGTGAATGGGGGCAAGAACAAGGTGGTCAACAGAAAGGAATTAATTGGTTCACACGAAATAAGATGGTCAATGATAAGAACCATTATGTGACTCATACTTATTCTAGTTTTGCAGAACGTTATAGTGTCAATGAATCGGACCCATCAGCTGTTTGTATACGAACACAATCAGATTGTTCAACAAAAATTTATCCAATTCCAGATCACCTTGTTGTAATAAATAGAGCAATCAATCATGCAAGAGATAAGCTCGATGATCCAAATATAGTCCAATTTGGAAATGTTGTGGAAAGAATAGCAGTGCCAATAAGTCCTGATGATAACATTCTGGATTGGTGTGATATATGGAAAACCCCCGTTTTTAATTCGGACGGTTCTCCAAAATTGAGGAGTAATGGATGTCCGGTTTTATCTAGCAGTCAACAAGTGATTACCGATCACGTCTTTAATCTCACAAACCAAGTTGCAAAGACATTGAAAAATGAGTTTCCCGGCAAGTACATCTCTGTTTATAGCTATTCTGTCTATCCAGAACTACCAAGCTTTGATCTTGAAAATAATGTATACGTCAGTGTTGCACTAGGCATTGGTTCGAGGAGTCAAACATTAACAGATGAAGAGAGGATTAGAGGATTCAAAGCGATGGGAGTAAAAGTAGGTACTCATGACTATTATGATGTATGGCAGTATGAGAATGATAGAATCCCTGCTGCGAATGTATTGAAGAAAAAGATAGCGAGTATTGATATGTCTAAAGATGCGGGAGCAGATCATTTTTATACAGAAGTTACTGATAATTGGGGACCCAAAGGAAGACTTTATTGGATTGCAGCCAAGAAAATGTGGGATCCTTCTCTTACATACGATAACCTACTGGATGAATTTTACACCAACTCATTCGGCCCAGCTAAAGAACCCATGAAAAAATATTACACAAGATTCGATACACAGTGGGTAACAAATAATGTATTGAATACAAACCACCCAATTACGGGTCTTGCTTTCCGTGATCTAAATGATGCTTTACAGCTTTCTTCTGGAAGATCAGATGTACAAGAAAGAATATGGCAAGTATTCTATCATACATATTTCTGGTGGAAATGGGGTGATGCTCAGAGAGCTAAAGATACTAGTGGTAACAACTATGTTTTTGAAGATGTTAATGATGCAAAGAACTTTTATGCTTTTCTTTCAAGAGTGTCAACCTTCCATATTATAAGTACAAGAGATTACATGGATGATTCATCCCCTCTTATTAAATCACGATATGGTCTGACAGACGCCGATTTAACATTGCTACAAAACAAAGCAAGACCTACTTTGTCAGAATCACAACAATGGTTAACTGAGGCGTTGAATAATTGGGCTGGTATTGACCTTATAGATGCTTCTGCATACTCTCTTGATGATAGCAAACTTGCAGCCGCAAATTCAGATCTACCAAAACAGAATGCATATTTCCAAGGTATGAAGAATTTCTATATAACGTTGCCTTCATCTGGTAATGAGATCATAGATGTTGAACTTACAACACATGGTAATAGCGCATCACTTGAATTTGTTGCACCCAATGGAGTAGTTATTGATACAAAGGATATAACAAAAGATGATTGTTATAGATTTGACAAACCATTATGTAAGTGGCAGATAAGAACAACCACACCTGGAATTTATGGAATACGTGTACTCCAAGGATACGTCAGTATAGGTTTCAACCATCCTGCTGCTGTCGATCTCACAAAAGGTGATGAACAAGTTCCAAATCTAGGATTGGCAGATGGGATGAATGGAATTGATAAGCGAGGTGTTATTCTATACTTTCATGTTCCTTCTGGAACAGAAAGTTTCGTTATGACAACATCCTCGGTGAAGAATATGAATATTAAAATCATTTCTCCTGACGGAACTTCTTACTCATTAACAGGCAATAATGGATTTAGAAATCCTGTTGCAGGCTTTTGGAGATTGAATATATCAAGAACGGATATTTCAAATGAAGCTGATCTGGTGATGGTTGGTATTCCTCCATTATTATGGCATGATCCCAAATACCTTCTAGCTCCAGAAAACGCTTTGTTAAAAGCGTCTCTATTAGCTCATCGTCTAAGAACAAATGTTATAGTTGGAGGTCCTGATGTTACCATTGAAATACCATTCATATTCTATGATAAATCCCTACAAACATATTCGATACCAAAACCAATTTGGTCGAAATTCCAAAACTTGCGTCTGAATGTAACATCTTCAACAATCACTACAAACAGTACACATATTACAATTGGAAATATCAATCCCAACAATCCACTTGCAATGTTATTTGAGATATCGCCGCCAACTAAAGTTGAAACTGAGTCAATAAAGAATTCAACATTCTATAGGAAAGATCTTACAATAACCTCGCCAGATTCTCTAACAAATGTTTCTGCTACAATAGATGTTAACATATCATATAATTTCTACCGATTGTATCAACTCCAAGGTTCTTCATGGGTTGATGTAACATCCATGTACAAACTTGACATAAACAATAACAAGGCAACTTTCTACGGATTTTCATTATCAGATCAACAATTCAGACTCGAAGGTTCCACCTCACCTCCACCATATGCAACTCCCGCAACACCACCATCTCCAGGTCCGTCACCCAGTCCAGCGCCCTCTCCGACATATTCAAGTCCTTATTCCACTCCATCTGGAGGCACCTTTATACCAACAGATGACCCCATAGAAAATCCAATAGCTCCTCCAGATGAAGAAACACCTCAATTTATTCCAGAACAACAAGGTGATGTTCAAATGGAATTAACATTAGCTAATAGAGTTGAATCAGGTGAAACATTTGACGCAACGGTAAAATTACTATCACCAATAACAGGTACATATACACTTTCAATGCAAGATATCCAACAACAAGTTGAATTAACAGCCAATGAAGAAAAAATTATTACAGTTCCAATAACAGCTCCAGATGGGTCTGGTGAATTCACAGTAGTATCTTCTATTGGTGGTACCATAACTTCCAAGAATATTTCTCTTGATTACAAACCATTAGTCCTATCTGTAACAAACGTAGAAAATGGTAATGAAACTTTCCTTCAAGTAACCGTAAGAAATTATGAAGATTTATCCACAGAATTACGAATAGTCAGAGATGGTAGTAGTGATGTTTTCATCGAATTAATTGAGGGACAAAAAGAATATATCCGACAATTCAAAATCACATCCCCTGGAGAGTATAAAGTGGTTGCAACTTCTTCTTCTCAACAAGGCCAAATTGACGTAGATGAATATCAATTGACCGTCGCTGGAGATAAACCATTCAACTTCGGATTGATGTTAATAATAATATTTTCATTTATTGTAATAGTAATTACTGTCGCTATTCTATTCAGACGAAATAAAGGTCAACCAGAAGAATTTCAAACAGATGAACATCCATCTGAAGAACCGTCGTTTGTATTTTATCAAAAATGAAATTTGATACTAGATTTAAGATAAACGAATAACAATCTAATTATTAATGAGTCCGCAACTTATAACACCTATCCTAACTGTAATTTTACTGGTTGTATTTTCAGTAGTATCTTTCGCACAAGTACAATCACATCCTCTTTCACAAATATTCCCATACAACACAAATCTGAATCTCACAGGAGTTAATCTTACTAATGCCAGCTATATATTTTTTGGAAATAATTCTGTTGATACTTATCTTTTCCGTTCCGATACGGGAGTTCTAGCTGTAAATTCTCATTTAAATGTATCGGGGGGATGGATAAATTCATCATCACTGAACGTCACGGGAGGAAATAATATATCTATAAATTCACCAACATTATTTGTAGATATTACCAATCGTAGAGTGGGTATAAATACAACTAATCCTCAAAATGAACTACACGTTGATGGAAATTTGAGTGTTTCAAAATATCTCAACGTTACAAATCACAGTTCTTTCGGTGGAACTGGTGCGATAAGTACTGCACAAGTTATAAATGTTCAGGAAACATTTTCTTCATCCAGTGGAGATCGAGCAGGAATTTATGCAGACATAACCCACAGTAGAGCTACTTCTGGTGGTTTGTCAGGTGTATGGGGCGAAACGAGAACAACGGCAACATCCGGGACTTATTCGAATGCTGTTGCAGGAGTATATGGAGAGTCTCTTCATAGCGGAGCATCAACAGTGACTAGTTTAATAGGTGTGCTTTCAGTAGCTAATCAGTTTGGAAGTGGTGCAGTTACAAGCGCATATGGTTATTATAGTCAGGTTTGGAAAGGAACAGGAACGGTTACAAATGCATACGGGTTTTATTATCCAAACGTTCCCTTTACAAATCCAGATACAGGAGGAACTGCAGGTAATGTAACCAATCAATATGGTCTTGGGATAGATCTATTGCATACAGGAAGAACTCGTAATGTAGGAATACTGCTTGATGATTCTACTGCTGGTGCATCCGCATCAGGCAATTTTGGTATTTTGCAAGAAAATAGTTCATATCCAAATTCATTTGCGGGTAATGTAGGGATAGGAACTACCGCGCCAGTTCAAACATTAGATGTTGTTGGAGGTATCAATTCTACTAGCAACATTACAGCAAGCGGTAACATAACTATCAATAATAATCAACGATTTTGCCTTAATGGTGCTAACTGTTCGAAATATGTTGCATATAATGGAAGCCATGTGATCATAGCAGGTTAATTTAATATGAAGTTTCATGTGAAATGAATGAATAAATATATTTTATTTGGAATAGTTCTGGTAATTGTGCTAGCTATAGTTTCTTTTAATTTCCTAGATAACACCAATACAAGTCAAGAAATCCATCAAGTAAATACATTCAAAAATTTTATCTCCGATGTATCTCCTAGAAAAGAAGTTATTGTAGAATCTCAAAGTTACATTGATGATTATTTCCATTGGTACTTTTCCGAAATTAATGATACGCATTGGGATGCTGTTTTTGAAATAAATAATGTATTGTGGAATGACCTCCATCCCTGCATTAGTAAAACAAACGATGATACATGTTGGATTGATATTAAGAATAGATATTTTCCAGATGAAGATTTTGTTAGACTCAAATCTGATTTTCTGAATATGAATAACTATCCTCTTAAAAATTTTACTCCTAATATGAAATTCTCTAATTTTATGTTTGATAATAACGTTGGAATGGGAAAATTCATAATTAATTTTCCAAATGGATTTAAAGATGGTGAAAAATCTGTATTTGGATTTGGATCCACAAATGTTTCGTCATCATCTACAGGAGATGGTACTTTAAACCCAGGGGGAAGAGCGATCTGTAGGACAACCAACCGAGTTCATTTGATTCATATTACAGGAGGAGCAGGTAATCAGGTTTTTTATCTTAATTTTACAGATAATTCGTCATCAATAGGGTTTTCAATGAGACTCGATGGAAGTGGATCTTCAGATAATGCCAATGGAGCACCTCCAGCGATCGCATGTAATGGTAATAATGTTTTTGCAGCGTGGCCAGCTTCTAGTTCTTCTGTTAGCATTGCATATAAAAATTCAACAAATGAAGGAGCATCCTTTGATAGTACAACAAATGCAAATAATTGGACTATCCTACCATCTAGTTCTGTCTGGGGAGCAAATCATAAATTATCTGTTGCCTATGGTGCGGGAAACAATATATTTCTTGCTTATATACAGGATGACGGTACGCTAGAATTTGTAAACATAACCAATTCCAGTTCTTATGGAGGGGAACAACCCACACTAACACACACTCGACTTACGAACGATATGAATGCAGCAAGTTTTATTTCACTTTTTGTGAATTATACGGAAAGCCCACGAACAGAATCTATATACATGGGGCTAATGGGAACTGTAGATGATGATCTTTATTTCAACTTTAGTAATGATGGTGGTTCTACATGGAACGGTACTGAAATTGTTACAGGAACATATTTCGAACCAAACATTGTACGATTCAATTCGTCCCTGATTTTCTTAACAAGTTATGATAGCAACAGTGACATATACATTTTTAATTCCACGGATAATGGTACGACATGGGGTGCAGGAGTTAGAATAGATGGTAATGGCGCCGGAACATCTCTGGCACAATTTGCGACTCTTGCAACTGATTATAACAGCATTTGGGTATTTTGGCAGAATAATGATACAACAGCGGGTAGATTATGGGATCTATATTACAGACAGTGGAATCAAAGTAGTAGTTGGGGCAATATCATAGCCCTTGATAATATCTCATCTTTTGTGGATTTACAAACATCAGCGGCTATTGATAATAGAAGCAATGCAATTGAATTGATATATATGAATAGAACAGAATCATCATCGGGCGCCACGTCACATATACTTTATAATTTTATTAATCTTACCCTCAATCCTTCTACTTGTACTTATTCCAGTGGTAATTGGTCAGTTACATGTTCCGATAATTGCGTCATCAGTTCAAATGTAGATCTTGCAAATAATAGTTTGATATTTACAGGTTCGGGACAATTTACAGTAAACGCAAATATAACAAATATTGGTCAGCTACAATTATCAGATTCGTGTACAATCGCTATAAGTAACCCTAATTACATCTCACTACGAACGTGATTTGTGATTGTTTTAAACATTCAACTCAAATTCCTTTCTTGCCACATCTCTTAGTATTCTAATCAAATTGATCAATTGACTTTTCTTAACAGCAACAGCTCCAACAGATTTGAACTTGCTGCTCGCTCTTATCAAATGATCGTGTTTTGTCTGGTTTATTCTTAGGAACTCTTCTTCCGATTCGTATCTAGGTTGTTTGAATACATCTATCCATAGTTTATCCATATCACTCAAATCAACTCTTCCAACAAACTTGCTAGGACCTACTGAATAATATATTTTCGCAGGACCTTTTTCGTCATAGTTAACTTTCTTTTCAACCAACATTCTTTCAAGTAATTTTGTTACCGTGTGTCTATTCAGATCTAGTTTTTTAGCTATATCGTGAATTGTCATTCCTCTAACGCTTTCATTTAGAGTTTCGAAAATTCTTTTTTGGTTTTTTGTATCGTATTCCACTTCTTTAGTTGTTTTGAATTCCATTCAAATCACCTACGTTTATATGATATTCCCAGCTTATAAATATATATGATTAATGTATATAAACAAATGACGAGATTTTTGGTTAATTCAAGCTTCCTAATACCTTATTTTGGCTAAAAACGTTGTAAATTACCTTCTTTTCTAAACATGTGGGAAATGAACCTCCGAAAGACACATATGTAATACATCACTAATGTATATTAATTAAAAACTAATCAATGGAGGTTGATTAAAATGAGTGTAGTAACTGTATTCAAATTCGAGGGTGAATTCAACCCTTGGAAGATATCCAAATCCCTTCACGGGCAAAAAGTATCTGAAAATTGGTTTCGTGCTTTCGTCAGCAAATACAATAGAAATGAGGTTGTCGTAAATTACTGGTTCTATGAAGACCTTGAAACGAGCGTGAGAAAAGTATTTGATGAAAATGAGAGCATGGAAGTGGTTTCTTACCTTAAACTTAATGGAAAAACTCACGCCTTGAAACGAATTTACTGCTTCATCAATACAATGACCAAGACATTGGAAATATATACTGGTCATGAGCCAAGGATTGATCAAATAGTATCGATGATTGAAGAAATATTGAAAATTAAATTCACTAGAGTAAACTTGACTTCGAATAATCTTCAGAAAATATATTCTGAACATTCTAGCGAGTTGAAACAGGTGATGTTCAAGAATGTTGACGGTCTTTTCTACGAGATTCTTCGTGGAAAATATCTTGAGAATAACGAAAAATTCAAACAATTCATGGAAAAATCTTCAGATTGTCTAAGAGTAATTAGTTTCAGGCCGAAGATAAAATTCCTCAATGGAAACAACAAATATCAAGTCACTTTGAATGGCGACAAAGGAACGCTAAGATTCTCATCACCAAATGAACAATTCAGTTTCCGACCAAGAATCGAAGTAAGGCAGCTTACTTTTTTAATTTCTGCCACTCTTGGCCTTATTGGGTGACGGAAAATGGAAAAGATACAGATCTATCTAGATACAAGTATAGCAGAAAGATATTTCAAGAAAGCTGTAATGCAAGAAAAACAAAATAAACAATTCTTACCACCTAAAATATTTTCGTTTTTTGAATCCCATAAAGAGATCCAATTGTTTATATCATCTTTTACTTTAGCTGAAATATTTGAACATTTGTGGAAAAGGTATCAAGTAAAACCGGAGAACATATCAAAATTATCAAATTTTTTCATATCACGATTTGAAATAATTCCTATATTGGAATTTAATATAAAACCAGATATTTTACGCTGGATAAGGAAATATAAATTAGAAGCTAAGGATGTGATACATTTGTCTATAGCTAGATCAAATAAACTTTTTTTGTTGACAGATGACGATGATTTATTGGACAGAGGAAAAGCAATTTACGATAAAATAATTTCAGAAGAAAATCTATCTTCTTTTTTCATTTCTAATCATTTCACGAATAATAGGCCTCATCATTTTCCAAGCTTCTTCATCAGTAAGTTTGGTTAAAGGTACTAGAACTCTAGTTTTTTTGCCGCCTAATTTCATGAAAGTCTCCTTGAATCTTAATTTTTTGGTCATTTTGATCACTTGCTTACAATTAATTCATTTCTTATAAATAAGTGGGTCCGCCCAGAATTGAACTGGGGTTTCGACCTTGTAAGGGTCACGTCCTAACCACTAGACTACGAACCCGTATGATAATAATATATCCGATATTTAAAAATATGAAATAATTAAACATTCTACAATTTAGAGGTTTTCTAGCCGAAATTAAGCGTAATCTATCTTTGTTAATCCCAATGGAATGCATTTTGTCTTCTTTCCAAAAGATGTGGGAAATGAACCTCCGAAAGGCGGATACGTCTTTTGCACGAATCCTAATATATGGAAAAGATTGCTTGGTTCGCAGGTTTGATAGACGGAGAAGGTTGTTTCACGGTTAGTATTAGAAAGCACCACAAATCTACACTCAAAGTTACTCCTATATTTGTAATACAGATGAAGAATGGTTCTTGGGTAGATGAAGCAACTAGAATCCTGAAAAATATCGGTATAAAACACTATGCAAGAAAAAGAAGAAATCAAATAGAAATTTCAGTTAGACATTGGAAGAATGTAAAACCATTAATTCAAGTAATTCTACCATTTTCTGTCGTTAAGAAACCTTTGATTGAGAAACTCTTTTCTTATAATGCTAGACCAAAGCGTAATAGATTTGTTCCGCCGAATCAAAAAGTTGTTAAAGAAATCGCTAATCTTGTCGATTTTGTGAGAAAATTCAACAGAGGAAAGAACAGACCTTATAAGTGGACAGGAAATATGGTCCTAGATTTCTATAATAGTTATAGCGGGGACAGGAATTCCAGGAATTTTAATCCATTTGAACCTGCGACCTCGAGGTTATGAGCCATTCGCCTTATCGTTCGCGAGCACTCCAGGCTTAGAGGGTATTTCTACCTTGCTCTACCCCGCTGTGTTTAGTATTATTAACCTATCCTTAAATTATTTAAACAGCTTATCTATTTCTATGAAAACTAGGCATGATGTCCAGGCCCTTATTTTCGACGAAGTTAACGGCAAGAAAAAAGTTTTTTTAATAAAATTCTATGACAATACAAAAAAGCGATACACATGGAGATTAGTAAAAGGTGGGGTTGAAAAGGATGAAACTGACGAACAAGCTCTGAAAAGAGAAATTATGGAAGAAGTTTCACTTAAAGATGTTTCAGTTTTAGAAAAAGTTCACAATTACGAATTTGATTTCAAAGATACACATCATCTAGTTTCAACTTATCTCGTTAAAGGAAACATCAATGAATCACCAAAACTTAATTGGGATGGTGACAGAGAAATTCTTGAATCAAAATGGTTGTCGCCAAAGGAAGCACTTGAACTTTTATTTTGGAAAGGAGAGAAAGATGCTGTTAAACTTTTAAAATGAATCTGCTTTTACCATCTTTTCTTTTCCCGAATTTCATCAAATTCAAACTATCAAGATGATCTACATACTCCCTAAACATCCTTTTGGTCAATGGAGAGTCCACAGATTTTACATATTCATTGTAAAGATCATCAAATGACATCTTGTCGTTATTGTTTACGATTTCTAAAATTAATTTTTCCACATCGTTGATATTATCTTTAATTATTTCCGGTTTTACTTCTTTCACATCTCGTAAAATATTTTTTATATGAATTGTTTTTACCTTATCACTTTTATCCTGATTCGCAAGAATTCCAGCTTTCAATAAGCATTGTAATCCAACTCTAACATCACCATTTTTATTTATCGCATGAACCGCAGCTAGCGCAACAACGCCTTCCTCTACAGAACGGAATGCATATTCAACTCTTTCTTTCAGAATATCTTTCATTTCTTCCAGTGTGTAAGGTTTGAATTCTATCTCATCCAGATTTAATCTGCTGATTATTCTAGGTTCGAGATCTGCAAAAACATGAGGATCGTTTGAAATAAATATTAAACCAGTGTGGTTTTTTGTGTATTCATTTAAACTTAATAAATCGTATAGGATTTTTTGATCTTTTCTTATCAATTGGTCAACTTCATCCAAACAGATCATTAGAGATTTTTTAGATTTTTGCAAAGCTTCGAGTAATCTTTCCATTATTTCATCTTTAGCCCATCCTCTTCTAGGCACAAACATTCCAAGTTCTGAAGCAATCTTAACCAATATCGCATTTGTTGTGTTGTAATTCCAGCAGTTTATGTAGATTGTTTTAATTCCGGAATAATCTTCGAATTGACGAAATACAAAATTTGCAGAAGCAGTTTTCCCGATTCCCGGTGAACCGAAAATAAAGATATTTCTCCTCGTCCCTTTCCCTACAGATTCAAGACAATCTGCTATGTACTTTACTTGATTTTGTCTATGGGGAAGTATATCAGGTAAATAATCTGTATCTAGAATACTTTCATTTCTAAAAACCGATATTTCTCGCGAGTCCATACAATTAATTTAACGCAAAGCAGAAATATTTTCAATTTTTAATGACCGCAGACAGTTTTTCTATAATTTCCTTCTTACCTGCATCAATAATGTAACTTCCCAGTCTCGGACCGTTATCAGAATTCAAGATGATATTGTAAATCAGTTTAAACCCTTTCGCAGGTTTTATTCCATTCTTTTTCATTACTTCGAATAATTCCATTTGGATTTTCTCTGGGTCGGATTCCTTTTCAATTAAATCAATCAAATCTTCTATTAACGATTTTTCATTCCCTGATACTACAACTTCCTTCTTCGTTCCACTTTCAAAATCACTCACCCAATTTATTATGTATGGCATCAATTTACGAATGTAGTTTTCATTTACAGAATAACTCATTTCATTTAATTTCTTAATTACAAATTCTTCTCGACTATTTTCTGGAGCTATTTTTACAATTTCTATCAATTTATCAAACGGTACACGCGATGGTTTTTTCTTCGGTATTTTTTCAACAACACTTAATTCATAAACTCTTTTTGCATTTACACTTTCTCTTTCATCAACTTTTTCAAGACCAAAATAAATGTTCTCATGCTTTTCAAATTCATTATAAATCATCGGTATATGTTCTTCCTTGAAATCTATCGTGGTTTCAGGGCGTGTTTTAACAATTAGAAATCTTAGAATTTCTGGAGGTACAAGTTGAGAGATTTCTGCAAAACTAGCACCAATTCCTTTCGATGTAGACATTTTCTTTCCTTCTACCAAGAAAAATTCATACCCCTTACCTTCTTCATCGCATGTTGATGGCCATGGTGGAGGATATTTGAACAATTCACATGCTAGCGCAACCGCTACCGTCCTTGAACCACCTTTAGTAAAGTGATCCTTCCCCGCGGTCTCAGCTACAACACCAACAGTCGGCCATTTTGCAGCCCATTCGACTTTCCAGGGTAATTTACCATTCCCATCATAAGGAGAAATCTCACCTTTATGTCCACATCCTTTGGCCCAATCTACAAAATCAGGCTTGCAAGAATATTTCACAACTTCCTCTTTCTTATCCCACTCGTATGCAACTGTCGTTCCGATCTTTCCACATTTTTCACATATTGGATTGAATGGTAGTTTCTCAACACCAACAGATTTTCCATAGATTTTTTTGTATATTGCTTGAATTTTTGGTGCATTATCCAACGCAGCTTTAATTGCCCAATTAAAATCACCATTTACGTATCGTTGACCAGTACTTTCTAACTCTGCTTCAATTCCCCATTTATCAAATAATTCAGTACACTGTGAAAAGAAGTAATCTCCAAAACTTTCATAACCTTTTTCAGGTGATGGTACATTTCTGAATGGAATTCCTAAGAATTTTTCGAATTTTTCTTTAGGTAAATAATTTGGTATGCTATCGAAAGGATCCATATCATCACTGCTGAGGATGAATCTTCCTTTCAATCCATGTTCACGGAATGTTTTTGCTATGATATCATGAATAACCCATCCTCTTCCCGAGCCAACGTGGATTTTTCCAGATGGAGTTTTTTCATCATATACGATATACCCTCTTTCTTTTACAATTTTCTGCAAAGTTTTATTTTTCTTTACTTTTTGCTGTATATCTTCAACTACCTTGTCCGTCCAGTAAACGTATTCTTTTTGTTCTTTTGCAGACACCATATAATCTATATGAAAGTCTTAAAAATTAATTCAAATAGGCCAGAGGAAAAAATCATACGAGAAGCTGTTGAAGTATTGAAGAATGATGGAAGTGTCGTATATCCGACTGATACACTCTATGGTATTGGAGCGAATGCTTTGAGTAAGAGAGCTATTCTAAAAGTTTATGAAATTAAAGGAAGAGAATTCAGAAAACCATTGTCAATATCATTTCATTCATTATCAGAAGCAAAGAAATATGTTGAATTTAATTCACTAGCTTTGAAACTTGCGAAGAAATTTCTGCCTGGACCTTTGACTATAATTTTACCGATGAAATACAATTTTCCTAAAGAATTAACAGGTGGCTCTGAAAATGTTGGTGTAAGAATACCTGATAATAAAGTGGCATTACGATTGATTGAAACTTTTGGATATCCGATAACCGCAACTAGTGCAAATATTTCTGGTCAGGAAGATCCAACTACTGCAGAAGAAGTTATGAGTCAGATAGGTATGAAAACCAATTTGATTTTGGATGCAGGTAAATGTAATTTAAACAAACCTTCTACCGTAGTTTCTATTGTTGATGATCAAATCAGTGTTTTGAGAGAAGGTGCTATAACAAAAGAAGCCTTGAAAATTTAATGGGCCCACTGGGACTCGAACCCAGAATGCCGGCTCCGCAAGCCAGTGTTTTATCCAATTAGACTATGGACCCTGTAGCTATCTATAAAAATGTCACTTTTATAAGTTTAATAATCGAAATCTGAGAAGGTCGGTCAATGGAAGAATTAAAGTGTACTTCATGTGGAATGAACGTACTTGCAAAAAAGAATTTTGTAAGGCTTAATTGTCCTAATTGTGGAAAAGTAGAAATCATAAGATGCAGTACTTGTAAAAACTTAGGAACAAAGTACATCTGCAAGGAATGCAATTTCAAAGGTCCTTAAATGTCCGAAGTCATTGTTACTTTTAAGATAATGCCCACTGGCACTGATGTTGATTTGGACAAATTAGAAAATGACGTCAAATCTTCTA
Organism: uncultured archaeon; assembly: GCA_964372485.1. Taxonomy (GTDB): domain Archaea; phylum Aenigmatarchaeota; class Aenigmatarchaeia; order CG10238-14; family SCSR01; genus JACOWB01. Next base: position 86,981 of record CAYJQI010000001.1, on the reverse strand, counting down.
TCAATCCTCAAAGGATGAAACGAGAACCTATTGCTTTTGGTCTTGTTGCTATAATTGCTACGACGATGGTGGAAGATGAAGGCGGGCAAATGGATGCTATTGAGAACAAACTACGATCAATTAATGGCGTAAATGATGTTGAAGTCACAGAAATTACACGAACGCTTTAAATTAATCCCGAAACAAACAACTGATGCCTATCTTTTTGCTGTATTTCATCAGTAATTCTTCTAATTACCATCTTCTTCGGATCCCCTATCATCGGTATTCTTTGTTTCAATTCTTCAAATGATTCAAACGGCTTTTTCTTTCTCTCGGAAATTATATCCCATAAATGTTTCTTACCAACACCCGGCAATAATTCCAAACTATGCATTCTTGTTGTTAATGATCCTGACTTGTTGAAAAATTCCACAAATCTCTTCTCATCCATCGATACAATTTCATTTATCACTTCTTCCAAAACATCCTTTGCATAACTTGTCAATTCTTCAAATCTTATCTTGTTTCGGATATACTTGACCTGATCCCTCTTCGCTTCACCAATATAGATTTTGTCCTTGGATTTCGCAGATACACCATCCTTTAAAACAACTTCAAGTAAACTGAAAAACTTGTCTCCCACACCCTGTACAAGTGGCTCAGATCTTCTATCACCAGGTCTTCCAGTTGCTAGAAAATCCAATACTATCAAGAATTCATCTTTCGCCGGCATGGAGTCACCTAACTTAACTATACCTTTTGACAGTCTTTAGTATATTATCTATTTCTTCATCAGTTAAAACCGAATAGTCCTTATGAAGAACGGCCCTTAGATCGTCTTTGTCTTCAGGTAAGAAATTAACAATGCTCATAACCTGTCTATCGCGTAATTTTTCTATTTTCTTCAATTCTGTGATTAATTCACTGATTTTTTCAGAACCAACCTTGGCTATTTTCTTAAGAATGTCCAAGCTGTTCTTTTGTTCATACTTTAACTCTCCTTCCTTCTCTCTGTTCTCGATAAGTTCCTTAGCTTTAGAATTTGGCACCATTTCTTCTGAAATTATTTCCAAAATTATCACCGGTATCTATTATTAGCGAAGGATATCCTTAAATAGCCTTCAAGTGCTCTGGTCGTGAAATGATAGTTTTCTTGGCATTTCCATTCATTATCTCCACAATATAACTTCCGCCTCGTCTGGCCACAATTTTACCCATACTACCCTTGAATTTTGGATATGGCATACCTTTGTGGCTGGATGGTTCGAGGTCCAAAACTACATTTTGACCTACTTGGAACTCCTGTAGAAATCTAGTTATGGCTGGACGTATCTTAGGAGACTGTTTTAGCTTGAATCTCGAACTTGCTCTGAAACCCTTGGATTTCTTGACCATTTAATCACTCATAGATTGTCCTATATAGTTTAAATAGTCTGGTCTCCAATTACATGAGGATCGGCTATGGTAGTATATGCAGAAGTCAAGCTTCGTCGGAGAGAATCGACAAAATCACCTTTACCCACATCATCTGGAAAGGCTGGAAGAGGCGATGGAAGATACGATGGTGGTAATAGACGTCCTACAGCGTCAGGATCCTTTTTCGATAATGATCCATACGGATTCCTCAATAAGCCAGCCTATAGACGTGTAATAGAAATTAGTCGAAATTAACTAATCGGATCTTTATCCCACCTTTAAAACATCTAAACTCAGTTTCTTTACCTTGTTGTTTATGATTTCACTCACACTAGGTTTCGTCCTTCCTTGGTCCCCACTTATCAATTCCTTTATGTACAATCCACCTTCTCCTCGAATAGTGAATTGAATTCTTTTTCCACTCAAAACTTTGTATGAAAATTTCTTAACGAATCTTTTTCGTGTCTTATCAGCTCTTCTATGTACCACTCTCAATGGAGTTTGTTGCATAATTGGTTCTTTTATTAACACATTCAAGTTTTTCAAAAGTTTTTTATCCACTTTATTCTCAAATTCAACATCGGCCAAATAAGTTTTATCTATTTTTTCAGTTTTGATTTTCTTAATTTCACTTTTGTTGGAAAATTTCAGTAATCTGACCTTGACTTTCTTCGATTTGTTTATTTTCTTCTCCATTTCTTTCAAAGATATTTTTCTTATAACAGGTTTCATGACTTCTATCACAAAAGGTCTCCAACCTAAATTCCTCGCATCTATATCTTCCCTACCAGAACCATGAAATGCAGATTCTTTACTTTTAGTTTCCTTCAAAAATGGTGCTTCAACAATTTCCTGGACAGAAGTTTTATACATCTTACCCTCTCCTTTACATACAGTACAACCCTTTCCATTACAATTTCTGCACGGCCATTTTGTTTGCGGTATTCCTCTTGCTAATTTTTGATATTTTCCATATACATACAAACTTTTTATCTGAAGTCTTACAGTGTTTGTGTTAAGATCAACAACAATAGTTACATCAGGATCCTTCAAATCAAATTTTTTCTTGGTTAATTCTTCAATTGTTTTCCCAACTTCTCTGTTTATTTCAGATTTTATTTGTTCAACATCTTCAATCCCGACTTTTTCCCACATTTCTTCCTGTTTTCTTGCCAATTCATCTGTAATTACAGAACCCACAAGGAATGTTTTGAATTCTATACCTTCTGTTTTCTTTAGAATATTTTTTACAACTTTAGACAGTTCATCTTTAAAAAAATTATTACATAAAACGCAAACTTTTGGTTCCTTAAATTTCAAATCCAAATTTTTTATCGAGTCAATTAAAATTCTTCCTCGTTCTTCATTCGTCAAACCATGGCCTAACATTCCAAATTGACGTCCTATACATCTTTGACAAACATTAGATTTCAACAATTCAGTTAATTTTTCTTTATTTTTTGGTTGTTCCAAAACTTCAACAGGAAATTTCATAATTCACATCTTGAATCCAAATTGTTGAGCCATTTTCTTGAAATCTCCCCGCTGTAAACCCTTCATACCGCCAAGTGATCTAACCATTTTCTTTGTTTGGTTATATTGTGTTAATAATTCTCTAACTTCGTTTTCAGTTTTACCAGAACCAGTTGCAATTCTTTTAATTCTGGTTCCAGAAATTATGTCGGGAGTCTCTCTTTCCTTTTTGGTCATAGATTGAATAATGACTTTGTATACTTTTAACTTGGCTTCTTGCTTTTCCAACATTCCTTCTGGTATTTTCATCATTCCCATTCCCGGTATCATTCCCATAACTTGTTGTAATGGCCCCATTTTAGACATCCCTTCTATTTGTTCCATAAAATCTTGAAGGGTAAATTTACCTTCAGCAATTCTTTCAACAGATTCTTTCTTAATGTCAATATCTTTTGCCTTTTCCAATAAGGTTTCTAAATCACCAAGACCTAAAAGCCGTGAAACAAATCTTTCTGGATTGTATAATTCAAGATTCTCTAACTTTTCACCTGTTCCAATAAATTTAACTTTCGCACCAGTTACACTTGCAGCAGCCAATGCACCACCAGCTTTTGCCGTACCATCTGTTTTAGAAATTATTACACCCGTCACACCAACGAGTTTATGGAATTCTTCAGCTTGGACTTTAGCAACTTTACCTAAATCTGCAGGGATTACAAGTAATACTTCATCAGGTTTGATAAATTCTGATAATTTTTTCAATTCATCTGCAAGATCTTTATCTAATGCATTTCTTCCTGCAGTATCAAAAATAATAACATCATAATTTGTATATTTTTCCAATCCAGCTTTTGCTGCAGAATACGGATCCTTATCTTTTTCATTTACATGTACAGAAACACCAATTTGTTTTCCTATTTGTTGTAATTGTTGCGGTGCAGCAGGACGATGATAATCTAATCCAACTAGAGCAGGTTTCATCCCTTGTTTAATAAAATACCTCCCCAATTTTCCAATAGTTGTGGTTTTTCCAGATCCGAATAATCCAACAATCATCAATCTTTTCTTTCCTAACAATTCTGATGGTGCACTTCCCAAAAGTTTTACCAACTCTTCATATATAACTTTCAATACATGTTCACGTAATGTTAATCCAGAAGGGATTTTTTCTTGTAAACATTTTTTCCTAATTTCCTCTACTAAATTATTCGTTAATTGAATATCAACATCTGATTCCAAAAGAATTTTTCTCAAATCAACTAGAACTTCTTCAACAGCACTCTTATCAATATTAGTACCAGTAACTAATTTTCTAATCAGTCCTCCCAATCCTTTTGTCAAATTATCGAACATTTTATTCACCCACGAGATTATTTACAAAATCATTAGCATTGAATTTTATTAAATTTTCATATTCTTGACCATTGCACAAAAATAAAATTGGTTTCTTCAATTCATGTGCAACAGACAATATCGCACCACCCTTTTCATTTACATCAACTTTTGTAAATATCACTGCATCAACGCCTATATCATTAAACATCCTAGCTTGAATAACTGCATCATTGCCTGTTAAAGAATCTATTACAAGAACTTTTAAATCTGGTTTATTTACACGAACTATTTTCTTCATTTCATCCATTAGATTTGTATTTGTATGCGTTCTACCAGCAGAATCTATTAATACAAAATTTATACCTTTTGATTTTGCATGTGAAATTGCATCAAATGCAACAGCAGCAGGATCTGCGCCGTATGTATGTTTGATTACATCAACACCAATTCTTTTTGCATGTTCCTCTAATTGTTCCAACGATGCCGCACGGAAAGTATCACCAGCAGCAAAAACACATGAATAATTATTGTTCAATATCCATTTACCAACTTTCGCGAGTGAAGTTGTTTTTCCCGAACCATTAAATCCTAGAAATAATATCACATATGGCTTTTTGTTTTTCGCATTTTCTATTAAATCCACATTTGGCAAATTCAAAATATTTAACAAACTACTTTTCAAACTATTCGTAACAACATCTTTAACTCCACCGCGTTTAACTTCCATCGTGAGCAGAGAAGTTTTCAAATCACTTTTTATTTTTTCTGCAACTATATATGCAACATCTCCTTCGATCAAACTATTTCCCAGCTCATCGAGAACAGGTGTTATATCTTCTTCAGAAAGTTTCTTTTCTGTTACAGTTTTGAGTATTCTTTTGAAAAATGATATTTTTTCTTCCTTAGGTTTTTCTTTTATTTCCTCAATTTTTTCCAATTCTTTTTCAACTATCTGCTGTACAACAGGTTTTGGTTCTTCAACAACTTTTTTTACTTCTTCTTTCTGTTTTTCTTCAATCAATTGAGGTTTTATTTCTACAACAGGCTCTTCTTTCACAATTTCTTTTATTTCTTCCTTCGGCACCTCTGCAACTTTTTCAGGTTCTTTCTCAACAACTTCTTGTACAACAGGTTTTTCTTCCTGAACAAGTTCCTTTATCTCTTCAACTATCTTCTCAGGTTCTTTTTCTACCTGTTGTTCAATTTTTTCTTCTATCTTCTCTATTTTTTCCGCGAATTTCTTCTCATCTTCCTTCTTTTTTGATAGAGATTCAATTACATTAGAAATCTTTTTTTTCAAAAATCCAAACATTTGATCACAACTTTAATTTATCTTTTATTAACAGCACACCCAACAATGCAACAAAATGCGATTTGTTTGTTAAAAGTAATTTAACTGCCTCATCTAAAGGTACTTTAACAGTTTCAATCAATTCTCCCTCATCCTTCTCAAGTGGGTCATCATAAACTTCTCTTGCAAGATAAATGTGCCATTTAGTAGAACTTCTCCCACTTTGTAAAACCATTGCTAGCTTTTCAATATTCTTTGTATTTAATCCAAATTCTTCTCTAAGTTCTTTTATGGCCTGTCCCTTCAAATTTTCTTCAGAATCTTGGACTTCTGCCACACCTGCAGCAACCGTGTAAATATAATCCTTATGGACCACTCTATATTCCCGGCCCAGATATACGTTATTTTCTTTATCCAAAACAATTGTCGCTACCGCATCCTTCATTTTCAATACTTCCCATGAAACAAGTTTTCCGTCGTTTAATTCAATATCTTGTTTAATAACATCAAACCAATCACCTCTGTAACTAAGAGTTTCAGAAATAATCTGAGGTTCTTTGGCAGAATTTTCTTTGCTCATTTAACCATCTGGTAAGACTCCACCTTGTGCTTTCTGAATCATTGAGTTAATTTCTGGAGCCAATTTATTTACTGTATCCATTATTTGTGCCATGTTGTATTGAATTTCTTTCATCACATTTTCCATTTCCTGTTTTCTCATGTTTAATATCGCTTTCCCTTCTTCCAGAGTTTTCTCCATTATTATACCAGCACCAATTTCCACTAAAATTTCGTTTTTCTTCACAACATCAGCTTGAACAAATGCATCACTACCAAGTTTGAATAAAATATTTTTTTGAGTTTTATCAAATTCATCAATACTTGATATTGTAGAGATTATTTCCATGATTTTGGTATTAACTAAATCTCTCTGTTTGTTTAAAACTTCCAACCTAGATTCCAATGTCTTGTACATCATCATTTTTTCCTGAATTTCCTTTTCGTTTTCCATTGAATCACTTTATGCGGGGAGGGAGATTTGAACTCCCGAAGAGACTAACTCACGGCGTATCTTCATCATCTTTCATCAATGCTCAATGAGCTTGAGCGCCGCCCAATTGACCAGGCTATGGGATCCCCGCGTAGTAATAATATCTAAAATAACTATAAAAACATTCAATAAAATAGATGAAAAGAATAAAATTCCTCAGTATTTTGGGTTTGATATCGCTTACAATTGTATTGGCTATTATCAAATTCATCCCTTCGGATACTCAATACAAGTCAGTGAAAATTTCAAACATAACAATCAAGGCCGAACTTGCTAATACTGAAGTTAAAAGAATAGAAGGTTTAATTCCGAAGAAAAGCCTACCTCAAAATGAAGGCATGCTTTTTATTTTCAACAACGAAGGGCGTCATGGAATTTGGATGATGAACATGAGTTTCCCTATTGACATCATGTGGATTGATAAAAATTTGAAAATCATCCACATCGTAGAAGATGCACCACCATGTAAATTAAATTGCACATCATATTTTCCAGATCAAGAAGCGTTGTATGTGTTGGAAGTTAATGCAAGATTTGTAGAGAAGAATAAAATCAAAATCGGAGATTCAATAAAAATAATTTAGATCATTTTTCCAAGTTCATTTTTCAATTGTGAAATTTGTCCTTGTAGATCTGCAACCGTAGCTTCAATCCCTCGAATATCTTGTTGTTCTTCTAGTGATTCATCCATTCCTTTGTAACCTGCAGGCCTTAACAAATTGTTATCTAATTCGATTAATTTGTCGTCCATTTTATTTGCAATATCTGTTATGATGTCGAATGTTTGATCACGTACTTTTTCTATTTGATGAAGTGTTGATAATGAGTTATTTACAATCATTAATGCAGTTTTCAAATTTCCTATAGTTGTTAAAATCTGTCGATATTTGTCCATTTTGACAAAAAGCGGTGCTACGGTAACTTTGTCAGAATCTCTGTGTTTTTCGACTTTAGGTTTAGGCGGTTCTACATTCATAGGTGCTGGTATTTGATCAAGTAGATTCAATGAAGGTAATTCAGCTGGTATTTCAGGCATTTCTTTAGTTTCTTCCCGCCTCTTTCGTCCAAAAATCGCCATCTATATCTAATCTAATTTCTTTTGCTGAGAATATAAGTGTTTTTATTTGTAGTGTATGCACCGAACGGGATTTGAACCCGTGACTTAAACTATCTGCAAATTTTTGGCAAGCTTACATCCTACCAGGCTAGACCATCGGTGCATAAATTAAATTGGTAAATAAAATATTAACCTAGAATGTTTCCAAACCCTTCAACAGCTTTGTCAGCTTCTTCCTTTATTTTTGTTATTAATTGAGATTTGGTTTCATCTGTCACTTCCTCTGCAAGATCTTTTACAAGTTCCAATGCTCTTTTACATTGTTCGTCTGTTCCGGACAAATAACAGAAATATCCATCCTTACCAACAATAGAACCTTCCTTGAATGTCAAACTGGCTCTTCCTACAATATCGTCAGTAAGTAAAATCTCCTTTCCCTTTGAGTAGTTTTCTGACTTGAAGTGTAATACAACTTCCATAATCCAATGTAATTTTTAAATCTTTTAAAGCATAGGGGAAACTATGAAAAGATTGCTATTGAACCTAGTCGCTACAGGTTTAGCTGTTATGTCATGCACGAGTCAATCACCCACTTGTAATGATCGATATGTAAAATTTGGAGAGAGCGTACAGTTCAGTCAAACACCGTACATTCAATATACTATAAATTCTGTAGAAATATTTCCCGTTAGTGGATATGACATTGATGCAAATTTTTCTCTTGGTGAAAATGTTCAGCTACTTGGTCAAGAAGGTGGAGTACCAGGAAGAGAAAGAAACAATCTGCGCTTTTTTTACACGTTCGCTATAGAAGGAAATGAAAATCGTCTACATTTACGTGCAGATATGAGAAATCTTACAAAAGATGGGTTACAAATAAGATGGGGTTCCGAAGATTGTTTTTAATTAGAGCCTCAACTGGGACTTGAACCCAGGACCTATTGCTTTTCCTTCGGTATACGAAGCAATTGCTCTTTATCTATTAATAACCGACTGAGCTATTGAGGCACTTGTTTATTACTTTTAGCGACTATATAATATATTCCTATTAAGGGGTTTTGATGGCAAAAGTTAAGGAAGAAATAGAAGAAGCTCTGTTCTGGCGCAAGGATCGTCATGGTATACGAGATTCTGTCTCAGCAAGGGAGGATTTCATAACCAAGGATAAAACAGACTTTTCTATGACTAGAAAAAATATTGATAATAAATTAATTGCATTAAATTTTGGAAAAATTATTGCTTCAAATGTCGAAAAGATAGAAAAAAGCAATTTATTCCATTTCATGCCCAACTCAAACTCACTTTTTATCGGATTGCCTGGTTGTAATTTTCGAGGCCCTTTCTGTTCGGATTTTGAACTGAAAAACAAAGCCGTTCATGATGACCCATTATCTGTTAAATATCAATATTCTACCCCAGAACAGACTGTAGCTGACGCAGAAGATAAAAACTGCAAGTCAATTACTTTCAATTATACCGAGCCGATGGTTTGGTTTGAATTTGCTTTCAAAACAGCCCGATATGCTCATAGGGGAAATGTCAAAACTACTCTGGTAACCAATGGATATACGACGGAAGAGCCTATTAAGAAGCTCGGTAAGTTTCTAGATGCGGTGACAGTAAAGGTTTTCGGATCTCTTAACAGTGGACTTTATGAAAAGTACATGTCCATCAAGGATACCCAGCCTATTTTCGATACCTTGAAACAATTACATAAACAAAAGATCTTTATTGAAATAACAAATCTGATTGTACCTCAGGTTGGGGACAATATCGAAGAATGTAAATCTATGGCATCGTGGATAAGTCATGAATTAGGTGCTGAAACACCCTTCCACCTCATACAATATCAAGGGGGAGAATTGGATATACCTCCTGCATCAATATCGACTATGGAAAATTTTGCCGAGGAATCTAGAAGAGAAGGATTAAGGTATGTTTACATACACTCCGCTCCACCACATCAGGATGAGAGTACTTTTTGTCATAATTGTCGAGAATTGGTTGTTGAAAGGAAGAATTCTGTGCTTAAAAAAAGCAAGATTATTGATAACAGATGCCCCAAATGCGGATTTGCATTGAATTTTATTAGCTGAACATAAGCATAAATAGTGCCAATACGGTTTTATTATAGTGAAACTGTTTCAGATTGTTTCAGTGTTGATCGGAATTGTTTCAGTTTTGTTTGTTTTACCTAGTGCATTTGCTATAATACAATTTTATGGTGCTGACACAGACCTTAGTGACAATGGAGATGCAAGTATAAAACTTATTATAACCTTTCAAGATCCTGTGAAGGAATTTCAACTAGCAATTTTTGGTGTAATACGAGATTTTTCAGCATCTAGTAATTCAGGGCCGGTAAATTGTGAAACTGAAGTAGGTGCTGCTAGTATTATTTCGTGCCAAATGAATTTAACACAAGAAAAACGATCTCTTGAACTGCGATTTAAAACAAATGATTTCGTAAAAAGAATTGATTCCAAGAGTCTCTTCAGCTTGGATCTTTCTCTAAGTCAGACAATTGACTTGGCTACGTCCTCTGTTAAGCTTCCAGAAGGATACGCTCTTACAAACACCTCTCAAATACCAGCTATTCTGCCTCCGGCTGATACTATAGTAAGCGACGGTAGGAGAATTATAATAAATTGGGTATTTTCAAATCTAACAACTGATCAACCATTTAAATTCCAAACTCTCTATGAACCAGTAAAGAATGAATTTCCAATGCTTTTACTAATAAGTGGACTACTTTCCTTTGCAACTTTAGGTGGAACAGGTTTATTCTTCTATAGGCGTCTCAAGAAGCCTAAAGAGGTCATTTTGTCAGTTTTGGACGATTATGAGAAGAAAATTATAGAGTTAATTACAGTTGCTGGAGGGGAAGTAAACCAAAGAAAGATAGTTATCGAGTCAAATCTATCAAAAGCCAAGGTCTCCAGAGTGGTAAAAAGACTGCAAGAGAGGGGTTTACTGGAAGTTACAAGGCTGGGAAGGACAAATAAGCTCAAATTATCACAGAAAAAATTTGAAGGAAATTAATGGTTTATTTCGAGTAAATTCGTCTTATTTTACCTTTAGAAACAATTAACAATTGTGAATTAGCGTATTAAGGTTGATTTGGTACCCTTTTTTAGCTTTAAATTTCGTTCAACAATTGTTTCAGTCAACCTTTATAGGGTCTAAAATGCTTAATTAATAGTAATAAAACCCAAGCACTGTTTACTATCGACTACGCATGACGTAGTAACAGTGATTGAAAATTAAATGAGGATTAAAAATGTATAAGAAATTTGTTGCAAGCTTCATGACAGCCTTAATGGCAGCCATGGCGTTAGTAAGCCCAGCAATGGGTGCAACAGCTCTTAACACATATCCAACATTCCTAGGTAAAGTAGGAGACTTCTACGTAGTGTTCGGTGACGATGCTGCCGCTAGCGATGTAGCTGGTGCAGTAGACGTTGCTACTAACTTGGCTCAACTATCGTATAAGGATACTACAACCTCAGGATCGACTTCATCAGGACTAACAGGAATTGAGAGAAAAATAGTAATACCTTCTGACTCAGACTTAGGACAGGTAGCTGGTTCAGGTGCAAACAACTTGCCAACCAAGTTGAAGACCTTCCACTTCTCTGGACTTAAAGAGGGTCAGTATGAACACAGAGGAACAAAGCACAACTTCCACGAAGAAGTTGAATTAGATGATACCGATTCAGCTTTACAGATGTCACACGATACAGCTTCACCAATAAACGGTACTTTGAAGATGAGATTGGAAAACAATGCTACAGTATTGAAATACGTCTTTGACGATTCAATAACAATAGCTGACTTTCTTGCATCAGGAGCAGCTGGTAACACTAGCTCTGGTATGAACACATATCAGAATCCTGTCAAGATAACAGTAGGTGGCAGAGAATTTTCCATAACATCAGTTCCTACAACAACGTCATTCGTAGCCCTAGTTGGCTCAGTTAAAACTTTGAATGACGGTCAGACAATGACTGTAGGTGACTTGACCTTCAAGGTGGTTGTATCTTACGCTTCAACTACAGCAAGTATTGAAGTAACAGACCCAGCAGGAAATGTCGTAAAGTCAGGTATTAACACTGGTACAACAGAATCCGTTTCATACGGAGGATCGACGTACAATTACAAAGTGTTAAGCTCAGGTGCCACAGCTTCCGGAGTAGCTGGTTATGCCCAGTTGCTTGCAGGAAAGGGTGACATCGAAAAGACATTCGACGGTTCCGATACATCAACAGTCTCTGAGTTCGGATCTAACTGGAAAATTTCCGGTAAATTCGCAACTGCAGGACAAATATCAAATGCGGACTACATATCTGTGAAATATGATCCAGCATCCTTAACAGATGCTACGAGATATTTCCTCGGTGGAACAACATTCACAGGACCTAACAACTACTTCGAACTTAGATACGATGGTTATACACCATCCAAGTTCGCAGAAGTTACAGTAGCCCCAGTAACAGGTGTAACAGTGTATAACTCCACTGCTTCATCCGGTTACTCAACCACTGCAAACGGTGGTGGAACAGGATTACAGGGTCTTAAGATATCAACAACGACATCAGGAACAATAACAAATGGTAGCTCAGGTTACGACGAAGCCTACATTTTGTTCAATGCATCAACTCTGGCAACTGGTTTCGGAGGTTCATTCTACTGGGTGGCTTTCAAAGACAAGTCAACCGGTAGAGTAGTTAGCGCAGATGCGTTAACAGGAAACTCTGATGGACAGTGGCCAGCAATAGCAATGCTGAACAATGGAACATTCAACGGATCTGTTGAATTAGGCCTTTCATACGGCGGACCTGGCGCACAGAAAACTTACAATTTGGTTGCAAGATTCCATAACCAAACAGTATTCAACAACATAACAATATCGAACAGCACGGCGCACAGCGGTGCACCTGTTCAAGTTGTGATGGCATTCCAGAACAAATCTGTGTCATCAACAAGTACACCACCTGATTTCAGATTAGGTGCTACAACAGCAAGCAGTGCTGACGCTAACGATGTTCGAGTAAGAATTGGAGACTCTACAGGCGACAGAATAGTCGACGTAACTACTCAGTCAGGAACTGTGATAACAGACGATGGAATACAAGTGTATTCTATCAAGTCTAATGTCGAAGGTGACAAGGTAGTAATAGGAGTACCTCCAGAAACAGTCTACGGACTAGTACAGTTCGGTAAGATTGGTGCTTCAACAACTACAACAGGCGGAACAGTTAAGGAAGTCGTTGAAATTACAGCTGCTATAGCAAAGCTTGATAACGAAGTATCAGCAACTGACAAGACAGGTAAACACCTAGTCTTAATCGGTGGACCATGTAAGAACTCTTTGGTGGCAGATTTGAAGACAGCAGGTAAGTTCGCTTACGGTTGTTCAGATTGGCCAGCAAGAAACTTCGCGGTCATCGAAGTAGTTGATGCTGCTTTCGGAACAGGCAAGATGGCAGTCGTAGTTGCAGGAACAAGAGCTGAAGATACAAGACTAGCGTCAAGCGTATTGCAGGCCCACGACAGCAAGCTTTCTACTATAACAGGTAGCAAAGTCGAAGTCACAGGAACTGCTCTCGCATCAGCAACAGTCACTTCAGTCTAAGAGCTGTCAAACCTAGAAAGGGATTAATTTTCTTTCCCCTTCTTTTTCTTCTTCTTTCAAATTTTACATGAGAAATTTCTCTCGAAAACGTTTTTAAATCTCATTGTTCAATCATAATCGTATGAAATTCACTTCATTAATTTTTCCATTACTAATCATAGGATTAATTATTGGTGCATGGTTAACATTTTCAAACAACTCAAGAAATGAGCCAATTACACAATATAATTTTCAAGGAGTTACTTTATCCTTCCGAGATGATCTCAGACTAGCACAGAATATTTCTTTAATCCCGGATAATGAAGCTATTTTAAACACAATGTGGAGCAAAGATATACAAAATGTGAATATTGTTTTTAGAAACGTCAGTGACAATCAATACACCGCTATAAATGCATTCGAAATTGCCTTCAAAATGGATATTGCATACCGCCAATTCGACTGGTTCATCAATTTTGACACAATGGAAGTAGAATCATTTGAAAATCTCACTGGAACACCAGAGAATATTTCAGTAGTTTTAATCCCACCATCAATAGCTGATAAGACTCAAGTGGAATTGAAGGATAATGTTGTGTATATACAAGGTAAAACTCCAAAAGAGCTAGATTTGGCAACCATAAAATTCATCATGTCTGCTCTCAACATTACGGTCTAGGTCCCTAGCGTTTTCCAAACATACAATTTCATACTGTCAATTAAAAATTCCCAAACTTCATTTACTGTTAACTTGCTTTTCCCATGTTTCCTTTTATGAAAAGTAAAGGGTAGTTCAACAGCTTTCGAATATTTTCCTTTCACCAATATTTCCAAAAGAATCTTGAATCCCCCGCTATTCAAATTCACGCCTTGTATGACACTTTTTCTTAAAAAGAAAAATCCGGATAGTGAATCATTGACAAATGTCAACGGCCAAACAAAAATTATTGCTGATATAGATCCTATATTTCTAATTGAACTCATCAATGATTTCCCCCCTTTGACAAATCTACTTCCTATGGCAATGTCAGCATTTTCTTTTGTTATTTTATCTATCATTTTTGGAATCAATTGCGGCGGATGAGAAAGATCTGCATCCATTACACCTATTATATTTCCAGTAGATTGTTTAAACCCTTCTATAACCGCGGAACTAAGACCGCTTTTACTTTTCCTGACAATGAGTTTGATTTCATGATACTTTTTCTGATATTTTTTCACAATTTCATAAGTTTTATCTGGAGAAGAATCATCCACTACAATTATTTCATTTTTGAATCCTGTTTTTTTCAGTTCCTTCCTAACATTTTCAATTAATTTACCAATATCGGCTTTTTCATTGTATGTGGGGATGATAATAGAAATTTTTGGATGTGAAATATCGACGTGTTTATCCTCTTCCGCGAAAACCCATTTTAGATTTGTCAAATATTTGAGCAAAGTTACTATTGCTATTGCAATCAAATTTGAATATAGGAAATATATTTTGAAAATTTCGGTAAAAATTATAATGAAAACTATATTGAATATGTCTAAACTCCAGCTCACGATGTTGTATTTTGCAAAACGTACGAGAACAGATGAATTTTTATTAATTATTCTATTTTTAAACGTCCATAAACTATTCCATAAAAAATTATTCGCCATCGCCAATTCTATCGCTATAACACTTGACAAAACATAATGAAGACCTAGATATTTTGTAAACATCAATAGAAAAAATTGGTTTACTAAAATTCCAGATAGACCTACTAACACAAATCTAAAAAATGTGAATTTTAACATTCTTGAAATAATAACCCCCATCTATTATATATCATTTCTCAATACAATTCTTAACATTTGACGATATTTAGTAAATCTTCTTCAGAACTAAGTCCTTGTAGAACAATATCTTCATCAATGAGCAGTGCAGGAAATTGTTGAATATCATATTGGTTTACAATCGCATCTATTGATACCAAATCCAAGTCTACATCTAATGGAATTAACATTATTTTATTCCCGCATTTATCTTTCAAATCTAATAATATTTGAGTTTGGGCCCTATTATCAATTCCTTCAACAGCGGATTCCGGATGTAGTCTATCCAAATGAACGATTGTATGATAATCAAACCCACATCCTTTCTTCAGTTCGATACTATTCAGCCAGAATTGTACCTGCAGCAAATTATATCTTTTCCATTCCTCTTCAATCTCGGGAGTAAAGGCATTGCTTTTTATGGTTTTTTCAATTTCGTTACCATTCTGATAAATTCTGGAGTTGTATATGAGATTTTGTTCCAATGCACTAATACATGATTCCAATCCTAAACTTCTAAAGTACTCATTGAACAATTGAGCATCATTCCAAGTTAATTCAAATTCGGAAATACCTTTTCTTATGGCAGTGACTCTAAAATTATCGATCCATATACCTGCCATTATACCGATTAAAAATACAAGAAGAGTTGGTATTGCGGCTTTGGCGTATATGTTCATTTTGTTAACCATCCTCTTTCATTTCTCAGATATTTATAAATACCATTCAAGTTTATGAATGGATAAAATGCCGAATAGACGAACATGTAAAGCAATACAAGAAATGGATTTATTTTAATTTTATGTGCATTCGACGCAACTTTCAAAGTTATAATGAACAAAATCACAAGCATAATTGCGTACAATTTTTTCCAATCCAA
This sequence comes from uncultured archaeon, assembly GCA_964372485.1. GTDB lineage: Archaea > Aenigmatarchaeota > Aenigmatarchaeia > CG10238-14 > SCSR01 > JACOWB01. Next base: position 71,079 of record CAYJQI010000001.1, on the reverse strand, counting down.
TAAATAACCTATAGAGAAGAAACTAAACGGATTCAGTCCAAGGGAAATGGCTTTGTAAAAATATAGACCAATGTTAAAAATCTGTGTTCCGGACAGATAGATAAATAGTCCTATCCCGATGATGGCAAAACTATATCCTAATATGGATGTGGGAACAAGAAAACTTCCTACACCATGATAATCTTTTCGGAAAGCGTAACTGAAGTATTTTACCAGCGTTTGAATACCGCCTATTGCCCATCTTGTTCTTTGTTTCCACCAGATCCAAAATGAAAATGGATAATATGAATAAACACTCGAATCAAATGCCAATCTTATTTTGTAGCCTTTGGAAATTAATCTCCATGCTATCTCAACATCTTCTACAAGATTATTTTCATCGAATTTCCCCACTTTTTCTAGAACAGATCTTTTGTAAACACTAAAAGGTCCTGGGGTGCAATTTATTACATTTGGGAATTCATGCAATTTTCTTTGAAACGATACTAAAATCATTTCTATATGCTGAAGTTTTTCCCAAAGAGTTCTCCTTTTCGGTAAGATTCTTGTAGTTACTGCGGCAACTTTCTCTTCATCGAAATATTTCATGCAATTTTTCAATGCATCTCTATCCGGCATGCTATCTGCATCCATAGTCACCACAAATTCTTGCTTCGAATGCCTTATGCCAAAGTTTATAGAGTTTGCTTTTCCTCCATTTTTCTTTCTCAAAACTTTGATTCCTCTTTTCTCGAACTTTTTTACTATTTCATAACTAGAATCAGTGCTACCGTCATCAATAGCGAGTATTTCCAATTTATCTTTCGGGTAATCTATCTTCAAAATATTTTCCAGTGTGTCTGAAAGGACTTTCTCTTCATTGTAAAATGGAATTAAAATGCTAACCGATGGAAATTTAGTGATTTTTTTGTGTGAAAAAAATTTTCCTCTGTTCTCCAACCAAAGAATCAGATTAAAAAATACAAAATAGCTTCCAAATACTATTATTGTGAAGTAGATTATATCGGTTATGAACATTCTATCTTCTCGGGCTAGAGCAGTTTCAATTTCCCAGTTATTTTATCGATTTTTTTCTCTTCTATAGGCCCTACTCCTAGCGCGGTTACTGTACCTGGTTTTATCTGGGTTAATCCTGCATCTTTCACAAGGAAATAAGGAATCTTAACTTTCTTAAGGTTATTTTCTACCTCTTTCAGTTCTTTCAAATTACTAACTTTTAGGACAATTTTCTTACTCCCTTCAGATTCCCATTCACTAATCACATCATCATTAATCTTTCTTAATGCTCCAACTGCCGCATGTGCACCCTGAGAAACCATTTTCCCCTTATCCATGTCCAAGTCTTTCCGGAGAATGATTACTTGCTTGTACATAAACTCAATTGAATCTAGGAGAATAAATTGATCAGAAATGGTACTGTCCAGTATCCTGTGTATGCAATTATAAGACTTCTTACGATTCTTCCTATCAACAAGGCGATCATGAATTTTTTTAAATCATACTTGGATACTCCGCTCAAAATTCCAATTATGTCGAAAGGAAATGGTAAAAATGCGCAAATCATAACAACCCAGAACCCGATGTTCGTGTAAAATTTTTCAATCCATTTTAAAAATTTAGGAATCCTTCTTTCAAATTTTTCTATGGCAGCACTTCCACCCATTCCGGCGAAATATCCTATCAATTCACCTAATGCAGATCCCAGTCCTCCAAGAAGAGCTGTCGCAAGTGGATTTAATCCAATTCCAACTCCAATCAAAACTGGTGCATATGATGGTATAGGAACAATAGGTACCAAAAGAGTTGAACTTGCGAGGAAACTTGTAATAAATACTGCAAAATAGCTTCCCTGTTCAATAAGACTTAGAAAAAAATCCAGAACCATTATTTTAAATCGTTTTCATAATTATATATCTACATAGCCCTGTAGTGTAGCGGTCAAGCACACGAATGTAAAGTGGAAGGCTTTGGGCTTCAAAGCGCTGATAAAAAGATGAAGGAAGAACCCTCGTAACGGCGGTTCGAATCCGCCCGGGGCTATTTTATTCTTTTCCACCACCAAATACCAAAAGCAACAACTCCAATGACAACTACAACATCAAGAATGATTGTATATCGTAAAATAACTTCCCAATTTTGCTGTAAAATTACTCCAATATACAATAATGCGAAATTCCATGGAATAGAACCAACCAAAGTGTAGATTGAAAATTTAACAATGTTCATTCTTGCAATTCCCGCTGGTACAGAAATGTAGGTTCTCACAGCAGGTAGATTTCGACTTATGAAAATTATTTTATCTCCATATTTCTGGAACCATTTATCAGCCAAATCCAGATGACCTTTGTCAATAAGGATGTATTTCCCGTATTTTTCCACTAATTTTCTTCCGACAAGCAACCCAACATAATATGCAATTATTGAACCTACAAGATTACCGATAGTTCCTGCTAAAAGAGCATACCATAAATTAAATTCTCCGGTCGCTACAAGAAATCCAGAAAATGGCATTATCACCTCGCTGGGTATTGGTATCATTGCACTTTCCAAAAGCATGAGAAGAAAAACTCCGACATATCCGATTTGAGAGATCGAACTTATAACAAACCCAGACAAGAGTTCGACAATGACCATAACCAGAATTAATCTTAATAGAATAAATTAATATTGTGATCTAATGGTCCTCTTGGAAATTGCTTTAATTGCTTTGTTGATAGCAGTTATTTTCCTAACAGTCAAATATATTTCTCTGCGGATAGGATTTGAACAAAAAATCAAGGAATGGAAAGAAGAGGAAGAAGCAAAAATCCGCAAAGATGCGATAGAAAGAAGTGCTAGAACATTATCTGGAAAGACTTTGGAGAAATTAATCCCGTTTTTGGATAAATTTCCATATAATGCGCATGATATGAGATGGATGGGGGATCCAGTGGATTTTGTGATATTCGATGGTTACTCCGAAAAATCTCCAAAGCAAATTATTTTCTGTGAAGTTAAATCAGGTCAGAGCAATTTAACCAAAAATCAGAATGAAATCAAGGAATTGATTGAGAAACAGAAAGTGAAATGGTTTGAATTTAAAATTTAAAAAGAAAATAAAAATCAAAAATCAAAAAACTTTTTCTAAATCATCGTCTTTTCTTCTTCTTTGCCAAAGCTAACACCTCGTTTAAATTATATTATTATTTCGCATCGCTCACATATAAACATTTCTAAAATTATCACAAAGAAAAATTAACAGATTTATACAAAAAAAATTAATTATTACCATGAAAATAAAAATCTCTGCAACTTTTGAAGGAAAATGTTCAATTTGCAAGAAAAATAAAATTGTTTTCACTGCTGGTGATGAAGATACACATAGAGCAGTCACAGTTTGCAAAGATTGCGCTGAAAGATTGAAAGATGAAACAACTTCTCAGGTAATTGAAGAGTATGGTAAGAAGGATGATGCAGCATTTGAAGAAGGATTGAAAGTTGAAAAGAAAAAAATCGCTGGATAGTGCATATCCTTAAAAAACTATCTCACGAATATAAATTATGGATCTGAAGATCGTTCTAATTCTTTTGGCATTATTTTTAATCCCAGCGTTGGGATATACAGGATATACAGTTTTATCGGATGGAACTGACGAAAAATTGTTTAATGTAGTAAAAGTTCTCGATGGAGATACGTTGGAATTGGAAAGTGGCCAACTAGTACGACTATTGGGAATCAACTCGCCTGAAAAAGAGGATTATTATTATCAAGAAGCTACGGAGGGTTTGGTTGAATTAGTTGAGGGCAAGAGCGTTAGACTAGAATCCGGTCCGGAAGATGTTGATAGATATGGGAGACTTCTAAGATATGTGTTTATTGACGGAACTTTTGTCAATCTACAGCTTGTTAGGTCTGGTTACGCGTCAGTTTATTTCCTAAATCCAGATGAAAAGTATTATTTAGAATTCAAACAAGCCGAAAATGATGCAAAGAACAACAAATTTGGGATCTGGAACACTTCACCTATAGACTGCATTTCAATTGCCGAGTTTAATTTCGATGCTAGGGGAAATGATAATGAAAATTTGAATGATGAATATGTCATTCTTCAAAATAATTGTGGAGCTTCTGTAGATATGGACGGATGGAGTCTGAAAGATGAAGGAACCAATATTTACACCTTCAGAGATTTTGTTTTTAATAAAGGTTCAAGGTTCACATTATACACAGGGTCGGGTGTTGATACAGTAACCAAATTGTATTGGAATGAAAAAATGGCAGTTTGGAATAATGCTGGTGATAGTTTGTTTTTGCGAGATAGCGAAGGAAATCTAGTTCTCAGTCACGGTTATTACTAATCCTTTTTCGTTATAGCTACCGGACCTTGGTAATCGCAATTTCTGCACCGATACATCTGCCCTAACCACGGCATAAAATTTAATGTATCTTTTCTTTTGCATTGTGGGCATTGCATAATAGTTTAATGTTTGTACGTCAATAAGAATAATATGCAACATGACTGAAACAGTAGTGGACTCTAGGTTATCAATTTTAGCGCAAGCTGTTGAAGAATGTATTGAACGAGGAAATTTTGTACTTGGGAGCGGGAGATCTTCAAATTACAAGGTTGCGATGGATAAACTTTCACCAGAAAGTTTAGATTTGTTTGCAGAAGTTATAGCTGAAGATATTGGAGATGAGGACCCCGATTATGTTTTTGGTATACCAAATGGTGGAATTCCTATAGCTGAGAGGATATCCGAATTAGTTGATGCAACTCTTATCGATGTGGATAAAGAAGGTAATGTTTTAACATCTATTTCAAATGGAAATGCATATGGAGTTGAGGATGTGATAACTTCTGGAGGAAGTACATTATCTACTGTTGAACACCTCTTTTTATATTCAAATAGTCAAAACACTCGTTTGGGAGTGCCTCGTGTATATGCATGTGTGCAAAGGACCGATGATGATCCGGAATCTCGTCTAAGGTATCATGGCATAGAACTTCGTTCGATGTTAATAGCATCAGAAAATGGAATTTTTCCTAATTATAAATGGATTTCGAGACGATAATACTCAATTAAAGAATTAGTCGGAATTTCATTTAAACACTTCTCGGTCTTACATCCGCAAATTCTAAAACAGAAAAACATTTGTTGCAAGTAGGATTTCTATCCTTTATTAAAATCTTATCCATGGATAATCGTCCATGTGTTTTACAAAAAACTCTAGCTTTAATTCCATTCACCTAAGTCTATCCGCCACGATATCCTGGAAATTGCATAGATAATAAACTCGCAATACTGGCAATAAGTTTCGGTTCTACAACAGCAACATCAGTCACAGTAATTATTCCTTTTATTTTACCACCAGACACTACAGGTATTTCTCGTATTTTATTCTCTATCATCATATCCACTGCATTTTCAATTGTTGCATCAGGTTCAATTGTGAAAACTCTTTTTGACATTACCTCCTGAATCAATGTATCTTCTGGAATCTTATCCTGCGCAATAGAACGAATAATGTCACTGCTTGTAAGAATTCCATTTATCTTATTCCCTTCAACAACAACTAGACTTCCTATCTTTGCTTTGGCCATAACTGCAGAAGCATCCTTTACGGTCGCATCTTTTTTGACAACAACAACGTTCTTGTTCATCACTTCATTTACGAGCATACAATAACTATTTTAGTTTTAACGTATAAATAATGATATGGATTCTCATTCTCACCGCAGACTAAAAAAGATCAACCCTAACGTTCAAAGAATAAGAAGACTAAGAAAATTGGAAGAATTCGCTGAAGAGCAGATTGAGAAATACGTGAAATTGCACAAAAAGCACGAAAAAGAAATTTCGTATATACAATAATTAATTTTTCTTAGGTTTTTTAGGAGAGAGCAAGCCTAAAACAAAACTTAGAACCACTAGAACAATTCCTATGGCTAGAACAATAATGAATTTTGTTGTGATTGATGAGAAAAGGTTGTCAATTATTGGATTTGTAAGGGTTTGAATTTCTGGACTAATTTGAAGGATGAGAAAAGGTTGGATAAATTGAAGAAGAAGGAATGGTAGTCCTGTAAATACAAGATTCAATCCTACACCTCTTAATCTTCCAATCCACGTTTCAGTCGATATAAGGAGTATAATTAACCCAAAGCCGCTAGTTATCCAAGAATGCATTCGCCATGTCTTATAAAATTGATTTCCTTCATTCGATACTACAACCAACTTGTCTAACTGATCGGACGATTTCAAGCAATCAAAGAATGAACATGAATAATCTTTGTAATAGAAATTTTCAATCACTACACTTGCAGCTATATCAGGTAATTGGCTTGCATTAGAATTCCTGACATCATTACAATCTAAAGTTGCATTGACATCACCCAAAGGTAAAACTACATTATCAGCTGTTGAACATTGTTGTAACAGTGCCAAATGCAATATGTCTAATTGTTCTTGAGTAATTGCTGATAATATTTGCTGTTTTATAATTGGACCTGCAACTGATTGCGCATTTTCATAACTGGAAAACTCGACAAGACCCATTAGAAAGATAGCAAGCACAAGAAAAGATGTGAAGATAATGCTGCCAAAAGTTTTACCTAACCATCTAAGAATTTTCATAATTTAAATTACCTTAAAAATTACTTAAAAGTTCCTTCCTTACATCTTCTGACTTGCTGGACATCTTTATGCTGCTAGGTGCAACAAAATTCTTCACATTCTTGAAAAATCTATGCCATTTTACCTTCATTGGCGTTTCATAATCCTTCTCTGCGAGTAACGATGCTATTTTCATGAAATTCACACCAGATAAACTATCAGGTTTGTAATCCATCAAAGGATTTCTCATAACCATGCTTTCTGTAACTTTATTGTCGTAAGGTATTTCGCCAATAACTGGTAATTGTGTCAGTTCTTCAACAACTTTCTTCTTCATTTCATGTGTTCCATACGTCACCATGTTGAGAAGTACGGACATTTTCTTGTCGCCGAATTGTTTTAAAATTTCCTTGCATCTTATGACATCGGCAACCATTGGGACAAAAGGTTGTGTAACAAACATTATTTCGGTGCTTGCATCCATAACAAACAATGCTTCTTTACCTAATCCTGGTGCTGCATCTAGGATTATGAAATCCGCGCCCTTTTCCAATTTTGTAAGATGTTTTTTGAATTTCATCAAGTCAATTCCAACTAAATCCTCAAATTTAACAGATGCAGGAAGATATTTCACACCATTATAATTGTAAACTGCGGATTTTATGTCGGCCTTGTCCAGTAAAACATCATTTATTGTTCCAATATAGTCATTTGTGCCTAGATAATAACTCAAATGCGGTGTTGACAAGTTACAATCAATCAAAAGAACATTCTTGTTGAACTTTTTCAAAGCTAATGCAACATTCGATGCAATTGTCGACTTGCCTACTCCACCTTTTCCGGAAATAACTCCAATTATCCTCGTCATCTTCCTCTTAGCCTCTTCTTAATAAAATATGATTTCAGTATAAATATAGTTTTCTTTTCACAATTTAATTCATGGACATATACAGTGACGGCAGTGGAAAGACCGGCAAGTACATTTATGCTATTCCTTCGAAAAAAATTGTAAAAATCTTCCAAAAACGAGGTTTAACCAACAACGAAGCAGAATATAGTGGGGTTATTGCTGCATTAACGCAGAATAAAGAAAAAACTATTACAATAATTTCAGACAGTCAACTTATTGTGAACCAATTGAACAAAGAATACAAAATAAAAGAACCGAGATTGAAAGTTCTGGCAGAAAAAGTTTGGAAATTGTGTGAAGGACGAGATGTAAAATTCAAATGGGTTCCACGAGAAAGAAATATCGCAGGAAGAATATTGGGATAAGTCTTTCATAGGTCGTAATTTCGTTACTTATTTAAAGATTACTGTCCTCCTTTATTTATGAAAGTAGTAGTCTTTGGTTCAACGGCGATATCTTTTATTGCTTTGGCTATTCTAGCGATAGCTTACATGTCATTAAATGATAAAGTATCATCTATAGAAAACTTCCTTTCATACAGTGATATCGTACCTCAAAATGATGCAGAGGCAATTTACTTGACAGCTGACAAGTGGTCAATGAACGAAGATGGTCAAGTTTCAATAGAGTTTGGTAAGGGGTATTCAACGGATGATTACACAATAACAGAAACTAAAGTATTGCTCTCAACATCAGGAAATATTCTTTCCACTAAAAATTGCAGAATAACCAGTACACTTACAAAAGTATCAGATAAAAGTGTTATAACCGCCGAATGCGGTCCTCAAACTAAAAATTCTGATTATTATCTTGTTCTTTCTATTAAGGGTAAGGTAGATGAAAGCAATCAAATAAAAGTTCTAACAAAAGAATTTAATACACCTTCAATAGATCAAATTAGTTTGAACAGACCCGAAACAACCTTTTCGTTCAACAGAGCATTTACTGGAAAGGTGGGAGTGGAAAAGGAAACTTATTACAGTATCAGTCCTTACTGGTATCATATTTCTGATTTGAGTGCAAATGAAGGAGATGATGTATATATTTCAGACGCAATTATCAGTAGTAAACCATCAGCCACATTAAAATACGATGGAAAATTACTCGACTATAGACTTTACAAGATAACAACTTCGACTTATGCGAAGGACCCTGAAATAACTTCTGCTTATGTCGCAACACATAAAATATACTCCCTAGGCGAATCCATTTACGGTACCGGGTACATAATGAAATTGAATGTTGATAATGAAGAGATTTATGTTATTGTAGAACCAGTCTCTGAATACGATCTTTATGAAATAGCTGTAGACGCGAGTTATTTCAATGCAAGCAAATCAATGGTGGTCTCTATTACCAATAAAGGTATTGATGAAATATTGCTTGACAAACTTTCAATTTATGCGAACAGTGTTATTTGTTCTAGCTATTCTGTTCCAGTTGCAAGCTTGGGCGTTGGAAATAGCGTTTCGATTCAAATAAGCAATGATAAATGTTTGGATGAGTTGGGAAGTTCATATGATTATGTTTCAGTATACGCTGGAAAGGCGTATGATTTAGATTATGATCTTTAGTTTTAAAATTATCCTATGTAACTTGGAGCTTCTTTATCTTCCTTTTCAACTTTTCGTCTTCTTTCCACGAACTTTTCATAGTAATTTATAACATCTTTTGTAATGCTTGGAACAGCTTTAGCTAATACAGAATCAAAATGTTTCATTCGTACTTCTTTCGCTTTTCTATCCTCTCTCAATGCAGACATGGCAGCCTCCCTGCACAAAGCTTCTATATCAGCACCACTGAAACCTTCAGTCTTTCTTGCCAATTCTCTCAAATCAACATCTTTTGTTAATGGCATTTTTTGTGTATGCACTCTGAAAATTTCCATTCTTGACTTTATATCTGGTGGTGGAACTAGAATCATTCTATCAAATCTTCCTGGTCGAAGTAATGCTTGATCTACAATATCAGGTCTATTTGTGGCAGCCATGACAACTACACCTTTCAATTCTTCTATTCCAGATATTTCTGACAATAATTGCGCTACAACAGTTTCTGTAGTTTGGCTTCCTGTGAACATTCCTCTTCTAGGAGCAATAGAATCTATTTCATCAAGGAAAATAACCGATGGTGCAACTTGTCTTGCTCTTCTGAAAACATCTCTAATTGCACGTTCAGATTCTCCTACCCATTTCGAAAACATTTCTGGTCCTTTGATTGAAATAAAGTTAGCTCCTGCTTCACTTGCAACCGCCTTTGCCAATAATGTCTTTCCAGTTCCAGGCGGTCCATACAATAAAATACCATGTGGTGGTGTAATTCCCATTTTTTCAAATGCTTCTGGACTTTTCAATGGCCATTCAACAATTTCCTGTAATTGTGATTTAACTTCTTCCAATCCGCCAATATCAGTCCATTTCACCTTTGGAATTTCTACCATGACTTCTCTCATAGCAGATGGTTCGACAACTCTCATCGCACTTTCGAAATCTTCTTTAATTACAATTAATTTTTCTATAATTTCTTTCGGCAATTCTTCCTCTTCTTTCCATTTTATTTCTGGCAAAACTCTTCTCAACGCCGACATCGCAGCTTCTTTACATACAGCCCAAATATCTGCACCAACAAAACCATATGATATATCGGCAAGATGATTGAGATCTACATCTTTTGACAATGGCATGTTACGAGAATGAATTTTTAAAATTTCCAATCTTCCCGCTCTGTCTGGTACAGGGAATTCTATTTCACGATCAAATCTTCCCGCTCTTCTCAATGCAGGATCAAGACTGTTTGGTCGGTTTGTTGCAGCAATTACTATAACTTTTCCTCTTGCTTTCAATCCATCCATCAATGTCAATAACTGTGATACAGTTCTCCTTTCAACTTCACCTGTGACTTCTTCTCGTTTAGGTGCTATTGCATCTATTTCATCAAGAAATATTATACTTGGTGCATTTTTTTCTGCATCTTCGAAAATTCTACGCAAATTTCCTTCTGTTTCTCCATACCATTTACTGAAAAATTCTGGACCACTGATTGAAATGAAATTCGCACCGCTTTCATTCGCAACCGCCTTTGCCAATAATGTCTTTCCAGTTCCAGGTGGACCGTATAACAAAACTCCTTTCGGTGCATCAATACCTAACCTCTCAAATAATTCAGGATGTCTTAATGGAAGTTCAATCATTTCTCTAACTTTGTGAATAATTTCCTTGATCCCACCAACATCTTCATAAGTTACAGTTGGTACAGCTCTTTCTTCCAGTTTCATTGATTCAGGAAGTTGTGGAAGTATTTCCAACTCAGTCATTTCACCAATTCTTACAACTCCACCAGGGTTTGTGTTAGTTACAACGAATCTTGTTTCCCCTGGAAATGGTGTGAAAAAGAAATCTTCAAAATCAAATCCGAAAAATTCTTCAAATAATCCAGAACTTCGTCTTCTTCCGGCTGGTGCAGGAACAATTATATCCCCTTTAACCATCGGACGCATGTAAATATTCTGTTTTACCAAATTCGGTGCAATATGAATCATAACTCCTTTCTGTGCTGGTGCAAGTGTAACAGATTTTGCTTCCTTCACTTCAGCTTTTCTTAATTTTACAAACTCCCCAACACCGCTTCCACAATTTCTTCGTGTAATTCCATCCATTCTAACAATATTCAATCCAACATCAGCAGGATAAGCACGAACAGCTATCGCAGCACTTAATCTTGAACCTTCTATATCAACAACATCGCCTTCTTTTATGGATAATTTAGTCATTGTGTTCGAATCAATTCTAACAATTCCTCTACCTGCCTCTTCTCGGGCAGTCAATTCCCCCACTTTCAATCTGACTTCATTAGCTGTTTCTGCCATTAATTATTCACCTCATTATCTTTGGATTTCTTTGTTAATTTTCCAATCACTTGCGGATTATGTGAAATTACTTCAGCTATAAAATTCCATACAGCTTCTTCCATTTCTTTAGTTGGTTTAAATTTCTCTGCCATTTACTCACCATTTTCCTCTAATTCAAACTCATCGAAAATATCCTTAGTTTCATCGTCCAATAAGACCTGAAATGTCTTCAACATGACCTTATTGCTCCATTCCTGGAAGAAATCCATGATATCGTCAAAGCTTTCCTGAGGGACTATAAAGGAAGATTGGTCGACTTTGACATGAGGCATCTCGTCTAGCACCCCTTCCCTGTAGTATGAATAGGTTTTGTTCTCTTTTGGGACCGTTTGCGTCCATCCGTAGAGAGCTTTGAAGAACTTGCTCTTCTCCGAATTGTTCTTTATCTTTCCTGATTTGATGGAAAATGCTATAAGTATGCCTCTTTCTTCCATGGTTAGTAATATTAGAACACTAAATATTTAAATTTACCGGTTTTTCTACCTCTTCCTAAATCAAACTACTTTCTTTCAGAATCTTTCTTGATTATTCTCAGTGAAATAAAGTGTAGAATTAAAGAAAAAGGCACGGCAAAAGTAGGAATAGTCACCAAGGGATATGAAATTATTGGTTCATTTGGTAAATCAAAGGATAAAACCTGAACCATTGTTGGTGCAGTTATAGATCCCATAACAATTGCAATCACCAAGTCCGCTATACCTAAATAATTCCATATGGCTGCAAGCTTTCTTGCATAGAGATTTTTTATAAAATATAAGAAAGCAATTAGAGGTGCTGTTATTCCAATTATTATATCACCCACACCTGATGGAATTGCAAATTCTCCTGGCAAAACACCTGCAATATATAATGTAATAAAAACTATTCCCAGCAATCTAAAAACTTGAATTCCAATTATCCAGTGGTTCGGCAAAACATTCACTAATTTACTAAATGTCTGAGATTTAGAGAGGAATTTTATCGTAATAATTGGAACTCCAAGTGCGATTAATGGTACAAAAGGAGAAGCGACTCGGAAAATTTTTAATATTCCAAGAGCATGTGAAAGTGTAACCCAAATTAGAAGCGATATAAAAACAAACGATGATATTTTCAACCTACTATTTTTCGGAATATTTATAGAATACAACCCTCTGTGCACAAGAAACCAAAAAATAATTGCAGTTACGAAAGTTGTTAACCCAATCAGTGTAGTTACCAGATCTGCTATATAGACACCTAATTATTATTGGTTTTGATATATAATCTAGTTTAATTAAAAAATCCAAATTAAATTGTGTCAAAGGGCATATCCGCAGTTATAATTGCTGTAATTGTAATAGCTGTAGTTGGAATTGGTTTCTATGTACTTCAAGACAACCCAACAACTGACCCGTTTTATCGAGAAAATACTATAAATGATATTCCTACACCATCTCCGAGTCAATCACCTTCGCCATCACCAAGTCCATCACATACTCCTTCAAATCAGCCGCAACAATCCCCCATTTTTACAGATTCTCGCAATTGTGAAAGCAGGACCGTCACATTTATATCATCTCCCATAGATACGAGTTTGATATCAGTTATAGAGCCATTGGGAGAGCTAACATCCTCAGGTCATATTATACCCGGTGATCATGGTGGAATTCAGTACAATCCAAATTCTTCTGCAATTGACTTGAAAGCTATGGCGGATGGTTTCATAGTTCGTGTGGAAAGGCAGCCAGCTTCAACAGGCTTTGGAGCTTCATCAAACATAGAAAACTTTCATGTATATTTCGAATATTCATGCACACTCTTCGGCGGATATATCCATGTAACAGAATTTTCACAGGAAATATTGGATGCTGACGCTTCGTTCAAACAATTCGTCACAGGACCCAGACCATCGGACACCAAAAGCATCTATCCTAGAATTCCTGTAAATGCGGGACAAATTATAGGAAAAGTTCAAGCATATGGTCTATTAGGAATGCTTACCGCTGATACAAATGTAAATCTTGCAGGATTTGTTACGCCGTCATTCTATTCAGGCGAACCGTGGAAAATACATGCTGTAGCGCCGTTTGATTATTTCACCGAACCATTGAAAAGTCAACTGCTCCAAAAGAATCCACGAGTTGTAGAACCACGGGGAGGAAAAATAGATTTTGATATCAATGGAAAGTTATCTGGCAATTGGTTTTTGGAAGGCACTGATTATGACGGGGATCAGACTAAAGGATATTGTGGTGATTATCTTTGTCCATATTGGAATGGACATCTTGCGATTGTATATGATTATGTCGATCCGGCACAAATTCGCATTTCAATAGGATCAGATCCTGCACTTGCTGAAAAAACTCCATATGGTGTTAAAGGAAATTCACCAGATCCAGCTACCATAGGTGTTGGTCAGACTGTAGAATATGAACTTGTTCCTTTGAAAGATATGACATCACAATCCGGTTTTATAACATACGGCAAGCCGCTGAAAACTGTAAATGACGATACTAGAGTTTTGGGTGTATTCCTAGTTCAGATGGTGGATGATAGAAAAATCAAAGTGGAAATATTTTCAGGAAAAACTGCAGCAGAAGTTTCAGGATTTACAAGCAACGCAACGATTTATGAAAGATGAATATGAAAGTAATATCTTTCGTAATTATTTTAATAATCCTTTTCAGTGGATGCACAACAAATAATGAAAACACCATGCAAAATGATACAGAAGATCAGGGTGAACAAAAAGAACCGAATGGTGAAAATACTTCAGGGCCTTTTCGAAAGGAATTAAACTGCAAGGGCGAGGGAACTGTGAATATTTCTTCTCCTATGAAATTCGAGGATATAGGAGTTGTTATACCGATGGGACTTGTGGTAGGCGATCATGTCACCCCCATTGATCATATGTATTTCCAACCAACTATTTTTCATTCAGCCCCGGATACGTATAACGTTTATGCAAATGCCGACGGCATTATTTCAAGCATAGGCATAGAACCTGAAAATCCAGCTAACATGTACAAAAAAATAAATGTGAGAATAATGCACACGTGCGATTTTTATAGCATATACAATCTGCTCACTAGCATGTCATCGAGCATAGTGGATATTACAGGAGAAATGTCATATGGTGATTTCTGGTCAGGTTCGATCCCAATAAAGAAAGGTGACTTTATAGGAAAGATAGGAGGTCAGACATTGGATCTGAGTGTCAATTACGAAAAAATTACATTGGACGGGTTTATCGTGCCTGAACATTACATAGGCGAATCTTGGAAGTTACATACTGTTGATCCATTCGATTATTTTGAAGAACCAGATAGAAGCCAGTTGATTGAAAAAAATGTCAGAACAGCTTTGCCTATCGGAGGGAAAATAGATTATGATATTGACGGTCGATTGGTTGGTAATTGGTTTGTAGAAGGGAGTGGTGGATATCCTGCAGAGTATGTTCCTGATGTATGGAGAAATCATCTGTCTTTTGTATACGATCACATAGATCCTACACACATTATAATATCGATGGGAAACTATGGTGGCGAGAGCAAACAATCTGCTGTAAAAGGGAATTCGCCAGATCCAAAAGACGTATCTGTTTCGACAGGTTTGGTAAAATACGAATTGGTTGTAATTGATTATGTTTTAGACGATGGAAGTTCATGGGACAGAATGAGCGTCGCAAAGAATATTAAAGTAAAAGATAGCGAGAATGTCGAAGGAGTTGTGCTAGCTCAGTTGATTTCCGAAAGAAAATTAAAATTCGAAGCATTTCCTGGTAAGGACGCATCCCAGATTTCCGGATTTACACAAAATGCAGTAATTTACGAAAGATGAGGCGTTTTAATATCATGAAATTAAAATAGTTTGATGAAAAATATTTTCCGAAATCGATTAAGCGTTATAATTTTCACTATTTTCTTAGATGCATTGGGATTTGGTATTTTGATTCCTATTATTCCATTACTTTTAGCTGATCCAACATCCAACTTTTTCATTTTACCTGGAGGAATGTCTGTACAATCAGGTTATGTATTACTCGGATTAATAACGGCAACATTTCCACTCATGCAATTCTTCTCAACTTCAATTCTCGGACAATTTTCTGACAAATTCGGAAGAAAACCTATTTTGATGTACACAATTCTTACTACATCCATCTCATATGTCTTGTTTGCATTTTCAATTTACATAAAAAATATTCCATTACTTTTTATATCGAGAGCTTTAGCCGGCATTGCAAGTGGAAATCTTTCAGTTGCTCAAGCATCAATCGCAGATATAACTGAACCGAAGAATCGAGCAAAGAATTTTGGTTTAATAGGTGCAGCATTTGGTTTAGGTTTCATCATCGGTCCATTCCTCGGAGGAAAATTATCCGATCCATCAATATTTTCATTTTTCAATCCAACAATTCCATTTTTCTTTGCAGCTGCAATGAGTTTCATAAATGTTTTATCTGTAAAAACTTTCTTTACCGAGACAAACAAATTCCTAAGTCAATCTCCAAAAATCGAATGGGGTAAATCTTTAATCAACATTCTCAAAGCATTCAAAATAGAAAATCTTCGACTTCTTTATCTCACAAATTTCATTTTCTTCTCTGGTTTTACATTCTTCGTTACATTCTTCTCGATATTTCTAATTACAAAATTCTCATATAGTCAAGGGCAAGTCGGTGATATGTTTTCGTATATAGGAATTTGGGTTATTGTTGGTCAAACTCTGGTTGTGCGTCGAGCTGCAAAATATTTTAACGAAAAACAAGTTCTCACACTAAGTTTGATAGCTGATGGAATATTCATTGGCTTATTATTCTTTGCTCCAGTTCCATGGATTCTATATACCATAGTTCCATTCATCGCAATATTCAACAGTTTGTCATTCTCAAACATGGCCGGACTCGTTTCCAAATCTGCTGATCAGAAAATTCAAGGTGAAATTCTAGGAATAAATGCGAGTGTTTCAGCATTGGCACAATTAATACCACCTATCATTTCTGGATTTATTGCAGCAAGATTCACACCAGCAACTCCGTTGATTATAGCTTCATTGACAATAATATTTTCAGGAATTTTATTCATTCTTCTCTACCGACCTGTAAAATCTCCTGTCCATATACAAAATTACTAATACTAGGTTCTGTATCTAATCATATAGGTGATGACATGAAAGGATATGTTGATGGATACATTTTGGCTGTACCTAAGAAAAAATTGAGAGCTTATCGTCGAATGGCACAGAAAGGAGGGAAAGTTTGGAAAAAATACGGTGCTGTAGAATATTTTGAATGTGTTGGTGATGATCTAAAATCAAAATGGTCAGGTATCAAATTTCCAAAAACAGTTAAAGCCAAAAGCAATGAAACAGTTATTTTTTCATTCATAGTTTTCAAATCAAAATCTCATCGTAATCATGTTAATGCAAAAGTAATGAAAGATCCTATCATGAATGATCCAAAATATAAGGAAGAAGAAATGCCGTTCGATATGAAACGAATGGTTTATGGTGGATTTAAGGTCATAGTAAAAACTTGATCAACTTCTATTATTTAAATCTCAAATAAGATTAGCTTAGTATGACAATGAATCCCGTTATACATTTTGAAATGCCGGCAGAAGATAGAAAGCGAATGTCCGATTTTTATACAAATGTCTTTGGTTGGCAGACACAACAAATGGGTTCTGATTTCGGAGATTATGTTGTTGTAACTACAACTGAATCTACTGACAAAGGTCCAATAAAACCTGGTGCAATAAATGGTGGATTTTACCAAAAGACAGATGATCCAGCATTACAACATCCTTCAATTGTTATTTCTGTGGATAATATCAACGAACACATCAAGAAAGTTGAACAAGCCGGTGGAAAAATTTCCGGAGAAATTCAAAATATTCCTGGTGTTGGACAATATGTTTCATTTTTAGATACTGAAGGAAATCGAGTAGGAATGTTGCAGCCTGCAATGAATGGGTGATTATATGCAAAAAATAATTCCAAATCTATGGTTTGATAGTAATGCTGAAGAAGCAGCTAAATTTTACGTATCGATTTTTAAAAATTCCAAATTAGGAAATATTTCTCGTTATGGAAAAGAAGGATTTGAAATTCACAAAAGACCAGAAGGATCTGTGATGACTGTAGAATTTCAGATTGAAGGACAGAATTTCTTAGCATTAAATGGCGGACCTATATTCAAGTTCAATGAATCAATATCGTTCATAGTTAATTGTGAAACACAGGAAGAAGTTGATTATTATTGGGAGAAACTTTCTGAAGGCGGAGATCCAAATGCGCAACAATGTGGATGGTTGAAGGATAAATTTGGTTTGTCATGGCAGATCGTTCCAACTATTTTAAGTGAATTGCTTCAAGGCGATCCAAAGAAATCCGGAAAAGCGATGGAAGCATTATTGGAAATGAAAAAGCTTGATATAGACACTTTAAAGCGAGCATACGATGAAGGTTAATTTTAATTCTAGAAAATTAAAATTACTCTATGAAATCCGCATCACAATTTTTAGTTTTATCAATCATCGCGATTATTTTTCTCAGTGGATGCGTACAACAATATTCACAAAGAACGGGTTCGTATGATTCAAATTGTGAGAAGCCAGTATTCACAGAGTTTATTGTCGATCCGAAATATGTTTCACACCTTGGACAAATAGGAACTGTTCATGGAAGCGGACAGTTTATGGTTTCAAGATCATATGTTTACGTCGATGATGAATTCTCTTCCCAGAAAATTCCAATTTATGCACCAACAAAAATGGTTCTCTCCAGAGGAGCATATTATCAGATATCGGATATCCCAGATTATGCATTATACTTTGATGCAGGATGCAATGTAGAATTTGTTCTTGCACATCTCAAAGAAACAGTGCCTTCAGTCGCAAAACAATTTTCCGCTCCAAAACAGGACAGTCGAACTGAAGAGTTGGATCCTGTGGAGTTTGAAGCAGGTGAGCTCATAGGATATTTCGTCTTTAATCCTGGAGGAGTGTCCGCATTTGATATCATAGCTTACGACTCTTCTGTTACGAATACATTTGCAAACAATGCACGTTTCGAATTCGGATACGGTAGCCAGGATCTTCTTAATGGTGTATGTCCGTACGATTTTTATACTGGCGAAATGAAGGATGCTTATTATAAATTGTTGGGAGGTTCTTGCGGACAGTCTAGCAGAGATTTCCCAGGAACAATATCCGGAAATTGGTTCTTGGATAAGGAAGTTACTCGATGGGCTTATGATTATTATAAGAACGGAATTTATGGAAGCCTATTAGCAATTGCTGGTGATTATGATAGAATTGTGATTGGAACAATTGGAGATAGGGCAACCACTTTTATTTATCCGGATTTTCCTACATACAAAGATCCGAAAGATGTAACTGATGAACATTGCTATCAAATTCATCCAAACCATAATCCAGCTCAATGGGACGGATATATTTTCTTCCAATTGGTTGATAATGAAACATTGAAAGTTTTTTACAGTGCCAATGGAGAATGTCCTCAAAACTTTCCAGAAACGGGATGGCAAATTTATTATCGATAATCCGCGGTTTTCATGGTTGTAATTTCTGTAAAGACAATTCCAAATTCTAAACGAGTTGAAATAAAGAAATTAGATAATAATAATTATTCCGTGCGATTGGACAAGCCTGCGGTGGATGGAAAAGCAAATGTTAGATTGATTGAAGTTCTTGCGGATTATTTCAATGTTCCAAAATCTTCAGTGGAAATAGTGAAAGGATTTAGAAGCAGAGAGAAGATTGTAAAGATTTTATAAAATAGCCATTGTTACTAGATAGTTTAAATAGCTTACCTGATATTTATTTTCATGACTACCATATCAAGAGATTTATCGATTGATTTCGATAAACTACTTGAAGATCTGCAAAGAGATGATGATGGAAGATATTCATTGACACTTCTTCATAAAACAGATGGTTCTATATATTGTTTTTTGAGC
Source organism: uncultured archaeon (assembly GCA_964372485.1). Lineage (GTDB taxonomy): Archaea > Aenigmatarchaeota > Aenigmatarchaeia > CG10238-14 > SCSR01 > JACOWB01. The sequence goes on along the minus strand of CAYJQI010000001.1, from coordinate 51,720 downwards.
GACCGTTTACAAGGGGTAGATTCTGAAGAAACAATTCCAGTTGGAGCAACATTGGGACTTTCAAAAAAAAGACGTGACATTCAAGTACATTATGATGTTGCATTTCACAAAAGAGATACTGGTGATGGTTTTTATTTTGTGCTAGAAAGTGATACACCATTTGATAGAAATAGGGAACTAATAGTGCCTTTTAATTTCGAAGACGATCCACCATACGCTGTGGTTAGTAAAGGTCTAAAACAAAAACTTGGAGACTATATGAGCATGAGAGCCAATAGAGACATTGAAATGCTTGAACACATTGGTCAGCATGGATTATTAAAAACTTTCTTCAATCGTCGTTTCCGGAGAGAAATAAAAAAGAAATATGCTTCGATACGAGAAACTGAACAATCGCTGAAGACCCACATTACTGACCTATTTAGAGAACATACGTCCCCTTCCACAATACTTCATCCTTTCAAATATCTTAACGAGGATAAGGGTAAGCGTGCGTTATTCGTAAAACAAGAATATAAAAATTTTCTATGTGTCTTTCCACTCATAACATTTATTCCTTACAAACCTGTTATTAACGCACTGAATGACGAATTTACAGCACCTTTTGAATTAAAATTCAAGCTAATGAAAAGTAAAGAGGAAGAGCAAAGAGTATTACTCAGTGATTTCGCATATTCTCACCCTAAAGCTAAGGAAGGTGTGATAAGGGCGTTCGAATCCGTAAAGCATGCAGCTAATTTTACTACCTACGCCGGTTTTGCGGGGTTGACTGTATTAGCGCACAAGTATGCTCCTTGGTGGGCAAGCTATCCAATGACAGCTGTAAGTTCCTTGTCCGGGCTTACTATGTTATATAATGTCATAAGATCACGCGGAAGAGATTCTAGTGGAGTTATTTCCACCTTTCTAGGAAGCTTAGTACCATATAATAAATTAGATTAATTACGAGCAATATATTCTCTTTAATTTCAAAAAGAAAATTATTTTATGAAAAATCTACTTCTAGTTTCTTTATTGTCCGTGATTATTTTAAGTGGCTGCACATCCTCTACATCTGAAAGTGGAATGATGGAAAATAATAATGAAGAAAACAACACAATACAAAATGATACAAATGATGAGGATGAACAAAGAGAACCGAATGTTGAAAATATTCCCACAATGCAACAAGAACCCGAACCAGTAATAACAAAACCAATTTTGAAGAACATAGGTTTCACCATTGACAAATACGATCCAGCTGCAGGCAAAGCAGGTGATATACTTTTTGTTAACAAGATCGGCGACCATTACAACAATCAGATATTTCTGGAATATGGTTTCGAAGTCATGGGTCCAAATGGTCCGAAGAAGCTCGTCTCTCCAACTTATTTCCTTCCTCTTGGAACAAAATTGATCTCTCCTGTTCAAGGGAAAATGGAAAAAATAATCAATCAGGGCACGGATTATGAAATTTTAATGATACCAAATGATCTGCAAAACTGGAGGATCAGTTTTGATCACATCATCAATCTCAAAGTGAAGGAAGGAGATGAAGTGAATCCTGGTGATATTTTGGGCGAGGTTGCAGAAAGAAACAGCGAGGCCATACCGCCTGAATTGGGCTGGACTGAATTGCAGATATGGGAATCTGTTCCAATTGGTCCGTTGACTGTATGCCCATTTACACTCCTTGATGATTCTATCAGGGAAGATATAGAAACAAAGATAACACAATTGGCTGTTGATTGGGAAGGATTCATAGGCAAGAATGTGTATGCGCAGGAAAATTGGACTTCACCTGGATGTCTTACCGAGAGTTTGGTAGATCAATAGATGTTTGTTATCTATGTATAAAATTTTTTACCTTCTCTTTATGACCACACCCATCACATGTATGCAAATTTTTTCTATGACCTATACCATGATCGCATAAGATTTCTATATCACCATCATCTCCAATAATCTTTTTTCGTTTCATTTAATCCATCTTAAAAAGTTTAACTCTACCTTTTATTTTTTCTTTTAATTTTTCATCAAAAGTTGCCAATGGAATGGATTCTTCTTCAGCCAATGACACAAATACAGCGTCACCACCTTTGATACTAAATCTAATTGCTACCTCTACAGCTTTCTTCATTCTTTCAATGGTCAACTCTTCCGCAGATATTATTGAATTCTCCACCAGAGTAGTCAACTGATCTTCCACAATGATCGCAATATGCTCGCCAAAAGACCTTCTAATTACACCGCATGTTTCTGGAAGAGCTAATGTCGGTATTTCAGCGTCCAATTTTCTATCCAGTATATCGGAATAGATTGAAAATCCCTTTTCATGAAACTTGTCTTGGTCGGAAAATATACTAACTAAAACTGTAGAGTCTAATACAAGTTTCATTTTTATCGCCTTTCTTCTTGCACTAGATCAACTGACGTCTTACCTTTAGGCCATTTCTTTCCTATCATCCTAGCTATTTTTTTAACATCACCGAGCATTTGTTCTTTTGTTACCCGTTTCAATTCTATCTTCTCTGGAGTAGACAATACTTTAATCAAATCTCCTGGGCCGAGATGCATCAATTCTCTGGATTCTTTTTTTAATACTATCTGGCTTTTAATACCCAGTCTAGTCAAGTACTCTACATGATCTTTTTTCATACCTATTTTTTCGTATTACAAATATTTAAGTATTACATTTATACATCAGAAATAATCTACTTTATCTCTGAGTCATTTTATTGATTGTATATATTAGAAGTATAAATGCAATAGTTGAAAATATAAATCCGCCAAAAAAATATTCTTTTAGTGTAAAGAGGTTCACTTCACCAAATACTTTATTATCTAATGCAAAAATCATGAAAGTTGTTCCTGCACTTAACATTGCAAATGCGAGCGCTTGAACGACTGGAAGTATAACGCTCCATGATTTATTTTGAGGTTTTCTATTATACCATTTAAAGTATAAAGAATTGAAAAGTGTAATTAAAATGAATGATATTAAAATCAAACCTAATTTTAATGACAATTTGATTAGATTTGTTGATGGCGACTTCCATTCAGAAACGATTACTAGAGCAGCTATAGCAATATAAATGATAGTAGTGGGCTTTCTAGCAAATTCATCTAGTCCATCAAAGTTTAATGATGTCATAATTAAGAAATACCTATTAAGTATTTAAGCACTAATCGAAAAACGTGAATCTTAATTTTCTAATGAAATTAAATTTGTTAGATAAGACTCCTATTCATTATAAAATAAATTAGTGCTCCGATTGACGAATATACAAAAAGTTCTTTATATTTTACCCCTTCTTGAAAAGAATAGTATATTATCATCATACTGCCAATTATACCCGCAAAAAATGGCCAAGTTATACTGATAGCAATTCCTAGAAGTGGTATAGAGTTATAAAATGTTATTGGATAGAAAAGTGACGTTAGTCCACCAAGTAAGATCAGAGTATTACTTCCAAATATTATACCTATTATACAGATTATAATTGATAATGGAAGAAAGAATGTGAGCGAAAGTTCACTAAAAGATGTTGTGCTTAAGTAATTTACTATATTTTCTTTCATCTGTGGTAAATTTTGCACGAATGTTTGATATGGAGACTCTGTTAATGGAGTGACACGTAAAAATGTCGAAAATACTAACAAGAGTAAACCTATCATGACCAAAGGATTTGATATTGAGTGTATTTTAATTGTAGAAAACCCAAACCCACGTTTTGTATATTTTATTTTATAATGTCCGTCCTTTTTTCCTGGATTTAAAATACGTTTAATATTTTCAGGTAATTCCGAAAACACTGGTGCCGATGGTATATTTTTAGTTTCTTTTAATCGATCCATTGCCCGCCACATCTTTTCATTTTGTTCTTTGTGTTCTTCTTGTATTTCTTCCCAATGTTTTTGTGTAAATACTAAATCGGGATGACCACCTTCATTTCTATATTCCTTTTCTAGTGAACTTCTCATAGGTTCTTTGATTCTGTTAATTTGTCTTAATGTTAAAACCATTCTTGGTTCAACATGGTCGTCACAAAAATACTTTTCACAATAGTTACATTTAGACAATCCATTTTTCTTATCACAAGTATGATAATTACATAAATTTTTTATTGGTTTTAAATTTTCTGATTTCAGATTTACCCTCTTTTTATTATATTTATTTCCTACAGGTAAATGTGATTCTAGCCAATTACCTAGTTGTGCATTATCTTGAGTTATAGAAAACTCTTCATCATGATCACCATGTAGCATATGTGATGTCTCATGGGCTGCTGTTTCTTCAATCTCATCTAATGTCATAGAGTTGAGACGACCTTTGGATATGCAGATTAATTTCTTTTCAATATGTGCATGTGCAATTTCATCACCTGCATATGGACATTTACCATCCCAAATTTTAACTTGTGGGGCTTTAGAGAGCCCTAAATTCCTTGAAGTTTTAGAAACACATTCTTTGAAATATTGAGATTTGGCTTCACTGAATCTATCTTCGAATTCAGCCATATTTCTATTTTGTATATTCAGAGATAAATGGTGTTATCTTCAAATCATTTTGGAATGTATTTAAATATTTACAATGAGCTTGATAAGTATGCCTGACGAATCAGAACATATAAGAGATGCAATCATAAAGTTTAATAGAGAAAATCCAGATCACACAGCTCTACTATTTAATATGCAAGACGAAGAAACGAGAAGTCAAATGATAGATTTTGTCATGGGCAGACATAAGAATCCGAAACAAATAGTTGCATACGAAACAAAATTCCAAGGACCTTATACCGAAGGTCAATGGCATGAACAGAGGGCCTTTATAGAAAGACTATATGGCATGGGAACATTTAATAAAATATTTTATCAAGGTCCTCATGGTGGGGCACATACCCCAATCGAAAATGATGCTGAACTTAAGTTCCATCTCGACCGTATTGAAGATGGTTTTCAAATAAACCCCAGAGGCACCTTAGAATATTCAATAGGGATGAATTTGATAATCAAAGGTTACGAACCCGATAGAGGTCTAATAGTTACTAATGGTTGGGATCCAACCACATGATGGAGATAACTAATATTATTTAAAGGTTACTTTTATTCTATAATACATGTCAGTGGTAGATCCAAGACAGCGGTATCTGGAAGAAGTAAGACGATTTCCATTATCTGAATCATTGACAGATATGGAGGTTCTCTTCGAAGAAGATCTAGAGTTATCCTCTATTTCACCAGAGAAAGTAGTTTTTCATGAAAAACATTCCTATAACGGGCGCTACTCTGTGGGTAGAGTATTCATGTATAGAGATTCCCGTTCTCAAGAATTATACATCTATCTTGGATTAACATATTCCGTGGATGGTAATGGTAGGAGATATCCTTCTGGATTCTTTTTTGGTAGCGATGTGGATGGAAGAAAATTATCCGAATTTCTTCAAAGTATACAAGGAAACTTAAATTATATTAATATAAAAAATGTTTTAGATCGCAGATACAAAATGGGTGGGGGTACTGAAGGCAGTGCTTTTTTAACATCTGTTGAAAGTCATAAAAATAGTAAAAAAGCTCCATATGAAGATGCACAACATTTAACAATTGGTTCGAGATTAAGTAAATTAAAGGCGATATTAGATCGTGAAATGTGAGATAACTTAATTATTTATCATGTCAATTTGCAATTTACTTTATTCTGGTCATTCCAGCTATTCTGTACCCCTGACTTCTTTCGTTGACAATAACATCCTCTTCTAATAAATACGCTCTTCTCATTTCGGAAATACGTACTCGAAGAGATCTAATATTTTTCAATTGTGAAGTATCTAATAATCTTGCATGTGACACAATCGCTCCTGGTTCTTTTAAAAGAGCAAATAATAAAGCAATATGAGAACTTGTGATGAGTAATTCGGTACCTTCTGGATGGGTAATGGTCATATTATTCATATTTATGATGGGTCCTGTTTTGTGTCTATAGACTCCCTGACTTGTCAGAAGTTCACTGCCGACTTCAGTTATTTTTATACCATCTGGTTTTGATGACGAAGAAAGGAATCTATCTACATTCATGGCTGGGCCTTCAATTAAAACTCTTTTTTCCCGCCATTTGACCTTTCCTGTAATAGCATATACATCATCTCTCCCAGGAATCCTTTCAATATACCCCACATTTTCCCAATATGCTAATGCATTTAGTAAATCAGTTGCACCTACGTTAGGACGCGCTCTTTTAAAATGGGCAATCAAATCCTTGAAACTAGCTTTTGTACGACTTTCGTAAAAACTTAATACATTTCTTCTCAAATAGCCCTCATTTAAATGATACATACGATCACATTTTTAATAGAAACATTTTCCAACAAAGAATTAATTGAATTAAGATTTAAATCTTAGATAGGAACACCAAATGCAGATGATATTTCCTTCAATTTATTCATATCTTCCAAAAATTTTGCACCTTTTGTGGTTATTACATAAAACAATCCACTGGAAATTTTTTGCTCCACCACGAATCCTTTTGCAAGTAAAACTTCAAGATACTCATTCACTCGTGAATGCGTTAGATTAGCTTTATACACAATATGTGTTTTCTTCATTCTTCCTTCAGAATTTTTAATAGATTTGAGTATATCCGCATAAATTTCCATCTTCCCTCTTCGGAGATTGTTCATTTCCTTCTCACCGTTAATACCATGAAAAGTAACAAGAAAAATCCAGCTAAAAGTGTAAAGTGTGCAAATACATAGAGCTCGTTGATAAATGACAACAGATAAAACAAATGAAATGCCGCAATGAAAATAAATGAATTCATCACCAAGAACGAACTCCCGCTTTTTTCATTCGCATAATTGACGAATGCTCTGAAAGCTACGAACAACATCATAACAAACGAAGTTAGATGGAAATATTCACTGAATGAATACCATACCTTGTAATGTCTCCGTAAAGTAAGAGAAGCGGAAATAAAAATCAGATATGCAAGAAACAGGAACAAAAACATTTTTGAAAATCGCGGAAGTTCATGATTGTATGCTAATATAATTAATGAATATGCCGTCAATGAAAATCCAAAATACATAAAGTATGCAAAATCTTCAAGAGAGAATGCTTTATCAACTAATCCCAATGAACAAATCGTCGTACATGATTTAAAATTAATGAAACTGTACAAACTTGTAATTGACAGTACAGAAAATCCCAATGCAAGCACAAGAAATCCTGTATAAAGATATTGATGTTGCTTATTGGAACTTAGATGATATATTCTGTAAAAGTAAAAACTCAACAAGAACGCTACAGCAGAACTAAGAAAATACATCACCGCATCGAAACCATAAAACCAAAGAGGTATTACAATTTCCATATTTTCCATCTTTTTTGACCACTTATAAGCTTTGCGAACAAGAGGACAGTACTTCCAGTTCGCAATTAGGATATCATATCTAAACTATTAATTTCTTAGGCAGTATCCCCATTGCCTGGTGAAGTAAAAACATGCAAGACAATTGTGATGAAACAACATAATCTCCTATGATGCTATTTGCGGAGGATCATTGGCTACTTTTTCTCCCAGTCTGCTTTAGTAGGGCAATTCGGATCTAGGCACATTCTGAATGCCCTACGATTTCTTCTTATTACCTGTACCATAGGTGTTTTACATTCCGGACAAAGCTTATTAAAAGCTACTATTTTCGCATTCCGAGGGAGAGGATACATATTGTTGCAGTTCGGATATCCACCACATCCCACAAAAAAGGATCCCTTTTTAGATCTCAAAATTTTCAAATCATTATTACATCTCGGACACGGCCCCAATTTCCCCATGTTTTTTCTGTATTCTAAAAATCCTTCAGCAAGCTGTTCTCCTATTTCCTTTTCCTTCCTTTTGAAATCAGTGAGAATATCTAATAAAATTGTTTTAGCATCCCCAACAACTTCCTCCATCTTCTTGTCGTCGTTGTAAACTTTATCCATTTCTTCTTCAAAATGTCGTGTAAGATCCTCGCTTATAATCTTCGGACAATTCTTCTCCAATGCATTTACAACAGCCTCACCCAATTTTGTAACTTCAATGCTTTTCCCATTAATGTACCCTCTGTCATAAAGTGTTTGCAATATTTCAGCTCGAGTAGCTTTTGTTCCAAGATTTCTATTTTCAAGTTCTCTTACGATTGAACCTTGTGTGTATCTTCCAGGAGGTTGTGTTTCTTTCGACAACATTTCAATTTTACTAACTTTTAATTTCTCCCCAATTTTTATTTCCGGTAAAATTAATTCATCTGTTCTTAGATATGGTGCATAAATTTCCATCCATCCTGGATCAACAATACTTTTACCCGTTAAAATAAATTTGTGTCCGTTTACATCTAACAAGACGGTTTTTGTTTCTCTTGTAGCCGGCTGACCAAACGCAGCCAATGTTCTTCTAGCAATTAAATCATACAACTTTCTTTGCTGTGCATTTAATTTGGATAAATCAGGGATTTCATGAGTTGCATATACGGCAGGATGTGCAGGATCCGTTCGTTGACCTTCAACAGGTTTCAAAGGTTTCTTTAACAAATTTCCAACAAATTTTTTGTAAGCGGAAAACTTTCCAAGAGAGTTCAATATCTTTTCATATCCAATACCAGGCGGTAATTTCTCAGATGACGATCTCGGATAAGAGATATATCCAGCCTGGTACAAACTTTCTGCAATACCTAATGTCTGAGTGGGTGAGAATTTGAACAATTGATAAGCTTCTGATTGGAGCATCGTTGTGTTGAATGGTGTATATGGAAATTGTTTGTATTGTTTCTCTTGTATGTCTTCAACAGTTGCATCTTTATCCTTGCATTCATTGAAAATATCTGTGGCATGTTTTTCATCTGTTATTCTACCTCCTTCATAATTTGCGACAAAATTACTACCGTCTATGTTTATGTTTAATTCCAATTCCCAGAAAGGTGTTGGTTTGAAATTTCTTATTTCCAACTCGCGCTCCCTCAAAAGTTCAAGTGCAGGGCCCTGTACACGACCGATTGATAGGATAGTAAATCCTTTATTAGCACTTTTCAAAGCTGACATTAATCCCCGACTAAGATTTAATCCCCATAATGCATCTAAATAATGTCTTGTCAATCCCATCTTAGCAAGAGGATGCATTATACGATCATCTATATTTTTGTACGATTCAATTAGTTCATCTCTTGTTAATGTGGAAAATTTCATTCTTTTTGCATCTTCAACACCGCAAATAAAACGCAGAATATTGTACAATAGAACTTCCCCTTCATTGTCAACATCAGCAGCATCGATAAATTCCGTTGCATTTTTCGCAAGCGATTTTATATTTTCAAAATATTTCCTTGTCCATTCAGTTCCTTTTTTTGTATATGTTGGAACCCACTCGAATTCAAAAATAAACTTGGAATCCTTATCCTTTTTTGGATTTAAAACAAACAAATGACCTACAGCAGGAACACAAATATGTTTCTTCCCATCAATCGTAAATTCATAATATGTGACAGTATTCTTTTTCAAAGATCTTGGAGAATTGTCAGCTAATGATTCTGCTATACGTCTTGCCGCATCTGGCTTTTCCGCTATAATCAATGTATGTGGCATTAATCAATAATCGTCAGGAACTTATTTATTCCACAACTATCGGAGAGTATTTAGGCATATCACTCATCATACTTTCCAACGCAACTACTCTAGACTCTAAGAAAACTAGTCTGTTAATTATTTCTGATATATGGGGATCCAGCATATTTGCCGATTTGCTATTAATCCTTCTTTCCAATTCTCTCATTTTATTTTCAAGTTCACCTGAATTATCTTGCGGTTGATATGAACTGTTTCTTTCCATCTCAGCTTGCAAAACATCTAATCTTCTGTTAAGTTCATCAACATCTCCATTCGATTGCTTCTTGAATGTGTTTTCCTGTAAACTTGCAACAGATGCAGTCAAATCGTTATCCCGTTGTTCCAATGTCATCATGTGCGCCTGAAGTATAGACATATCATCATGTGTAGATCTTACAATCTTTCCCAATTCTTCAACAACCTCATCCATATCCCCTTTTCTAGTTACTTCTGATGAAAGTCTACCATGACCATCTTTAATTAGATCAATTTCTCTCTCCAACCTCGCTACATTTTCTTCAAGGCCAACAAAATCTCCTATACCTTTACCTTTGTGCATTTCACGTTGAATTCTCTTCTCGAGATCCATATTTTTCTGCACGGATTCTTCTATCTGATCCTTGAATTCTTTAAATGTTCTCATATTGTCGGTCATTTCTTCATGGACATTGACAAATTTACTGAATGTTTCCAATTTCGCAATAAGAGGTTTGATGTTGTTTATCTCATTACTAAAGTTCTCAACAAATTTTTCTACAGCTTCTACTTTGGCAGCGTTTATAGACCAATCCATTCTTATTTTTTCAAGTTCTCTTTCTGCCGCTTCTGATAAAGGTTTCTCGAGTTGCTTCTTCAAAGCTTGAAGCATTTCATCTACATTTTTCTTTTCAATTTCAATCTCAGATTTGAATTTTTCTATCGTGCCTTTGATATCATCATGAGTCAAACTATAATCAGGCATGTTTGACAAAAGTTCATTTTTCAATTCCGTCTTGAGCGAATTAAAATCAGGCAAATACGATACTTTATCCTTTGTATGAGTTACTTTTTCTTCAATTTCATTAATTCTTCTATTGAGATCGACTTGAAGATTTTCAAAATTAGTTTTAATCTCATTAACAGATTGTTCAAATTTGCTTGTATCAATTGCTACCGGAGATGGTGTAACAGATTTTCTAATCTCATCTAAATTAGGTACAGATATTTGAGAAATTTTTTGTTCCAATGAAGTAACTTTTCCTTCCAATTCAGTCATTACAGTATTTTGTTCTGCAGGGTTTGTGCTTCCAGTTAACATATTCTTGAGTTCAATAAGTGCTGCATTTTCAACCATTGTCAAATCTTCTAGATCATCTACTCGTTGAGTTAAGGATTCTGTATCAGGCTGATTCATATTTTCAAATGCTTCTTTCAATTCTGTTGCAACCAAATCCAAGTCAGCTACCTTTTTCTGCAGCTGGAGAACGTCTTTTTTTAAGGAAAAATCTTCTTTAACCAAAGTGCCACCTACTTTTTATTATGTTTTGCCTATAATTATACTTTTCCATTCTCATCCAGAGCAGCCAAACACCCACTACAGCCAATATTAGACCCTCTCTCCAGAGAACTGTGTGAACTATGTCAAAGAAATTGAATCCAAATTCGATTGATATCATGATGGTTGTTAGAATTCTTAATAGATTTATGAAAAATACAATTCCCACTGCAATTAGAGCGACTTTTAATCTTCTTGACAAGATTGATAACGGAGTTGCAATAATCAAGGAAGCAACCGCATACATACTTTTCCAGCCTGTAGAATCCCACGATATATTGATTGGTTCTTCTCGATCCTCTAATTTCAAATTAATTACGTTTTTATCCGGATGCGTGTCATATCCAAGAAAATTCAGTAATCCAGAGACTATGTCGGCATTTAATTCCTGCAAAGGCTTGTAAGAAAAGTCATTGAATAGTGCAATGTAAAGTGGAATTGCAAGAAGATTGAATATGATGAGAAAATTTATTAATAAAGCTAATCTGTGTGAGAGTCTTTCCTTTTTCTGTAACCTTTTAACCATCCAATCAAGCCTGACTTCTTAGCACCTGATATTGCGCCTTCTATATAATCTGTTTTTACCGCTTTAATATCATCTATAGTTTCTACAATCTTCTCATCTATTCTAACTACAGGGAAATCAATGTTCTCCAGTTTATTTTCTTCAATCTCATCAGGAATTACTACACATTTTACATTCCAATTGTTGAACATGCGTATATCCGACGGATCTTTTATTGAAAATATTCTATTTGTGAGGTCTATTTTTTCATTCAATTGTTCCAATGCAGATCCATTCAAACTTTCTATTTCTATAATTGGAGAGTATCCGCGATTTTCAATGTTTCGAAGTTTCTTCAGGTATTTGAGATTAGCTTCAAATTCTTTGTAATTGTCTGTATATTGTTTGTCTTCATTTTTCTTAACTAATTTTTTAGTTTCGTTCAACGCCTTACTCAACAAAGTATTTTGGCTTTGTAACGAATCAATTTTTTCTTGCTTCTCTGTTAATCGTGTATGTAATTTTTTTATCAGATCTTTATGTTCACTTCCATTATCATTCGTAGATTTAGCATTTGAAACTTTTCTTGTATTTTCAATAAATTCCCTAACCGTATCTTCAATATTCGGACTATCCTCCTTGAGAATTTTAACAATGACCTGAGGAAGTATTTCTTGTTTATCAAATCTGTTAAGCACATCTTCAATTCGCGAAAATAAATTCCTATAAAATTTCCATGATTTTATTGCAGCAGCTAGTGCATCAATTTCATGTGTATTTTCCAATGAAGTGTAATAATCTTTTGTTAATTCTCTTTTTTCATTCACACCTAATGGTTCATCAGGAGAAGAAACGACACATTCCAATTTAGTTGCAACTATCCCAATAGACTTCGGTGTGATACTAACGTCTGTCGATATTATAACGGGTTTTCCAAATCTGAGAATATGCCGTATAATTTCTGCTCGATTCATGTCCCGTTTACTGTAAATGTTGAGAACATTACCTTTTGTGTTTAAGATTGCTATGGCCGTTGTTATCCCAGGATCCAATCCCACTATCAAAGCATCTTTCAGGTAAACACCACTAATACTTGCTAGTTACTAGTTTTTTAATTTTATTTGCTAGTTTTTTCCCGACTCCTTTAACTTTCGCGAGTTCCATTTCATCAGCATTTACAACTTTTTCAACAGTTCCAAAGTGTTCAAGTAATCTTTTCGCTAGCACATGAGAGATGCCTGGTACGGATGATAAAACAAATTCTTGCAGTTTTTTGGCATCCTTAGGCTTCTTCCCGTGTTTAAATCCCAAAGTGATCGTCCCATCATCTTGTTCCTTTTTAGCAAGCCAGTAAATAGTTCTAGTCGTGTCCATTATATTTTCACTAGGTATGATTGAGATATTGAATTTTGATATAAGACTTGCGATAGTTGCTTTGATTACATTGTCATTCATTTCTCTATTCGATCGACCTTCAATAATAATTACAGGCTTGTCATAATTCTCTTTAAGATATCTTGCCTGCTCGAAAATTCTACCATCTATTATAGATGAAATAAAATCAGAATGTGTTTTCCTTTCTATTACAACACCATCACCAGAACAAACAAAATCACCAACTTTGAGATTAGTTTCATTTACTGCAGCTCCCAAGCCTTTCAACATCTCAATAACTTCTCTTTCTCTATAATCTGCTATAACTACAACCTTATTTGATATTTTTAGAATTCTTTGCGTGTCCATCTTACACCCAATCTAATAAATTACCTTTCCTCTTTATCCCTTTTTCTTTCATTTTGTAAAGCATCCCCTTCATCTTTTCTTCCTTCCTAATAGATGCATAATAATATGCTTCATCTCTTGTGCCTTTAGTTATCAAAAATATTGTCTTTCCTATGCTCTGTCTACCAACTCTTCCACGTCTTTGTATCGATCTTATTTCGCTTGCAACAGCTTCATAGAATATCGCATAATCAATTGATGGAACGTCTATACCTTCTTCAATTACCTGAGTCCCCAGTAAAACAGGAAATTCACCTGATTTGAATCTATTGAGAATCTCAACTTGTTGTTGCTGTGTAAGACCTTTTCCTTCCTTAATGGCTTGTCCTATCAAAATCTCAGAACTAATTCCAGCCTTTCTTAAAACATTATTTATTTTATCAACAGTTGCTCGATAATTTGCAAAAATAATTATCTTTGCATTTGGATTTTGTTTCAATAAATCTTCCACTACTTGAACAATTTTTAGTAATTTAGGATGTTCCACATCACTGATGCATAATTCAGCCGATAATTTAATTGCTTCTCTAATTCTCGGATCTTTTATTAATCGCGCGTCAGTTTTCTTTGAGCTTTGTTCGATTTTATTTAAGAAATCATACAGAAACTTTACACCCTGAGTTTCCAGCAATTCTATTGCATGCATTAACTTGATAGCTCCTGCAACTCGAAGTATGGCCCAGAAGGCTCCATAATTTTTAGAACCACGTGTATAACTTGATATAACTCTTCTTTGTACATCCAACAACATTTTTTTAATCGGCTTGTATGTGAATGTATAATGATGTTCCCTTAGCCAGAATAAATCATCTCGAAGAGCTTCTTCTAACAAAGTTTTTATTTTTTTAAACTCATTCGGCATTTCTACATAAATGTTTTCCCGTTGAATTGGTTGTACATATTTTTCAACATCGGTATCACTCTCACTTCTTATTTCCACCCCTTTGATGAAAAGATTATCACAAATTTCCTGTATTTTTTCTTGTGTTGCACCTGGGGAAGCAGTTAATCCTAGAATTAATGGATATTTTGATTGAAACATGTATTTTTTCGCGATATAAGAATATGCGTAATCTTTAACAGCTCTATGTGCTTCATCAAAAACTACAAATGAAAAATCAGTCATTTTAACTCTTTCATTTTCGAGGTCATTTTCTATTGTTTGAGGTGTGGCAATAATTATTTTGGCATTTTTGTAAATATCAGTTCTAAGACTCGGTTCAATTTTACCTGTTAACAACAAAATTTCATTTTTCGCAATAGAGGTAAAATTCTCAAATGTTTTTTGATGTTGGGATGATAAAGGTCTTGTGGGTGCCAAAATCATAATTTTACTTTCTGGAAATTTTTCAATCCTATTTGCTGCAACCAGAAGAGAAATTAAAGTTTTTCCCATTCCTGTTGGAATAACAACGAGAGTATTTTTTTCGCTTGCAGTTTTAGCTATTGTTTTCTGGTAATCTCTAGGTTCAAGTGTATTCGTCAATAACGTCATAATCTCTTACCTCATCTTAAATTTCTTGTATTCTTTATCATTTCTTTAGAATCCTTTTAAGCATATTTTCTAATTCATCCTTTTCCTCAATAATTTCCTTTCTCAACCGAGTCACTATCTTTAATTCTTCTTCCGATTTGTTTGACGGAAGAACTCTAAAGTTTTCGGAAATAACATTTTTCTTTGCGTTCAAATTACTGTACGCACTCTCGAGTTCCTTCTCTATTTTTTCTACTCTCCTCTTAATTTCTGACAGTCTTCTTTCCTTTTCACGCTTCTTCTTGTATCTCTTGTAAAGATAATATATAAGAGCCAATAAAATGACAATGATTAGAATTATCCAACATAGGTAATTATCCCGTTTTCCAATTGTTATCACTTCTAATGTATCAGTCGATGTGCCCGTTTCATTTTCATACGTCAGCTTGGCAAATGCAACATACAAGCCGTCTTTAACATAAGATGGGATATGAATTTCTCTTATTAGATATGTTTCTGCGGAAACTCCTATTAGTTCAGATCTGTTAGTTATAACATTTCCTGCAAGATCTTTGAGTCCTATCTCTAGGATAACATCCACCTTGTCACTTCTGTTGAAATTCAAATTGAGGATGGTAACTTGTGTTTCAATCAATTCATTCGAATGTGTTACTTTATACTCAGGTGGAACTACGATCTTAACATCAAACAATGGCCGAGCAGATTCAACTTCAAGTATAACTGCTATTTCCTTTTGAATATTTCCGCTTGTAACTAAAATTCTTCCAGTGTATATATCGGGTGAAGTATTTCTGAAGGCGAAAAATTCAACCGGTATGTTTTTCTTTTCTCCTGCTTTGATTGTAAATTCTTTTTCAGATATCATAACATATCTGTTTATTGATTCGACAGAGATGCTGAATTCTAAGTCACTTGATCCAACATTGCTAATTACGAAGGAATCAGTAGCTGTACGACCCGGTGTAATAACTTTCTTGAATATACTCTTATCTAAAGTAAATGCTGGCTGTGTAGGAGTTGACGGTGTAGGTGTTGGAGATGGTGAAGGGGAAGGTGATGGACTAGGCGACGGTGATGGAGATGGCGTTGGTGTAGGACTAGGTGATGGAGTTCCTGTTGATATAACTCTATCCACTAAATCTGAAAATGAGAATGCTTGTGATATTATTCTAGTTATTGCTGTGAATCTCGCTGCTAATTCATTAAATGAAAATGTGCTTGTGATTCTGATGGTTAGACTCTGCAATCTTCCGGTTAAATCTGTAACTTGAATTGCATTTGTTGTGAATCTCACTCTTGTAAATAAGTTTCGTATATTGTCGAAAATGTCAATCGATTGTGATATTTCTCGTATACGTATTACTATCTTGGATATTGAATCTGTTATTTGGATGGATTGTGTAAATTGTCGTAATCTAGTTATGGTTGATGTAAATGTCTCAATGATATCAATTTCGTTTATGAAAGATCTTGTAAGTTTCAATAATCTGTTAAATGTTTCAGTTACGTCCACCGAAATAGTGATTAGTCTTACTCTAGTTAGGATTGTTCGAATATCATCTGAAATATCTAATGCTTGGGTAACATCTCTTGAAAAGTCTTCTCCATAATCAACGAATAATCTGTCTACTAAGGATATGGGGTTAGTAAATAATCTAATCAAATATTGTATCCTAGTGGTTGTTTCAGTCAAATCAATAGCATTTGTAATGAATGCTGCTCTGTTGAATAGATTCTTAATTGTCTCAGTCAAGTCTATTCCATTTGTCAATTGTCTTATTCTAGTGATTGGTGATGTTAGAGCCTCATTCAAATCTATGCCGTTAAGGAAAGTCCTAATTAACGATTGCATCCTTGCCGTTGATTCAACAAGATCGATAGAATTGGTTACAAGTCTAATTCTTGCCAAGAAATTCTGAATATTGTCTGCAATATCTAAACTTTGAATCGTACTTCTTATTCGGATTACTGGAGATGTTATTGAATCTGTTATGTCAATGCTTGCAATAATTCTTTTGATCAATGATTGCATTCTAGATATCGAGTCAACCAAGTCAATTGCATTTGTAATAAATCTAGCACGATTGAAAAGATTGTTTATTGCATCTGTTATATCAAGTGATTGTAATGCTTGTCTCATCTTAATTACGAACGATTGCGATGCATCAGTCAAGTCTATGGAATTTGTAAATGTTCTAATCAATGATTGCAATCTTGCAAATGTTTCTGTGAGATCTATAGCATTTGTAATAAACCTTGATCGGGTAAAGAGATTTCTGATACCTTCAGTTATATCCATCGACTGTATTATCTGGCGTAATCTAATAACAGGAGAGGATGTTGATTCAGTAAGATCAATTCCCTGAGTGAAAACTCTAATCAGAGATTGTAATCGACCGAATGATTCGGTAAGATCTATTGATTGTGTTAAGAACATTACACGAGTGAATAGATTCTTTATGTTTTCTGTTAAATCAATCGCTTGGGTGAGTTGTCGTGGGATTGTCTTGAATCGTTGGGAAAGTTCTGTTAGATCTATTGATTGAGTAAAGAAGCGGATAAGAGATTGCAATCTAGATGTAGATTCTGTTAAATCAATCCCATTTGTAATAAACCTAGCTCTATTGAAAAGATTTGTAATATTTTCTGTCAAATCAAATGACTGGATAAGTTGACGAAGTCGAACCAGAGGAGGTTGAATATTTTCTGTCAAATCAAATCTTTCAGTAACCCTAATGATTAATGATTTAACTAATGTGAATGTATCAGTCAAGTCTATTGCATTTGTAATGAATCTAGCTGTGGTGAACAAGAGACGTATGTTGTCTGTTATATCCAATGATTGAATTACTTGTTTCATACGTATGACAAAAGCTGTTGACGATTCAGTTACATCAATCGCATTCGTCAACGACTTTCTCAGATATTGTATTCTAGTTATTATTTCACTTAGATCAATCTCATTAGTAACAAATCTTGATCTTGCGAGAAGATTGCGAATATTATCTGTAATATCTAAGGATTGTGTGATATCTTTTACACGTATTACTACAGCTGTTATTTTTTCACTTAGATCAATCCCATTTGTAAATGTTCTGATTAATGATTGGAGTCTTGAAAATGTTTCTGTGAGATCTATAGCATTTACAACAAATCTGGCTCTGTTAAAGATATTGCTTGTTGCATCTGTTAGATCCAGAGATTGGAGAAGTTGTCTAAGACGAGTCACAGGCGATGATATAGAATCTGTAAGGTCAATGCCATTCGTAAACACTCTTATTAGCGATTGTAATCGAGTGTTAATCTCAGTCAAGTCTATTTCGTTTATTACTAATCTAACTCGTTTGAATAGGTTCTGAATATTTTCATTTATATCCAACGCATCTGTTACCTGCCTGAGTCTTATTAATACAGATGTTGCTTTCTCTGTGATATCGAGTGCATTGGTGAATACTGTTCTTAATGACTGTATTCTCGTAAGAATTTCCATCAAGTCAACAGCATTGTTTACTAAACGTACCCTTGTAGACGCGTTTGCCATCGATTCAGTTATATCCAACGGTTGTTTGGAAGTTACCGGCCTTGTAAGGATTTGAATCGTTATTTCAGTCAAATCTATAGGCAACAAAACATTCGTTGTAGTAGATGCTCCAGCTGCGGCTTGTATTGTAAGATTGATGAAATTGTACAAAATGCTCGCTGTTCCACTTGCTTCTGTTCTGTTCATGTAGATGAGTTCGATGAAATTCTTGCTTCGATTATCTATAGCGGCAGAAGTTTGCAAATCTACAGTAGACGATATATTATCCAGTGGAATTATAGTTCCCCATCCACTGCTTTGATTCCATTGTCTGTAATGTAGGTTCCATGTAGTTGGAGTGTTATTATTCTGCCAAAATACCCAGACGCTGTTATAATCAGTTGCCATAGTTGCAAATTGTGCCTGAGTGGCTCCGGCGCCATTATCATCTAATCTAAATCCTGCACCCCATGTCGTACCATTATTTGTCGAGTTGAAAATGAATACGTCGCTATTACTGGTATAACTGGTTAAGAAAATAAGAGAGGAGTTGAATTGTATAATATTCGGTTCGAAATATGTTCCAATATCGACCTCGGTTCCATTCCATGTAATACCTCCATCAGCGGAGAAATTGTAATAGAGATCATCATCTACAGTTCCCATGATTGCAACATAAATTGCTTCAGTTGGTGGAGATTCGGTGTAGTTAATGAATAGCGATGTATAAGTTGCTGCATTTATATCGTTAGTAAGTCTCGTGTGAGATAACGTTGGATTATTTCCGCCATATAAACTTGAGTTGGTGATATTGACGTATTCGACTGTTCCAGTATCGTGTATGAATGTTAACCATACATTATCCCCAGTACCAAATGCAACTGATATTAATTGACTTGATGGTGTAGTTGAGGTACTATTTGTTACTGTCCAATTATTCGCTACTGTTGTGGATTCAAAAGATGCCCCTTCGTTGGTGGAATTTTTATATGAAATAAATGTAGATGGTGATGGATTTCCAACCCATGCTACGAATACATTATTGCCTTTACATGCTATTGCGGGTGGACTGCCTGATGGATTGTCAGTCGCATCGGTCCCATCAAGTCTTATCGGTGACCCAATTACGGATGTATTGTCTGTAAAGTTGAAATACATAAGTTGGTTACCTCCACCGCCATGAAGATATGCAAGATGGACTTTATTGTTTGTCCTACAGATCGCTCTTCCTGAAGGGTTTAAAGTTCCTGCTCCATTGGAGGATGCTGATATATTTGTAGATCCAAAACCTAGCGTAGCTTTCTCCCCATCTTTGAATCCTTCGGGGAAGTTTATAGTGAATTTTCCTATTCCTAAAGTAGGATTGAAAGCAAAATCGGAAAATCTTATATTCGACGTAAGATTACGCATCGGATAGTTTCTCATGTTCAGCAAGTCGCCTCTGAGTTTTGACATATTTTGATCTGGGAAATTTCTACTCCTCAACTCATTCCAACATGTATTGTTCGGAGAATTATCTGAACATTGCTTAACATTCTCCCACAATTCATCATTTATCTGGAATACAGCGTCCCAATGTGTATCATTGATTTCGGAGAAGTACCACTGGAAGTGACTATCTATGTATGTTTGAGAATCCACTATTATTCTTCTTGAACTTGTTTCAGAGTCAATTTGTTGTGCATTAGCAATGTTAGTAAAAATAATGGCTAACAAAATTGGAATAATCAGCAAAATGAATCGTTGAATTATCTTATTCATTTTTAATCCTCCGAGAATTGAGATAGGACACTGTCGACGTCCCTATTTTTCTTTGCTCCAAAATCTTCAATTTTGACAATTCGAGAAGATATTTTCTGATTGTGTGTCTGTGAAATCCAGTACCAGAGAAAATTTCGTTAATAGTCGATCCAGGATGTTCTCTAAGATACGATATTATTTTTTGTTTGATTTCTTGGGATGTTGATCTGAAGCCATTTGTAGAGAGTTTACCAGAGATTTTTAGTATTTTTTTCAATTCAGAATGCTTGTCAGCTTCGATAAGAAGTTCCAATGCATGGCGTACAGCTTCAGAACGAGAATTATACGTCTTCTTTTTCAATAATTTCTCTATCTTGGCCAGCTCTTCCTCAGTTAGGTTGACAAGTATCCTTTTCAACTAAACACTAATGAATAATTGGTTAAATGTACATTTAAGATATCTTTTATGTACATAAGGCTCTAAAGCAAGTTTTAAAAAC
Organism: uncultured archaeon; assembly: GCA_964372485.1. GTDB lineage: Archaea > Aenigmatarchaeota > Aenigmatarchaeia > CG10238-14 > SCSR01 > JACOWB01. Next base: position 31,029 of record CAYJQI010000001.1, on the reverse strand, counting down.
CTTAGAATTTATAAGGAAGATATGAAAGTTGCGGTAATGTACTCTGGCGGAAAAGACAGTACAATGGCCTTAAAATACGCCTTAGATCAAGGTTGGGAAGTTGAAAGTTTGATTTCTGTCAAACCAAAAAGTACAGAATCTTTCTTATATCAATACGCTACAGTCGAATGGACAAACTTATCAGGGGATGCTCTTGGGATACCTGTAATTAATCTCAAGTCAGAGAAAATCGGAGCAGTGGAAGAAGCGAATGAACTCGAACAGATTTTCGGAAAACTTCAAGTCGATGCAATTCTAGTTGGTGGGGTTGGACTTCAAGAAACACAAATACGAGAATGGAAAAGAGTTGCAAAGAAATTTGGGATAGATTTGATAGTTCCTTATGAAAAATTAACCTCAGAAGAATTATTTGACAAGACAATAGATTCTGGTTTTGACATAATGCTTACAGATGTTGCAACAGATGGTCTTGGTCCTGAATGGATAGGAAAAAAGCTGAATAAAGAAAATTCAGATGAATTCAAGGAATTAAGTAAAAAATTCGGTTTTGACATTTTGGGCGAAGGTGGATATTACAACACTTTTGTGATGGATGGTCCTATTTTCAAAAAACAAATTCAAGTTCTAAATTCTAGAAAAGTTTGGGATAACAAAACATCCAGTGGATACATGGAAATACAAGACGCTAAATTAGTCCCTAAATAAATATAATTACTAAGAATTTTCATGCCGAGGTCGCCTAATCTGGTATGGCACTGGTCTCGAAATTTACAAGATAACCAGCGAGCGCGAGCTCTTATGGGTTCAAATCCCTTCCCCGGCGCAAGCGCTAATAGTCTAGCCTGGTAGGACATGACCTTCCCAAGGTTAAAGCTCGGGTTCAAATCCCGATTGGCGCACTTGTAAAACTTAAAAACCTACAATTACTAACTAATTTGCGATATTTTATGGTCAAAAGAACCGGACCAACGAATCCGTACCTCAAAAATCTGATAGATGACTTGGAAAAAAAGTCTAGAGAATTGAAAGCTCCTATTTGGAAGGATACAGCCGAAAAGCTATCAAATTCAACCCGAAGACGAGTTGAGGTTAATCTTAATGATATTGAAAGAAATGTTAATGATGGTGAAACGATACTTGTCCCAGGTGTTGTACTAGCTACAGGTGGTTTAACCAAGAAAATTAACATCGCTGCATGGAAATTCTCCAAGTCGGCAGAACAAAAAATAAAAAGTTCAAGTGGTAAGATAATGACAATCGAAGAATTGGTTAAGGAAAATCCAAAAGGTTCGCATGTAAAAATTATTTCGTGAATTTTATGGTAAAAAAAGATATAATTGTTTTTGAAATCATAGCACTTGTCGCATCTTTTATTTTAGGCGCAATAGGAGCATATACCTATGGTGATATGTTACTCAAGAGAGATCCACAATTTTCATATTGTGTGTATTTTCAGAGTAATTGCCAACCCACTTATAAAAGTATTGTTAGTGTAGGTTCCAGTTTGGGTAATATGATATTTATAATTTCTTTTGCGCTATTCAATGCTATATTTTTTATAATGCGATTTATTATTCCGCAAAAAAGAAAAGGTGAAATGATATGAAAGTATACGATGCTGAAAATCAAATATTGGGAAGAATGTGCACATTTGTTGCAAGAGATCTTTTGAAGGGGGAAGATATAGTTGTTGTAAATGCTGAAAAGGCTGTATTATCAGGAAACCCTGTATGGAAAACAAAGCACTACCAGCAAAAAATCGACAGAGGGGATCCTCACAAAGGTCCTTTCTTTCCAAAATATCCAGATGACATTCTTAGAAGAACTGTTCGAGGAATGCTTCCATGGCATAAGACCAGCGGAAGGAATGCTTTCAAGAAATTAAAAGTTTTCACAGGAATTCCAGAAGAATTTAAGAACAAACAAGGAGAAAAAATAAAATCAGCCGATGCAAGTAAATTAAAAACAACTTATATGACTTTGGGACAATTATCAATGAACATAGGTGCGAAGAAACGATGGTAAAGAAGAAGGAAAAAGAAATTTTCACAGCAGGGAAAAGACGACTTGCAATTGCAAGAGCTATTGTTAGACCTGGAAAAGGTGATGTAAAAGTAAATTCTATCCCATTGAATCTTTGGGGGAATGAACCTTTGAGAATGTGGATTAAGGAACCTTTGATTATGGCTGGGGATTTGACAAAAACTGTTGATATTGATGTTACGGCAAGATCCGGTGGAATAGTGGGACAGGCTGAAGCCATACGAATGGCGATTGCAAAAGGACTATCCGAATACGGGGATAGTAAATTACGGGAAAAATATCTTCATTATGATAGAAACTTGCTTGTTTATGATCCACGAAGAAATGAATCTCATCATGGAAGTGGACGTGGTGCATCAAAACGCGGGTCGCGTCGCCATAAGCAACGCTCGAAGCGATAATATCTTTTCCAATCTAATAAGACAAAAAAGTGTAAAAAATTTCAGAAAAATCTTAGATGCCTTGGATCTAACTGTAAACGATCTACTAACAAATTTAAATACTCCAAAACTCCTAATGAATTAAGTTGGTGATAGAAATTATTATTCCAGTTCGTTGCATAACCTGTGGAAAACCAGTAGGTCATCTTTGGGAAACATATCAGAAGAGAACCCATGCTGGAGAGAATAACGGTAAAGTGATGGATGATTTGGGGTTGAAAAGATATTGCTGCAGACAAGTATTTTTAGGACACGTTGATGTGCTTAAGGAAATAAGTGCCTTCAAGCCATAACCTTTTAAATTAAACCGTATAATAACTATTCTGTCAAAAGGTGAAATGTTGATTTGGCCAACTAGTAGATTAACTCGATTTGAAGATGCGCGTTTACTTGGTGCTAGAACTTTACAAATTTCTCTTGGTGCTCCAATTCTTGTAAAAACTGAAGATACAGATCCTTCAAAAATTGCTAAACAGGAATTTAAGGAAAATATCATTCCAATGACGATCAAAAGAAAATTACCATCCGGGGAATATGTTACCGTTGAGATCAAAAAGGCTATAGAAGGATGGGTTAACGAACATCCTGGCGAGTTTTAAACTATTTTTAGTGCTTCCATTATTTCTCTTTCTGTTACCGGAATTCTATATCCCCCATTAATACTAGCCATACTGCCGATTCCATTCTGTAACACAAAATTTATATGACCTTCCCCAGCTTTTTTATCGAAATACATACGATCGATTAAAGCTTCTGGATTTTTGACAGTTCTTCTTATCCGATTTATTCTATCAAGTAAACGAATTTGCCTCTCAAAATCTTCCCTATCTAAAAATCCTCTGATAACAGCAATCGCTCCTGCAACTCGTAGGCCATAATTAACCTCATAACCATGTGAACTTCTGTAATTTTTCAATGCTTCATTTGCATGCCCAACTGTATGTCCTAAATTTAGAACATGACGTTCGTTTTCCTCATTTTCATCTCTAATAACAACACCAGCTTTTATTTCTACACTTTTTGATACCGCATGTAAAAGTGCATCTTGTTTAAGATTCAAAACATCATCAAGATTTTCTTCCCACCATTCAAAAAATTCTTTATCAAGAGCCATTGAAACTTTTACACCTTCTATAATTCCAGACCTAAGTTCTTTGGAAGGTAGTGTTTGTAAAAGCAATGGGTCGGTGTAAACTTTTTTTGGCTGATAAATAAATCCAAAATCATTTTTATTCGCTACATTTATTCTAACCTTTCCGCCGATGCTTGTATCTGCTTGTGATGCAAATGAAGTAGGTATATTGACATATGGAATACCTTTTCCCATATAACCGCATGCTGTATATCCGGTCAAATCGGTAGTAACACCTCCGCCTAATGCCAGCAATGCAGAATTTCGTCTTAATCGATGTTTTGTCAACTGTCTTACTATGTATTCGACTGTCGTCCAATTTTTAGATCTCTCTCCACCATCAAATTCAATCAGAACAGCATCAATATCACTTCTTCTTAGGTCATCATACAATCGTCTTCCATATGATTTTGCTACAACATCGTCAGCAATGATGGCATATCGTTCACCTACCGGATTTAATGACAAATCACTTGGAATTTGATCAAAAATTCCTAAACCTATTAGGACCTCATATGAATTTCTTCCCAAATCAACCCTTACAGTTTGAAGCATTTGTTAAATATCATCAATAAAAATTTAATATAACCACTATTACTTTCCAATAAATTTGCATATTATCTCTCATGTTAACACAAAACCTTTTAAGGCTTTCGCCATCACGTATAAATACCGGTCTAATTCTATATAGGCACATGGTAGTTCCATTGGTTGTTCTCATTGGCTTCCTAGTAAGTTTGGCAATTTCGGCTATAGTGATTTTTATAGCCACCAAATTACTTGGAGAAAAAGAAGGATTGGGCACAGCATTACTAGCAGCATTAATCGGATCAATAGTTTATAGTCTCGGTTATTTCCTTTTAGGAAACGGTTTAGCAGCAGCATTGATAGCAGGATTCATTTGGCTGATTGTTCTGGGAACATTATATAATATGGGATGGGCTAAAGCATTTGTTACAGCTATAGTAATATGGTTTTTCGCATCTATTGCAGGTTATTTCTTACCAACAGTAGTTGGTCCTATATGATGTCGTTTTTCTTGTGAGACGAGAGATTGTCCTAAAGAACTTATTTCATATAACCCTCTTACAGGATTGATAACAAAATTCATTCCCGACAAAATAACAAGTGTATTACGAACTGTTGAGACACTAAGATTTAGTTCCTTCGCCATCGATATCGGAGTTTGTCTAGGTTTTTTAGACAGAAGAACCAATATGCTGTTGCCAACTCCCCTTGACATTTAATCTTCCCCTTAATAGTAATGAAGTTGTAAGTATTTAAAGCTTTATAATTCATAATACAAAACTTTAAATGTACTTATACGTATAAATTGTATATATAATGGTGAGATATGTTAATGATTAGACGAGAGTTACCAGTGAAATTGGAAAAGAAAACCTGGGTAGATAGACTTACGGACAAATCAAATCTTTGGCTCAATGCTGTCAGATTAGAAGACGAGGAAGATTTCACCAATGCTGCTGTATTTTATTTGCAAGATGCAAAAGAATTTTTACAACGAGGTCTGTTAGCACGTGCCGCCTTAAGTTGTTCATGTGCCGCTAAATGTATTCAGAATATAAATCACGAAAAGGCAAGAAATTTCTATTCAAAGGCCGGTGAAATATATGAAAGTAATGCAGATTTTTCAAATGGAAAGTCAATAAGAGAAATTTTATGGTCCTTGAAGGAAGCTTATATAAATTACCTAATGGCTAACGAAGACTCTAGAGCAAAGGAAGCTCATACAAAATTTTTATCTCTTCAAAAAAAAATTAATCCTTTCTTTCACGAAGACGGTATACAATTCAACAATCCATTAATTGATTTTGCTAATACCAATGGAAATGGAAACAAAAAATCTTTGAAAATAGACAAAGCACTTTCCATTACAATGCAAGATTTCCTAAACACACACCCAAACAAAAATTTACATTCCAACAAAAAATTCTCAAAACACTCTGGGAGGAAAGAAAAATGAATAAGGTACTATTTATCAATTGGGACAGTTATCCGAATTTTACAATAGGTGGAATATATTTCTGGGAAAAAAATTTGATAACCAATTTTACCAATTACGAATTCCTAATTGTTAATGTTTTATCCAATTCGAATACAGGTGAAGCACATGATGTACCAGAAAACGTAAGTAAAGTTATCGAACTTCCACTTTTCGGTTCTTACAGATACGAAGAATTCACTAAAGAAGATAGAGGAATTGTGTCCCCTATCATGCGCACTAATAATTCCTCTATTAAGAAAAAATTCTTACCATTATTCAAAAATTTTCTCGACAATCTAATTTCTGATACATACAATCCTAAAGAACTTGCAAAAACTATTTTTGGTTTGCACAAATTCCAACTTGAACATGATTTGAAAAAATGTATGGAATATCCAGGAACATGGGAAGCATTTGTAAGCAAAATTAATGAAGACACTCTCTATAGTGAAATGCAAATCAGCGAAGTTTCAACAGCCTTCAAATCATTCCAAAAATATATGCAAATTTTTTCAATAAATATTCCACCAGTGGATTTAGTTCACTGTTCACAGGCATGGTTTCCATCTTTAATTGCATCATTTGTGAAAATGAAATACTCTTGTCCAGTTGTAGTTACAGAACATGGTGTAGCATTACGAGAGTTGATGCTTTACTATAACGGCGCCATTCATGATAGCCCTTCAAATATTTTTTGGAATCGTGTCTCTTCCAACATTGTAAAATTCACATATTCAATAGCCGATGTAATTACACCTGTCTGTTATGCTAATGCCAAATGGGAAGAAGACTTGGGAGCAGATCCTTCAAAAATAAATGTTATTTATAATGGGGTAGATATAAACAGATTCAAACCTGAGAAAAGAGAAAAGAACGAAAGACCCACTGTTGTTTATGTTGGAAGAATTGATCCTTGGAAAGATATTGTTAATTTACTTCATGCTGTGAAAGATGTTACAACAAAAATTCCAAATGTAAAATTTTTGTTATACGGTACCGCAAACGATATGAATTACGCGTTAAAATGTGTGAACACTGTAAGTGAGTTACATCTTCAAAATAATGTAAAGTTCATGGGTCAAACGGATACACCAGAAAAAATATATAACAAAGCCGATGTTATTGTCACAAGTAGTGTAGCAGAAGGATTTCCTTTATGGTTAATTGAAGCTATGGCCTGTGGAAAAGGTATTGTAGCTACAAATATAGGTGGCATCCCAGAAGCTTTAGGTGGATGCGGTCTTCTTGTAAAACCTGGTCACCCTCGAGAGCTTTCGGATGCAATTACAAAATTATTGATGGACAGTAGTTTGAGAAATAAATTGGGTATGTCTGCGATAAAAAGAGTTGAGAAAAATTTCACTTTAGAAAAAACTAATTTGAAGTTTCGTGATTTGTATCAACGATTGATTCAAAATCCTGAAAAACTTTTCACATCGGAGGTGAGAATTTGAAAATTTCAAAAGCTCTAGTTACAGGTGGGTGCGGATTCATTGGAAGTCATATAGTTGACGAACTTCTGTCAAGAGAAATTGAAACTTACGTAGTGGATAATTTAATGACAGGAGCACTAAGTAATCTTCGTCAACATTATCACAACAAACAATTACATGTAATTATCGGAGATTTGAAAGAAATCAATAATCTTTTGGCTGGAATAAGTGATATTGACGTTGTTTTTCATGAAGCAGCCATCGCCAGTGTACCTAAATCACTAAGCTATCCAATGTTAGTTCATGAAGCCAATGTTAACATTACTTTGGATGTTCTTAACTATTGTATTAATTCTGAAGTAGAAAAATTCGTTTTCGCATCTTCTGCCGCAGTATATGGCGCCTTAAATCAATCAGCTGCAGTTGAATCTATGGATTGTAAACCTGATTCACCGTACGGCGCCTCCAAACTTGGGGTTGAAGGATATTTGCATGCGTATTGGAAAAGTTATGGTTTGAAAACCACTGCACTAAGATACTTTAACGTATTTGGACCGAGACAAAGGGCTGGTGACGGTGGAGTAATTCCAATCTTTATTAATAAATTTTTAAATAATGAAGCTCCAACTATACATGGAAGTGGAAAACAATCTGTTGATTTTGTTCATGTTAAAGATATTGTTCAAGCAAATATTCTAGCCGCTCAATCAGAATCTGCAGGAAATGTTTTCAATGTGGGGACAGGTAGATCAACTAGCATCGTCGAATTATTTTATTTAATAAAACAACTTACAGGATCGAATCTTCAGCCTAATTTTGGATCAGCAAGACCAGGTGATTCGCAATTCTCACAAGCTTCGATTGAAAAGATAAAAGATTTACTTAATTACGAGCCTAAAACCTCGCTCGAGCAAGGATTGTACGATTTGATAATGAGAAACGATGGGAGGGCTATACATGCAGATGTCATATGATTATCCATATAGAGATCTGCCGTTAGAATCTCGAAATTTTGCTCATAAAATGGCACGATCGGTACTAGAAATTTCACGAAACTTGAATAGTGTTACTGATGTTGTAATTTTTCTTGAAGTTATGGGGTACAATGCAAACAACATAAAAAAATATGGATTCAAAAATTTGCAAGATCTCGCAGTCTATATTTATGGTCTTGTAGATATCTTTGGACATTCTGAAGATCACAAATCAAATTCTATTCCAATACCGAGTTTTACAAGAAGATTAGGTGAAAGTTTAGCAACTACTTTCCACTGGTTTGCATCGCTTGTGCTACTATTTTTTACCGGTGTTTCTCTTTGGATGGCACAAGGTCTTCCCGTTATAGCATCCACCGCATTAATTAGCGGAGTTTTCTTTGGTATTATACTAACAGAAGGATTAATTCAAATTTTTAATAGACTTTTTACTTTTTATCATGCACATGCAAACAAAGGTGAATTAAAAAGAATACTAAAGAGAGGTTATATTCTCCTAAGTATTACATTGCTTATTGCGACAATTTCAATTTATTTTATAGGGAATTTCTTAAGCATACCACGTGAATTCATAATAATTTTTACAATTAGTGCAATTACACTTGCTTTTCACAGATTTAGTTTCATTCCTGCAAACAATTTAAGAAGAATAGGTAGTTTGACTTTGTCATATTTGATTTCGTTCGGAGTTTTATATTATATTTATTTCTTTGCTCAAACATTTTTACCTGACGCGACAATAAGGTATTTCACAGCTTTGATAGCTGCGTTCGGAGTTTTATCACTATTTGCATTATATAACCATTATGATGTTCTTCGAAAAGGTTCAATTTCAGGAATACGTAAAGCTCCTCATTTCTTTACTCAATTATCTTTCAAAGAAAAAACACTTCGTTCTAAATTTCATGTTCAACTTTGGGAAACATTTCCATATTTTCTATTTGGAACCTTTTATTTCATTCTTGTATTCGCTGATAGATTTCTCTCCTGGATTTTCAACCCAACTTTAATAATCGATTCTCTACCTATTGCATTTAACTTTGTTTATCATCTTGGTGCAGATATTTCCATGACTTCTATTGTATTACCAACCACAATCATTCAACAAATCATAATGATTCCAATCTTTGCGATGATTGTTAATCATGCATCTAAACTAAAATCAATGGAAATTCGAAAGATGGATAATTTTATATGGAAACTTTATGGAGTTCTAATATTAGCATCATTAGTAACATCCATCCTTGCTTGGATATTGTTAAATTATTTTATTGGCCCAGAAGTTTTATCTCATCTTGGAGGTACACGAATAAATGTTGGAGATGAGATAACAAGCCTTCGTATTTTGCAATATGCTTCTATCGGGAATATATTTTTAACACTTTTTACTGCCAACAGTTTCTTTCTCATACTTCTCAATGGTATAAAAGGACTAGTCATGATAACTATAATCTCAGCATTAATTGTAGTTATTGGTGGAATAATTCAAGCTCAATATGGATTTAGTAATATAGTACTCGCCTATGTGGGCGCGACTTTTATAGCAGCTTTACTTTCAGGTTTGCACATTTTCGGTCTAATGAGAGATTCTTCTGCGAGATTTTTCGCGAGGTTTGTTTAGGTGATTAAAATGACTATAACAAGTACAAAAACAGAGAATTTAACAAAGTCGATTATTACAAGCGCTCGCCCTTATTTCGATCAAGAATCTATAGCTAAAATTCTTTCTGATGTAGAAAATATTCTGGAATCTGGTATTTTGATACTTGGTCCATATGCTCAAAAATTCGAAGAAAGCTTCGCAAAATATACTGGAACAAAGTACGCTCTAGCAGTTTCTAGTTGCAGTGCTGCATTAGAAATATCAATGAGATTTTTTGAATTAAAAAATTCAGAAGTGATAGTTCCTACAAATACTTTTATTGCAACTCCGAATAGTGTAATCTTTGCCGGAGGAAAACCAGTATTTGCGGACATAACACCAGGAACTTACAATATTAGTTCAACTACAGTGATGGATAAATTTACGCAGAATACAAAAGGTGTGATAGCTGTACATCTCGGTGGACTTCCTATTCTTGATATAAATAATATACAAGAATTTTGTAAGGAGAAAGATTTATTTTTTATTGAAGATTCTTCTCATGCACATGGCGCCTCGATCGACGGAAAAAAAGTTGGATCAATTGGAGATGTTGGTTGTTTCAGTTTAATGGCTACAAAAGTAATTACGTCCGGATTAGGTGGTATGATTACCACTGACAATCAAGAATTGTACGAGTACGCGTCGACTGTTCGTAATTCTGCTTCTGGAAGATTTACTGAAATAAATTATTTTGCTTCAAATTGGATGATGAGTGAAATAACAGCAGCTATAGGGCTGCAACAATTAGAACATTTAGATGAATTTCTAAAAACAAGAAACAAAATAGCAGAAAAATATATGAAAGGTTTGGAAGATATAAATAAAATAAGTTTCTTCAAACCTCCATCAAATGTAAATCATGCATATTATAAATTCCTGGCAACACTCGACAAAAATATTGATAAGAAAAATCTTATTGCAAAAGCAAAGAATGAAGGAATTCAACTAGGAAGTTTATATGAGATACCCTGCCACTTGCAAAGCACTTATCAAAAATTAGGGTATACAATGGGAGAATGTCCTGTTGCAGAAGAAGGACTTCTCCATCAAATTAGCCTTCCTATGCACGTTCAATTAACAGACGAAGATGTGGAAAGAGTCGTATCTTTCTTGAAGGAGGAGATAAAATGATAGTCTCTATTCATCAACCAGAATACTTACCCTGGCTAGGATTCTTCAATAAACTTACTTATAGTGACGTTTTTGTAATTCTGGATGATGTACAATTTGAAAAGGGAAGTTTCCAAAATAGAAATAAAATCAGAACTCCCAACGGATGGAATTGGCTTACTATTCCAATATTGCATAAATTTCCGGAAGAAATTAAAGATGTTAAAATAAATGGAACCGATTGGAAAGAAACACACATGAAAGCTTTATGGATGAATTATAAAAATGCTCCATATTTTAACGAATATTTTTTCATATTGAAGGAAGCATATTCTCGCGATTGGGAATCTTTAGCCGATTTGAATATTTATTTAATAAAAAGATTGGCAGAAATTTTAGACATTGAAATATCGATAATAAAATCTTCTTCGATGTCGATTGAAAAGAACAATAAAAATGAACATCTCATAGATATTTGTAAATTTTTAGGAGCCGACACATATCTTTGTGGTCAGGGTGGAAAAACGTATATCAATGAAGAATTATTTAACAAAAACAGAATAAAAATTTTATTTTACGATTATAAACATCCTATCTATCATCAAAGATTTTACGGTTTTGTACCTTATATGTCGGTGGTTGATTTGCTTTTCAACTTGGGTAAAGAAGCAAAATCAATAATATCAAGTGGAGGTGTTTTAATTGAAAATATTAGCGATCGGGGCACATCCAGATGATATAGAACTGGGTGCAGGAGGAACGCTAGCAAAACATGCTAGTGATAAAGATCAAGTGTATGGTCTGATTGTTACAAATGGACAAAAGCTTTCCGGTAATAGAAAAGATGAAGCAACAACCAGTTCAAAAATTTTAGGATTCAAAAAATTATTTTTTGGAAACTTGAATGACACTGAAGTTACAGACTCGGTAGAAACTATTAGCTTAATAGAAGATATTGTAAGTAAAATAAATCCTGACAGGATATATTCGCATACTATCAAAGATTCACATCAAGATCACAGAAATGTAGGACGAGCTGCATTATCAGCTTGTAGAGATCCTAAGGTTAAAGAAATACTGTTATACATGTCACCATGGCGTCAAGTAGATTTTCAACCAAGAATTTTCATTAATATATCCGATTTCATGAAAGCAAAATTAAAATCATTGAAAACATTCAGTTCCCAAAATGGTAAAAAGTATATGCAAGGTGCAGCTGTACGAGGTTTGGCAATGTATTGGGGTTATTTTATAAATGTCAAATATGCCGAATGTTTTGAAATCGAGCGGTGGATCGAGGATTAAAATATGAATTTCTTAATTTTCTTATTTGCAGTTGGAAGTATAATTTTCCTCATTTTATCAGCATATAGTTTAAGCAGACCACCTACTGAAAGTATGGGGCTGTTGATCCCTATTTTTTCCCATGTCACAATGTCTGAAGATTGGAATAAAGTTATTGAATCAAAAAAAGCTCAACCTAGTGTTAAGATGATAACTATAGTAAATCCCGCATCTGGAAGTGGGTTAAATAGGGATTCACATCTTGCGGAAGGTGTAAAGAAAATGCAAGATGTGAATATCGATGTTATTGGATATGTACCAACAACTTATGGAAAAAGAAATATAGAAGATGCCAAATTAGAAATTGAAAATTATAAATCATGGTACGCTGTAGATGGAATATTTTTTGACGAAGTTCGAAATCAAGCTGGTAGTGAAGAATATTATCAAGAGTTGGTAGATCATGCAAAATCTTTAAATTTAAAAATAAATGTCGGTAACCCAGGTATTCCAACTGATGTGAATTATGAAAAAATATTTGATATATTGATAGTTTATGAGATCGAAGGAATACCAGATTCGGTTCAATTGGAAAATATAAGTAAAGAAAAAAATTTAGCTATACTTGCTTTTAATGTTGATTCACCCAATGAAGAATATTTGAAAGCTGTTCCTAAAAATGTCGATTGGATTTTCTTTACAAATGCTAGTCTACCAAACCCATGGGAATATTTACCCCCTTATTTCAATGATTTAGTTGCAATTCTTGCTAGAATATGATTAGGTTTTGTAATATGCGGTCATTAATTTGTTTCCAGATGGTTTAATATTCACACAATTTTTAGTTGTTCCATCTCCCCAATATTGGAAAATATAATTTTGATAATTCGCAACACAAACCATGTAATTTTCACCAGCTACACCATCATAAGAAAATGTGGTAAATCCTGACATTAATAGATTTCCATTTACACTATCAGAAATTGTTGTATAAAGACCATTAATTAAAACACTATCAAGATTTTTTGATCTTACTGTTATGTTTATTAGTTTTTTGAAATATGCAGTTATTTCAGTGTCTGCTGTAGGTTTTATAATTTTGAATTTGCTTGTACTTCCATCTCCCCAATGATCAAATACAAAACTACGATTATCTAATACAGTGATCTCATATTCTTTCTCCGTTGCGGCCTTGTAAGTTAATGGTGTGTATCCTTTAGCCACTATAACATTGTCAGATTCTATAGTTGCCCACAAACTTTTACTTTTGTTCAAGTAACTTGATTTTACTGTGAGTGTGAATGTTTCTGGAGTTATAGTTTCACCTGTTTGATAAAACGCTGTTAATGTCTGATCTTGTGTAGGTGTAATTGTGCGACATCTATCACTATTTGATGTTTCCCAATGATCAAATACAAACACATTGTAATCGCCCATGCAGATTTTGTATTGTTTACCAGAAACTGCAGTGTAAGAGATTGATGTAAATCCAGTCTTCACTAATTCGCCTTCTTCATAGATTTCCGTCCATAATCCGCTAATCGAATTTCCGGAAAGATCAACAGATTTCACAGCGAGAGTTATTTCAGTGGAAACTGGAGGAGGACTCTCGACTGTGTTTAATACTGATAGTAAATTCAGAAAAGAACTTGATAAGGAATCCCATGGATTTGGTAGACTATCATGAGTTATATATATCAAACCTATACTCTCTTTCGCATTTTTGACAAATGTTTCATCAATTGAACCTATTCCAAAAGGTAAAATAGCAAAATTCTTTTTGTCATAATTCGAGTGCCATCCGCCTAGAAATGAAATGCTCGGTAAACCAAAATTTTCATAAATTACTATGTTATCAACTGTACCAATGTAGCTTGATGGAACATCTGTACCAGGATTTCCTACTGTAAATGTGTATCCTTTTAATTCTGCGTAGTCGTCCAAGTTACTATAATGATTTTCCATTCCCACCCAATTTGTCATCTCATCGAAAAATATTCCATCAATGCTGTACCAATTTTTATATTGGTCGATATCCGATTTGATTGAGGCTGTGCTTCTTGAACCATAATTAGTTGACACGTATCCAAGTACAGTTATGCCAGCTGTTCTTAGTTTTTGTATTCCTCCATCATAATTGGCATCCCGTGCATATCCAGGACCGTTACTCGGGTTGATTATAGCGACAATGGGTACAGAGGGATAAAGATTTTTAGCCTCTATCAACTCGTCCCATGTGCCCCCCACGTAACTATATAGTGGAACAATGACCCCTGTCTTAGTTTCAGCCAACCCTGCCGAAGTGTAGATCTGTAAGGCAAAGAAAAAGGATAGTATCAAAACCAGATTTCGGATTGTGGTTCCCTTTTCAATCTTTCCTACTGGCGTTGCTAACCAACTTACCCCTTGGATATTCACTAAATTCCCAAAATCAAGCATATAACGCAACAAAATTTTAAATTTGTTTATATTGCGATGTGCTCGACGCTGATAAATTTATCTGCAAAAGTATTAATAGTTATCTCCAATGTTTTAAATATTTTACGTCCTCAGTAATCGATATACAATTTTAATTAAAAAACTTTGATTAGAATTTTTTCTTGGTACAATATGATAGATCCATCATTGGCATGATTTTTCATGCGTGTAATTATTCAATTCATCGTCATTCCAAAAATTCAACGTCGTCAATGACACCATCTGCATCTTTATCGATTCCATGAACGATTCTTGCAATACCTTCATCAAATTTATTACCATCTTCCAATTTTTTCAAGTACTTCATTAGTCCAAGAATAGCAGATTTGGTTCCTTTGAATCTTTTTCCAGATAAAAGTAGAATTTCCTTGTCCTTCACGAAAGGATTTTTCATTTTAACTATCAAACCTATGTTATCTTCGTTGTAAACAGACTTTGTAAAACTTGAAACAATGTTGAATTCATTCTTTGTATCAAAGTATATTGGTAATTTTGTGTTTATTTTGTCTATGAGAATGTTCGCTTTGGGTCCACCAACAAGAATTAAATTATTTTTAAGATCAGATTCTCTGACTTCTGTATCTAATTTGTAATTAGGTGATACGTTGTTTAGAAAACTTCCTAATAACAATGCCAAATCAATCGCAGCACTTCCATCCGAAGCTTGTGCACTATATTTTCCATGTGGATCAGGTGAACCAACTACAATCAATCCATCAAATTTACCATTTTTAACAAATGACTTGAAAAAATCCATTTCCTTTGGTTTCAATTTGACATCCGTGAGATGTTCGCCGTCATAAAGCTTGACAGAAATGTAAGGATGGAAGACCTGATATATTTTTGCAAGCCCACCAACACGTTCCTCACGTTTCAGTAATTTGATAACTCCGGCTTTTTCTAATCTTCGAAGATGATAATATATTTTTTGTTCATGTTCCTTCAATTTTCTTGCTATATCCATTGCACACTGTGGCTTTTTCCCAAGTTCTTCCAATACTTTAAGCGATAATTCGCTATTTAGCACATTAAAACTGGAAGGTTTCATTAATAGTGTTCTATGAACTTTCTGTCCATCGGGATGTTCTTCAACAATATATGACATAACTATTATTAATGAAATGTTACTCTTATAAAAGTTTCTTTAGGGGTTAGACCTTTTTAAGCCTTCTTTCAAGCTTTTTCATCAAGTTGTAAAGAATTTTATTTAGGCTTCTTTTAAAGTCCTTCAAGTCAATTACATTCCAAAGATGATGGAGTGCATACAAACGGTTCCTCCCAAAATGCATTCCAGATCATCCTTGCTATAACACGAATTGGTGTAATATGTGTGGTATAATAGGATACATTGGAAATAAGAATGTCGCGCCTTTTCTTCTGAATGGTCTAAAAAGATTGGAGTATAGAGGTTATGATTCTGCGGGTGTTGTTTCTGATGCTGGGGAATTTCATATTAAGAAAGATGTAGGGAAAATTGATGATATTAATAAGAAATTAAATCTCCTTGATATTCCTGGTACTATAGGTATAGCTCATACACGATGGGCTACTCATGGTGGAGTTACAAAAGAAAATTCACATCCACATATTGATTGTAGTGGCAATATAGTTGTTGTTCATAATGGGATTGTTGAAAACTACCAAGATCTTAAAAAAGGTTTGATAAATTCTGGTCATAAATTTGCAAGTGAGACCGATACAGAAGTCATACCTCACCTTATAGAAGAAATAATGAAGCGTGGAAAAAATTTCCGGGACGCAACAGCTTCAGCATTAAACTTGTTGGAAGGAAGTTATGCAATTTTGGCTTTAATCAAAGATGGAAGGAATTTAATTGCAGTTAGGAAAGGATCACCTCTTGTATTAGGTGTGTCCGATTCTGGATATTTTGCTGCGAGTGATATTCCTGCATTTTTAGAACATACAAAAAATGTAGTTTACATGCAAGATTATGATATGGCATCCTTAACTGATGGAGGATTTCAGATGTTCAATTTACTTGAAAACAGAGAAGTTGAAAGAAAAATCGATACAGTAGATTGGAATATTGCACAAGCCGAGAAGGGCGAATTTCAACATTTTATGCTTAAAGAAATTTCAGAACAAGTTGAAACTGTACAGAAAGCTGTTCAACAAGATAAAACAGTAATTGATGAAGTTGTTAAAAATATTCGAGAAGCGCGTGGTATATTTCTTATAGGATCTGGTACATCTTACCATGCAAGTTTGGCAGCTAGTTACATTTTATCCAAAGTGACTAAGCTACATGTAAATGTAGTTCTTGCATCCGAATTTCCTAACTATGAACATTTCCTAACCCCACAAACTCTTGTTATTGCAGTTTCTCAAAGTGGTGAAACTGCAGATGTATTGGAAGCTGTCAAAACAGCAAAAGCAAAGGGTTGTAAAATTATTTCAACTGTTAATGTGATTGGATCTTCGTTATCAAGAACTTCAGATACTTTTCTAAGTTTGAATGCAGGTCCTGAGGTATCTGTTCTTGCAACAAAAAGTTACACATCACAATTGGCGTTATTTACATTATTGTCTTACGCACTAGCTGGAGAATATGATGAAGGAAAAGAAAAGCTCACCTATCTTTGGAATGTAATATATCAACTTACTTCAAAAACTTCCAGAGAAAAAATAATGGAACTTGCCGAGAAATTAAAAGATAAAGAACATTTGTTTTTAATCGGAAGAGGATTGCAATATGCAACTGCATTGGAGGCGGCTTTGAAGATTAAAGAAGTATCCTATATCCATGCTGAAGCATTTGCAGGTGGGGAATTGAAACATGGAACGATTGCATTGGTTGAAAAAGGAACTCCGTGCATAGTTTTTGTCTCAAGCGATAATGAAAAAGAAATTATTTCAAATGCGATGGAAATTAAAAGTCGTGGTGGATTTATAATTGGTGTTGCATCTAAAAATAATGAAGTGTTTGACTTTTGGATTAAAGTACCAGAAGCAAATATTGAAACTCCAATTGTTCAGATAATTCCTATTCAAATACTTGCATATCAATTAGCAGTGTTAAGGGGATTGGATCCAGATAGACCAAGAAACCTTGCGAAGAGTGTAACGGTGAAGTGATGGGTATAAAGTTGATAATTTTCGATTTGGAAGACGTTCTGATAAATTCATGGCATAAAATAAGTAAGGAACTGGACATAAGCGAAGTAGATTTCAAAACGGTTGATAATTCCCAGTTGCGACAGGATTTGCAATTGGGTAAAATAACAGAAGATGAATTCTTTAGTGAATTTATCAAACGGACACATACAAAACTTTCTGTGGATGAATTAAAGGCCCTTGTAAGAAAATACCTCACCCCATTGGATGGTATGTTGGATCTTGTAAAAAGTTTGAAGTCGCGATACAAATTAGCAATACTTTCTAATTTTACAAAAGAATGGGCAGATTATTTAATTAAAAAATATGAATTCGGAAATTTATTTGATGCAACTTTCTGGTCATTTGAGAGAGGAATTAAAAAACCATGGCATGATGCATATTTGGAAGTAACAAAACATTTTGGTATTCCTCCAGAAAATTCTCTTTTGATTGATGATAAGATACGAAATACAGAAGCTGCTGCAAAATTAGGATTTCATACAATAACTTTTGAAAATTACGATAAAGTTAAGAAGGAACTTTTGGATTTGGGGGTAAACACTCGACCAAACATCGTTTTGATAGGTGGGGGTACAGGTATACCTACCATAATTAAAGGTCTGAAAAAATACGATGTGAACATAACTGCAATTGTCGGGATAACTGATAATGGAAGAAATTCAGGAATGCTGCGTCGTGATTACAAAATACCTCCGCCAGGAGACATAAGAAATTCATTGGTTGCGTTATCCGAAGCTGACGAAACTATGAAAACTGCATTCGACTATAGATTCCTTGACGGATATCTCGAAGGTACGAGTATAGGAAATTTAATGATATTATTCTACACAAGAATGTTCAATTCATTCGAAAAAGCTATTGAGCATGCTTCTAAAATCCTCAATGTTAAAGGTCGGGTTCTTCCTGTTGCAAATGCTGATGTCGACATATATGCTAGATGTGAGAATGGTGAGATTGTTGAGGGAGAATTTAATATACGTGAAAATAGTAAATCCAAAATAGTCGACGTTTTCTTGAAATCAAAAGATAATGGACAAGTCAAAGCACTACCTGCTGTTATTGAGGAGATAGAAAAGGCAGATCTAATTGTAATAGGTCCTGGAAGACTTTACACAAGTATTATAACTAATTTTCTTGTTGATGGAGTATCCGATGCAATAAAACGAAGTAAAGCAAAGAAAGTTTACATTTGTAACATAATGACAGAACCTCGCGTAACAGATAATTTCAAAGTTTCAAGCTTTTTACAAACACTTGAAAAATATTTGGGTCATAATACAGTGAATTATGTTATTGCTAACACAGCATATCCTGATAAACAAATTATAGACAACTTTAAACAGAGTTTTAATGTAGATATGGTGCAGCTTGATAAAGAAAATTTAAATAATGTCGCCGTAGTCGAAGGTTCATTTATGAATAACCATGTCAAATCCAAATGGGACGAATTGAGTTTTTTGAATCATGATCAGGACAAAGTAGCTGAAGAATTAATCAAACTTTTGTGAGTTGACACCATGCAAGCAGTAATGTTATTAGCAGGCAAAGGTAGGCGAATGAGGCCCTTAACTTATACCAGACCTAAGCCACTTTTGAAAATTTCAAATGAAACTATTTTACAGCACAACTTATCACAACTAAAACAAAGTGGAATAGACGATGTGATATTAGTTGTAGGTTATTTGCAAGACCAAATAAAAAAGTTTTTAGAGGAAAATAATTTTGGTATTAATTTTAAATTTGTTTCGCAGGAAAAGCAACTTGGTACAGGCGATGCACTTTTACATGCACAGCCTTTTTTGCAAGAAAATAACTTTCTTGTAATTAATGGAGACGATTATCATCACAAAGATGATATTAAAAAGTGTTTAGAAAGTGATTTGTCTGTTGCAGCCAAAGAAGTATCCACTCCAAGTAGATTTGGAATATTTGTCCTAAACAACGGACATGTTAACGATCTAATAGAAAAACCCACCGAACCAATATCGAATCTTGCAAATGCAGGATTATACAACCTTAATATGAATATTTTCAATTTGTTAAAAAATGTTACAGTATCAAAAAGGAATGAAATAGAACTTACAGATGCAGTTAAGAAAATGGCAACTGAATATTCCATGAGTTGTAAAATAATAGATAAATGGACTCCAATAGGATATCCGTGGGATCTGTTAAGTGTAAATGAAATAAAAATGAATGAATTGAAAAATGATATTGATTCAACTTCCAATGTGGAAGAACGGGCGACTATCAAAGGTATTGTGAAAATAGGGAAAGATACAGAAATCAGAAATGGTGCATATATAGAAGGCCCGGTTGTAATTGGAAATAATTGTATTATAGGTCCCAATTGTTATATCCGACCCTTCTCCTCTGTGGGTGATGATTGTAGAATAGGCAATTCTGTTGAGATTAAAAATTCAATCATCGGAAATGGAACTAGAATAGAACACCTCTCATACATAGGTGATTCGATAATAGGAGAAGATTGTAATTTGGGAGCAGGTACGATAACTGCTAATTTAAGACATGATAATAAAACAATACGATCAAAAGTTGATGGCGATTTAGTAGATACAGGGAGGAGAAAATATGGGGTTGTTCTCGGTGACCATACGAAGATAGGAATCCGTACATCATTTTACCCAGGTGTTTCAATAGGACCATTTTCTTGGACGTTCCCATCAAGTGCTATTAAGGAAAACATAGAACCGTTATCAATCTTTGACGGTGTGAATAAAATCCCACTCGATGAAAGTAAATTTTCTGATCCTGAAATTTTGAAAAAAATAAATCTTGTTAAAAACGGGTTGATGTAATGAACGAATTTGATATTATTGTCATCGGAGGTGGACCTGGTGGATATACAGCAGCTATTCGTGCATCCCAACTAGGTGCTAAAGTAGCTCTTATTGAGAAATACAAGCTAGGCGGAGTGTGTAACAATTATGGTTGCATTCCTAGTAAAACTATGATAAGACTTGCTGAAATACAATCTACAACAAAAATCGCAGAAGAATTCGGAATTATTTTTCCTAAATCAACTATTGACACTAAAAAACTTTTTGAAAAACGAACAGAATTAACAGAAAAACTAGCAAAAGGTATTGAATTTTTATTAAAATCAAATGGAATTACTGTATTTTTCAACACCGCCCAACTAAAATCACCAAATGAAGTTGTTATTCTAAAAGAAAACAACGGAAAAGAATCATTAAAAACTAAAAATATTATAATCGCTACTGGAAGTAGAGGAAATAAATTAAAATTATTTGAAACTAGCAAGAATGCTATGAACAGTGAAGAGTTTCTATTATCAAATTCTCTTCCCAAAGATGTTCTAATAATCGGCGGCGGTCCGGAAGGAATGGAATTTTCTTTCATGTTGTCTAATCTCGGAAGTAATGTTACCCTTGTAGAAATGTTGGATAGACTTTTGCCACAAGAAGATAAGGAAATTTCTACAAAAATGGAAAAGATACTGAAAGAAAATGGAGTAAATGTTTTTACAGGAACTAAAGTTGTGGAAATAACGGATGAATCAAAAACAAAAGTAAAACTTTCTACTGGACAGATTGTTGAAGTTGATAAAGTAATTTCATGTACAGGAAGAATCCCCAATACAAATAATTTAGGAATTGAAGAATTGGAAATTGAAAAGGATGAAATGGGAAGAATTAAAGTTAATAGTAAAATGGAAACATCAGTTAAAGGAGTTTACGCAATTGGGGATGTTATAGGTGGAAGATACGCACATGAGGCTATGCAAAATGGGATGGTTGCTGTGGATAATATCATGGGATCAAACTCTTCAATGGACGATCATCTAATACCACGTTGCATATATACAATCCCTGAAGTAGCTAGTGTTGGTATAAAAGAAGATGAGATAAAGGGACAAAATGTTTTGATCGGGAGGGCTAATTTGAAATCCAGTGGAAGAGCAATGACTTTGGGAAGTACAGATGGTTTTGTTAAAGTAATTATTGATCCGCAAACAAAAAAATTCCTTGGGATTCATATAATAAATGAAC
Source organism: uncultured archaeon (assembly GCA_964372485.1). GTDB lineage: Archaea > Aenigmatarchaeota > Aenigmatarchaeia > CG10238-14 > SCSR01 > JACOWB01. Next base: position 9,292 of record CAYJQI010000001.1, on the reverse strand, counting down.
GTGCATCAGATATCATAGGAGAAGCTTTGCTTGCAATAAAATATCTTCGGACAGATGATGTGATAAATACATTGCATCCTCATCCTACCCTTGTAGAGTTGTTGAGAGAAGCCGTTATGGATGCATATGGAGAAGCCATTCATTTTATTAGTAAAAAGAAGAACAATAATGTAGATAATTAGTCTTTATTTCAAACTTTTCGGGAATATAGTGGAGGTGGTTTCATGTTTACCCGAATACAATCGCTAAGAGATATTCGAAGAGCACATGAACTTTGGAAATCATTGACCCAAAGACAACGAATGTTATCTCGACCTCAGAGTAGAAGACGAGCGAAACCCGGTGAGAAAGGAGAAGGTAAATACTACAGAATTGTAGTTCGACCCAAAACACAGTTTACAACGTTTCGTTACCACGATGTGGGTAGGAAGGGCCATATCCAACGTCTCGCTGCAAGAAGAAGCAGTGGCAGCTGGGATACTCAAGCATGGCTTATCAGCAAAGATGATGCGCATGTAGAGGGCAATAGACTAGTCCCAGATACAATAGGTGCGCGAAAGCTTCTTAACACGCTAGGTTCTAAACCTAGAAAGCTTAAAGGAGACGTTTTTGAAGCAAAGGATAGACGCAACATACCTGAAAGAGAAAAACCTACACGAGCTCAACAAAGAGCATATTCAAGAAACATTCGCAGAGCTCAGGCAGTACGAAGGCTTTAAATGAAAGCGGCCATTTTTTTAATTTTACATCTTCTCTAAAGTTTCAACACCAATAAACTTCAAACAATTTCCAAGAATTATTTTTGTAGAATTTACTAATGTCAATCTAAAATTTTTCAATTCTTTAGTTTCAGCCTTTAATACAGAACATGTTTCATAAAAATTACTGAAAGTAGTTGCCAACTCATATGCATAATTACAAATATAATTGGGTTTTAATTCATGAGCTGCTTGCGATGCGATATCAGGAAACATTGATAATTTTTTGATTAGTTTTTTCTCTTGTGGCTGTATATTTTTAACAGAGAATTTACTTTCATATTTCTTCACTTTAGTTAAAATGTTCGAACATCTCGTGTGCGCATATTGAATATATGGTCCTGTATCACCTTCGAAACTAATTGCTTTGTTAGGATCAAACATCACATCCTTTATAGGTTCAACTTTAAGCAGATAATATTTTATTGCAGCCAATGCGATCTTCAATGCACGATCTTCCAATTCTTTTTTGCTTATTTTCTTTTCCCTCTTTAGAATTTCACTTTTTGCAAGTTCAGATTCTTCTTTTATTAAATCGTCTGCATCAACAACTGTTCCTTCACGAGTTTTCATTCTTCCTGTTGGTAAATTCACTAAACCATATCCTAAATGATAACAATTTTTAGCCCAACCATATCCTAAAAGATCAAATATTTTGAATAATTGTTTAAAATGCAAATTCTGTTCTGTTGCAACAACCCAAATGCATTTGTTTATTTTGTAAGTTTCAAATCTATGTTTCGTTAAAGCAATATCATTTGTTATATAGATTGATGTCCCATCTGCTCTTAGCACAACTTTGTTGGGAAGTTCTGGTTCAAGCTGGGCAACTAGATCTCCTTTTTCATTTTTGAAAAATATATTTTTCTTTATACCCTCATCCAAAACTGGTTTTGCTTTGTTATAGAATTCACTTTCCAAAGGCCATAGATCGAATCTAGATCCAAATATTTTGTATGTTTCTTTTATTCCCCTTATTGCCCATTCATTCATCTTTTTCCAAAGCTCTCTAACTTTTTTGTCTCCAGCTTCCCATTTCCTCAACATTTCGTGTATTTCTTCTTCCAGTGTCGGATCTTCTTTCAATTTTTTATCGAACATTACATAGAAATTCCCCACAAAATGATCGGATTTCATTTTCTCCTTCTCAGGTGTTTTACTATTCCCCCATTTTTGATATGCAAGCATAGATTTGCATATGTGAACACCACGATCATTGATGATGTTAGTTCGTATAACTTGATTTCCTGAAAATTCCAAGAGATTTGATATTGACATTCCAAGGGAGTCATTTCTCAAATGTCCAACATGAAGAGGTTTGTTTGTGTTTGGTCCACTATATTCTATCATTATCTTTTCTTTTTCTTTGCCTTTCCCATAAAGTTCCTTCTTTTTTGAAATTTCTTTCAATACGTTTTCCGACAATTTGGAATAATTGTAAAAGAAGTTGACATAAGGCCCTTTTGCTTCCAATTTTTCTATCGATGAACTCTTAGGTAACTTTATTTTCGACGCAATTTCAGTTGCAATTTCTACAGGATTTCTTCTTTGTTCCTTGGCAAGATGAAAACAGGGAAATGATGCATCGCCAAATTCTTCTTGTGGCGGTGTTTCTAAAATATCCTTATCAGCTTTAACCCCAGTAGTTTCAAGTATCTTAACGACTTCATCTTCAAACATAATTTTCATTACCCGATATATTTTCTTTGTATAGTATGTAAATATTATATGAAGACGATAGAAAAAAGTTCAATTTTATCCAAACCAAAGCGCAATTTCCTTTTCTGCTTCTTCTCTTGTTCCTGATGCATGAACAATATTCTCAATTGCTCTACCTTCACTGTCAGCTTTTTCTAAAGAATCCTGTCCCAGGTCTCCACGAATAGTTCCTTTCTCAGCTTTGCTAGGATCAGTTGCTCCAGTAACTTGTCTGACTTTTGCCACAGCATCTTCTCCCTCAATTACCATAACAACAACCGGTCCACTTGTCATGAAAGTTTCCAATCCTTTGTAGAATGGTTTGTTAACATGCGCAGAATAATGTTTCTTCAATAAACCAGCATCCGCAATCATTGTTTTTCTTTGAATAACCTTCAATCCAGCATCTTCATATCTTCTTATTACATCGTCTGTAAGATTTCTCTTAACACCATCTGGTTTTACTATTACCAATGTCTTTTCAATCATCCGATCAACTTATCTAAAACTTGTTTAATATCTTTAAAAACTTTCTCAATATTCTGTTCACCATCAATATCAACAACCAGATTCTTTGTTCGGTAATAATCTATCACTGGTTCAGCTTTTGTCTCATATTCATGCATTCTACTTCGTATTCCTTCTTCTGTATCATCACTTCTCTTCTGTTCTTTAGCTCTTTTCAACATTCTCTTGATCAATTCCTCTTTGTTGACTTCTAAATTAAGTACAGTATCAATGTTCATTCCCAATTCTGTTAGAATACTATCAAGAAATTGTGCTTGTTCCAAAGTTCTTGGAAATCCATCCAAAATAAATCCTTTTTCAGCACTATTCCTCAATTTCACACCAACTATGACATTAACAAGTTTATCCGGAACATATTTGTTATCATCCATGTATTCCTGTGCCTTTATTCCGATATTCGTACGATTTTTAATATTCTCTCTTAAAATATCGCCGGTTGAAATATAATCAAGATTGTATTTTTCAGAAATCATTCTCGCTTGAGTTCCTTTGCCTGCACCATGTGGACCTAAAATTATTAAATGCATACAGATTCATTTAGTAAAAAAAGTTTATTAAAATACTTACGAAAATGAACATACAACATGTTTAAATAGTACATATTGTAATGTATATACAAAGATAGTTATGTTAGATGGTGAATCTTTATTGTACGGTGCAATGTTAGGAGATGGAAGTGTTGGAAAATATAGTAGTCAGTATAAGATAACAATCACAGGTCACAGTATAGATGATAAAGATTTTCTAATATTGGGGATCAAACCAATTCTAGAAAAACTTTTTAAAAAACCTATTCATCTAAATTTTAGAAAAGATTCCTCTGCTCTGGATTTAATCATATATTCTAAGGAGGTTTTTGAGTACATGACTAAGAAATGGAATTATCCTGCCGGTAGGAAAAAGAATATTTCTATATCAAAGAGTCTTGTGCAAGACAAAAAAATTATGCGAAATGTTATATCAGGATTCTTTGCTACAGATGGATCGATGGTTATTACAAATAACAATGGAATATTTTATCCTCGTGTGGAATTTGGAAATAAATCAACTACTATATTGATACAAATACGTAATTTTCTATCACAATTTGGAATCAAAGGCGGATTGTATATATCTCATAAGCATCCAACAGGAAATGTTTATAGACTCCAATATAACGGAAAGAAAAATACTTTAAAATTCTGGAAGATAATAGGATTTATTAACCCTAAACATAAAAGAAAATTTGAAGAATTCACTACTGAATTCATTGGAACGCCGAGGTAGTTTAGCCTGTCCATAACATCGAAAGAGTCTAAGCCGTGCTCATATTGTCTATGAGCTTTGATAAAAAGATGACATAAGATACGCGGAGGTCGCGAGTTAAAATCTCGCCCTCGGCATTAATTATACTCTTGTGGATATTTAACAAACTTTGAACTTTTATAAAACTATCTATCTATTTCATGAATATGAGATATCCGAAAGCTTTGGTACATCGCTATGGAGCTAAAGCTGGTATTTTGATGTACGTGCGGGAACATTTGACAGGTATACCTCAAGTGGATATGGTTGTTAAAACTCCTGAAGAATCTATCGATGATGTATTGCGAAGAGCTGACAGATATCCAATTCTTTGGCCACGAATATTTAGATCTAGTGCAGTCGCAGAGTTGGAAGGATATGAAGGATTATTTCCCACAAAAGTTATAGGTGACTTTGAGCGAACTAAAAGAAACATAAGAAATCCTAATTATATCGGTCATTACAATTCAAGAGAGTCTTTTGAAAGTCATGTTAGAACAACTATAAAAGATATACAGAAATCACCCAAGTGGCTCAAAGAAGACGACCCATGGGAAAGAAGTCATACTGAACCAATAAATCCCGATAACCAACCTTCTGTTTTTGTTGGCGAACCTCGATATGCAAGACATGCAAATCTTTTAAAAAACCATCAAGCAAATATTTTTACAAGTTCCTATGGAATTTTGGCTCATGATGACATAATGGCTCTAAGACATGCACAGGTAACCTATTTCGGATCGTCACGTGATGAAAATGGAGAAGAACTTCATCGAGGAGATTGGGTAAACATTGTGAGTAATGGAAAAACTGTTAGAATTCGTAAAATAAATATTCCTCAGTAATTTTAATGATATATTTTGAAATAAATTTAAATCTAGAAATGTCTCTTAACTTTATCGTAATGTCTCGTTTAGCTTAATGGTAGAGCATGCGGCTGTGGCCCGCAGGACGCGAGTTCGATTCTCGCAACGGGACCTGCTTGTTATTAAATAGAAATAAAATAATTCCAAAGTCGCCTGACCTAAATATTTAAATTTTTAAATCAAATAAAATTCATGAGCAAACAATATAGGAGATCATCACCATTAGACGCTCTTATAACAGCTGGTGCTCGCGAAATGGCTAAATTAGAATGGCCTGGATTAGGAGAAGATGATCTTGCAGAATCAGCTATTGTTATAGTTTTGGGTGAATCGTCACAAACTCTTAATTACGATGAACTAGTGGGGAGAGTGAAATTACAATATGGTAGATCCCGCCCTTTTCAATTTTATAAAGATTTAGACGCAGAAGAAGGTTATCGAAAAGTTGTTGATGTTGCAATAGAAAGAGGCGTTGTCCAATTGACACCTAAGGGTTACGAATTAAGTGAACCTGCAAAGAAAAGGTTTACTGATTTAAAAAGAACTATCAATGGTTATAGTTTGAACAAAAATAGAAGGTAACATTCAAAATCCATATTCTTTTTCTTTTAGGGAAGCAAATTATATTTAGGTCAATAGTGATTGTTTGAACTCAAAAAATTATTTATATACTGCTTTCACTGGTTTGACATGCATAAGGTGTCAATAGTTTGTAATTAAAAAATGATGGGCTAGAAATTTGTCAAACAGTGCAAGTTCTTGTCTCTTTGAGAGATTTATCATGACTTATGTTTCATCGAAGCTCGATTTGAGTAAAGTGGAATATGATATCGGATCTGGATCCCGCTTGGAGATAGTGTATTTGTCAATTCCCGGTGACTTGCAATCTCCTTCCTCTAAAATAGTAAATCCTTCCGTTACTAATACGAATTGTTCATTACTGGTAAATCTGATCATATCCCCCATATAACCTTTATTCGAAAATAGCACAAAATTTGGGGAAATTTTCCGAATATTTCTTATCATTTTTCTAAATCCTTCCCAATAAAGTACAACATTTCCTTTATATTTTATAGTTTCATGTGGATAATTTTCCATTGATCTATAATGAACAGATGTTAATATACCTTCTTCATGAAAAGTTAAAGCGTCCGCTTTTCGTATCTCAAACTCGGGAAAAAGTCTTTGTACTTTGCCTAATACTTCATCGTTATGATCAACAAATAAGAGATGTGCTTCCATTTCGCGAACAGCATTGCCTATTTCTTCGTAACCGAGAGCAGACGGCATTAAAGCTACTTTAGTACCTTTACCCACTCCAGCTTTAGATAATGCATATGTCAAGTTCATTACATTCAACTAAAAATCAAATTATTTAAAATCGTAAGATCCAATGTTCTTTTTCTGTCAGAAATACAAATAGAAATTAACAATAGGGCCAATATTGTGGTAATTTGAACTCAACTTAATTTCAGATGGGTTTCCGATAATCTTACTTATCGCAACTCTTAAGTGGATTAGAAACAAGTGATAATTGATGGGATACAAATTTGACCAGAAGATTTGGATTATTCTAAGATTGGCAATTGCTGGAATATTTTTATGGGCGTTTTTCGATAAAGTTTTTGGATTGGGATTTGCAACCGAAGCTGGAAAAGCTTGGATTGACGGAGTCTCTCCAACATATGGATATTTGAAATTCGCAACGAAAGGGCCATTCGCATCATTCTATCAAAGTCTTGCCGGAAATGTTTTAGTTGATTGGTTGTTCATGATTGGATTATTGGGAATTGGTATTGCACTTTTGATTGGTGCAGGAATGAATCCTGCAGGATATTTGGGCGCGTTGTTAATGATAATGTTGTATATGTCAGTTTGGCCGCCAGAGCATCATCCGTTTCTGGATGAACATATTGTTTATGCGCTTGTACTTCTTGGATTGACTTATGTTAAAGCGGGTCAGTGGTTTGGAATTGGAAAATGGTGGATCAAAACTGAAATTGTGAAGAAGTACAAATTTTTGGAATAAACTTTTTGAGACAACATGATTATTATTCAAATTGAATCTAGTTTGTATGAACTAGTCTTTATAAGTATTCGGTAGTAATACAACCTTATGAGCATAGCTAAAAGAAATGTAAAACAGGAAGATAAGGAAATACCCGATGCCAGAGCATATTATGAAAGTCATCTTAAAGAAAGAGGTTGGAACGGTAGACTGGATGGAAATACTCCAGAAGAATTATATGAAAGTTATATAATAGCATGGAAAGAAAGAGATTTGGAAGATGTCAGAACACATTATACGAGTCAGCTAAAAACCATTGGTGGGAACGGTAGATTAAAAGGCCGTACTAGAGAAGAATTAGACAGTAATTTTTATAGAACATTTTACGAAACATTGCTGCGGAAAAGTGGCCTTTCAGAAAGACTGAGTGGAAATACGCAAGAAGAAGTTTTTAGAGAATACACTGATGTTTTCAGACAACATTACACATATGTATTAAAAAGATATGGTTGGTTCGGAAAACTCAGTGGCAATACCCCAGAAGAATTATATGATAGATTTAAACCTATTTTCAATGCTTTTCGTAAAAAAGAATTCGATCGACATGTTGAAATGATGAGAGTTACGGATGAAATAAATGAAAGAAATAGAGTTAGATATGAATCAATGAAACCAGAAAAGAAAGTTTCCACTTCAATTACAAACATCAGTGTAAGTCCGGTTTTTAACAGTTTGGGCAATAGACGATTTAGAATAAATATTCAAGGCGACAATACCCAATGTAGTGTAATAATTAATGAAGGGTATGATAATGGTAATTTTACACCATCGATAACTATACAAGGTGATCCTACTTTGGCTGAAAAATATGCTGGTATAGATGGTCATAAAGTTTTTGTTAGAGCAGCACAAGAAAAGTTTCTTGGACGTTAAGTCTTTCAAAAAAATCTTTTCAATCTAACCTTTAAATACTTCTCCGGCATTATAATTTCTAGTCTCACGAGCTAATGGCGTTAGGCTTTGACTACGTCAACTGACAAGGGGTGAAAAAGTTCTATTCTAGTTCGTGATTTATTATAGCTAAAATCTGCAGTAGCGTTGCAGGTAAGGTTAATTATGATGAAACCTTAGAGGGTTAGACCGCCAATTCTGACTGATCCCGTCAGAGAGCATTGCTATCCGCGTTCTACTAAGCCATGCGAGCCGATCGGATAAGATCCGAGGCGAATTGCTCCGTAATACATAGTCAACCTACCCTTAGCTGGTGGCCAATCTCGCAAACGTGAGGCTAATCCGCCATAGTTCTAGTTAACTGGAATGTGATTAGAACAAAAGCTTTTGCGGCTAAGGATGGGACTGTGGCTCATCAGGCTGTTGATGGTGTAATGAACCATCAAACCTCTTACGAGTACGGGCTATGGAAGTAGGAGCCCGGAGATGGTTTCTGAGACATGAAACCAGGTACTACGGTACGCAGCAGGTAAGAAAACTTTTCAATGTCTTAACGGACGAAAAGGGAACGTGGAGTGTTTCTGTTTTACAGAAACTTTTGCCTTCTGAAAACAGGAGGGAGAATAAGGGCCGGGCAACACGGGTGCCAGCCGCCATGGTTTGGTACTCAATTACTTTACCAATCACGGTAAACGGTAATACCCGGGGCCCTAGTGATGCTCACTATTATTGGGTCTAAAGCGTCCGTAGCCGGCTTATCAAGTTCCCTGTGAAATCTGATAGCAAACTATCAGGCTTGCGGGGAATACTGTTAGGCTTGAGAGAGGGAGAGGGTAGGGGTACTCCTAGTGTAGGGGTTAAATCCTTTAATCCTAGGGGGACCACCTGTGGCGAAATTTTAAATTTCCACACAAGGCGTCTACCTGGAACTCGTCTGACGGTGAGGGACTAAGGCTAGGGGAGCGATCGGGATTAGATATGGTGATGTGTTGATTTTTTAGATATGCCAAAGCTAACACGTCGCTACTAAATACCCCGGTAGTCCTGGCAGTAAACAATGCCCACTTGGTGTTGCAATCTTCTTGGGAGATTGCAGTGCCGGAGCGTAGGTGTTAAGTGGGCCACCTGGGGAGTATACTCGCAAGGGTGAAACTTAAGGGAATTGGCGGGGGAGCACACAAGCGGTGGAGGCTGCGGTT